>SVPW01000040.1 GCA_015065645.1 Oscillospiraceae bacterium | reverse complement strand
GTTAGCATTATGCGACTTGTGGTTATTCCCGCAGTTGCGGTGGTTATTTTAAAGCTGCTGAATTTAGAAAATGTTATAATGCCCGCCCTTATTGTATACTCTATGCCCTGCGGACTTAATACTGTGGTGTTTCCCAAGCTTGTTGATGAGGACTGCGAAACAGGTGCGGCGCTGGCGCTTATCTCCACCGCATTTTCTATGGCTACAATACCAATTATGCTACACTTCTTTTTATGAAAAATAATATAAATTAACTCCTTGTAAAATTGCCTCGTTTATGGTATAGTAAATAGAGCAATTTTTACAAGGAGTTTTTTATGTATAAGCTTATTAAAACCGAAAACAAGGCAAGACTTGGCAAATTTCATACCGTTCACGGCACCTTTAAAACCCCCGCCTTTATGAATGTTGCTACAGCGGCGGCAATTAAAGGCGGCGTTTCAGCTATTGACCTTAAAAATGAAGTTCGCTGTCAGGTAATGCTTTCTAACACATATCATTTACATCTGCGCCCCGGTGACCGACTTATTCACGATTTAGGCGGACTACACAAATTCACCGGCTGGCAGGGTCCAATCCTTACCGACAGCGGCGGATTTCAAGTGTTTTCTTTAGCGGCACTCCGTAATATAACCGAAGAGGGTGTTACCTTTCAATCCCATATTGACGGTAAAAGAATTTTTATGGGTCCCGAGGAAAGTATGCAGATTCAGTCAAACCTAGGCTCTACCATTGCCATGGCTTTTGATGAATGTGTGGAAAATCCTGCTGAATATAGCTATTCAAAAGAGTCCTGTAAACGCACCACTCGTTGGCTTGAGAGATGCAAAAAGGAAATGGCAAGACTTAATCAGCTTGATGACACCGTTAACAAAAATCAACTGTTATTTGGTATAAACCAAGGATGCACCTTTGACGACCTCAGAATTGAGCATATGAAGTCAATTGCCGATTTAGATTTAGACGGTTATGCTATAGGTGGACTTGCCGTTGGTGAGCCCGCCGAGGATATGTACCGCATTATTGATTCGGTTGAACCCTTTATGCCAAAGGAAAAGATACGCTATTTAATGGGTGTTGGTACTCCCGTAAATATTATTGAGGGTGTTTCCCGCGGGGTTGACCTTTTTGACTGCGTTATGCCCAGCCGCAACGCCCGTCACGGTCACCTCTTTACCGAGGAAGGCATTATCAATCTTAACAACGAAAAGTATAAAGCAGATTTAGACCCCATTGACCCAACCTGTGACTGCCCTACCTGTAAAAATCATTCGAGGGCATATTTAAGGCATCTTCTTAAAAGTGGTGAGCTTTTATACCATCGTTTATCGGTTATTCATAATCTTCATTTTTACAATAAACTTATGGAAAATATACGTCAAGCGCTGGAAGAAAATCGCTTTGAAGCCTTTAAAAATGAAAAAACTGTAAAATATGGCAGAAGAATATAAAATAACTCTTGCAAAATAATGCAATACAAGTTATAATGTTTAGGTATGAAAATTTCAAAAAACTATAGGAGGTAAAAATATGAATTTGATTACTTTGGCGACCCAACCTACCGCAACAGGATTCGAAGCTTTTATGCCCATTATTATGATGGTTTTAATGTTTGTTGTTCTTTGGTTCTTTATGATAAGACCCCAGAAGAAAAAACAAAAAGAAGAAGCCAAAATGCGTGACAATCTTCAGCCCGGTGATGAAATTATGACAATCGGCGGTTTTTACGGTCGTGTAATTTCGGTTAAGGATGATTCTATTGTTATTGAATCAGTTGTTGACAGAAGCAAGCAGAAAATCATTCGCTCCGCCGTTCAGACCAACTTCACCGTTCACGATGAAACCGACGATAAATAACTAAGTAATAAAATTTCCTTCAAGGCAATATACTGTATCAGTAATATTGTTTTGGAGGATTTTTTATGAAAGGAAAATACAGCGATACCCCCTCTTTTCTTGAGGCTTCATTAAAACCAATAATAAGCGGTCTGATTATTGGAATGGTTGTTATTGCAATTACCTTTATTCTTTTTGCACTTTTAATGTCCTTTAACCTTTTGCCAACCGCCTCAGCAACGGTTGTTTCATCCATTTCGGTAGCAATTGGCAGCTTTTTATCGGGATTTTTTGCAGCGAAAAGGTTAACAAAAAACGGTCTTATAATCGGTGCAATATGCGGCTTTTTATTATTCATTTTGTTTACACTTATTGGTGTAGCAGCTTTCGGCTCTGCACCCGGCGCATCAACCTTAATCAGGCTTTTAATTTTTGTAACCTCAGGTGCAATAGGCGGAATAATTGGTGTAGGTAACGCCGATAAAAGAAAAATTGTATAATTTGCAGCTCCTTTGTTAAAAATAATTGCAAAGGAGTGTTTTTATGAAAAAAATAATCTATTTGTGCTTGACTTTTGCTTTTATTTTAACCACATTTGTGGGATGTATGAATGATGCAAAGGAAGAAATGTCATCAATGATGTCAGATGTTAAGTCTGATATGGGTTCATCAAGCAATGAATCAGCCACCAAAAACGAAACCACAGATAAAACCCTAGGCGAATATGAGGTAAATATAAAGAGCTGCCGCCTCGCTGAGGATTATGAAGGTAAAAACATTGTTATTGTAAACTATAACTTCAAAAACAATTCGGACGATAGCACCTCCTTCACCATAGCTATTGACGATAAGGTGTATCAAGATGGAGTTGGTCTTAACAAATGCTATACAGCCGCCGAAAGCGCCAAATATTCATCGGACAATCAATCCAAAAACATTAAAAAAGGTGCTTCGGTTGAAGTTGAGGTTGCTTACTACCTAAACGACAACGAAACACCCATAGAGGTTGAATGCAGCGAGCTTATAAGCTTAAGCGATGATAAAATAACAAAAAACTTTAATATTAAATAAATAAAATAACCTTCTGTAGTACACAAAAACTACAGAAGGCTTTTTTACTGTATATTTTTAGTATTTTAAAAAGCTTTCTACAACCAGTTTAACCTGGTTATTTTTAACTGTGGCAAAGCCATCGCCGCACTCACCGCTCAAGGCGAGAGCTTCATCCTCAAAAACATTAACGGGACCTTTTTCAAGAGCAAATATTGAATCTGTATGCCCAATTCTTACACCATAGCTACCACCGTGCATTCCCTTTAAATCATCACTAAGGTTAAACCTAACAGAGGTGCATTCTGTTTTAATAGCCACACCGCTTGGGGTAATTATTTCAAGGCAGAGTTTTTTCATATTGAGTCACCCTGCATTTTAGCCTTTTCATAAACCTCGTCAATGGTGCCACACATTAAAAAGCATTGCTCGGGAATATCGTCACATTTACCCGCAAGAATTTCCTCAACACCCGAAATGGTCTTTTCAAGCGGTACATAGGCACCCTTATAGCCGGTAAAGCCCTCGGCAACGTGAAATGGCTGACTGAAAAATCTTTGAACACGACGAGCACGTTTAACGGTTACCTTATCCTCGTCAGAAAGCTCTTCCATACCAAGAATGGCAATAATATCCATAAGCTCGGTGTACTTCTGCAGAATGCGCTGAACCTCTTTTGCCACCTTGTAATGACGCTCTCCAACAACATCAGGGGTGAGCATACGGGATGATGATTCAAGAGGGTCAACTGCCGGATAAATACCAAGCTCAACAATTTTTCTTGACAAAACTGTTGTGGCATCCAGATGTGAGAAGGTTGTAGCAGGAGCGGGGTCGGTAAGGTCATCGGCAGGTACGTAAACTGCCTGAACAGAGGTTATAGAGCCATTACCTGTTGAAACAATTCTCTCCTGCAATTTACCCATTTCACTGGCGAGTGTTGGCTGATACCCAACGGCTGAGGGCATTCTGCCAAGAAGGGCAGAAACCTCCGAGCCTGCCTGAGAAAAACGAAAAATATTATCGATAAAAAGAAGCGAATCCTTATGGGAATGCTCACGAAAATACTCTGCCATTGTAAGACCTACAAGCGGCACACGAAGTCGAGCTCCGGCAGTTTCATTCATCTGACCAAAAACAAGTGCAGTTTTATTTAAAACTCCCGATTGCATCATTTCATTATACAGGTCATTACCCTCACGAGAACGCTCCCCTACGCCTGCAAAAACTGAATAGCCGTCATGCTCAAATGCTATATTGCGTATAAGCTCCATTATAAGCACGGTTTTACCAACACCCGCACCACCAAACAGACCAATTTTGCCACCCTTAACATAAGGTGTCATAAGGTCAATAACCTTTATTCCTGTTTCTAAAATTTCCTCAGCGGCAACAATATCCGAAAAACGGGGTGCAGGATGATGAATGGGCCATTTATTATCCGATTCAATAGGCGGTTTATTATCAATTGGCTCACCCATAACATTTACCATTCTACCAAGAGTCTGCTCACCAACACTTATGGAAATAGGCGCACCTGTATCAACTGCGGTCATACCGCGGGAAAGTCCATCGGTAGGATGCATTGAAATAGTGCGGACCTCACCATTACCCAAATGCTGTGAAACCTCTAAAACAAATTTTTTATTGTTATGCTCAATTGTAACTGCGTGGAAAATATCGGGTAATTCAAACTGATCAAACAGGATATCAACAACGGGACCTGTGATTCTAAGAACCATTCCCTTTGACCCTTTAGCCATATTTATTACCTCCTTTTTCATCACGCTCAGCAGAGGTTTCAATAACATCTGCCGTAACCGCACTTTGACGCACGCGGTTAATTTCTTTTTCTAAGCCTTCGGCATATTCCGTTGCGGTTTCATAAGCCGAACGCATTGTCATAAGGGTTGATGCCTGAGCTCCGATTGCCGACTCTAAAACAAACTCATATAGTCTGGCTTTGAACACATTTTTGGCAATTTTTTGAATAACTGTTTGCTTATCCGGCAAAAAAACAGTCATAGTTTCGTTTTTTAAAGAAGATTCTTCAAAAAAATCTACACAGGTCGGTTTTTGAAGCATCATATTTTTGTACCTAGAATAAACTACGTAAATGTCTGAAATTTTGCCGTTTTTTCGAAGCAGCAACAATTCCTCCAAAAGTGTTGCGACAGCCTCATATGAAGGAATATCATCATAAATATATTCTTTTTTTATTGGTATTTTTTTGTTTTTTAAAAAGGCAACAGTCTTTTTTCCACAAGCAATAATGTAAGGCGAATGAATTTTATTTATTTCTTCAAGGGCAAAATTCAAAAGCTCAGCATTAAAATTACCGCAAAGTCCCTTGTTAGAAGCAATCACTACAACAGCCGCAGGAGCAGAGGAATCGCTTATTTCGGCAGAGCTTAAAAAATCAGCACCAAAACTGTTAAGTAGCTCCTCCGCAGCTTTACCGTAATAGGAATATTCACGAAAAATACCATTAAGCTTTGAAAACTTAACCGTTGAAACAGTTTTCATGGCTTTAGTGAGCTTTTGGGTTGAAAGTATGCCCCTTAATTGTTTTTTAAGACTTTGTATAGCAGGCATAATTACAACCTCTCCTGAAATACTTTAAGCGCCTCACGCATTTCCGTAAGCAGAACATCATCAGCCTTAGCACCACTTTTGAGCTTTTCCACAACAGGCATATAAAAGGCTTTGAAATACTCAAACAAGCCATTCTCAAAATCGTCCATATTCTCAAGCGGCACAGTTTCTGCATATCCCTCTGAAACGGCGAAAAGCAAAAGAGCTTGCTGCCAATCCTCCAAAGGATGATAGCGATTTTGCTTTAATGCTTCCATTAATCGTGCGCCTGCGTTAAGTGTGCGCTTGGTGGATTCGTCAATATCGGTTCCAAGCTGAGTAAAATCAGCAAGCTCACGATATTGTGCAAGATTTGTACGAAGGCTGGCTGCCATCTGCTTCATAAGCTTTGTCTGAGCCGAACCACCAACACGTGAAACCGAAAGTCCAACATTTATAGCGGGGCGTTGACCCTCGTTAAAGAGCTCACTTTCAAGAAAAATCTGACCGTCTGTAATGGAAATAACATTAGTGGGAATATAGGCCGAAATATCACCCGCCAGAGTTTCGATGATAGGAAGTGCGGTTATTGAACCCCCGCCCAGTTCCTCCGAAAGGCAGGCGGAGCGCTCTAAAAGTCTGGAGTGTAAATAGAAAATATCACCCGGATAAGCTTCACGACCCGAAGGACGGTGCAAAAGCAGTGAAAGCTCACGGTAGGCTACTGCATGCTTAGAAAGGTCATCATAGACTATCAAAACATCCCTTCCGGAATACATAAAGTACTCTGCCATTGCAGTACCTGCAAAGGGCGCAATATACTGTGTCGCCGCAGAACCCGAAGCATTTGCAGCAACAATAACAGTATAATCCATTGCACCGTATTTTTGAAGTTTTTCTTTAATTTCAGCAACTGTGGTTTCCTTTTGACCTATTGCAACATAAATACAAATGGTATTTTTGCCATTCTGGTTAATGATAGTATCAACAGCAATAGCAGTTTTACCAGTCTGGCGGTCTCCGATTATAAGCTCACGCTGTCCCCTACCTATTGGCACGAGTGCATCAATAGCCTTTATACCTGTATGCATCGGTCGTTTAACAGGCGCTCTGTCTAAAATAGCAGGCGCATTACATTCAATCGGACGACGGTCTTTAACCGAAAGATGACCTTCTCCATCAATCGGATTACCAACGGCATCCACTACCCTACCGAGCAAAGCCTCACCAACAGGTACAGATGCTATTCTGCCAACACGACGCACCCTACTGCCGCTTTCTATATGCTCATACTCACCGAAAATTACACAGCCAATGCGGTCGGGTTGAATATCAAGTACCATACCACGTTCACCACATTCAAACTCAATAACCTCACCGTACATAATGTCGGCAAGACCATCCATCCAGCAAATACCATCTGATATCTGCATAACACGACCAAGCTGGTAAACACTGATTTTGGCAATGAAATTTTTTGCTTTTTCGTAAAACTCTTCTAAAACCTCTTTGGCGGCATCATCGGTGTCAATTGTATCCCTTTTTATACCCTTTTTAAAGTGATAAAGAGCCTCGGAAACGGTGCCGTCATAAACAGTATCACCAATACGAAGACGCAATCCACCTATAAGTTCGCTATCCTCTTTGACCCATAAAGATGTTTTGCCACCTACTGAATTCAAAAGCTCGGTAGTAGCCCTATCTACCCTACTTACAATATCCTCACTAAGCTTATGTGCCGAGGTAAGAGTAACATACAAAACATCGTGATGCTTTAAATACGCCATATCACCCGGAGTAAGCTTTATCATACCCAAAATTTCATCAATTAAAGCGGATTCTTTGGCACGCATTTTACTAAAATACGGCTCGGAAGCAAAAATTTCTGCAACCTTATTTTGCATAATATCAAAAAAACATTCCTTTGTTTTTTCAATCATTATGCGGTGTATTTCGTGACATTCACGTTGACCAAATGCTTCGATTTGTAAGATTTTTTCCTTTGCAATCGCCTTTTCTTCTGCAACACCGTTATTACTGGACGGGATTTCTTCAAAAGAAGGCTCGGTAATTTCGGGAATTAGAGCATTTTCAATCTGCTCAACCTCATCCAGCTCACGACAAATCCTCTCACGCCTGGAGCGGAAGAGCTTTAAAATAAATTTGCGGCAAAACAGAACAATAAGCAAAGCGAGAAGGAAAAAATTTATAAGTACATACTGTATTTCCATTGTATTATCCCTTTACTAAGCTATCTGCAAACGACGAAGCAAGCGAAACGGAATGAGCCTCTAAAACTGAAAGAATTTCGCTCTGCTCCGAATCGATCTTAAGGTGGTATTCCTCTACCATACGAAGCCTTTGCTCCTGTGCTTTTTGTGTAGCCAATTTACTGTTTGCTCTGATTTCTTCAATTTCTTCCGTAGATTTTTTGAGTTGAGCTTCTAAAAAGGCTTTTTTCTTTTTACTGAGTACAGAATCGTTTTCGCTTTGAATTTTTTCAATCTCTGCTTTTTTGATTTTGGCATTCTCTATTCTTTTGTTGCGCTTATCCATAACGGCAAGAACAGGCTTAAAAAGCAAATTATGAAGGATTAACATTAACAAAACAAAGCATATAACGGTCCAGACAGTAACTGATAACTGTATGGTCATAAAAACACCTTATACCTTAGCAACAAGCATAAATGCTATAAGAAGACCGTAAATCGTAAGTGCCTCCATAAGGGCAAGCGATATAATAAGTGTAGAACGGATGTCCTTAGCGGCATCAGGCTGACGGGCTATACTTTCCATAGCACTTTTGGCTGTCATACCCTGAGCAATAGCAGGTCCGAGTGTACTGAGTGCGATAGCAATAGCTGCCGCAATAGCAATAATAGCAGATGATGTCATAATAAATTACTCCTTTTTATTTATTCTAATTCTGTTGCCTCATCAAGATATATTGATGTAAGCATTGTAAACACCATTGCCTGAAGTGCGCAAAAAAGAATCGATAGCACCATCATAACAACGGGAATTCCTATTGGAAAAATATGGTAAAGCTCCTCTGTAACCATTTCTTCACCAAAAACATTACCAAAAAGACGAAGTGCCAGCGAAGCCGGTTTAATAAACTCGTCCAACAGTAGCAAAGGAAGCATAAAAAACATCGGACTTACAAAACGCTTAAAATAGTGCTTTGTTCCGCACCTTAGACCTGCAAACTGTAAAAACGCAAAGGTAATAACACCAAGCCCCATTGTTACCGAAAGGGATGCAGTAGGCGCCTTTACATAATCTGTAATACCTACGCCGGGGAAAAGTCCCGAATAGTTTGCAAAAATTATAAAGATAAAAAGTGACGCAAGAAAGGTGAAATACTGACGCGATTTCTTTTTGCCTAAAAGACCTTCAAAAAAGTTATCCAAATACTCGACACCGGTTTCAATCATATTTTGGAATTTTCCCGGTCTTTCCTTTAAATTCTTTTTAACAATAAGGCATAGCAAGGTTAAAACCAAAAGTATTATCCACATTGTTATAACTTCGCCTGTAACATCAAGAATACCAAAAATACTGAAAATAATCTTAGAACCCTCACCCATCAAACTCATCCTCCTTTTTCTTTAAAGAGTCGTTTAATTTTACCAAATGATAGGTAAAAAACAACATAGGTAAAGTTATTCCCAAAGCACCGCCCAAAAGAAGCCAAATGGTGCTCCATGGAGTAAAATCCCCACAAAAATATAAAACAACTAAATATCCGACCTGTAAAGGAGTTCTGATAAGCTGCAAAAACGGATATTTAGAAGTATGATATTTAAGTACATATTTGGAAATAGCGTAATTTACAGCAGATATAGCCAAACCAATTAAAAAGGCTATAATTGCTCCTACAAAATTATTTTCTATTATAACCACCTTCTTTATAATAACAAATTATACTACTTTAATTTTGATTTTACAAGTAGTTTTTTAATAAAAGTCAAAATTTTAACAAGTATTTTTGAGGGATTTTATTTAATAAAAATATAGTTAATATCCCAAGCAGGAAAACAAGGATGATGCCGCATATATACCTTATAGTCAGGCACCTCATTTAAAATTTTAAGGGGTATTTCAAAAAGGTCAAAAGGCGTATGATAACAGGCAATATGCATTTTGGGCGCCCACTTTTTTATAACAGAATCACCGCCGTCAATTGCCTTGATTTCATTGCCTTCAATATCTATTTTTATATACGTTGGAAAGACTATATCAGAAATTTCTTTTAAGCTTATTGTTTCGATCTCAATCATATTTTTATCTGTACTGTTTCCTCTTCCGTGGTTAGCCGACATAAGCTGAATACCTTTTTTATCGGAAATAGCCGCATTTATACACTGAATATCACCCAGCTTAGAAGTGTTTTCCATAAGCTTTTTAAAATTTCTTTTATCAGGCTCAACAGCTACAATAGATGAATATGTCTTTACATTATTCGAAAATTCGGCAACTGTATCCCCGTTATATGCACCTAAATCCCAGAACACCTCGTTATCTGTAAGATTTAAAATGTCAAACACCTCATCACGGCTTGTTTCAATTTCAAACAGATATTCAGGCTTTCCGGTAAGCTTAAACATAACTGTGTTTTCAAAAACCTTTTTGGAATGAGAATCGGCAAGCTTTTCGTAAACGCTTTTAAGCTGCTCCTTATGATTTTTTGCAAACTGAATATCAAAAATGACTTCGCCCGCAACGGGAACATCGGGCATATAAAGCTCATTTTCATCTGCAAGTTTTTTTACATTATCAATAACTTCGGATAAGTGACTGCCAAAGCATACAAGAATTATCATATCCCCCAGTTCATTTTTAAGTGATTCGTAATCTTTTAGGGTATGCCCCGCATAGGTTTTGTTTTTTTTGAAGCCTGAGGAAGAAAAAACTCCCGAAATCTTAACACCATCAGCCTGAAGGCGTGCAACAGTTTTATCGGCTCCGTTGCCCATTCCGTACAAAACAACAGGCTTATTTACAGTTTTTAAATAGTTCCACAAATCGGTCAAGTTTTCCCCTCCATTTTTAACAACTATAATAATATAATTATAACACAAAAAAATAAAATTGCTACCGAATTATTACGATAACAATTTTATTTTAAAATTATTTTTTAAAAAATGCCACAGCAACTACTCCCGGACCTGCGTGGGTGCCTATAACACTGCCTATAACGGTATAGTCAAGCTCTATGACACTTTCCTTCCATAAGTCAGTACTGTCTTCTATATACTTTTTTAAAAGAATATCGCTAAGTCCTGTATATCCAAGCAAAACCGGCTTTGAAAAATCTACACCGCCCGCCTTTTGAATTTCGCTTAGCCAGAGCATTTAAACTTGAACCAGGTTTTGAAACACATATTTTTCGTTCTACTTTGTTTAAATACTCGTAAATCCGTTAGGATTTACTGCGTTTTAGCCTAGTATA
>SVPW01000039.1 GCA_015065645.1 Oscillospiraceae bacterium | reverse complement strand
CGGGGATTTTCAGTCCCCTGCTCTACCGACTGAGCTACAGAGGCAAATGGCGACCTGGATGGGGCTCGAACCCACGACCTCTAGCGTGACAGGCTAGCGTTCTAACCAACTGAACTACCAGGCCAAAAATGGTGGGAACAATAGGGCTCGAACCTATGACCCTCTGCTTGTAAGGCAGATGCTCTCCCAGCTGAGCTATGCTCCCATACCATATCCGCTGGTTTGCTTCGTACTCACCGGCGACAAGATAGATAATACCACAACTGATTCAAAATGTCAAGCACTTTTTTTAATTTTTTTAATATTTTTTTTATTTTATTTTTTTAAATCTATTTATTGCTGAAAAACAGCTGAAATAAAGGCTTTTTACATATCCGTTATAACATTATATTCAAACAATACGAAAATATTACACTAAAAATTTTTTGCGGAAAATAAAAAAATATATGCCGCAAAACAAATTAATTTTTATCCTTTATTATCTTTTTTATTTCTTCCTTTGAAAATTTATATTGACTATTGCAGAAATGACAATTGACCTCTACCTCAGTCAGCTCATCAGCAAGTTTTTCAAGTTCCTGTACCGAAAGGCTTTTAAGCACCTGTATACTGCGTTCACGAGAACAATTACAACGGTATTCAGCGTTTGTTTCGCTTAAAACCTCAACCTCAAATCTATTTAATGCACGCTTTATAATATCTTCAATATCAAAGCCCTCATCCAAAAGTGCGGTAATAGGCTTTATCTCCGAAATATTTTTTTCAAGCTTATTAATCACTTCATCATAACCATGCGCTGCAGGAAGCAGTTGAATAATATAGCCTCCCGCTTTTCTTACGGTTAAATCAGGATTTATAAGAACACCTAAAGCGCAAACTGTGGGGATTTGCTCACTTGTTGCATAATAAGAGGTGATATCCTCCGCAATTTCACCCGAAACCAACGGTACAAAGCCGTTATAAGGTTCTCTCATACCAAGGTCTTTCATTACATACAAGCTTCCCTGCGTTCCAACAGCGCCCGAAACATCAAGTTTACCGTTTGGTTTTAACGGTATTTCAACAATAGGATTTGTTACACAACCCCTTACATTACCGTTTTGATCCGAAACGGCTGTTACAGTACCGATTGGACCACCACCTGAAATACGCAATGTAAGACTTTGAGCATCTGCCTTCAGAGCATTACCCATTAACGATGCTGCTGTAAGCAATCTACCCAATGCCGCTGTTACAACAGCACTTGATTGATGAAGCTGTTCGGCTTTGGCACAAATATCGGTACTATCAATACCTGCAGCTATTACCAAGCCGTCACTTGTTATACAACGAATTAATTTACCCATAACGTTCAAACCTTTCTTGTAACATAAACAACCCGTTCGGTATCCGCTTGCGGTTGAGTATCACTAAACTCACCAAGACGGGCAACTATTTCAAGTCCTGCATCATTTATTGCCTTTTGAAGCTCATCATCAGTATAAGCACGCTCATCTATCGTATCAAACGAACGGATATACCTACCATCAGCATCCTCCTCAAAAAAATCAAGCATTATTGTGCTAAGTCTTTTTTGGGGGTCATACTCATTGCTCCAAACGCAAAAAACACCTTCCTCTTCAAACACAAAAACATTATCTGCAAGCACATTTTCGTGTTTATAGCAGGTATTAACATCAAATATAAAAAGCCTATCCTTTTCCAAAAACAGCGAAACACGGGCAAAAGCCTTACAAAGGGTTTCATAATCGGTAATATGATTAACACTATCAAGGCAGCAAATAGCACCATCAACCGTTCCATAAAGGTCAAGCCGAGAAGCATCCTGACAAAGATATAATATATCCAAGCCTTCATTTGCGCTTTTTTCCTTTGCAACACCAAGCATTTCAGGTGATATATCCACGCCTATTACCGAAACCCCACGCTTTGCCATTTGGGTAGAAAAATTACCCGTACCGCAAGCCAAATCCAAAAGAAGTGACGGCATACGGTCATATTTTTCAAAAAGACGGCACAACTCATCACAACGGCCGACATAATCAGCATCGTACATCAGGCGGTCATAATATTCAGCAAAATTATTATACATCATCACACCTCTGCTCTATTGGTGTACGGTTCAATTCTCTTAAAAGGCTTATTTGCAACGGTATTGTTAAAAGAAATGTTAAAAAGTCGGCACACATTTGAGAGGATTGAAAACCTGTTTCTCCAAAGAAATGCCACAAAACAAGAACCGAAGGAATATATGCTATTCCCTGACGGGAAATTGCTATAATAGTTGCACGGACAGCGTGACCCACCGTTTGCATTGCCATATTTGACATTACAGTAAAGGAGTTTACCGGAAAAGAAATACACATAAAACGGAATGCAGGCACACCAAATTCCAAAACCTTTTGATCATCGGTAAAAATGCCAACAAGCTCTTTTGCAAAAATAAATCCGATAACAGACATAAAAAGGAGGAATATAAAGGTTACATAGGTACTGAACCAAAAAGCTTTTTTAACCCTATCATACCGTTTTGCACCGTAATTGAAACCGCAAACGGGCTGAAATCCCTGACCGAAACCAATCATTGCAGAATTTAAAAACATTGTAATCTTTGAGCATACCGTCATAGCGGTAATAGCATAATCACCGAAAGCGCCGCCGATAAGATTAAGGAGCACAGATGAAAATGCCGCTATTCCCTGACGGGCAAGAGACGGCATACCACCGTTTATAATCCCCAAGATATACTCTTTTTTTAAGGTAAAAAAGCGCAAAGAGGGCTTTACACCGTTACTTTTATAAATACCTATCAAAAGCAAAATAAAGCTTATAATTTGGCTTATGGTTGTAGCAGCGGCGGCACCCGCAATTCCCCAATTTGCAACCTCAATAAGAAGAGGGTCAAGAATACAGTTAAGCACCGCACCGGTTGTTATTCCTACCATTGCAAAAGATGCATTCCCCTGAAACCTGAGCTGATTATTCAAAACCAAGGAGCCGCACATAAACGGAGCACCCACAAGTATTAATGAAAGATAATCCCTGGCATAAGGATATATCGTTTTAGTAGCTCCAAGCACATAAGCCAATGGTTTTAAGGTTATAAACCCAACAATGGTTATAATCAAGCCGACAGCTATGCTTAAATAGAACGAGCAAGCAGACATTTTTTTAGCCTTTTCTCTATCCCCTGCACCTAAAACACGAGAAATATAATTCCCGCTTCCGTTTCCAAAAAGAAAACCGAATGCCTGAATAAGCGCCATAAGCGGAAAAACAACACCCACAGCACCTGTGGTACTTGTGTTATTAAGGCGGCTTACAAAATAGGTATCAGCCATATTATAAAAGGTGGTGACAAGCATACTTATAACCGTGGGTATTGCAAGGCGGGTTACCAAACGGCTTACGGGAGCCTCAGTCATTTGTTTGAATTTATCCATAACTTTTAATCTCTACAAAAAGCATTTTTAGGGGCTGTCCAAACCATAAGACAGCCCCATAAATTTAATTATTCAGCTTCCATTATACCACGGAAGCGTTCACCTGATATTTTTTCTTCTTCAAAAAGAACCTTTGCAACGGCATGAAGCTTAGGCATTGCGGCATTAAGCAATTCCAAAGCCTTATTATACTGAGCCATAACAACCGATTCAACCTCATCATCTATCTTAGCGGCAGTTTTTTCCGAATAGTTAGGTGTTGAGGAGAAATCACGACCCAAGAAAACTTCACTGTTATCGTTACCATAAGCAACAAGACCCAACTTATTGCTCATACCAAACTTAGTAACCATTTTTCTTGCGAGCTCGGTAGCACGCTCAATATCATTTGAAGCACCTGTGCAAACATCATCCTGAGTTAACTGTTCCGCAGCACGGCCACCCAAAAGTGAACATATCTGTTCAAGAATTTGATTTCTGGATGTATGGCCTTTTTCTTCGGTAGGAAGATACATGGTATAACCTGCAGCCATACCTCTTTGAATAATAGAAATTTGATGAACAGGGTCCTGAGTGGGCAAGAAATAGGAAACAACGGCATGACCTGCCTCATGATAGGAGGTGAGCATTTTATCCTTTTCTTTTACAACATGGGATTTCTTTTCAGCACCCATTACAACCTTAATGGTAGCCTCCTCAATTTCATCCTGAGTGATAGCCTTTTTATTGTGGCGAACAGCCAACAAAGCGGCTTCATTAAGAAGGTTTGCAAGGTCTGCACCTGTAAATCCTGCGGTAGACTTTGCAATGGTTGAAAGATTTACATCGGGGCCTAATGGCTTACCACGAGAGTGAACCTTTAAAATTTCCTCTCTTCCCTTTACATCGGGATAGCCAACGGTAATCTGACGGTCAAATCTTCCCGGACGAAGGAGTGCACGGTCAAGAATATCGGGACGGTTGGTAGCAGCCATAACGATAACGCCCTCATTTGTGCCGAAACCATCCATCTCAACAAGCATTTGGTTAAGGGTTTGCTCACGCTCATCGTGACCACCGCCAAGGCCTGCTCCTCTTTGACGACCAACAGCATCAATTTCATCTATAAAGATTATTGCAGGGGCATTTTTCTTAGCTTCACCAAAAAGGTCTCTAACACGGGAAGCACCCACACCAACGAACATTTCAACAAAATCAGAACCTGAAATTGAGAAGAACGGAACGCCTGCTTCACCTGCAACAGCACGAGCAAGCAAGGTTTTTCCCGTTCCGGGAGGACCCACAAGCAAAACACCCTTGGGAATTTTTGCGCCCAATTCATTATAACGCTTAGGGTCTTTAAGGAAATCAACTATTTCCTTCATTTCCTCTTTTTCTTCATCTGCACCGGCAACATCGGCAAAGGTGGTTTTCTTTTTGCCTTCATCCTTACGAACCTTAGCCTTGCCAAAGCCCATTGTTTTATCGCCGCCCATTGAAGAATTCATACGGCGCATAATAAATATCCAGAAGAAGACCATAACGGCAATTACAAGCACTGTGGGAAGCATACTCATTATCCATGATGCCTGACCGCCGCTTTCATAATCATATTTTACATCATTATCGGGGTCCTTATCGGAATTGCGTTCCAAAATAATTTCATTTATATCATCACGCAAATAGCTTGGACTTGCAACATTATATTTATACTGCTTATCGGGCTCTTCTCGTTTTTGATATATTAATTCTCCGTCATAAAGATTAAGTGAGAATTCGGATATTTTATCCTCACGGAACATCTCAATAATCTCATAATACTCTGTTTGAGTTCCCTTTGACATTGTAGAAAATGCAAATACCGCCATAAGCAATACGCATGCCGCAACAATGCAAAGAAGTACATTTCTGGTTTTCTTATTCAAAGCGTTCTCCTTTCCTATTTATCGGCATAAACATGCTCTGCCAGCACGCCGACAAAAGGCAAATTTCTATATTTTTCATCGTAATCAAGACCATACCCGATAACAAATTCATCAGGTATAACCTTGCCGATGTAATCAGCTTTTATATCAGCCTTACGGTTTTCGGGCTTATCAAGCAAAGTACAAATTTTAATGCTTGCTGCATTGCGGTCCTCTAAAATCTTTTTCAAATAAGAAAGAGTAAGCCCCGAATCCAAAATATCCTCAACTATAAGTATGTCACAACCTGCAACATCAACATCCAAATCCTTTTTAATTTTTACAACGCCGGTGGTTTTTGTGCCGCTATAAGATGAAACCGCCATAAAATCAATACGGCAATCGCACTTAATTTCCCTTAAAAGGTCAGCCATAAACACAACCGCACCCTTTAAAACGCTTACAACAAGAAGATTTTTTCCCTCATAATCCTTTGTGATTTGCTCACCCAAATCCTTGCAGATTTGTTTTAATTCCTCCTGCGAAGCCAAAACGCACGCAACATCATTTAACATTGACATAAACTTATTATCCCCTTAAACACCTTGTTTTTTTACATTTATTTTAATAACTTTTTTCGTATCGTGTCCGAGTGAAACACGCCCTGCCGCACCGATACGGTAAATCCATATAATACCCTTTTCATCACAAAGCAAAGGTAAATTTTTGCGCTCACAAATAGGTATTTTAAATTCATTAAACAACTTTTTAAGTGTTTTTGTTCCTGAACCCTTACGCAATTTAAAGGTATCTCCCGGAAGACGGGTGCGAAAATACGGTTTGCCTATTATTTTATCACAATCCACACTGTTATTTAATAACAAATTATGAATTTTTTGGGAGCAATTTGAAAAATCGACATTTTCTTGAGTGATTTCCGTTAAAAATTCAACATCTTTTTCCTTTTCTTGCGTTTCAAAGCTCAACACACCGTCTTTACAAACAGCCGAAAGATTATTTGGCATACTGCATTTTCCGCCGTTTTTACAAATACCGTAAAGCCTTTCAAGATGCAAAGCCTCAGCATCCAAAGAACAGGTATCGCAATACATACGCAAAACACGCTTTGCAACCGCACAGGAAAGCTCATCAAACCCTTCAAGAGAAAGCATACCGTTTTTTAAGGCAGTTTCAAAATAACGCTCTGCCACACATAGCTGTGATTGCCTTTCCTCACGAAGGTTTTTACAGCAACGCCCAACAGCCGCTTCTACAGCAGGGTTTATTTCTTTAAGCTTTGGCACAATAAGATGCCTTATGCGGTTTCTTGTATATTCATCTGAAAGGTTACTGCTATCGGTAACAAACACAAGGCCGTTTTCTTTGCAGTAATCCTCTATTTCCTCACGGGTACAGTCTATCAAAGGTCTTATAAAGCGTCCCCTTTTAAGAGGGATACCGCAAAGTCCGTCAAGCCCTGTACCCCTTACAAGGTTAAACAAAACTGTTTCCAAATTATCGCTTGCAGTGTGGGCTGTTGCAATAAGAGCATCTTCACAAAGACCATTTAAAAACTCATACCTAAGTTTTCTTGCCGCAAGCTCCATACTCATTGCGTTTTGCTTTGCAAAGGCAGGAACATCACCGCTGCCGCTGAAAAAAGTTATATCATACTTGCGGCACAGCTCACGCACAAATTCCTCATCACGCTCAGCCTCCGCCCCACGGATAAGGTGATTAAAATGTGCAGCAGATACCGTAATGTTAAGTTCATCTCTTAATTCAATCAAGGAATGAAGCAGTGCTACCGAATCTGCACCGCCGGAACACGCAACTATAATATGTTTATATTCACCAAGCAAGGAATTTGATGAAATTGTATTTAAAACTTTTTTTAATATCATCGTGTATAATCCACCGAGGTAAAGCGTGTAAACTGACCGTCCCAATGCAATTTAATCGTACCCGTTTCACCATGACGGTTTTTAGCAACCATACATTCAGCAGCATTAGGATCTCCACGATCCTCCTCATCACTTTTCTCACTATCATAATAGGTATCACGATAAAGGAAAAGTACAATATCGGCATCCTGCTCAATAGAGCCCGATTCACGAAGGTCAGAAAGTGCAGGGCGGTGGGATTTACCCTTAGCCTCAGTTCCACGGGAAAGCTGTGCGCAGGCAATAACGGGAACCCTTAGTTCTTTAGCCATTACCTTGAGATTTCGTGATATTTCAGAAACCTCCTGAACACGGTTTTCGGTAGTTTTGGCAGACTTCATAAGACCCAAATAGTCAATAATCACAAGGTCTACCTTTTTCATACGCCTCAGCTTTGCCTTCATTTCAGGAACGGTAATGGTTGATGTTTCATCAAAATAAATTTCCGCCTGAGAAAGATTATTACCTGCTTGGGCAAGTCTTGTCCATTCATCGGGATCAAGATCACCTGTACGCAGTTTTTCACTCTTAATTCCCGCCTCACTTGAAAGCATACGCTGTGCTAATTGGTCACGGGTCATTTCAAGCGAGAAAAAGCACACCGTTTTAGAGGCATTAACTGCAACATTGCGTGCAATATTAAGCGCAAAAGAGGTTTTTCCCATACCGGGACGAGCGCCTAAAATTATAAGGTCAGATTTATTAAGACCTGTTATCATCTTATCAAGCTCACCTATTCCGCACGGAACACCTATATAATCATTTCTGGTTTCAGGGTCAGCCATTTTGGCGAGACGGTCATAGGTTTCGGCCTCAATAACGCTTTTTATATGGGTAAGACCGCTTATTTCCCTGCCTGCACGAATATTATAAATTTTTTCTTCTGCACTTTCAAGCAGTTTTCCCGAATCCATTGAGTTTTCAGAAATATCCTTAATAATATCCTGTGCAACATTCATTAAAGCACGGGCATAATAACGCTCACGCACTATTGCAACATAGGTTAAAACATTAGCAGATGATGGAACCATTTGTGCAAGCTGTGTAAGATATGCCTTACCACCCGCTTCATCATAAACATTATCGCTTTTCAGCTTTTCAAGCAATGCCACAAAATCTATAACCTGATTAAGTGCAAACATTGAAGAAAGTGCTTCATAAATCTTTTTATGCTGAGGAATATAAAAATAATCGGGTTTTAGCTGAAGCTCAACATCGGTAATACATTTTGGGTCAATAAGAATAGAACCCAAAACCGATTGTTCCGCTTCTACCGAATACGGCTGACGGGTGCCATCCAAATCATAAATAACTTCCTTTTTGGCCATGGCTTACTCCGTTACCTTAACGGTAAGCTTTGCCGAAATTCCTGTATAAAGCTTAATATCCGCTGTATACTCACCGAAATTTTTAATATCTGCCAATGACATTTTTTTACGGTCAATTTCAATACCTAATTGGTTTTTAATCTCAGCCGCAACCTCCTTTGAGGTAACGCTTCCGAAAAGCCTGCCTGCAGAGCCTGCCTTTGCCTTTATAACAACAGTTTTACCCTCAAGCTCCTTAGCTGTTGCGGTTGCAGCAGCGATTTCTTCCTTTTTATGATGCTCTTTAGCCGCTTCCCTGTTTTTAAGCTCAGACATAGCCGCACTATCAGCCTCAACTGCTAAATTTTTGGGGAACAAAAAGTTACGGGCATAGCCATCAGAAACCTGACAAAGCTCCCCCTTTTTACCTTTTCCCTTAACATCTGCAAGTAAAATAACCTTCATAGTATGTATTCATCCTTTCAGAGCCGCCGAAAAAACGGCGGCGAAACACTTTTTTAATTTATATTTCCATAATTATCGGCAAAATCATAGGACTGCGGTGGGTTTTTGTATAAAGGAACTTTGCCACACCATCCTTAATTTTGGTTTTAATTGCGGTCCAATCCCTGAAATTTGAAATATAACACTTTTCAAGAATATCACAAACCAAATCATTAAGCTCACGCATAAGCTCTTCCGATTCCTTAACATAAACAAAGCCACGTGAAACAACATCAGGCCCCGCAACTACTTCACGTGTGAAGCTGTCAATAGAAACGGTTACAACGATAATACCATCCTGAGCCAAATGCTTACGGTCACGAAGCACAATACTTCCAACATCGCCAACGCCAAGTCCGTCAACAAGTATTCTGCCTGCCGGAACAGTCTCCTTCATTTTAATACCGTTTTCAGAAATTTCAATAACCTTTCCGTTTTCGGCAATAACAGTATGCTCTGAATCAATACCCATCATCTGAGCCACCTGTGTACTTTTATAAAGGTGCTTTTGCTCACCGTGTACAGGTATAAAAAACTTAGGCTTTGTAACAGCCAGCATAAGCTTTATTTCTTCCTGGCAAGCATGGCCCGAAACATGCACATCATACATTTTTTCATAAACCACATTTGCCCCACGCTTCATAAGCTCATTAATAACACGGCTTACAAGCTTTTCATTACCCGGAATGGGATTAGCGGAAATGATTATCATATCCCCCGGTACAATTTCAACCTGACGATGCTCCGAAAAAGCAATCCTGTGCAAAGCAGAAAGCGGCTCACCCTGAGAACCTGTTGTTACAATAACAAGCTGTTCGGGCGGGTAATTTTTTATCATATCTATTTCGATAAGAATACCCTCAGGAACATTAAGATAACCAAGCTCACTTGCAACGCTTATTACATTAAGCATACTTCTGCCCGAAGCCGCAACCTTTCTTCCCACCTTATATGCCTCATCAATTATCTGCTGAATACGATGGATATTAGATGAAAATGTTGCAACTACTATGCGGTGACCATCTGCCTGCTGGAAAAGCTTTTGAAAAGATTCACCAACAATTCTTTCAGAGGCGGTAAATCCGGGGCGTTCAGCATTTGTGGAATCTGATAAAAGCGCTAAAACACCCTTTGAGCCGTATGCCGCAAAACGGGCAATATCAATTATCTTATCATCAATAGGGGTGGTATCAATCTTAAAGTCACCCGTATGAATAACCGTTCCCGCATCACATTTTATGGCAAAACCGGTAGCATCGGGAATGGAATGGTTTACATGGATAAACTCAACACTGAACTTACCCAAGGTGACAGTTTCACCGGGATTTATAATATTAAGATTGGCATCTGCCAAAAGCTTATGCTCCTTTAATTTTCCCGAAATTAAGCCTATAGTAAGCCGTGTTGCATATATAGGAAGATTAAAGTTTCTCAACAAATAAGGAATAGCGCCAATATGATCCTCATGACCGTGGGTTACAACAAGACCCTTTATCTTATCTTTATTTTCCAATATATAGGTAAAATCAGGTATTACAATATCAATACCGGGAGTATCTTCATCGGGAAAGCTCATTCCGCAATCCACCAAGAACATATCACCGTCATACTCATAAAGTGTTATATTCTTTCCTATTTCACCAAGTCCTCCCAAAGGAATAATACGCATTGGTAAGGAAGGCTTTTTAGGAGGCAGTGACTGTTTGCTTTTATAACCACCTGTCCTTTTGGCAGGTTGCTTTGATACGCCCTTGGAATTTTGTTTTTGAATTTGGTTTTTTGGTGCCGAAACCGTTTTATCCATCTGCTCAACCCTTCGGTTCATCTTTTTCTTAGGCTCATCCAAAGCTTTTATATCACCAAAACCGCTTTTTACAACATTATTAACAAGCTTACTCACATTTGACATATCATGACTTTTAGTATTTAATATGCGTTCTTTTCCGTTTTTTTGATACCCTTTCTTATTCTTTTTCGCCTGAGTTTCATTCATTCAATAAATTTCCTCCAAATTAAATCTTTAAATTTTAATATTTTCGACGTTGGTTGAAGCTTTAAGCCGCCGATTTTTTTAAGTTCGTACACCGCCCTGCACGAAACATTATTTATAATATAATATATAATAGACATAATCATCCACATTACATAATATTTTACTTTTTTACAGGGTGGTTGTCAAGTATTTCTTATTATTGGAAATAAAATTCACAAATAATCAGATATCTATGACTTATTATAAGAAATTTTTTAAAAAAACAAAAATTATGCTTGACTTTATCGGTCTTTTATTTTATAATATCAAAGTCGCACAGAAAAATAGAATATGCTGCTATGGCTCAGGTGGTAGAGCACGTCCTTGGTAAGGACGAGGTCACCAGTTCGAATCTGGTTAGCAGCTCCAAAAATCCCGTTCACGTAAGTGGGCGGGATTTTACTTTTTACTTCTTACCTCTTCACTCTTACTTCAAATAAAGCTTGATACGGGATTTTTGGGAAGTAAGAAGTAATAGGTAAGAGGTAAGAAGTATTGCGGCTCCGCCGCTTTTATGCTATAATACACTCAAGGAGATGATTTGATGAATACTAATGTGAGAATTAGAAGAATTATTGCTTGGATTATAGATTGGGTTTTATCTGGGCTGCCTTGCTTGTTATATACGACCATATTTATGGATATGTTTAAGCAACCTTCATTTCAAAATATTGGTTACATATTAATTTTTATGCTGTTAGTATTTCTTTATCCGGTTACTTTTGTATTTAGAGATGTAATTTTTAAAGGTCGCAGTATTGGAAAGCGTATTTTCGGATTGTATGTTTTGGATAAAAACACTAATGAACCTGCATCTATTAAACAAAGAATAATTAGAAATTTATTTTTCTTTATTTATCCTGTTGATGGTATTATTTTGATTTTTACTAAAGAGTCAATAGGAGATAAGGCAGTTAATACAACAGTTGTAAAGAAATAATTTGGTTTTCAGGCACATTTTATTCGTGTCATTAAGTTCAAAACATCCAAAAAATCCTGAATGCGTAAGCGTTCGGGATTTTTACTTATTACCTCTTACTTCTTCACTCTTACCTAAATTGCATTCAGGATTTTTTGGGAAGTAAGAAGTAATAGGTAAGAAGTAATAAGTA
>SVPW01000009.1 GCA_015065645.1 Oscillospiraceae bacterium | reverse complement strand
GGTTCTTGGTGTTTTTATACCTCATTCTATACCTTTTTCGAAAAAGTCAAAAATCCCCAAAAACCCTGTAAAATAAAGGATTTTTAAAACTCTTGGTGAATACTTGACACGTGGAGATGATTTAGGTAGGGTTGTTGTTTTGAATTAATGTTTCTTTTAAATAATAATATTACATAATGCAAAAACCAACCTATTGGATGTGATTTAATTATCACTTCGACAGGTTGGTTTTATTGATTTATTAATTATTGCTTGTTTTTCTTTTGCCGTTTAGTTTTTTGCCTGATTTACGGCTTATAATGCTCGGTACGGCTCAGGTGGCGGATAAGGTTTGCCGCACGAATGCGTGCGGTATTGCGGTCAAGGCCCCGTTCAAGCATTTCCTCAAACGGAACATAAATTCCCGGCATAACGGTATCGGCGCCCGCTTTAAGGCAGTCTACCGTATGGGCATAAACGCTCCAATCGGTCATTATCCAACCGCCGTAACCCCACTCACTGCGGCAGATGCCATCAACAAGCTCAGGGTGTGCAGAGGTATATATACCGTTCATCTTATTATAAGCCGTCATTATTGAAAGCGGCTCACATTCTTTAATTACATACTCAAAAACCCTTAAATAGAGCTCACGAGCACATCTTTCTGACAAAACGCTATCTCCTACCAAGCGGTTATCCTCTAAATTATTTACCGCAAAATGTTTAAGCACTGCATATTTGCCGGTGGGTGAACCATCTGCATTTTGCTGTATGCCACGAATTTCACCTATTGCCATTTTAGCGGCAAGGAACGGATCTTCGGAAAAATATTCAAAATTTCTTCCGCAACGGGGATTTCGGTGCAAATTTACACCGGGTGCACAAAGTCCGTTATAACCTGCTTTATCAAGATCGGCACGAATAGCGGCACCTATTTCCTCCATAAGCTCTATATCCCATGAAGCCGCCAAAGCAGTAGCACACGGATAGCAAATACAATCCCTGCCTGCTATTTCATCATCGGGTGGAACCGGGTTTGCAAAGGCGCTTGCTCTAACTCCTGCAGGACCATCCTGCATAACAGAGGCAGGTATTCCCCATTCTTTTACAGGGTGTGTATGTGTACCCTCACCTACAGCCAATTCCTTGTTTTCAAGACCCAATGCCTTACGCTTTTGAGAACCATCTGCTGTTAAAAGCTTGGCAAGTTCATCATCAGAAAGCTGTGACGCAAGCTCTTCAGCACTGATTTTTCCTGATAACACATCCTCAAAACTGCAATCCTTTTTGGGGTATCTCCTTACAGCTATCTTACTGCTCAGCGCATTTCCCATGCAAAGCGTCTTCTTAAAAGCACCGATTCTCCGATAACCGTAATAATGATTATAGAATGTAGAAACGCTGAAAGGCGTTTCTACAAGCCGATTTTATCGGCTTTAGCATAATTAAATTCAATGAAATTTAATTATGCACTATATTCATTGAAATGGGTATAGTCAAATTTCCATCGAAAATTTGTTTCCAAATCATAGATTTGGTGTCGAAATAGTGCTGAATTGCACTATTTCGACTCACTATAACCATTATAGCATTTGATTGCGGATTTAACAGCTCTTCACAGTTTACAAATATATTCAAAAAATATACCGGTTTTACCCCAAAGGATTATAGGACTTCAAAAAATAATGTTTCGGCAACGGTGTGACCGTTGCCGATTTTTATTATATAAGCAGGCAAATTCTCCAAAAAATAACAAAAGATGAATTACAAATGATATTTTTGTAACGATAAATGATATAAATTTGCATATAAATTGGTATATAATTAAAATAACAAAATATATGGAGGTATTTTTATGAAACGCATTTTATCACTTATTTTGTGCTTATCTCTTATTGCTTCGGCACTTGTTTGCGGCGTTGTTGTAAGCGCTGAAGGCGAAGAGCCTGCCTGGACCGAAGTCACAACAACCGAAATCACCGATTACATGGGCATTGACCAAATGAAGGGCTTTGAATGGATGGGTTATGCTGACGGCAGTAATTTCACCAACCTTACCGTTACCAAAGACCCCACAGCCTTACAACCCTTTACCTACCGTGTACCCGCTGCATATAACGGCTCATGGGCAGGTGCTGTTACCCTTTCAAGTGAAGAGCTTACAGGTGCTATTGCAGGCAAAGAAGCAAACAAGCTTAATTTACAGTATGTTCAGATAGAAAATCCTGCTGCAAATACCATTATGTTCTATGTTGAGATTCCCGATTATGAAAAATCCGGTGCGGACTATGCTTTGGGTCTTTCTCAGCTCAATTTAACACAAAACGGAACTACTTTCTTTTCAAATATTGATGTAAACATTCCTTTCTCATATCTCTCTTTAGATGGCAGTGCTTGGGTAGATGATTTTATAATCGGCCGCTACGGCACAACCGATGAATTCGCTAAGATGCCGCTTCCCTCAGGCTTTAAGGGTTATGTTAAGATTGATCTTAACAAATTCTCATTCTGGCCGGCAGATACATTTACATTCACCCAAAGCTACAAGGTTGAAAATTTAGTTCTCACCCTTAACAGTATCGGCGGAGAATGTGGTGATATGACCTTTGGCGGTATTTTGTACTTCCCATCAAGCGTAAGCACAAGCACCTATGCAGGTCTTGGAAACAACTTCTATAAGCTCAATAAGTATGAGGGCTCCAATATCCTTGCCAAATCCTATTACAGCTATAACAGCGCAAACGCTTCAATCAGAACCAATCCCGAAGGCAACACAGTTACTGCTCAGATTGAAGGTGTTCCCTCTGCCGCTGTTTGGGAGCTTGAAGCTACTAAGGTAACCTCTTTAGACGGTAATCTTTCTACCACAAACGGATATTATAATATGTTTGCCCGTATGTGGCCCAATATCCAAATGCAACCCGGTGTTGATACCTTTATGATGTATGTTGAGGTGCCGGAGCACACCGCAAGCACCTGCGCTTTGAAGTTGGATTATCCCATGGTTCAGCAAAACGGCGTTCAGAACTGGATAAACCCTGCACAGGCAGTTTATGAGTATATGGATGTTAATGATGGTGTTTGGAAGAAAGCTCAGGCAGGCGGCAACGGTGAGCTTAATGATATTCCTTCCGGTTTTGAAGGTTACCTCAAGTTTGATATTAAGAACTTTAACGGATATTTGCATAACGCAGCAGGCATTACCATTGATATGTCTAAGCCTTATAATATTGAATGTTTGCAACTCTCCGTTAACCATATTGGCGGTGAAGATAATCCGTTAATTTTAGGCGCATTGTATTCAGTATTTGCCGATAACGATAGCTATATGTTCACAAACTCTGTTGTTGGAACAGTGTCATGCGCTAAGGCTATCAATGGCGACCTTGATGCAAATGGTATAATTGATGCAAACGATCTTATTGACGCAAGAAGAATCCTCCTTGGAATATCAAATCTAAATCTACTCAAGGAAAAACGCTCAAATATTCATTCCGCAGATAATGTTTTCAATGTTAAAGACCTTGTAGCTTTAAAAAAGCTTATTGCGGCTCAATAATATAAATTAAAACAACAAAAATGCTGTCTCACTCACGGTGAGACAGCATTTTTTATTATTTGAATATTTCTTTTTCGGTATTAAGTATTCCTATTCGCCTTACAAGATAGCAATAATAGTTTTGACCGGATTGCTCAAAAAACGCATTAAGCAAAAGCTCAGGGTTTACATTATCCTCACCGCCTGCAGGCAATGTGAGATAAAGTGTTGTATTCTCCAAGCCCTCAACACGGCTTTCAACAATTTTTGGTGCAATATCAATTTCCTTCATTGCGCCTTTTTTGGTCTTTTTCAGACATTTAATTTCATTTCTTGCCAAAAACTCTTTTAATGCCTCCAAAAGCAACCCGTTATCCTGAAAGGTTATCTCAAATTGTGCAAAACCGATTTTTCCCACCTTTTGAACAGGCTCTGCCACACAAAAAGCATGTACATATTCAGGGAAAACCGCATTAAGTTTATCACAAATATCCTGAATTGGATAATCATCATCATTAAGACGAATATCCATTATCTCATAATCACTTTCAAATCCCAATGATAACGGTAACGCAAAAGTTATATATGCATGCGGGTGAAAGCCTTCGGTATACCAAATGGGTAGCTTTGCTTTTCTTAACATCCGTGTCATAAAACGGGTCATATCAAGGTGAGATACAAAGCGCATTCTTGAACCCTTGGTATAAAATATTCTAACATTTTTCAAAGCATACACCCTCCCCAAAAATTGCTGCACCGCAGCCTGCACATTTCTCACGGCAGTTAGGTGTTGTTACGGCATTATGTGCCGCACAGTTTTCACAGATAAGGAACTTTTTGGTTACACCGTAATCAAGGTGATCCCAAGGATTTATCTCATCAAAGGAGCGTGTGCGATTAGCATAAAATGCAGGGTCTACACCACATTCCTCAAATGCTTCAAGCCACTTTTCAAGCTCAAAACATTCATCCCAGCCATCAAAACGGCAACCCTTTTTAAATGCAGTCTCAATAACCGCACCAAGGCGGCGGTCACCACGGGCAAAAACGCCCTCCAAAAAGCTCGTTTTACTTTCGTGCCAGCTGAGGCTTATTTTTTTAGTGGTAATGCTCTCTCTTAAAACCTGTTGACGGCGAAGTATTTCCTCACGTGTTATCTGAGGCTCAAACTGGAAAGGAGTATACGGCTTTGGAACAAAGCTTGAAACGCTGATACCCACATTAACCGACTTGCCTTTAGGACGGTTGGGGGTATCGTAATAGGCGTTTACTATTTTTTGACCAAGCTGTGCAATTCCTCTTAAATCATCATCGGTTTCGGTGGGAAGTCCCAACATAAAGTAAAGCTTAACCTGTGTATAACCGCCCTCAAAGGCTGTTCTGCAGGTACGGAGTATCTCATCTTCGGTAATATTTTTATTGATAACATCACGAAGTCTTTGTGTGCCGGCTTCGGGAGCAAAGGTCAATCCACTTTTTCTGAGATGGCTTATCTTTTCAAGAAGCTCAGGTGAAAAGTTATCTATTCTGAGTGAGGGTAATGACATACTTACCTTTTCCTCATTCGTCCAATCAAGCATTTCATTAAGCAGAGGTTCAAGCTTGCGGTAATCACTGGTACTGAGCGAAGAGATTGAAACCTCATCATAACCTGTGTTTTCACACAAAGCTCTTGCCTGACTGTTTATAACATCGGGACTTTTTTCCCTTACGGGGCGGTATATAAAACCTGCCTGACAAAAACGGCAACCTCTTATACAACCACGGAAAATCTCCTGAACGGCACGGTCATGAACTATTTCTATATACGGAACAACAAAACGGTCGGGATAATGAGCTTTATCCAAATCCTTTATAATTCTTTTTCTGATAGTTTCAGGTGCCCCGTCTTTAGCTGTAACCGAAGCTATTGTGCCATCCTCATTATAAGAAAAATCATAAAGAGACGGCACATAAACGCCCTCTATACGGGCAGCTTTCTGCAAAAACTCCTGCTTTGATGCGCCGTTTTTCTTACACTGCTTATACAGGTCGATAAGCTCAAGGTCAACCTCTTCACCTTCCCCTAAGAAAAACAAGTCAACAAAATCACTAAGCGGTTCGGGATTGCAAGCACAAGGTCCTCCTGCCACAACAAGATTTTTAAGCCCCTCACGCTCACACGCTTTAAGCGGAACACCGCCAAGTTTCAGCATATTAAGCAGATTGGTATAAGAAAGCTCATACTGCAAAGTAAAGCCTATAATATCAAAATCCGATAAAGCATCCCTGCTTTCAAGTGCAAAAAGAGGTATTTTTTCATCGGTCATAACCTTTTCAAAATCTACCCACGGTGCAAAAAAACGCTCACACCAAATATCCTCACGCTCATTAAATACAGAATAAAGAATCTTCATTCCAAGGTGTGACATTCCCACCTCATAGGTATCGGGAAAGCAGAATGCAAAACGCACATCTATATTCTTTTTATCCTTTACAACACTGTTAATTTCCCCGCCGGAATAACGCCCCGGCTTTTGCACGGTAAGCAATAATTCCTCCAAACGCTTATTATCCATTTCAATCTCCTTCTTCGCAATTTTCGGCAGCGGTTTCCCATTCGCCCATTGCCACCAAAAGTTCTTCCTCAACCTGCTCCCGCTTTTTTTCAAGCTGAGCAAGCTTTACATAATCACTTATATTTTCTTCCAAACTAAGCTCATTTTCTATTTCGCTTAATTCTTGCTCCAAAATGGCAATTTTTTCTTCTGCCTTTTTTAGCGCACGCTCACGCTTTGCCTTTTCTTTAAGCGGTGTGGTAAAGCTTTTTTTACCTCCCGCCTTTTTCTCAGTAACAGCTGCAACCTGAGGTTCCTTTACCGAAAGCAGCTGTGATTCATATTGCTCATAGCCGTATTCGTAAAGCCTTACGGCACCACATTCAAAAACAAGAAGTTTTTCAGCAAGTCTTTTCACAAAATAGCGGTCATGCGATACAAAAATAAGAGTACCGTCATAACCCGAAAGCATTTCTTCAAGCGTTTCTTTACCTATAATATCCATATGGTTTGTCGGCTCATCAAGAATAAGCACATTGGGCTGACTTTTAAACAGCTTACAAAGTGCCAACCGCACACGCTCCCCACCCGAAAGCATATCAACCGTTTTAAAAACATCCTCACCGCTGAAAAGAAACGCTCCTAAAGCACTGCGACATTCAAAATCATTAAGGTGTGGGTATGCATCCATAAAATTCTGTAAAACAGTTTCGTTTCCGCTGTAGCGGGCCATTTGCTGGTCAAAATAACCCACCTTTACTCCGCCGCCAAAGCTATAGCTTCCGCCATGTGCCTTTATTGCACCCACAAGTGTTTTGAGCAGGGTTGATTTTCCAAGCCCGTTACCGCCTATTATTCCGATTCGCTCTCCCCTTAATACATCAAAGCTCACCGAAACAAGCGGTCTTTCATAACCAATGCTAAGCTCCTTTACCGAAAGCACATCACGGGCAGGCCTAAGCCCTGCAGAAAGAGAAAAATGAAAGGTACGGTTATCCTCACTCTCGGGAGCGTCAATAATATCCATTCTTTCAAGCTGTTTTATTTTAGACTGAGCCATTGCCGCCTTGGTTGCCTTATACCTGAACCTTTCAACAACCTGCTCCAAATGAGCAATTTCACGCTGTTGGGCTTCATACTGCTTGGCCTGCTGTGCACGGCGTTCCTTTTTCTGCTTTATAAAATCACTGTAATTTCCAACATAACGCTGTGTTTTTCCTCGTTCTATTTCATACACCGTATTAACCGTTTTATCCAAAAACATACGGTCATGTGAAACTATAACAAAAGCCTTTTTATACCCCTTTAAATATTCCTCAAGCCAACGCACTGCCTCAATATCAAGATGATTGGTAGGTTCATCAAGAATAAGCAAATCCGGCTTTGAAAGAAGCAGTTTTAAAAAGGCAATTTTAGTACGCTGACCGCCTGAAAACTGAGAAAGCTGCTTATACTTTTCTGCATCACTAAATCCAAAATGGCGAATTGCCGCTTCATATTCCTTTTCAAAATAAAAACCGCCTGCGTTATTAAATCTTTCAAGTAAAGCGGTATATTCTTCAATAACGCTTTCTTCCTTTTCCAGCTCCATTTGTTGTTGCAAAAGCTCAAGACGGTCCTTCATTTCAAGTATATCACGGTATGCCTTTCTCAGCTCTCCTACAAGTGTTTCACTATCATCCTCAAAGGTCATCTGATCAAGCACGCCCAAGGTTGGTTTGCCCGAAACGGCAAAAACACCCTTTTCGCCGTCCTCACGCTCGCTGAGTTGCAATTCACCCGAGATAAGACGCAAAAGTGTGGTCTTGCCGCAACCGTTTCTTCCCACTATTCCAATACGGCTTTCGGTATTAATTTCAATATCTACCTGCTTTAAAATCGGCTCACCCGAAAGGTCGACTGCGCCGTTATGTATCATAAGTTGCATAAAATACCTCTTATATATTTCAATCTTTTTTATAATACACCAAAATTTCATTTTTTGCAACAATTATGATTGACAAGATATTTTTATTGTGATAAAATCACTTTTGCTAAATTTAAAATTGAGATTTTTTCAAAAAGGAGAAATTTATGGAGCCGAATATATTTGCCGAGCTTAAATCCCAATATGATTTTTTGACCAAAACCGAAAAGCGCATTGCGGATATTCTTCTTAATTCACCACAATATTTTATCGGTTGTTCAATAAATCGTCTTTCGGAATATTCGGGTGTTTCGCAAGGAAGCATAAACAACTTTGCAAAAAAATTTTGCGGCAGCGGTTTTGCGGCACTAAAGCTTCGTGTTGCCTCCTGCCTTTCCTCATTAAGCGAAAAGCCATTTGCCACAGCCGATAATGCAAACGGAATTAAGGGTGCACTTGAATTAAAGATTAACGACTTTATGACAGCTTTTAAAAACACCTTAGAGATAAACGATGAGCAAACCCTTAAAAAAGCTGCCGATATGATACTTTCGGCAAAGCGTATTGAAATGTATGGCACATTCAGTTCCGCTATAGTAGCAAACGATTTTTGTCTTGAGCTTATACAGTTAGGAATACCAACTGCATATGTTTCCGATTCACTTATGGCTTCGGTATCGGCATCAATGCTTGATAAGGATTGTTTGGTAATAGCCGTTTCATCTTCGGGAAGAACCAAAGAAATTATTGACAGCGTTGAAATAGCCAAAGGCAACGGTGTTAATGTAATTTGTATGACAGCAGATAAAAATTCACCCTTGGCAAAAAAGGCAGAAACGGTGCTTGTAGCTGCTGCAAGTGATATTGCAATAAGCGAGCGAATGAGTGAAATAAGAATGTCCCAGCTTTTTATTATAGATGCCCTATGCTCCTATATAAGAAGCATAATTTATGAAAACGGTAAAGATAAATACTATAAATTGCTTGATATAATCAGCTCGCATAGCGTTGAGGATTAGAGGTACTTTATGTTAATTAAAAACAAACAGGCAAAAAACGCAGTGCTTATCGGAACACTTTGCTCAATTTCATATCTTGCGGTTTATTTTGCAAGAAATACTTTGGGTGCCGTAAAACAAACCATGATAAATGAGGGTGATTTCACCTTTGAGCAAACCGGTATGTTTTCATCCCTGTTTTTTATGGCTTATGCAATAGGCCAGCTTATAAACGGGTATATAGGTGATAAAATAAAAGCAAAATATATGATAAGCTTTGGGCTTATCCTTGCCGGTATAAGCAACATCGTTTTTGCAAACACAGATGCTTCTTATATGGTGGCATCGGTTGCCTACTGTCTTACAGGCTTTTTTCTATCAATGATATACGGCCCCATGACAAAGGTAGTTTCTGAAAATACCGAACCACTACATGCAACCCGTTGCAGCTTAGGCTATACACTTGCCTCCTTTTTAGGTTCGCCTATGGCAGGCTTTATTGCCGTATTTTTAAGCTGGCAAGGCACATTTGCCGTAAGCAGTATATCCCTTATTGTGATGGGAATTATATGCTTTTCGGTTTTTCTTATTTTTGAAAAAAAGGGTATTGTAAAATACGGTCAATACCAAAGGGCTGAAGATAATGGTGGCTCAATTAAAATTCTTATAAAGCACCATATCATAAAATTTACATTAATTTCGGTAATAACAGGTGTTATCAGAACCACCGTAATAGATTTACTTACTACATATTATTCACAATATCACAACTACAGCGATAAAAACGCAAAGCTTATATTTACCGTAACAACGCTTATTATTACAACTACTTCCTTTATTTCGGTATTCATTTACGAAAAAATGGGCAGAAATATCAACCGTTCGGTTTTGATTTTCTTTTCATTTTCCGCAGTTTTCTTCCTGCTTGTTTTCTTTATAAAATCACCCGTTTTAAATATCATTTTTTTGGTGCTTGCCATAATGGCATCAAATGCATCGGCTACAATGCTCTGGAGTGTATATTGCCCAAGCCTTAAAAGAACAGGAATGATCTCCTCTGCAACAGGCTTTTTGGATTTTATGAGCTATATGTCTGCGGCGGCATCATCCGCACTTTTTGCATGGCTTTTATCCCCTATAGGCTGGCGTGGTCTTATATTAATATGGACAGCTCTTATGGTTTTAGGCATTTTAATTTCATTACCTCATAAACAACAAAAAAATCAATAATTTTATATTTTTTAAAAAGCACCGTCTTTTCTGTGAAACATTTCGGAAATACGGTGATTTTTTACTTTTTTCATAAATTTCCATATAAGTTTATTTATTTTTTGTCAAAAAATGTGTTGAATTTTTTAAGCTAAAGTGGTAAAATAAATTAAAATAGAATCATTGCGACTATTTTTTAACCTTTTATAAGCATAAACCGTTTTGTTTTTGGCTTATGTCTGATTAGTATATACTTAATTTTATTTAGATAAAGGAGAGTAATAAAATTATGGATAATAAAGAAAAAAACTCCGTAGAATACTATTCCATTGATCTGTTACATATAGCTAAAACCTTGTGGAAAAGGGCATGGCTTATTGCAATATCAGGCTTTTTGGCTGCTGCAATCGGATTTTCTATAGCCACATTTTTAATTGCTCCCACCTATTCTTCATCAATTATGCTTTATGTTAACAACAGCTCCTTTTCATTGGGAAATACCAGCTTCAGCATAAGCTCATCTGAAATTACCGCCGCACAAAGCCTTGTTAAAACCTATGGTGAGATTTTAAACAACCGCACCACCTTAGAGCGTGTTATTGAAGAGGCAAATGTTGATTATACATACCGTGAGCTTTCCAATATGATAGTGGCTGAACCCTCTAACGAGACTGAAATCATGCGTGTTACCGTTACAACGGAGGACCCTGTTGAATCAGAAAGAATAGCCGACTGCATTGCAGAGGTTTTACCGATAAGAATTGCCGAAATTATTGACGGTGCTTCAATGGAGGTTGTTGACTCGGCTGTTGCAGAATACGAAAAGGTGGCTCCCAGCATTACGCAATACACTGCGGTGGGCTTAGTATTGGGTGTACTTCTTTCTACTATTGTACTTATAATAACAGCAATGCTTGACGATACGATTCACGATGATGAATATATTCTCAGAACTTACGATTATCCGATTCTTGCCAAGGTACCCGATCTTTTAAATTCAGGCAATAAGCAATACGGATATTACTCACAAAAAAGCAGTAAATCACGCAAATGACGGAAAGCCGGTGAGAAATTATGGGATTAATCAGTAAAAAACGCAAAAAATCTTTTTTCACAACCAGTGAACACCAAAAAACCCTGCATACAAATCTTGAATTTACCGCTACCGAGCAATACAAGCTTTTAAGAACAAACTTGGAATTCACCTTACCGGAAGATGATATTTGCCCCATTATCGGCGTTACCAGCTCTATGAGAGGTGAAGGTAAAAGTACCACTGCTGTAAACCTTTCTTATGTTTTAGCAGAAAAGGGCAAACGTGTTCTTTTGATAGACGGTGACCTTAGAATTCCCTCCGTTGCCAAAAAGATGGAGATTGAAAGCTCCCCCGGTCTTACAGATCTTCTTATGGGTAAGGGTGCACAAATCGGTGATTTTCAATCTGCAATAATCAGCAACTGGTATATTCTCCCATCCGGAAGTATACCACCCAACCCTTCTGAGCTTTTGGGTTCAAGAAGAATGGAGGCTATTCTTAAAGACTTAAAAAACAAATTTGATTACATTATTATTGACCTGCCACCGGTAAATATTGTATCCGATGCACTTTCAATCGCAAATCTTATAAGCGGTATGATAGTTGTAATCCGTGAGGATTACACCGAAAAGAAGGAGCTTGAGCATTGCTTCAGGCAATTAAAGCTTTCCAATGTAAATGTGCTTGGTTGCGTTATGAATGAGGCTAAAAGCAGTAACGGTTCTTACGGAAAATACAAGAAATATAAGTATTATAAGTATTATCAAACCCCTTCAAAGGATAGAAAGGCATGATAGATTGGCACAGCCACATACTTCCTGAAATTGATGACGGAAGTAAAAGCATTAAGGAAAGTATCACGCTTTTACAAATGCTTTCAAGCCAGGGTGTTAAAACCGTAATTGCCACACCGCACTTTTTTGCAAATGATGAATCGGCAGAAAGCTTTATTGAAAGACGGCAAGCATCCTATGAAAAACTAAAACCACAGCTTTTTGACGGTGCACCAAACATACTTCTTGGAGCTGAGGTTAAGTATTACGCAGGAATAAGCAGAATGGAAAATCTCCAAAAGCTTAAAATACAGCAAAGCAAGCTTTTGCTTTTGGAAATGCCTTTTTCAAAGTGGAGTGAATATACTGTAAGAGAGCTTATTGAGCTATCAGGCCTTAAAGGAATAAAAATTATACTTGCTCATATAGAAAGATATATGAAGTTTCAAAAAAGCGATACCTTTGAAAGGCTCTATGAAAGCGGAATTTTTATGCAGGTCAATGCAAGCTTTTTCAATGAATGGCTAACACGCAGAAAGGCGCTTAAAATGCTTGAACGGCAGGAAATTCATTTTATAGGCTCTGACTGCCACAACATCACCTCCCGCCCACCGGAAATAGGAAATGCATTTAAAATCATAGAAAATAAATTTGGTTATGATTTTGTAAATCAGGTTAATGAGTATGGTTATTCCATGCTTTTATAAACAAATATATAATTTTATTTTTACCGAAAGGAAGAATTGAAAATGAAAAAATTATTAGCAATTTGTATCGTATTGGTTCTCACATTGAGCCTCAGCTTCAGCGCATTTGCAGCAGGTGCATTTGTTTCCAGCCCCTCCAACAACAAAACCCCCGAATTAGTTGATTACAAGGGTGACGCAAACTGTAGCTCAAAACCCACTATCACAGGCTATGGCGATCGTGATAAGCTTTCCCCGGAAGATGTTAAAAAGATTGAGGATGCTTACGGTGAAATCAGTGGTGCAAAAACTCCTTCTGACCTTGTAAAGGATCTTACAGGCGATAATTTAGGCGTTAGTGATTTATTTGATTTAAGCTTCTCTGATTGCGGCGGAAATCATGACGGTCACGGTGCTTTTGACCTCACCTTAAATCCTGATTCCGTTAACGGCTTTGAAGCACTTATCCGCAAGACCGATAACGGTTGGGAAAAGGTTCCGAATGCCCGTGTTGAGGGTGATCACCTCCTCTTTACTGCCGATTCCGATGCTGTTTACGCTATCGTTGTTAAAACAAAGACATCTTCTCCTCAGACAGGTGACAACGCAAGCACTGTTCTTTATGTTGTAGCAATGTTTGCTTGCGTGGCAGGAGCTGCTTTTGTTTGCAAAAAGGTAAGCGCACGATAAGGTAAATTAATATGCATCAACTGCGACGAAATATAAAAAGGCTTTTTCTGCATCTTCTTACAGCAGGTTTAATCTTTTCTCTCGTTGCAAGCTTATGTTCATGTGAAGAAGACAGTAAAAAGTTTTCGAATACCGATTTTAATGATTTTACAATTGAGTACAACGGCAAAGAGTATTCACCCAAAAAGAATGTAGAAACATTTTTGGTATTAGGTCTTGATAAGTATGAGGGTACCTCACTTGTGGGCTCTTATAACAATGATAAACAGGCTGACTTTTTGCTTTTGTTTGTTCTTGATAACAGTGAAAAAAAGTGTTCGGCTATTCATATCAACCGTGACACTATGGCGCAGGTAAATATTTTAGGTCTTGCAGGGCAAAAGGTGGATACTGTTACAAAACAGATAGCTTTAGCCCATACCTATGGTAACGGTGATAAGGAAAGCTGCCGCAATGTTGCTGATTCGGTTTCAGGGATACTTCACGGAATAAAAATTGACCATTACATTTCATTTACACTTGACTCCGTAGCCGTATTTAACGATATGGTTGGCGGAGTTGAGGTTACTGTGCTGGACGATTTTACAGGTATTGACGATACCCTTAAAAAGGGAGAAACGGTTACACTTTTCGGCGAACATGCACTAAAATATGTGCGTACACGCTACGGTCTTGATGACAGCTCCAACAGCACCCGTATGGTGCGCCAAAAGCAGTATCTTATGGCTCTTTACGAAAAAACCAAAGAGCTTATTGAAAACGATGCCGAATTTATTGTTGAAGCTTCGGTAAAAATGTCAGATTATATCATTTCTGACCGTTCTGTTAACCGCTTACAGGAAATAGTTAAAAAGATTACAAGCTATGAATTTTCACAAATTCACGATATTGAGGGTAAATCGAAAATGGGAGAAAAATTTATTGAATTTTATCCCGATGAAGATTCAACCAGAAAATTGGTATTAGATCTGCTTTACACCCCGGCAAAGTAATAAATATAAAAACCTTTTTTGGATTATAAAAAAATTATGGGAGGTATTAAATTGAACGGTAATTCTACATACATAGAAACTGAAAAAAACATAGAAAATACCTCCCAAAATATTGCTTTACCCCAAATTTGCGTAAACCCAAAAACAGTATACTGCTTTTTTAAGCGTAGCTTAGATATTATTGTTTCGTTATTGGGATTAATCGTTTTAATTGTTCCGTTTTTAATTATTTCTCTAATAATAGTTATAGATAGTCCGGGTGCTTCCCCTATTTATGTTCAAAAAAGAATAGGAAAAAATAAAAAGACATTTAAATTTTATAAATTCCGTTCTATGATTCCCAATGCTGAGTGTATGCTTGATAAACTGCTTGATAAAAATGAGGTTGAGGGGCCTGCCTTTAAAATTAAGAAGGACCCAAGAATAACCCGTTTTGGCCGTATTATACGCCGTGCAAGTATTGATGAATTACCCCAGCTTTGGAATGTTTTAAAGGGAGATATGAGTCTTGTGGGACCTCGTCCTCCCCTTCCCCGTGAGGTTGAGATGTATAATGATTATCAGCTAAACCGCCTGTTGGTTACTCCGGGGCTTACCTGCTATTGGCAAATTCAGCCAAAAAGAAACAGCCTTTCATTTGATGAATGGCTTGAGCTTGATTTAAAATATATTCGTGAACGCAGTTTTAAAACCGATATGAAGATTTTAATTAAAACAATCGGTGCAGTATGCGGTTTGGAGGGTGAATAATGCCTTCCAAGCAAAAGGAAAAACTGCGTATTGCAATGCTGGGTCACAAAAGAATACCGTCAAGAGAAGGCGGTGTTGAAATTGTTGTTGAACAGCTTGCCACACGAATGGTATCACACGGGCATACAGTCACATGCTATAACCGTAAAGGTCATCATGTAAGCGGTGCCGATTATGATAATGCCGAACTTAAAAGCTTTGAGGGTGTTCGGCTTAAAAATGTATGGACTTTAGATAAAAAGGGGCTCGCCGCTATGACCGCCTCTTTTTCAGCGTCTTTTAAGGCTGCTTTTGGAAGATATGATGTTGTTCATTATCATGCCGAAGGTCCATGTGCCATGCTTTGGCTGCCAAAACTTTTTAGAAAAAAATGTATCGCAACAATACACGGTCTTGATCACCAAAGAGCCAAATGGGGAAAATTCGCTTCATGGTATATTCGCTTCGGTGAAAAATGTGCTGCACATTTTGCTGATGAAGTAATTGTTCTCAGCCAAAATGTGCATAATTATTTTATGGAAAAATACGGCAGAGAAACGGTGTTTATTCCAAACGGTGTAACACCTGCAAAAATCATTCCTGCCGATATGATTACAGACCTTTATTCACTTAAAAAAGACTCTTATATCCTATTTTTGGGTCGCCTTGTTCCCGAAAAAGGAATTGAATATCTTATAGATGCTTTTGGTAGAATAAATACCGATAAAAAGCTCGTTATTGCGGGCGGTTCTTCCGATACTGCTTCCTATGAAAAGCTGCTTCGTGAAAAAGCGGCAAATGATGAAAGAATTATCTTTACAGGCTTTGTACAAGGTCAGGTTTTGGATGAGCTTTACAGCAATGCTTACATATATGTACTTCCAAGTGACCTTGAGGGTATGCCGTTAAGTCTTTTGGAGGCTATGAGTTACGGCAACTGCTGTTTAACCTCCGATATTGATGAATGTGCTTCTGTTACAGATGATTACGGCATCACCTTTAAAAAAGGCGATGTGGATGACCTTGAGAAAAAACTGCAACAGCTTTGTGACGATGAAAAATGTGTTAAATCATTCAAACAAAATGCCGCAGAATTTATTTGCGGTAAATACAACTGGGATGAGGTTACAAAAAAGACCTTACGGTTATACGGTGCGCCCATAACAAATGAAACCCATACCGCTGTGGAGGAAAATGAAAATGAAGGTATTGCTCATAAATAAATTTTTGCACCCAAACGGCGGTTCTGAAACATATATCTTTAAATTAGGTGAGCTTTTAGAGGCAAACGGCCACGAAGTGCAGTATTTTGGTATGGAGCATGAGGGAAGAGTAGTGGGCAATGCCGTTAATTCCTATACTTCCGATATGGATTTTCACGGCGGAAGCAAGCTTTCAAAGCTAACCTATCCCATAAAAACAATTTACTCTTGCGAAGCCAAAAAGAAATTAAGGCTTGTTCTTGATGATTTTAAGCCTGATGTTTGCCACCTTAACAATTTTAATTTTCAGCTTACACCAAGTATTATTTTAGAAATTGTTAAATGGCGTAAAAAGGCAAATCAAAAATGTAAAATCATATATACAGCACATGATTACCAGCTTGTTTGTCCCAATCATATGTGCCATAATCCAACAACACATACAAATTGCGAAAAATGCCTTACCGGAAAATTTGGGAGTTGCTTTAAAGATAAGTGCATCCATAACTCCTCGGCTAAATCCTTAGTTGGTTTTGCAGAAGCATATTTTTGGAAAAAAAGGAAGGTTTACAAATATATAGATCATTTTATCTGTTGCTCTGCTTTTATGAAAGCAAAGTTAGATACCAATCCGCTGTTTTCAAATAAAACGATTGCTCTGCATAATTTTATTGACAAAGCAGCTTGTAAAGATGTTAATAAAAAAGATTATGTTCTTTATTTTGGTCGTTATTCAAAGGAAAAGGGTATTCAAACCCTTATAGATGTTGCAAAAAAGCTTCCTCAAATTCCATTTGTGCTTGCAGGTACGGGACCGTTAGAAAATGAACTTGATAATATACCCAATATTCAAAATGTTGGTTTTTCAAGCGGGGAAGCATTACAAAAGCTTATAAGTGAAGCAAGATTTACCGTATACCCTTCAGAATGGTATGAAAACTGCCCCTATTCTGTTATGGAAAGCCAGATTTACGGCACACCGATAATCGGCGCAGATATTGGCGGTATACCTGAGCTTATTAAGGAAAATGAAACCGGTGAGCTTTTTGAAAGCGGTAATGCCGAACAGCTTTATGAAAAGATATTATCTCTTTGGAATGACACTGAAAAGCTCAAAAAATATACCGAAAACTGCAAACAGGCAAAATTCATCACAACTGATGAGTATTATAAAAAATTATTCGATATTTACTTATAAAGAGGTGGGTTTTTTGGAAGATAAAAGAGAGTATTGGGTAGATAATTTAAAAGTTTTTGCATGCATTTTGGTTGTGCTTGGGCATTTTTTTCAAAGCATGCGTTCTTCAGAAATTATGTCTCCTTCCCCTTCTGCTCTTTGGTTTGACAAAACAATCTACTTTTTTCATGTGCCTCTGTTTTTTATTTGCAGCGGATATCTATATCAAAAATCAAGCAATACAACAACCTTTAACGGTTGGAAAACTAATATTTTAAAAAAAATTGTTTCATTGGGTATTCCGTATTTTGTATTTTCGCTATTAACTTGGTGCCTAAAAACATTATTTGCAAATTCCGTAAATAAAAAGGTTGACAATATATTCACCTCTTTGTTTATAAAGCCTATATCACCTTATTGGTATTTATATGCACTATTCTTCATGTTTCTTATAATACCAACATTTAAAAATAAATATGCTGCAATTATTGGCATTTTTATATCCCTAACAATAAAAATAATAACATTTATTCCATTGGTATCAGATATATATTCCTTAAATATTATTTTTGGGAATATAATATGGTTTGTCATAGGAATGTGTATAAATTCATTTGGTGCTAATATGAAAAAGAAAAATAATCTTCATTTTTCTTTAAGCTTTATATTAGTTTTTGTGTTTATAGGTTTAAGCGTTTTGCCGGAAATTTATAATACTAAACACCACATTATTAGTTTTGCAATGGGACTACTTGGTTGTTTTGCCTTTGTTTTACTTTTTAAAGAACTTCAAAGATTTAATTTTTTAAACAAGCTTTTTTCCTATTGTGCAAAATACACTTTACCAATATTTTTAATGCATACTATTTTTGCAGCAGCATTAAGAGGTGTATTAAATAAATTTGGTATATCATCAACCATGATTCATATTATACTTGGTTTATTTGTAAGCTTTGCTTGTCCGGTAATAGCAGCATATATAATGTCAAAAATCAAGTATTTAGACTTCTTTCTATACCCTAACAAATATATAAAAACCAATAAAAAGAGTGAGAATAATGCCTAAAAAACTAAACGGAACGGTTATTGTTACATACCGTTGTAACGCAAAATGTACCATGTGCAACCGTTATAAGGTACCATCTTTACCCGAAGATGAAATTACAGTTGAAACAATACGCAAGCTGCCCGAAATGTACTTTACCAATATTACCGGCGGCGAACCCTTTATTCGTGATGATTTAAAGGATATTGTGCGTGAGCTTTATAAAAAGAGTGAAAGAATAGTTATTTCCACAAACGGTTTTTTTACCGATAAAATAGTTGACCTTTGTAAGGAATTTCCGCAAATAGGAATAAGAATTTCTATTGAGGGACTTGAACAAACCAATAATGAAATCCGTGGTCTTGATGACGGCTTTAACCGTGGATATACAACACTTAAAAAGCTTGTTAATATGGGAATGAAGGATGTTGGCTTTGGAATGACGGTGCAGGATAAAAACGCACCCGATTTAGTTCCTCTTTACAATATTTCAAATGAGCTTAATATGGAATTTGCAACCGCATCACTTCATAACAGCTTTTATTTTGTGGAATCCAATAACATTATCCATGACCGCCTTATGGTGGCTGAGCATTTTGAAAACCTTATAAATGAGCTTTTGAAGTCAAACAGCCCAAAAAAATGGTTCCGTGCATATTTTAACCACGGACTTATAAATTACATTTTCAGCCAAAAGAGACTTCTTCCCTGTGATATGAGCTTTGACACCTTTTTTATTGACCCGTTTGGTGATGTAATGCCCTGTAACGGAACAAAGGAAAAGGAAGTTATGGGAAATCTCAATAATCAAAGTTGGGATGAGCTTTGGAACAGCCAACAGGCAGAAGCAGTTCGTAAAAAGGTGCGTTGCTGTGACAGAAATTGCTGGATGATAGGCTCCGTTTCCCCTGCTATGCATAAGTATATTTGGGTACCGTTTTTCTGGGTACTAAAGCATAAATTCCTTTTCTTTTTCAAGCGCAAAAAGTATTCTATGTTTGAAAACAAAATAGTGCGTGACCTGCGTGATGGTAAGATAACTAAGGAACAGCTTGATAAATGCTCCACCTGTGAAATGTATAATAAAAAAAATTAACTTAATCACTAAGAAGGTTTAATTGTGCAAATATTAGTAATTAACCCTATAGTATATACCGCTGAAACAAGAAATATCCCAAAGGTAACCTCTATTAAGGATTGTATGATATATGATCTATGCCTTGCTTTTCACAAACAGGGGCATAATGTAACCTTATACGCCGCCAAGCCTTACAAACCCGTATCACAAGAGGAATATCCTTTTGAAATAATTTGGGATAAATGTATTTTCCCTAAAATATTTGCACCGCACAGATTCCCTGTTTTATCAAATTTAAAAAAATACATAAAGCAGCATAATTTTGATTTAATTATTACAAGTGAGTTGTTTTCAAAAAATTCTTTAACGGCATACCGTACCGCACCTAAAAAAACAATAGTATGGCATGAGCTTGCAAAACATAATAATATGTGCAAAAAAATACCTTCAAAAATATGGTATAATATTATTGTTCCTCTATTTATGAGAAAAGCCATAGTTGTTGCCCGTTCTTATGATGCTAAAGCTTTTGCCGGAAAATACTGCAAAAATATCAATGATAAAATCATTGACCACGGTGTTAATCTTGATAAATTCAATCTGTGCCTTTCAAAAGACAATAGCTTTGTTGTATGCTCTCAGCTTATTGAAAGAAAAAGAATTGACGGTATTTTATTGAATTTTAAAAGGTATTTAGAGAAATACAATAATTCGGCAAGTTTGTATATTATTGGTGAAGGTGAGCTCAAACAAGCACTTATAAAGCAATCCCATGAGCTTAATATTTCAGATAATGTAGTATTTACAGGTAAAATGAACCACGGGGATTTAAAGCCTTTATTATCAAAGGCTTCGGCATTATTAGTGAATACTGCTCAAGACAATAATATGATTTCAATAGTTGAAGCCATTGCAGTTGCCACTCCTATACTCACAACAAACATACCGTTAAACAGCAAATATATTATAGAACACAGCTTAGGAATCGCAAAAGATTCTTGGAATGAAGACGATTTACATAAAATTTACGAAAACAATAGCTTTTATGTGAATAATTGCGTTGAGTATCGTGAGAAATTATCAACCGAATTTAAGGTGCAACAATTTATAGAGGTATTGCAAAATATAAATCTTTAGTATATTTAATGCTTAAAATACCGCAGAGGACAAAAATGAATCATATTTTTTATCAAACCAAAACCAAATTTACCAACACGGGTGATGCCCTGATTAATAACGGGCTTATAAATACATTACGAAAATACGGCAAATTGCATGCTAACTGCAGTAAGGATGTACCGGGTGAGTTTTTGAGTGCATTGGGCATTATGGATGAAGAACGAATAAATTATGAAAGCGAATTTGCATTTATTAAATCGGTTATAAAATGTGCAAGAAAATCCAAAAAGAATAATGACCGTGTATATGTATTTTCAGGTCCCGGTGATATGTACGGCGGTGGTATAAAATTAGTTGTTCGTAATTTTATTTCAGGTCTTATCTTCCCTGTTTTTCGCCTTTACGGTGTAACGATAGTACGCATTGGAAGATCGGTAGGTCCTATTTCAAAGCTGATGGCATTATCGGAACGGATCAGAAGTATTTTTTTATCATATTATTATGTAAGAGATTCAAAATCCTTGGAAAGATGCCGTAAACACGGAATTAAAAAGGTTAAATTCTGTCCTGATATGTCATGGGTATATCACCGTGATCACGAAAAAAAGATTAATCATACTAACACCGTTATGTTAAATATGAGAAATTCAATTTTTGATGATCTTGATGATACATTTGTTGAGCAAACCCTAAAAAGCTGTGAATATGTGTTATGCAAGCTTAATAGTTGTATGCAAAACCAAATGAAGTTATGCGTTGCTTACCAAATAGATGAAGATAAAGAATTCAGCGAAAAAATTTATAATTATTTTAAGGATAAATACCCCACTGAATATATAGGAAATCAAATGAAGCTTGATGAATTGGAAAATTACTACGGCGGGGTGGATTTTCATATAAGCAACAGAATGCACTCATTGTTAGTCGGTTATAAATACGGCTCACTACCTATAGCATTAATTGATACCAAAACACATACCAAAATATCAGCCACATTTATTGATTGTAATCTTTTTGAGCTGATGATTGATATTTATGATAGCGATACAGAAAATAAAGTTGATTTTCTATTCAATAATCGTGAAGATTTAATCCAAAGGCTCATTTCCTGCGAAAAGGATAATCAAACTAAAATAGATGAAACGCTTGATTTTATTTTTAACAGCTGATTGCAATATATAAAAGAGGAAACTATATGGAAAACAGCCTTATAACAATTGTATTACCCATATATAATGTTGAAAAATATTTAAACAGATGTATCGAATCAATCGTTACCCAAACATATTCAAATTTAGAGATTATACTTGTTGATGACGGCTCTATTGATAACTCCCCCGTAATATGCGATGATTGGGTAAATAAGGATGACAGAATACGGGTTATTCACAAGCAAAACGAAGGTGCCGGAATAGCAAGAAATACCGGTTTGCAAAATGCAAGCGGAGAATATATCTGCTTTTTTGATAGTGACGATTACATAGAAAAAAACACTATTGAAAAACTTTATAATGAAATAACCAAAAACAATGCACAGGTTGTTATTTGCGGGTTTAGTAAGGTTGATAACAACGGTAATGTTTTCAAAGAAATTATCCCTCCCAAAGATAAACTTTTATATAGTAACGATGAAATATTAAATGAGTTTTTACCTGATCTTATAGCCCCGGAAATAGCCGGAAATAATAGATTTTATATGAGCCTTTGGCTATTTATGTATTCCATGAAAACAATTAAAGATATTGACTGGAAATTCGTTTCCGAAAGAGATATTTTTTCAGAAGATGTTTATTCCTTGTTAGAATTATTTGCTCATATAAAAACGGTGGCGGTTTTGCCCGAAGCATTATATTATTATTGTAATAACAATGCTTCTCTCAGCAAATCTTATATACCCGACAGATATAAAAAGATAAAAAACTTTTATCTTGAAACAGTAAAATTAAGTGAACATTTAAATTATAGTCAAAAAATCATTTCAAGACTTTCAAAACCATATCTCGGATATGTTTTAGCCGCATTAAAACAAGAGGTTGTTTGTGACAGAAAGTTTTTTGAGATAAGAAAAACCATCAAGGAAATAATTGATGACACCGTATTGCAAACCGTTTTGAAAAAACACAAGCGGGATAAGGTTAATCTTGCAAAAAAGGTAATATATTTTGCAATTCGGAACAAATTATATACTTTATGTTTTTTACTCTTAAAAGCAAAGTCAAGCAATTAAACATTGGCTTTATTAAATATTTATTTTGCATATTTTAAAAATGTAAATCAGTTTATTCGGTGAATATAGAAATGACAAATAGTAACTTTCAATTAAAAATCCAAAAACACTCCCAACCGTATTGGCTACTGATGGTAGTTATTCTGATGCCGATGATATGCGGCTTTTTAACAGAAGTTCTGCCGTTCCCTGCATCAATTAAATATGTAATTGATGTTTGCTTAATAGCTCTGATAGTTTTAATCGGCATTAATCTTTCTAAACAGAAAATCCTCTTTTTTAAAGGTTCTATGCTGTTATTTATAGGGGTTATTGTTTTTTTGATTCTTACCTTTATAGTATATATAACAAAATATCAATCAATCCTTTATTATGCCTGGGGAGTAAGAAATAATTTTAGATTTTATGTTGCTTTTTTCTCTTTTGTTCTTTTTTTCAAAACAGAAGATATTGATACCTTTTTAAAATTTTTTGATATTTTCTTTTGGTTAAATTCCGCTTTATGCATAATTCAATTCTTTGTTTTTGATTTAAGAGGAGATTTTCTTGGCGGATTTTTTGGAATTATAAGGGGATGCAACGGATCACTTAATATTTTTATGGTAATGATAGTAATCAAAGCTATCCTTTATTACCTTAATAAAAAAGAAAACCTTCTTTACTGCGTTTCAAAATGCTCAACCGCACTGATTATTGCTACTCTTTCAGAATTGAAGTTTTTCTTCGTTGAATTTATAGCTATACTTTTTATCGCACTGTTAATAACAGAAGTTTCCGCCAGAAAAATTTATATTTTCATATTTGGAATAATCGGTGTTATGTTGGGAGCTTCCATATTAATATCCCTATTCCCCCATTTTGCAAACTTCCTTTCAATTGAATACATACTCGAATTAACCTCTACCGGAGGTTACGCAGGAAGTGATCAGCTTAACCGATTAACAACCATACCTATAATCTCAAAAGAAATATTAACAACATCACCGCTTAAATGGTTTGGTTTGGGATTGGGAAATTGCGATACAGCAAACTTTGAATTCTTAAAAACACCTTTCTATTACGATTATATCTATTTAAGATACAACTGGTTTTCAACATCATTTTTATATTTAGAAACCGGATTCTTAGGTCTTATATTCTTTTTTGGTTTCTTTATTATCAATGCTGTAAAAAGCTTTTTTATAGCAAAAGAATCGGCAGAAGATAAGGTATATTGTCAGATGTCATTAATAGCCTCGGTTATTTGTATAATGTTAGGTATTTATAATGCTTCTCTGCGAACAGAGGCCGGTTATTTAATTTATTTTATGCTTGCATTCTCATTAATAGTTAAGAAGAAGTTGGTACTAAATAATGAATGATACACAAAATATTTCCTTGGATTTATTTAGAAATTTTTTGGAAATTTGTAATAAATTAAACTTAAAATGGTATATGATAAACGGAAGTGCTTTAGGTGCTGTCAAATATGGTGGATTCATTCCTTGGGACGATGATATAGATGTTGGTATGCCAAGAAAAGACTATGAGATATTTTTAAAAGAAGCACAAAGCCTCTTACCTGAGCATATTTTTCTGCAAAACTACCGTACCGATAAATATTTCCCACATATTTTTTCAAAACTGAGAAATTCAAATACAACCTTTATTGAGCGTTCAATTAAGCACTTAAATATGAATCACGGTATGTATATTGATATTTTCCCACTTGATAACTACCCTGATGACCCTGAAACCCAAAAAACATTTAACAGAAAGAAAAAAGTGTTGGTTTGGAAATGTGTATGTAATATAAAAAACAATTTATCATTCAAGGTAAAGCTGAGAAATTGTTTTGTTAAACTGTTAGGCTATGGTAAACGCACACATAAATCTCTTGCACATTTAGAGAAACTTATTTCCGCTTTTCCTGAAAACAGTAAAACTTTTTGCAATCATGGTGACAGAATGCGAAAAAAGCAATGTGTTTCCAAAGAGATTTACGGCAATGGCTGTGAAATGATGTTTGAAGGGATAAAGGTAAACATTCCTGAAAAATACGATGAATACCTTACCCATAAATATGGAAATTGGCGTGCAGACCCACCTAAAGAACAGCAAAATTCACATCACCATACAACTATTTGTGACCCTAAAAAACCATATTCCGAATATATTGAATTTTAATAGTTTTTTGTTGTAATTGTGATAATAATATGATAAAATATTATTATAATGGAATAGGTTAGGCGAAACAATCCTGTTTCGCCACAAAATCTTTGATTTTGTAACAAATTTTCAATAAAAATTTGTTCCGTTCCATTGAAATGAATGTCGTGCAAAATTAAATATTGCAATTTAATTTTGCCGAAGCCACTTTACAAGTGGCTTACCGAAACGCTTTTAAGCGTTTCGACTAACTACAATCATTATAGCAATTCCATACATATTTGAAAAAATTTTTTGAGTGTGTATGATTATATATAAATTAAAAAATGGAGGATGAATTATGTTCAAAAAATTCAGCAAAAGATTATTGCCTATATTATTGGCAATGATGCTTCTCTTATCCACAATGCCGCTTGGTATGATAGCATCCGCTGCTAAAACCAATACGGTTTTGGATGGTGCAGTATCTATTACTGACAGTACCGGTAACGGTTCTAATTCTAACGGAACGGTTACCATTAAAGCATCCGGTTCTCTTTTTTCAAAAGCAACTAATACTATCACCATTGCCAATGAAACCGAAAATAGGGCAACGCTTTCTTTCGCATATAGCACAAGCCAGGCCAATTCTTTTACTATTGCAGGCGTCAGCGCCCCTACAACAGGAAACTACAGCATTATTTTAGATGCCGGTGCTTCATTTGAAATAAAACTTCAATCTAAAAGCGGTTTAAGCGGTACAACCGCAACCCTTACCTTAAGCAGTTTCAGCTTGGTTGCCGCTGCCGATTCTTCAGATGTTACATTTGAATATAACAGCGCTTATGGTAGTATTACCGTTAACGGTGCAGCAACTGCTAGTGGCACTGTAATCAATATACCTATCGACGGTGCGGCACTTGTTGCCACCACTGCTAACGGCGGTACATTCTTGGGCTGGATAAATGCGGCTGACGGTGCAATACTTTCCACCGCCGCTTCATATACCGTTACACCTGCTGCCGATATGACGGTTAAGGCTGTATTTATAGGTTCAGGTTCTGAGCCGCACTTTATGATAGGTGCTTTGGTTAATGAATCATACAAGCACGGCCTTTTGAATCTTACAACAACCTATTACCCAACCGTGCCAAAAGGCACACATCTTTTCGATGACCTTAATGCTGCGGCACAGGCAAGTGCAGCTTCTAACAGCAGTAAGGCAATCGTTCTTTTAAACGATTCAACCCTTCCCGCAGGGGATTATACCATTCCATCAGGCAGCACCCTTGTTATACCGATGGACTCAAAGAATACATACTATACCACAGAACCACGCGGAAGAGAATATAATAACGACCTTGACGGTGATGGTTCAGAGCAACAAAACGACCCCACCAAAACCGAGCGTTATCAGCATACTATCACAGCATACCGTACCCTCACGATGGCAAACGGTGCTAATATCATTATTAATGGTGGTATGAGCGTTCCTGCTATGCACCTTTGGGCACAGGGCGGTACCTATGTTGGCGGTTCACCTTGTGATGCTGTTGGTATGGTTGTTATGGAAGAAGGCAGTTCTATTACCGTTAACAACGGCGGTGTTCTCTATGCCTATGGATATATAACCGGTTCCGGTTCTGTTTCTGCTAACAGCGGAGCAAAGGTTTATGAATATTTCCAGATACCTGACTTCCGTGGCGGTACACAAAGTACCGATATGCAAAACGGCGTATTCCCGCTTTCACAGTATTATGTTCAGAATATTGAGGTACCGTTAAAGATTAACAGCGGTGCACAGGAATATAGCTATACCTCACTTTATATGTCAAGACAAGACGTATCATCATCAGTAGCATTTATTGGACCAAGTAATTCTATGTTTAATCTCACAAGCGGATATGTTATTAAGCGATATGATGTTTCAACCGATAGACTTATTATTGAGCTTAACGGCAATATGACCGTTTCTCCTGTAAGCTTGAAGCTTGGTACTAACACACTTGACTCTAATGAATATGAGCTTCCAATAAACAGTAATATTACCGTTACTGCAAAATCCGGAAGTAATATTGTAATGAATCAGGATTTAGCAATGCTCCCCGGTTCTGAAATTATTATTGAAGATGGTGCAAACTGTACCGTAGGCAATGGCATAAACATCTATATCTATGACCTTGACCAGTGGGGCAACTACGCAGGTGCTACAAACCAGCAATTAATTCCGGTAGTAAATATTGCACCTGTACCCGGCAGAGTAAAATATACAAGAACCGCTGCTGACCTTACCGACGCAAAAATTCAGATAGACGGTTATATAGATGCTTCTGCAGGATATGTTTACACTACTTCAAGCGGTGCTAATGTATTCAGCACAGGAACAGGTGTTGCAAAAGTAACAGCAGGAACAGAAACTGTCACCTATGTACTCAATCAGGGTACCGGATATGTTCAAATTCCGATAAAGCCTGCATTCTTTAAAAATTCTAACGGAACATATTTATATTCCGCTACAGATACCTATACATATACAGACGGCAAATGGGTATGCACAAACCATACAACCGTAACCGATGCAGCTGTTGATCCCACCTGTACCAATACAGGTCTTACAGTAGGTGAACATTGCTCTGCTTGCGGTGAGGTATTTATTGAGCAAGAACAACTCCCTAAAATAGATCATTCATACACATCAGAGGACACTAAAAAACCCGATTGTGAAACCGAAGGTGTAACAACCTTTACCTGTACCGTTTGCGGTCACATCACTACCGAACCTATTGCTCCTACAGGACATGAATGTACATCCGTAATCACTACCGAGCCCGGTTGCGAGACCGAAGGTGTAAGAACATATACTTGTACCAATGAAGGCTGTTCATACAGCTATACCGAAAAGATTGAAGCTAACGGTCATGACTATAGCATCATTAATGTTACAGAGCCAACATGTACAGAAAAGGGTTATACCACATTTACCTGCTCTGTTTGCGGTGACAGCTATAACGATAATTTTGTTTCGGCTTCAGGCCATAGCTACGGAGATTGGACTACCGTTACTGCTCCGGATTGCGAAACTGTAGGCTCTAAGCAGAAAGTTTGCGCTACCTGTGGCGATGTACAGACCGAAGCGGTTGCAGCTTTAGGTCACGCATACTCTACAGAATATACCGTTGATGTAGAAGCTACCGATATTACCGAAGGTTCTGAATCCCGTCACTGTGCAAACTGTGACAGCACAACAGATGTTAGGGTAATCCCTGCAAAGACAGCCTTTACCGGAAATGTTGGCGATACTATTACCATTAACGGCTATAATGAAGCCATTGAAGGCGCAATTACCATTCCCGAAACTCTTAACGGCAAGGCTGTTGCTTCCATTGCTGATAACGCCTTTGCAAATCAGAACAATTTAACAATGGTAACAATACCTGTTTGCGTTACATCTATTTCAAATACCGCTTTCAGCGGATGTGATAGCTTGCAGTTTGTTCTCTACAACGGCACTATCGCCCAGTGGAAAAATGTTGCTGTTGATACTGCAGCCACATTCCCCAATGCCAAGATAGTTTACCTTGGCGAAACAGTGGGTGATGTTGATGCAAGCGGTGAGGTTGATGCAAATGATGCAACAACTTTAAGAAACATTATACTTGGAAATACTGCTATAACCGAGCTTTCTGCTTACACTGCAGATACAAACGGTGACGGCAAAGTAAATGTTAAGGACCTTGTACGCTTAAAGAAGTATTTTGCCAATATAAGCGTTTATATGGGAATTGACTATTCATCTGCACTTGTTTCCACATCTTCTGCAAAACTTTACAACTCATCAGCTAACAATGTTGCTACGCTTTACAGCGTAGCAACCGTTGCAAATGGCGAACCTGAAATAAACGACTATGAATCGTTTTTGTTCAACCTGATGCTCTTGGAAGAACTTGCAAGCATTTATTCTGCTGAGGTAAAGCCGGGTACGGATCCGCTTGACATTGTAATTAAATATGTTCGTACCGGTGTTGACCGTTATAACAGCGGTTCTTGGAACATTATGGCAGGCTATGAAGACCCACAGTTTGCTGAATTTGTTCTTATGATGCAAGAGAGTGTTAATCAGGAAGCTACATGTGAAGAAGAAAAAATTCATATAGATGCTTTAAAAAACATTAATAACTTCTACCTCCCCAACGGTGACTGGGCAGACCTTGGTCATATGTTCGGTACAATGGATATTACCAACCATAATAAAGGCAGCCAGAACCATGCCGATGTTGGCGGTTGGGCAGGCGACCTTGTTGACCTTTTAGAGGTTTGCGATATTAATGGTGTTTCAGGCGAGCTTGAAACAATGGTTGCAAATATCAGCAAGAACTACCTTGGTGTAGACTTCTCCCCCAACCCCGGCTTTAACGATACCGATATTTACGGTGATATTGATGCATTCTATGTAATGCAACAGCTTTATTCTTCTAAGTATGAACACGGTGTTTTAACTGAAATACTCTTAACATACTTCACAGAAGATCTTGATAATGAATTCCGTGCTGAATATTTCCTTAAAAACCGCCTTGGTTCAACAGGTACCCGTGCACAGATTCGTGATATAGTTTACAATGCTTATACCACAAATAAGGTTATTTCTACACTTGAAGGAACAAGAGAGTTTTCCTCTTCAGATCTTTCAACACTCAGACGTGCCTGCTGCTATGCTTTTGCAGATTACCTCTGTGAGCTTGCAGGTGACTATGTAGACAGCGTTACAAACCCCTATCTCAGCGTATTCTCCAATGATATAACCAATTTAGCCCCCGGTGTTACCCAGGAAATTAAATATGCAACCTCTGCAGATAACAAGCAGATGGTTTATTATATTGCAACAGCTGACATCACAAGAAATGATGTTGATGTATTTGCTAACTATAACGAAAATGACCCCTCTAAGGGCTGGGAGCTTTCCCGTGTTCTTGATCAGGCAAATGCCGCACAGAATAAATATGGTAATCCCGAAAGTGAATACTATATTGAAAACTACAATGTTGTAGCAAGTACAAACGGTGCAGGCTTCAATATGGCTACAGGTGAACCCGGCGGTTTGCTTGTTATGGGCGGTGTTGAATACCAGCCCATAAACTCTAACGGATTTTTCGGTATTTTGATGGACGGTACTCCCGTTATCGCTACTACCGAAGAATATAACACCATTTATAAGGGTCAGGTTAGAGACGGTATTGCATGCTTTGGCGATACCCTTGTTAAAAACGGTAAAATTGTTACTACCAACAATTCCGGCCGTGCAAGCCGTACAGCAGTTGGTATCACCAAGACAGGTAAAGTTGTTCTTATGGTACTTGACGGTCGTCAGGAACCCGTTTCCTGCGGCGGAAGCATGTTAGAAATCGCTCAGATTATGCTTGATGCAGGCTGTGTGCACGCTGTAAACCTTGACGGCGGCGGTTCCACCACCTATGTTTCAAAACCTGTAGGTTCTGAGGATCTTGCAGTTATCAATAAGCCTTCAGATGGATATGCCCGTTCTGTAAGTACATCCCTTATGATCGTTTCAACTGCTCCAAGCTCCACAAAGTTTGACCATGCAGTTCTTAACACTGATTATGACTATCTTACAATCGGCACCAGCATTAAGGTTAATCCCGTAGGTGTAAGTGCTACAGGTAATGTTACCGAACTTCCTGAAGGTACAACTTGGGCAGTTTCAGATACTCGTTGGGCAACCATTACCGAAGACGGTGTATTAACAGCCCACAGAAACGGTACTGTTGAGGTATATCTTGTACTTGATGATGCCATTATAGGCTCAAAAACTATTGATATAGTTACACCTCAAAACCTCTACTACAGCAGAACAATCATAGATGCAGTTTACGGTGAAAGTATTAATCTCCCAATAATTGCTCTTTATCAGAACCAGCCGGTTGCAATTAATGTAAATGATATTGCATTTACACTCAGCAGCCCCACAGCAGGTGATATTAATAACTTTACATTCGTGGGCAATGAGGCTTCCGGAATTAAGGTTCTTACCATAACTGCAGCACTAACCTCTAATACAGAAACTACTGCTGACCTTACAATTAATCTTTACAAACAGGGTGAGGCTACCTTTGACTTTGATCAGGCAACAGGCGGTGACCGTCAGCTTGCTTGGGATCGTCAGGTAAGCAATTCCACTACAACAGACGGAATTACATATATTGCAACAAGCACCGATGAGGAAATGGTAACATCTTATATTGTTGCTATTGATATGACCGAAATTCCGATTCCTCCGGTTCTTAATGACCTTCTTTATATGCTCCCCGGAGCCGATGTTGAGGGTGCTTGTGCTTGGACATTCCTTTGCCAGTTGGCAGAGCGTATAAGTGATCTCAGCGTTGTTACTGCTAAACTCAAGTTTGATTCAAACTTCGATGTTGATTACAGTGAGCTTAAATTAATAAATGAATACTTTAATCTTGAAACAGCTGAGTTTGACGAAGCAACCAATACTTTGACTATTAACCTCAGATGGCGCAAGCAGACAAAGGCTATTGATCAGGCTACCGCAAACCCGATTTGCATAGTTAACGGTATTAAACTTACACCTAAATCAGATGCTGATTGGGGTGCAAAGAACAGCCTCAAGGTTGAAAACACCGGTAATATAAGCTATAAGATTTATTTGCGTGCAAGCGCACTTTACTCCTTTGCACAAAAGCCGGAAAATCAGGCTCAATACGGAATTTATCCTTTTGTAAATCCCAATAACTCTTCCGAATCCGGCGGTTATTTCAGCCACACTTATAAGGAATTTTACGATACCTATAACCTCGTAAATGCACTTAAAAACGGTTGGGCTAATGAAGATGGCGGCTTTGTTTACTATGTTGACGGTGAAAAGCTCACAGGTGTTCAGTTAATTGACGGATACTATTATGACTTTGGAACCAACGGTATAAATGCCGGTCAAACTAAGTACACAGGCGTATTCTTTGATAAAGAGCTTAACGCTTACCGCTATTCTAAGATTGGTGAAATTGCTACCAATTGGCAAACTATAAACGGAGAATGGTATCACTTTAACACCACCACAACAAAGGCTACCACCGGCAGAGTTAGAATGTATGGTGTATACTATACATTTGAAGAAACCGGTAAGCTTACCACAGGTGTTTGGGGCAAAACCCTTAACGGAACCCGTTATTACTACGGCCCCAGCTATTATATTAAGGGCTGGTACAACATTGACGGTATTGATTACTTCTTCAGAAACGGATACCGTTGTGAAGGTATCAACTATCACAGTGCACCGGCTATGCCAACCACATGGTACGATTTTGGACCTGACGGCACTACTCCCGTAAAACTCAATGGTATCTTTGATATTAATGGCGAACTCCGCTACTTTGAAGAAGGTATCGCAACAGAAAAGCATCTTATAAAGGTTGGCGAAGATTACTATTACACAGTTTACAACGGTGTAATTGTTACCAATAAAACCTTATATACCGCTTCTACCAATTGTGATTTGCCTAAAGGCTCTTACACATTTGGAGCAGACGGTAAGATGCTTGGCTCCAATCCTAACGGAGAAATTGTAGAGATTAACGGAATAAAATACTACTATGAAAATGGTAAGGGAGCTGAAAAATACCTTGTTAAGGTAGATGGCGAATACTACTTTGCTCAGAGTGGCGGTAAAGTAATAACCAACAAAACTCTGTATGCATGGGCAACAAATTGCGATATGCCTAAGGGAACCTATATTTTCGGTGAAGACGGTAAAATGGTAGGTTCAAGCTCTGAGGGTGAAATCGTTGAAATTGATGGTGTTCGTTACTACTATGAAAACGGTAAGGGTGTTGAAAAAGGTCTTGTTAAGGTAGATGGCAACTACTACTTTGCTCTCTATCAAGGCAAGCTTATCACCAACAGAGTATACCACACTTATAAAACCAGCTGTGATCTTCCTAATGGTCATTATGAATTTGATGCCGAAGGAAAGATGATAAACGGTATTATTGAAAGAGACGGTATTCTTTACTATTATGAAAACGGTAAGGGCGTTGAAAAAGGTCTTTTCGAATTTGACGGAAATTATTACTTTGCTCTCTATCAAGGCAAGCTTATCACCAATAGAGCATACAGCACCTATAAAACCAGCTGTGATCTTCCTAACGGTCGTTATGAATTTGGTGCAGATGGCAAAATGCTAAAGGGTATTGTTGATAAAGATGGCGTGCTTTACTACTATGAAAACGGTAAGGGCATTGAAAAGGGTCTTTTCGAATTTGAAGGCAATTATTATTTCGCTCTTTATCAGGGCAAATTGCTCACAAACAGAGTATATAAAACCTATAAAACAAGCTGTGACCTTCCCAACGGCACCTATGAATTTGGTGCAGACGGTAAGATGCTTAACGGTATTGTTGATAAGGATGGCGTGCTTTACTACTATGAAAACGGTGTAGGCGTTGAAAAAGGCCTCTTTGAATACGAAGGAAATTACTACTTTGCACTTTACAGAGGTAAGCTTATCACAAGCAGAACTTATAAAGCCTATAAAACAAGCTGTGACCTTCCCATCGGTACTTATGAGTTTGGTGCAGATGGTAAGATGCTTAACGGTATCGTAGAAAAAGAAGACGGCTTATACTACTATGAAAATGGCGTAGGCATTGAAAAGGGTCTCTTTGAATACGAAGGAAATTACTACTTTGCACTTTACAGAGGTAAGCTTGTTACAAGCAGAGTTTATAAAGCTTATAAAACAAGCTGTGACCTTCCCACCGGTACTTATGAGTTTGGTGCAGATGGTAAGATGCTTAACGGTATCGTAGAAAAAGAAGACGGCTTATACTACTATGAAAACGGTAAGGGCATTGAAAAGGGATTGTTCTTCTATGACGGATATTACTACTTCTCTGCATATAATGGTGAATTAGTAACTAATAGAGATTATCATGTTTGGCGTGGTAACGGATTACTTGTTGAACAAACCTATACATTTAATGAATTAGGTCAAATAGTTGGCTAAATTTTAGGAGGTAAATCCCACCGAGCAATCGGTGGGATTTACTAAAGTGAGTTAAATGAAAACAAAACAAGCTTTAAAAAATGCAAAATGGATTATAGCCTGCAAAATTGCACAATCTATCATACAACTTTTAATCGGTATGATTTCCGCAAGATATTTAGGCCCTTCAAATTACGGACTTATAAATTATGCGGCAAGCATTGTGGCATTTTTTATGCCGGTTATGAAATTGGGACTTAATGCAATATTGGTACATGAACTCCTTGAAGACCCTGAAAAAGAAGGAGAAATCATGGGAACATCGGTTTTAATGAGCGTTTTCACAAGTATGCTGTGTATGCTTGGTGTTACCGGTGTTGCTTTTGCTACAAAATTCGGCGAAACCGAAACAATAATTGTTTGTGTGCTTTACAGCACATCTATATTCTTTGCTGCACTTGAAATGGTGCAATATTGGTTTCAGTATAAACTACTTTCAAAATATTCCTCCCTTGCAATGCTGGGAGCTTATGTAATAGTTTCAATCTATAAAATATTTTTACTTGTTACAGGCAAAAACATATATTGGTTTGCCCTTTCTCATTCAATAGAATACGGAATTATCGGAATTGCGTTAATTATTATATATTTCAAAAAAGGAAAACAATTTTTTAGCTTTTCGTATGTGAGAGCTAAAAAAATGCTTAATAAAAGTAAGCATTACATTTTATCAGGCTTAATGGTAACCATTTTTCAAAACACAGACCATATTATGCTTACTAATATATCAGGTAAAACCGAAAACGGTTATTATACAGCGGCAATAACCTGTGCGGGTGTGGTACAATTTGTATACACCGCAATTATAGACTCTTTTCGTCCGCTTATATTATCATCTAAAAAAGAAAATTCTGCTGAGTTTGAAAAAAATACATCTCGGCTTTACAGTATAATTACATATCTATCCTTAGCACAAAGTGCTGTATTTACAGTATTGGCAGGTTTAATAATTAATATTCTTTTTGGAAAAAATTATACCTGTGCGGTACCTGTTTTACAAATACTCACCTGGTATTGCGCCTTTTCTTATATGGGCTCTATCAGAAACATCTGGTTGCTTGCAGAAGAAAAACAAAAATATTTACCGCTTATTAATCTATCGGGAGTGTTGTTTAATGTAGCACTTAATGCTGCTATGATACCGTTTTTTGGAGCAGTTGGTGCGGCAACCGCTTCATTACTCACACAAATTATCATCAATTTTGTTTTTGGATTTATTTTTAAACCCTTGAAAGAGAATAACCGTCTGCTTTTAAGAGGCCTTAACCCTAAGTTTTTAATACAAGAATCTAAATTGATTTTAAATGAATTAAAGAATAAAAAGCGTTAATCACACGAAACCGGATTGAAAATATGAAAATCAACAAAAATATCATTTATATAATACTATCGGCATTGGCTGTAATTTTGATAACACTGTTTATCTTTTATAATTCCTCTAAAAGCCATAGTGACTCAATTAATGACAGTACATTTTTCTCTGAAATAATGACAAGAACCGCAACTGACGAAAAGGCCTCCTCAAATAATTACGATTGGCTAACATTCAGAAAACAAGCACATATAATTGAGTTTGCCGCATTGGGAATGGCAATTGTTTGTCTATCGTATTCACTTAAAAAGCTTAAAATAAATCTTTACGGTTATGGCTTATTTTATGCGCTTGCCATTGCGGTAACTGATGAATATATACAAAGCTTTTCCGATAGGTCAAGCTCAACGCAGGATATTGTGCTTGATTTCTGCGGTGTAATGCTTGGTTTTTTAATTATGATTGCAATAATACTTATAATTGAATTTATAAAACACTTCTTCAAAGCTCCTAAGCTTGCGAAAGGATGACCCCAAATCATGGAAGATGAAAAGATAATTATTGAAGATGATGGCTCTGGTGCAAATGTTGACGAAATGGATATTCTATCGGCTTCGCATTATCAGCCTCATTCACATTCCCATTCACATCATTCCCACCGCCGAAGCAGTACCAGCAATAATAGTAATGGGAAAAAGAAAAAGTTTAAAAAATTTGTAAAAAAATATCGCAAAAGGCTTATTACACTGCTTATAATACTGCTTTTGGCTTTGGCTTTAATTTCTTGGGCGCTTATTTTTGATAATCAAACCCCTTACGATACGCAAAGCTCTGACAACGGCACTACCATTGATACGCTGGATTCTTCCATTCAGCTTAAATTACCGCTGTTTACGGAAAGTATTTCGCTTGTATCCCCTGCTGTTGAAGAGTATTTATCTCCAAAATATGACGGCGATTTAAAGGGATTATACAATGATTACAAATTAAGCGGGCGTCTTGATAAGGGACTTCCCGTAAAGCTTTTTTATGATGTTGACGGTATACCGCTTGGTTGTAACATCGTTGGTTCTGTAATAGAAGTTTCCGAAACCCCTTCCTTTTACTCATCACGGATGTTTAATCTAAAAGCTGATGAAACCTATGTTGAGGTTTACTCACTAAAGGTCAATACTCAATACTATTACCGCATAACACTAACCCTTTCTAATGGTCAGCAGCTCAGCTCTCAGGGTTCATTTGTCACCGCAAATACGCCAAGAATGCTTGATATTGACGGTGCTGTAAATGTAAGAGATATTGGAGGATGGACCACAACAAACGGTAAAACAATAAAGCAGGGTCTTCTTTTCAGAGGCAGTGAATTAGATGGTGCAATGAATCCTGATTACAAAATCACCCAAAAAGGTGTAAATGAAATGCTTACCGTTTTGGGAATCAAAACCGAATTGGATCTTCGCCCTGCATCCGATAATCCAAACGGAATCAATGCACTTGGAATGAATGTTAAGCATATTTATATTTCTTCTCCGCAATACAGCCAAATCTTTAATCCTGAGGTTCAGCCTTCGGTAAAGAATATATTCTCACAGCTTGCAAATAAAGATAATTATCCTATATATATGCACTGTACATACGGTCTTGACCGCACAGGAACCATTTGTTATTTACTTGAAGCAGTTCTCGGTTTGAGCGAAAATGACCTTATTCGTGATTATGAGCTTTCGGCAATGTATCACAAGGAGGTAAAACAAACCGAATTGGCAACAATGATTTCAACCCTTAGATCATTTGAAGGTGCCACAATTCAGAAAAAAGCGGAAAATTATCTTTTATCAATCGGTGTTACAGCAGAGGAGATTCTTAATATAAAGCAAATCTTTCTTGAATAGTGAACCTTTTTAAAAAAATAAAACCGCTTTAAAAGCGGTTAGAAATCAAAAGCAGAAAAAGCTCAAAATTATAGCTTTTTCTGCTTTACTATTTTTTAATGATTATTCAACATCATATTCTGCTTCTTCAAAGGATGCTTCAATGTAACATGGACAGTCCTTTAAAAAGCACTCCTCACACTCTTCAAAAAACTCACAGCTACGGCAGCGTTTTTCAATTTCATATATTTGTATAGCCTCACTTATTGATTTTTTCAAAGCCTTTAAGCCGTACAGTAAAAATATAACACCGCATAACAAAAGGAAAATTAAAAACGAAATATAAAAAACATCCTCATTTTCTTTTCCAAAAATAAGTCCCGCTATAAAAAACACAACAAACAAGATAAGAGAAATATAACTAATTATTTTATTGAGAATTACGGAATTGAATATACCCGAAAACACCGTATTTGCACAAACCAATAAAATAGCCACTCCCACAATGCTTAAAAATGTATCCGTTACCGTGCTAAACAAGCTACCACTTCCTTACTATATAATAATACCGCAAACGGCGTCCCGTTTGCGGTACATAATTAAAGGGCAATTTAAAAGTTTGCTTATAACTTAAAAAAAGACAAGTTTCGAAAAAAGAGTGAAAAGTGAAATTTAATCCACCCACTCGAAAGGGTGGATTAAATTGAAAACGGCAGATTCCTATCGGAATCTACCGTTTTTTGGCGGAGATGGAGAGATTCGAACTCTCGAACTGTTTGTAGCAGTTACACGATTTCCAATCGTGCGCCCTCGACCGGACTAGGCGACATCTCCGTATCGTTATTACACCAATACTTTTGGTGACTAATCTATTATAAGTAAAAGTTGCAGAATTGTCAAGCATTTTTTACAAAACAATGCTATTTATTTTAATGCGGACGAAGTTTCACCCCGTCCGCACCAAAAAACCAATTAATCATCAAGTGAAATTACTTCATCATCAAAATCATCATCAATGATAATGGTAGCACCGTCATCAGATTTTGTAAACTTAGCCTTTACCTGGCCCGCAGTTTCCTTAACCTTTTCAACAGCCTTTTCACGCAATTCCTTGCCTTTTTCGCTATCTAATAACTTTACTGCAACAGCACCTACTGCAAGACCTGCTGCAAACAAACCTAATTTAGCCCAAGAATTCATAAAACATTCTCCTTCCAAACTTAAAAAGTTATACTTTTTATTTTGTTTTTAATATTATACCATTAAACTTGTTTTAAGTCAATTACCGATAATTAAAGTTTTTTTGAACAATTTAAAAATACGCAAACCAAAGATATAGTATCACATACACTATCGGCTGATGAACCATATATATTATAAGTGAATTTCTGCCGATATATTCCATTGGTTTTATTCTAAAATAAGAAAGATGATTTAATAGGCATTTTCTCTTGAAGATATGATACAAAAAATACCCCATCCAAAACATAAATATCCACGGAAAAACAGGCACATAATCGGGTGAATAAAAGTCATCGTGAGGAAAGCCTAAATAAGCGGTAAAATAATTACGATAAAGCCATGCAGGCAGAGAAAACAGTTTTATATTCCATATCCCAACCGCCTTATCATTAACGGAAAACAAAAAGATAAACAAGACCGCACAACAAAGCATCCCCATATAAGGATTTATCTTTTTGAAAAAGCGGCTGATTAAAACTGTTAAAAGCATTGCTGTGCCGATAAAGCTTAACACACCGAACAAAATAAAATTTTGCGGCATAAAAACCGCTGTAACAATGCTTATTATAACCGAATCCGCCAGCACAATAAGAGCACGCTTAACTTTATTTTTACCCATAGACCAGCAAAAACCCGAAAGCAACACAAAGCCCCAGCGTATACTATGCTGCCACACCACCGACATAGGTGAATAAAACCAATCCGCCCTTACACCGAAAATATTTACAATATCCCACATAGCATGGTAAAAAATCATTGATATTACAGACATTCCACGCAAAATATCCAAAAGGGTATATCTTTTAATTTCGGTCATTAACTTATTTCCTTTAAATTTATTCTTTTGATAATACTACACTGCATTTTTCAATTCCGTAGTAATGAAATACCTCTATTGCGGTGGCATCTATTTCCTCACCACACACAACAACAGGTATTGCAGGAGGACAACTAACTGTGGGAGAAGCCATTATTCTACCCAGGCAGTCCTTAACATCCAGCTCTTCACTCACAGAAAGCATTGCCTTATTTGCACTCATTTTTTTTAGTGGAATTGCAATTTTAGGAAAATTTGAGCAAAGCGGTGTTTTTGGCGGTATTTTTGCAAGAGCTTGCTCAATTTTTTCAAATATGTCATCCGAAAGCTGCACAGAAAGCATTAAAACAACATAATCGTTATCATAAAATTCACAAACCATATCGTTTTCATTTAATATTTCGGCAAACTGTTGACCGGTATAACCGTAAGGCTTTGTGGAAAAAGTAAGCTTTAAAGTCTCATCCCCCACAAGCACATACCCCATATTTTCAAGCTTTTGCTTTAAAGCATCTACCCGCTTGCAAAAAGATTGAAGCTCCTTTGAAAAATCCCCATCAAGATAAGCATTTAATGCATCCAATGACTGTAAACACAGATATGACGGGCTGGTTGTTGCAAAAAGTGACATTGCCGTTTCAGCCATTTCACCCAAAATTGCGGGAGATGTGTGCGAAATATGCAAATAAGCTCCTGCTGTAAGGCAGGGTAATGTTTTATGTGCGGAATCACAGCAAACATCTGCCCCCAAATCCATTGGATGAAGTGTTTGGGGTAAAAATTTAAGATATGCACCGTGTGCGTTATCAACAAATAACAGCACTCCATATTTACGGCAAACAGCAGAAATTTCGCTAATTGGAGCTATATTGCCAAGATAATCGGGACTTGTTATAAAAACGGCAGTGGGTTTTTGCGACATTTTGCAAATTTTCTCTTCAAGCCTTTGTGCCGTTATTTTACAGCTTGCAAGCCCCTCCGTTATTTCAGGGAAAAGCCAGGTAACATCTACATCCAAAAGTGCCGCCGCACAAATAAAGCTTTTATGTGCATTACGAAACGCTAAAATATGAGCTCTTTGCCCATTGCTTTCGGCGTATATTCGTGATAGATAAACCATTGCCCTGATACAAAGAGATGAACCCTCAACCGAATAAACAGTTCTTTTAGTACCAAAAAGCTTTGATGCGTTTTGTTGGCTTTGATTTATAATACCGTTAGAATGATAAAGCACATCCGCACCGTCAATTTCGGTAATATCCAGCATTTCGCCGCCTATTATATTCTTCCCCTTATGTCCCGGCATATGAAGACGGATTTTGCCTTTGGAGGCATATTTTTTCACAAAATCACAAATTGGAGTATTCATCATTCCAAGGAAGCCGCCGCTTCTATCATAATTGCACATTCCATACGCTTACGGAAAAGTTCACATCCGTACTCATAAATTCTCTTAACAGAGCCTGTTGCATGGTAAGCATTTGCCGCACATCCGCCTGAGCAGTAAAGCTTTGCCCAGCAGTCCTTACATTCTTCGCGGGAATAAACATTGCAAGAGGCAAATTCCTCCTGAACATCCTTTTGGGTAACACCCTCAAAAACAGAGCCTAATCTAAACTTTTCTTCACCAACAAATTGGTGACAGGGATAAAGGTCACCCCACGGAGTAACCGCCATATATTCCGTACCCGAACCGCAACCCGAAACACGCTTATAAATACAAGGTCCTCCCGAAAGGTCAATCATATAATGATAGAAAGTAAAGGGCTTGCCTTCACGTTTCCTTGCAAGCATAAGCTGAGCTAATTTTTCATACTGCTCCATCACTATAGGCATATCTTCAACGGTCAGTGCAGAGGGGTCATCTGCAGCGCATACCACAGGCTCCATACTAAGCTCAGTAAAGCCCAAAGAAAGCATTTCCTCAATATCCTTTAAAAAATCAGGATTTGCGTGGGTGAATGTGCCACGCATATAATAATTCTTATTGCCTCGTTTTTCTACCAGCCTTTGAAATTTGGGAACTATTTTTTCCCAGCTTCCAACGCCATTATAATCAACACGGAAACGGTCATGAATTTCCTTTCTGCCATCAAGACTTAAAACCACATTACTCATTTCACGGTTAGCAAAATCTATAACATCATCATCTATAAGAACACCGTTGGTAGTAAGGGTGAAACGGAAATTTTTATTTGCCTGCTTCTCCCTTTCACGGGCGTAAGCCACAAGCTGTTTTACCACATCGAAATTCATAAGCGGCTCACCGCCGAAAAAATCCACCTCAAGATTGCGGCGGCTACCAGAATTTTCAATCAAAAAATCAAGTGCACGCTTGCCAACCTCAAAACTCATAACAGCACGTTCGCCCTGATATTTTCCCTGACTTGCAAAACAATAAGAGCAGTTAAGATTACAGGTGTGAGCAACATGCATACAAAGCGCTTTTACAACACCGGCAGTTTTTTGCTTTAAGGTATTTGCCATTGAAGAAAAAGTATCTTCCGTGAAAAGCTTATGCTGCTGCTTTAACTGCTCAATCTGAGCAATACATTCCTCAATCTCAGGTTTTGTAACCTCATTATTATCGGCATATTTTTCAAGTATTTCATCAATGATTTGTTCTTCGGTTTTATTTTCATACATTTCAATAATATCGTATGCAACCTCATCCACCACATGAACCGAACCCGAAAAAATATCAAGCACTATATTAAGTCCTGCAAGTTTATAACAATGTATCATTTTAAAAATCCCCTATATCGCAAAAAAGCCGCTAAGGAGAGTTATCCCAAGCGGCTTTAAATTGCATGTAATTTAATTACTTCTGCTCAGCTTTTTCACACTGCTGATTAGCAATACCGCAGCTGGTTTTGCAAGCAGACTGGCAGGATGTTTGGCATTCGCCGCAACCGCCGTTTTTAGCGCTTTCACAAAGATTCTTAGTGTTAAGAGTAATAATATGTTTCATATTCTTTTTTCCTCCAAAGAATTAATATTTGTTTTATTATAACATATCATTTTAGATAAGTCAATCAATACTATCTTAATTTTTAGCTAAAAATTGCCCAAAGGCCTTAAATTTTGCACCGTTTTTAACGCTTTTTTAAAGTATTCATTTTCAGGCTCTATCTGCAGTATATACTGCACCTTACCCTCAAGATGAGAAATATATCTATGCTCATCAACCTTACCGTCAACAATATACTCCTCACGGTTTGCACGCATTACCGCATCCTTTACACCAAACTTTTGGGCATAATATATTTCCTGACGCAAATTACGGCGGTAATCCGAAGGAATTCTTGCCCTTTCATTTACGGTAAGTCCTGTAACAGTTTGGCAGGAGGCATTTGTTAAAAAGTGGGTTTTCTTAGTATTAATTTCATATCCCATTTTTTCAAGCATTGCCTTTGCCTTTACAAAAGCAACATAAAGCGATTTATTACCCGAAACGGTTATATCATCGCAGTATCGTGTATATGAAAAGCCCTGTTTTTCACACCAAGCACCGAAAATATCATCAAAATTACGCATTACAATATTTGAAATTGCGGGAGAAGTTGGTGCACCCTGAGGCAAAACACCGTTTCTGCAGCAAAATGATGTGAGAATAACACCTATCTGCTTGGGAAAATGGCGTGTATTAAAAACACAGCTGTAAACCTGTTCAAAACCGATACTTGGGAAAAAATCTTTAAGATCCATTTTTAAGATATATTTCTTTGAAGTATGAACCTTTGCATTATCAACAAGCTTTAATCCCTTACGATAGGCAGTAGCAAATTTTGAAACAGGATATTTTTCTAAAATATTTGTAAGTATGCACTTTTGTGTCCATTTAAGAATATCAAGCGGAGCAGAAATATAACGCACCTTACCATTATTTTTCTTTAATTCTACATCACGATAATAGGAATTACATTTTCTGACTATTTTAAACATACTGCTACGACGCAACTGCAAAAGTGATGCCAACTGATATGTATCATAAACAAAGGGCAAATTTGAAGTGCTTGCAAAGTCTAACACCATATTAGTTGCTTCCATTATGCCAAATTTTTTCACAAAATGCATATCATCAGCATGAAAAGTAACGCTTTGTCCCTTTATTAGCATAAAATCCCTCCTAAAGAGTAAAAAATCCTCACTTTTCACGGTACAAAATCCCCGAACATAGCTAAAGTCGACAGTAGATAATCACGAAGTGATTTGAATGTCGATGAAGCGATGTGCGGAGAATGCCATTTTGTTTTTTAAACAAAATGGCTATCCCAAGAAAACTAACGAAACGGCGACTCGCCGTTCCCTCTTGTAAACAAGATGTACACTACCGTGAAAAGTGAGTTTCTTTGATTAAATTATAACACCCATATATATTATTTTCAACTATTTTTTTAAGTAATATCTTAATTGACACACGCCGCTTTTAATGTTATCATTAATTCAACTAAAAGAGGCGGAGGAAAATATAAAATGTCGGTTTATGAACAGCTTAAAACACCCGTTACAGAAGAATGTGATGTTTTGGTAGCAGGTGGCGGTTTTGGTGGTATTTCGGCAGCTCTTGCAGCAGCACGAAACGGCAAAAGGGTAATTTTACTTGAAAAACAGTATATGCTTGGCGGTTTAGGAACCGCAGGTATTGTTACAATATATCTACCTCTCTGTGATGGTATGGGGCATCAGGTTTCATTCTCAATTGCAGAGGAGCTTTTTAGGCTTTCAATCTCATTAGGTGCTGAATCGGGTTATCCAAAAAACTGGCTTGACAGCAATGACCCCAAACTCAGAACAGAAAAACATAAACGGTTTGAGGTTCGTTATAACCCACAGCTTTTTGCAATTCTTGCCGAACAGCTTTTGGAAAAGGAAGGAGTTGAAATCCTTTACGGAAGCTATGCAGTGGGAGCTGAAACCCAAAACGGAAAAATAAAGCATATAATTATAGAAAATAAAACAGGCCGTCAGGCAATAGCTGTTAAAAGCGTTGTTGATGCCACGGGAGACTGTGATATTGCACATTTTGCAGGCGCTCCTACCGATACCTTTAAACAGGGAAATATACTTGCCGCTTGGTATTATTCGGTTGAAGAAAATGTATACAAGCTTAATACCATGGGCGCTTGCGATATTCCCGAAGATCAGAAAAACGGACAAAATAATGTTACACTGTTAAACGATCTCCGTTTTACGGGGATTGACGCAAAAGAGCTTTCAAAGGTTACAATACTTTCTCATGCACAAATTTTAAAGGATGTATGCAAAAAGAAAGAAAACGGTGTATGCTGGCCTGTAACGATTGCCACCACACCACAGGTAAGAATGACCCGTAAAATAATAGGCGAATATAATTTGAGTGATAAGCAAGAGCATACATATTTTGAAGATTCAATAGGAATGGTATCCGATTGGAGAAAACGAGGTCCTGTTTATGAGGTTCCTTTCAGAACGCTTTACAGCAGCAAAATCAAAAATCTCATCACTGCAGGCAGATGCACCTCAGTTACCGAAAGTATGTGGGATATAATGCGTGTTATCCCATGCTGTGCAGTAACAGGCGAAGCCGCAGGTACTGCCGCTTCTATGACCGATGATTTCACAACACTTGATGTTAAGCTTTTGCAAAAAAAGCTTTGCGAACAGGGTGTTGTACTGCACGAAAAAGATTTATAAATAATTTTTAATGAAGTTTAAATTTAAGGTAAAAATATCATCGGAGGGATTTATATGACAGACCTTGAATCAGCACGGAAATTTTTCTCAAAAGACTTATATGCCACCGAAGCTACGGGAATACAAATTGATGCTGTGGCTGATGGTTACGCCAAATGCAGTCTAAAGCTTGATAACCGCCACAAAAATGCAATGGGACACACTATGGGCGGAGTTATGTTCACTCTTGCCGATTTTGTTTTTGCCGTTGCAACCAATTTTAAAAAAGATGTTTTCACCGTTTCAACTGTGGGAAATATTTGTTATTACAACCCCGTTAAAGGTGATATTCTCTACGGCGAAAGCAGGCTTATAAAGGATGGCAGAAGCACCGTTTTTTATGAAATTGAAATTACCGATAATAAGGGTACGCTTATTGCCGGTATTACAATGACAGGCTCACATTTAAAAAGATAAATTTTACCAAAGAGGGACAGAACACACTTTTTCTGTCCCTCTTTTTTATTTACGGCTTGCAGTTTCCGCAGGGGGAATAGCCGTTACTTAAAAGTGTTTCACGATTTCCTGTGTATTCCTTGCGGTTTTGTTCACTTATATCCTTAATCGAACCACATTCAGGATAATGGAATTTATTGGAATTAGTGTTTACTATATACTTTTGACCAACAGCAGAATCGCTTATATTTCCCGCATTACCGTTTGCCTTACTTTCTCCCGTAAGATAATTTATTTCAACACCCGGCTGAACATTATACGCATAAACATTAAAGCAAATGCTTTCTCCCTTATCCTCAACGGAATATGCCTCCATTTGAACACCGCTTGCAACGAGGTTTTCACCCTCAAACACAGGTGTTACACGGTAAAGCACATGATTTCCCGTTTCCTCAACATAGTCAGCAATCATATTTTCAAAAGGAAGCATACCATCAACATTCAAATACCTTGTGCCTGTAATCAGATTACACTCATTGGCATTTTCACCTGTAAGCTGGAAACCTATTAAATGACAACGATTATAAAGATATTTTCCATCAACAAAATCATACTTTGCCATAACCCAACCGCTGGGTTTTACAGAGCCTATATTGCCACGCTCCTCAGTGGGCATAATATCCCTACCGATACACGCCATTACTACACCGCAACGGCCAAGACTATCAAGCGGGCTATAATCTTCAAAAGATTCTACGGTTAGCTCATTACTTTTAAACTGTGGCTCATTATCATATAATATAACATAAGGTGAATTATCGTAATCCGGAATATTATCAAGCGTTAAAATATTTTCTTGAGTTACTATATCTGAATCAGCTTTACCGCCTTGTGGCTTTTCATCTGCACAACCGCAGAGCAATAATGAAATAATTAAAATAACGCTTAAAAGCAGTTTTATTCTTCGCATATTTCATATACCTCCTTAGTTATCTTTTCGTGAGAGTTACCCTTAAACTCAGTTCTTCCACAAAGCTTTAACCTATCATCGAACAACACAACATCAAGCGAAAAATCAGAGGGATAACGCCTATTCCATTTATAAACCACTAATTTTGAAGCTTTATCTATGTAATCGGCAATACCGCAATTTTCAACAAAACAGCAATCCCCAAAAACAGCAGTTTCCAAAAAGTTTTCCGCCACAATATACTCACCGCCGCTATTTTCAAAAAGCGGTTTGGAATACTCACATATTTTAACACATTTTGAAACATTATTCAAAATATCATCAATAACAGCCCTATCCCTGCTTTGACGGCGATGATTAAACATCATACCGCCATTATCATCAATACAAACTACTAATATCATAAACCAAACTCCAAGCTATGTAAAAATTTTCCCGACAGAGCAATACCGCCGGGAAAAGCTTAAAACAATCCATTATTTAAAAAGGGTTTGAACACCGTCAACAAATTCCCCCACAGCCTTAACCATTTTTGTGGAACCCTTTGTCATATTCTGACGGTCCTTCAAAATCATTTTGCCGACAGTAATTACAGTGGCACCTGCAATCATTCCGGCACCAAGGCCTTTAACAAAATTTTTGGAACTTTTTTGCATACACAATCCCTCCCTTTCATAAATAGCATAACCTGAAAAAGAGGTTTTTATGTGCAATTAAAAAACTTTACGATTACCAACCATTTTGTTTGAATTGGTGCGACCACCACGTACAACCTTTAATCTGCTGCGACGAATACGGGCAAATATACGCTTTTCAAAAGCCGCAAAACGATCCTCATGAAATACTGCCCACAAAACAAATACAACTGCCGCAATTTCTAATACTGTAGTAATAAACATTCCAAAACTCATAGCTTTTCCTCCACCGAACATTTGTTCGTTACAATTATATTATAGCGTGTACTCAATCATTTGTCAAGTACTTTTTACATTTTTTATTTTATAAAAATCGCAGTCCCAAAATAAGGACTGCGAAATGTTTTTTAAGGATTTTTTAAAAATTTTATTTTTTCTTTGAAAACTCCTTAATTAAACCGTTTAATATCTCCTGTTGCCTTTCTGTAAGACCTTCACGATATCTTCCTTTATCTTTAAATTCAAATACAACTGTTTGCAATATCTTTTTTTGATTATCGGTGAGACCTTCGATCGAAATCATTTCATTTTTATCTATGCCAACCAAGTAATCTAAAGATACATTGAAGATAACGGCTAAATTAACCAAAATCTCAAGTGGAGGTATTTTTATATTATTTTCATAATTGCTTATAACCGATTTACTTCTTTCTACTTTTTCACCAAGCTGTTCCTGAGATAATTTATGTTGTTCACGAAGTTTTCTTATTCTAAGCCCAAAATCGAACATCAAATTCACCTACCGTAAGTTTTCTTTCGGTAAATATTCTACAACACTTGAGTTTTGTAATCGAAAACTGTATAATATTATAGTTTTACAATCAAAAACTTTTTAGATGTGGAGTTTTATAAATGAAAAACTATGTATGCAGTTCGTTTGGACATCGTGATATACAACCGGATATGAATATACTAAATTCAACACTTGAAAGCTTAATACTTACAAAAAAAATCAATATATTTATTACAGGCGGCATGGGTATTTTTGATAGCTGTTTTACCTCTTCAGTAAAAAAACTAAAACAAAAGTATCCACATATTAAATTATTTCTTATTAAACCATATTTCTCCTCAGAATTAAACAAGAACAAAGAATACTATACCTCACAATATGATGATATTATAATTCCTGAATCACTTGCCTTTATACACCCAAAATCGGCTATATACGAACGAAATAAATGGATGATAGATAATAGCGATATTGTCGTGTTTAATATACAGCATAATTACGGTGGGGCTTACAAAGCGTTTGAATATTCAGTTCGCACAGGAAAAAATATAATTAACATTTATAACAAGTATTGATTTTAATATAATACATTAAATTAGTCCAAGCATAAAAAGCACCGACTTACAGTTTTAAAATGCAAGTCAGTGCTTTTTAGTTTATCCCTTATTAAAGTCCTCTAAAATAAGTCCTTCATTTTTTTCAAGTGCCCAATTAATATTCCATTCACTTGTAAAGATAAGAATGTTATTATTCTTGAAGTCCTGTACCCACTTGGTATCGGAGGTAAGGTTAAGTGATTTCACATCAATATCCTTGTTTCTTATCCAACGGATATACTGATAAGGCAGGTTATTTCTATGAACATCTACCTTATACTCGTTTTTAAGGCGGTACTCAAGCACTTCAAACTGCAACACACCTACAACTCCAACAATAACCCTTTCCATACCGGAATTAGGCTCGTGGAATATCTGTATTGCACCCTCTTGAGCAATCTGCTCAACACCCTTTACAAACTGCTTACGCTTGAGTGAGTCAACCTGCTCTATCATAGCAAAATGCTCAGGAGCAAAGGTGGGAATACCCTCAAACTCAACATTCATTTTAGGTGCACAAACGGTATCACCAATAGAAAAAATACCGGGGTCAAACACACCGATAATATCACCCGCATAAGCCTCATTTATTATCTGACGGTCATCTGCCATTATCTGCTGAGGCTGTGAAAGACGAAGTGTTTTTCCGCCCTGAACATGCAAATACTCACGGTCACGCTCAAACTTGCCTGAGCATATACGCATAAAGGTCATACGGTCACGGTGAGCCTTATTCATATTAGCCTGTATTTTAAATACAAACGCCGAAAAATCATTATCAGTATCAACGGAATCGCCGCCGCTTGTAACACGGGGAAGCGGTGAGGTGGTCATCTGCAAAAAATATTCCAAAAACGGCTCAACACCAAAATTTGTAAGAGCTGAGCCAAAGAAAACAGGCGTTAATTCACCCTTACGCACCTTTTCAAGGTCAAACTCAAAGCTTGCACCGTCAAGCAATTCTATCTGGTCAACAAGCTCATCACTCTGATAAGGTCCCAGAAGTTCAGTAAGCTTTTCGGTATCGGTAATATCACACTCAATAGCGTGAAGCTTTTCCTGACCACGATGCATTTCATTAAATGCCATTATCTGACGGCGGTTGCGGTCAAAAACACCCTTGAAGCTGACACCGCAACCTATTGGCCAATTTATTGGATAGGTGCCTATACCAAATTCCTTTTCAAGCTCATCAAGCAGCTCAAACGGGTCACGTGCCTCACGGTCAAGCTTGTTAATAAAGGTAAAAATCGGAATATGGCGCATTGCCGTAACCTTAAAAAGTTTTCTTGTTTGAGGCTCAATACCCTTTGCGGCATCAATAACCATTACAACGCTATCAGCCGCCATCAAAGTACGATAGGTATCCTCAGAAAAGTCCTGATGACCGGGAGTATCAAGAATATTAATACAATAACCATCATACTCAAACTGCATTACCGATGATGTAATGGAAATACCACGCTGTTTTTCAAGATCCATCCAGTCAGATACGGCGTGCTTTGCGGTAGCCTTACCCTTAACGGAACCTGCAGTTTGAATTGCACCTCCGTATAAAAGAAGTTTTTCTGTTAATGTTGTTTTACCGGCGTCCGGGTGCGAAATTATCGCAAAAGTTCGTCTACGGTCAATTTCCTGTTTTAAAGACACTGTTCCGGCTCCTCTCAAAAAATAAACTTAAATTTCCTCTAATTTATTATTAAGCTCTTCAATACGGTCACGTATATGCTCCATACGAATATCAATAGCACCTATTTCATCGGCACACTCTTTAAGCTCATCAGCTATTTTCTCAGCACCGCAGGCAAGCTGCTTTTTATACCTTACCTTATGCTCAAGACTTGCCCAAAAATCCATTGCAATGGTGCGAAACTGAACCTCTACCATCATGTGCTTCTTTTCATCGGATAAAAAAATCGGCACTTCTATGATAAGATGCAAACTGCGATAACCGTTTGGCTTTGGATTTTTAATATAATCCTTACGCTCCACCACACGAATATCATCCTGCAAAGCAAGCTTTTCTGCAATGCGATAAATATCTGATGGAAATGAGCATATTACTCTAACCCCTGCAACATCAAAGATGTTTTTTTCGATTGACTCTGCCGTTAAAGGAAAGTTTTTACGGCTGAGTTTTTCAAAAATGCTCATAGGGCTTTTAATACGACAGCTTATTGATTCAAAGGGATTGCGTTCGCTTTCCAAAGAAAGCTCAGCGTCAAGCACATCCAGCTTGGTTTTAACCTCAAGCATAGCACAGCGATACTGCATCATAAGCTTTGTGAAAGGCTTTGTGGCCTCCATAAACTTTGCCGCTTTACTAAGCTCAGAGCTTACATTCATATTTTTTATATCTTGCTTATCATCCATTTTTTATTATCCCACAAAAAAGGAGCTGCACCCCATATTGTTTTATGGACAGCTCCTTTTAATCAGTTGATTTTTCCGTAAAGCGGAAGATCTGTATCCTTCTTAGGCTCACGAGCAGGTGCATTTACAACATTGCTGTTACGTAAACGGTCTCTGCCTCCGTTACGACCCCTGTTTCCACCTCTGCGGCGGTCATTGGATCTGCCTCTTGGAGGTCTCATATCGCCACCCTCGGGATAAATAACGATTCTTCTGGAAGAACCTTCGCCTATGGAATTTGAAACAACGCCTTCAATACCTTGAACAGCAGTATGAATTATTCTGCGCTCATAAGGATTCATAGGCTCCAAACTGCGGCTACGACCTGTGCGAACAACCTGTTCACTTACACGATTTGCTAAAGCAATAAGGGTTTGCTCACGCTTTTCACGGTAGTTTCCTATATTAAGTGATACCTTATAATATCCGCCACCATCATTAGCGGCAAGACCTGTAAGGTACTGTAATGCGTCAAGTGTTTCACCACGGTGACCGATTGCCGCACTCAAATCCTCACCGTCAAGCACGATAAATGCACCGTTTTCACGCAAAGCCACCTTTGCACTTATTTCATTACATCCAAATTGCTTTAAAATGGTTCGTAAATACTGAACTGCCTTAACAGCGGGAGAATCAGCCGGTAAGGTTTCAACATCTACTGTATCCTTAAAATCATCTGCTACACTGGAAAGCGGCTTTTCAGCAACTTTTTCTGCCTTTGCCTCAACCACTGTTTCCTTTTTAGCTTCTGCCTTAACTTCAGTTTTTACCTCAGCTTTTTTGTTTTCAACCTTCTTAGGTTTATTTTCAGCCGACTTTACAGGTTTATTATTAAATTTCTTTTTCGGTTTTTCATCCGGAACCTCTACATAAACACGAACCTCAGCAGGAGCACCGCCGAAAAGCCCTAAAAACTTCTTTTTAGGCTGTGAAATTACATCAAACTGTACATCATCATTTTCTCCTGCACACAAAAGCGCAAGAGCTTTATCCTTAGCTTCCTCAACGGTTAAACCGGTAGCTTTTGCTTCCTTAATCAAGGGAAATCCTCCTTATTCTTCTAAACTTTCTTCAATATCCCCCAGCTTTTTAAGCTGTGTTGCTTCAAAATCACAACGGGCGGCAACTTCCTTAGCACGCTCTTTTGAAAGCATTTTAAACGGGCCGTAAAAATACTGAACACCAACCTGAATAAAGCCGCCGATAAGTGACGAGCATATCCAATAGAAACCAACACCGCCGGGCAAACCAAAACCTATAAACAGTGAGATAAGCGGCATTGTAAGCATCATACCTGCCATTGTGGGGGCTTCAGGATTATTGCGCTTATTCATCTTCATAGAAACAATACTTGTAAGCATTTGAGCCAAGAATGCACCTATCGGAATAGCCCAAATTGCCTGTGCCTTAGAAAAGTCAAACGAAAAATTAGGTGTTTGGGTAAGATCAAGACCAAAAAGAGTGAGATCTATACTTTTAAGGCTTTCCTGAAGTGCAGGGAAGGAATTGGGATTATCACGCAACCAGCTAACGAGCTGAAGCTCATAGCTTGTGTTGGCAGAATTCAATTTTGCAGCCTTTGCAGCTTCTGTTATCAATGAAGCATCGGCATTTGCAAGATAGGTAAGCGGAGCCATGATGAGATAATAAATACTCATCATCAAAACAAGACGCAATATCATTGGCAAACAACCGCCGCCCATGGAAACACCCTCTGCCTGATAAAGCTTCTGCATTTCCTGATTATAACGCTGTTTATCATCACCGTAACGCTTTTTAAGTTCATCAAGCTTAGGCTTAATGCGTGTTTGCTGAACGGTGGACTTTTGGCTTTTAAGGGTTAGCGGTATAAGAATTAAGTTTATGATAAGTGTGAAAAAAAATACCGCTGCTGCAAAATTACCGTTGAATATCATTGCAAGAAAACGCATTAAATATCCAAACGGAATATTAATAATATTAAATAGACCTTGCATTTTATTTACACCATCCATTCAGATGCCAAAAACATCAATGGTTATTTTTTTCTTTTTTCCGGCACAGGGTCATAGCCGCCTTTGCATAACGGATTGCACCGGAGAATCCGCCAAACGGCAAGTAAAATCCCCTTAATACAGCCGTGAACCTGTATGGCTTCAATAGCGTATGCCGAGCAACTCGGCGTAAAGCGGCAGCATGGGATTTTTGAGGGAGAAATGTATTTTTGATAACCCTTTATCAGTTTAATAAAAAAATTACTGACCGGTTTCATCACAACACCCTATATTTGCAGGTACGGAAGTTTCATAAATTATTAAACCTGCTTTTTCCAACTGTGTCATCAGCACCGATTTGACAACGGTGCTCTTTACATCAAGAATTTTTGTTCTGGCAACAACCACAAAATCATTGCCTAATGTAATGTTTTTAATACTTTGACTGAATGCGGCATATAAAACCCTTTTTGCACGGTTACGCTGTACCGCACAACCAAGTTTTTTTCCCGCTGTGATTCCAAGGCGGATCTTCCCCTTACGCCCTTTATGGGTGTATAGCACAAAATACGGGGTAACAAATGTTTTTCCTTTACGGTAGAGCCGCCTGAAATCGTAATTTTGTTTGAGCTTTTCGAAAACTTGCATTTTTTTTACCTTTCTATTATGCGGAAGGGCAATTCCCTAAAAAGTTAAAATAAATTAAACAATTATCCGCACCAAAAGGAAAAGCCACATGGAAGTGGCTTTTAGTAGGTCAACTGCTTTCTTCCCTTTGCTCTGCGGCGGCTAAGCACCTTACGGCCGTTTGCCGTTGCCATTCTCTTTAAAAAGCCATGCTCTTTTTTGCGGTGAAGCTTCTTAGGCTGATATGTTCTTTTCAACTTAAAACCCTCCTTACTAAAAGACTTCCGGCTGTGGGTACTTAAATTCCGTTTTCTTTAATCGGAACTTCCCCCTTATACACAGCCTATCATTTTAAGATTATAACCTATACCACTGCCGAATGTCAACAAAAATTTTATTGAATAGATAAAAAAATTAAATTTTAAGATTGCCATTTGCGGGATTATCAATAACCCTACCGTCTTTTTCAAATCTTGAGCCGTGGCAGGGACAATCCCAAGTGTGCTCTGCAGAATTCCATTTAAGTGCGCAACCTAAATGCGGACAGCGTTTTTTTGAAAACGATATAAGCCCTGCCGCAGATTCCAAACCATTTATAAAAAGCTGAGGCTTTATTATATTTCTTGACGGAGAAAAAATTTCGGAATAATCATTTTTCACACCTAAAACGGCATCGGTTAAAATACAAGCCGCCACCATTGCAGATGTCATTCCCCATTTGTTAAATCCGCTTGCAACATAAAGATTAGGTGTATTTTTAGAATAATTACCTATATAAGGTATACCGTCAAGACTCATACAATCCTGTGTTGCCCAAAAATACTTTTCTTGTGAATCCGGGAAATTTTCAGCCGCAAACTGCCTTAATTCTTTCCAATTTCCACCCGTTTTTCCCGTTCTGTGAGCACCACCTGACAACAACAGCATATCCGAATAATTCCTGAAAGAAAGCCCCTTTAAATTTTCGTCTGCATACATTCCGTTTAAATTCGGTGCTTTTTTAAGTGCCAAAACATAAGAACGGTGCTGAAAGAGCTTTAAAAAATAACTGCCATGTTTATTTATAAAAGGAAAATGAGTTGTTACAATAACCTTTTTAGCATATATTTTACCATTATCGGTAATTGCTGTTGTTCCAATAAGCTCACGCACAAAGGTGTTTTCATATATATTTAGGCCGTTAGCAATTACACTTAAAAATTTAAGCGGATTAAACTGTGCTTGATTTTTAAAACAAACAGCACCCTTTGTTTTAAAAGGCAGAGTGAGATTTTCACAAAGCTGTGCCGAAAATCCTATTTTTTCAAGTGCCGAAACCTCATTTTCAAGCTTTGCACGGTTACTGCACGAATAGATATAATTATCCTTTACCTCATAATCACAATCTATATCTTTGCAAAGCTCGGCATATTTTTTAAATGCCTGCTCATTTGCATATAAATACATTTGTGCGCCCAAAACGCCGTGATTTTCAAGCAGTTTATCATATATAAGTCCGTGCTGAAAGGTGATTTTTGCAGTGGTATTTTTTGTGGTACATTCACACAGTCTGCCCTTTTCAACCAAGGCATATTTCACACCGCTTTTTCTCAAAAAATAAGCGGTAAGTATTCCTGTTATGCCACCGCCTATTACCAAAACATCAGTTTTTATATCCCCTTGAAGCTTTTCAAATTTTGGAATTACAGAATTTTCTTTCCATACCGACATCATAAATACAACACCCAAAGATTATTCTGTTAAAAAAATTACAGTTTATACCAATGTTAAATATATATATTTTGTAAATTATTAGAAATTTTGTGGAAAATCGGCGCAATATGTAGTATAATGATAATATAATACTTTTTTTAGGGTGTAATATGTCAGAAAATTTTTATAATAAAGACTACGGCGATTATTTTCGTGAGCTTGAACGCAAAAACGAAACTGCCGAACAAATAAACAAACCAAAAGAAACCTATCCGCCAAAAGAGCGTTCATCTGCAGTTAAAAGACAGGCGGTTTCAAGAAAAATGTTAGCTTTTACTGCGGTGTTTATTGCCTTAATAATCACCGTTATTTCTGTTGCCTTAGTTTTAGACGGTGCAAACGACCCCGCCGTTGAAGACACAAAAAATAACCCCGCAAACACCACAACCCCCGTAATTAAAAATCCGTATACACCTGCAAAAATAACTGCCGCCACCAAAGACCCCGGAGAAGCAATCGGCAGTAAGCATATAATAATGGTTGACCTTAAAACAAACAACGCCATTTTGGCACGCTCTCACAATGAGCGCACCTCCCCTGCATCCACCACCAAAATAATGACTGTTTTGGTCGCTGCGGAAAATATTACCGATTATACCGAAACCTTTACAATGACACGTGAGATTACCGATAAGGCATACTTAGCAGAAGCCACCGCCGCAGGCTTTTCGGTTGGAGAACAGGTAACTATGACTGACCTGCTTTACGGAACGATACTTCCCTCAGGCGCTGATGCGGCACTTGGTCTTGCATACAAAATAGCAGGAAGCGAAGAAACATTTGTAAAGCTAATGAATAAAAAGGTTAAGGATTTAGGCCTTAAAAACACAAACTTCACCAATGTAACAGGTCTTTACGATAAAAACCATTATTCCACCGTATCGGATATGGCGGTAATATTAAAGGCGGCTATGAATAATGAGATATGCCGTCAGGTGCTTATGGCACATCCCTATACCACAGCCAAAAACAATTATCATCCTGAGGGGATTACGCTTCAAAGCACACTGTTTTCAAGTATGTATGGAACAGAACCTCAAACCGCAACAATAATTGGCGGAAAAACCGGCTTTGTTAATCAATCAGGCTTCTGCATTGCAAGCTTTGGTTTTGCAAACGACAGCAAAAACGAATATATCTGCGTAACCTTTGGTGCCGCAAGCAAATGGCCATCTGTTAATGACCAGATTAATCTTTATTCCACCTATGCAAAATAAATATTTCCAAAAAAAATTCCCGTTCCGAAAATTCGGAACGGGATTTTTTTTACTTTATCTCATTAATATCATATGGTGTAGTCTGATAAACAAAATAGTTAAGCCAATTGGAATAAAGCAGATTTGCGTGGGAGCGCCAGCTTACCAAAGGTTCCTTTTCGGGGTCATCATCAGGGAAGTAATTCTTAGGCACATCAATAGGCTTACCCTCATTAATGTCACGCAGATACTCATTTTTAAGGGTATTTGCATCATATTCGGAATGACCTGTAATAAAGATTTGCCTGCCACCTTCGGTTGCAACAGCATAAATTCCCGCCTCTTGAGAAGAAGAAAGAATTTTAAGACTTGGGCATTTTTCAATATCCTCACGCTTCACGGTTGTATGACGTGAATGCGGCACCATAAAAACATCATCAAAACCACGGAAAAGTATTGAGCGTTTATAATCTGCAATATGCGGAAAAATACCAAACATTTTTTTATCAAGCTTGTGCTTGTTTATACCAAAATGGTAATAAAGCCCTGCCTGTGCACCCCAGCAAATATGGAATGTGGAATGAACATGGGTTTTACTCCATTCCATTATATCACAAAGCTCAGCCCAATATTCAACCTCTTCAAATTCAAGATGCTCAACCGGAGCACCCGTGATTATCATACCATCAAAGGTCTGCTTTTTAACATCATCAAAGGTTTTATAAAATGCAAAAAGATGCTCAGCAGAGGTGTTTTTAGATTGGTGTGATTTTGTGTGAATAAGAGTAAGATCAACCTGCAAGGGAGAGTTCCCCAAAAGACGGGAAAGCTGGGTTTCTGTTTCAATTTTCTTAGGCATTAAATTGAGCAGCAAAATTTTAAGCGGACGGATATCCTGTGTAATGGCACGCTTTTCGGTCATTACAAAAATATTCTCATCTGCAAGGGTTTTAACCGCAGGCAGGTCATTAGGAATTTTTATAGGCATTTATTTTACCTCATAATTTTATTTTAAATATTATCAAGTGCTTGCTTAATATCTGCTATTAAATCCTCACTGTTTTCAATTCCGCAGGAGAAACGAACAAGATCGGGAGATACACCTGCTGCTACAAGCTCTTCATCATTCATCTGACGATGTGTTGCACTTGCAGGATGCAAGCAACAGGTTCTGGCATCGGCAACATGGGTTTCAATAGCGGCAATTTTAAGATTTTTCATAAAGCTTTCTGCCGCAGCACGACCGCCCTTTACACCAAAGCTTACAACACCGCAGCTGCCATTTGGCATATATTTCTGTGCAAGCTCATAATAAGCATCGCCCTCAAGGCCGGGATATTTAACCCAGCTTATACGGTCATCACTCTGCAGATATTTTGCAACCGCAAGACCATTTTCACAATGCCTCTTCATACGAACATGCAGGCTTTCAAGACCTAAATTCAAAAGAAATGCGTTTTGCGGAGCCTGAATAGAACCAAGGTCACGCATAAGCTGTGCGGTAGCCTTAGTAATATAAGCTCCTTCCAAACCAAAACGCTCGGTATATGTGATGCCGTGATAGCTTTCATCGGGAGTGCAAAGACCGGGGAATTTATCGGGATACTTTGTCCAATCAAACTTGCCCGAATCAACAATACAACCGCCAACAGCCGCACCGTGACCATCCATATACTTAGTTGTGGAATGGGTAACTATATCAGCACCCCATTCAATAGGACGGCAGTTTACAGGTGTTGCAAAGGTGTTATCTATTATAAGCGGTACGCCGTGTGAATGAGCCGCATTTGCAAACTTTTCAATATCAAGTACAGTGAGTGCAGGATTGGCAATAGTTTCACCAAAAACTGCCTTTGTGTTAGGACGGAAAGCGGCATTAAGCTCCTCCTCGGTACAATCGGGAGAAACAAAGGTAAAGTCAATACCCATTCTTTTCATAGTAACGGCAAAAAGATTATATGTGCCGCCGTAAATAGTGGAAGAAGATACCACATGGTCACCGCAAGAAGCTATATTGAAAACGGCATAAAATGATGCTGCCTGACCGGAAGAGGTAAGCATTGCGGCAGTTCCGCCCTCCATATCGCAAATTTTTGCGGCAACATGGTCATTAGTGGGGTTTTGCAAACGGGTATAAAAATATCCGCTTGCCTCCAAATCAAAAAGCTTGCCCATATCCTCACTTGTGCTGTATTTAAAGGTTGTGCTTTGAATAATCGGAATTTCACGTGGTTCACCGTTTCCCGGTGTATAACCGCTTTGTACGCATTTCGTTTCTATCTTATAATCACTCATTGTTATCCCTCCAAGTTAATCTGTAACCATTATTATTAAGTATACTCATTTTATCAAATAAAATCAAGAGGAAACCGACATAAAATACTGCGTTATGCCACGCACTATTGCCTGTGCTTTTTGAATATTTGCGGTTTCATTGGTTATTAAAGGAGAATCAATACTTCCCCTCATATAACCGTTTTCGGTAAGAACGGTTGGGCAGAAAGACATTCGTGACATATAGAAATGATGCCAACCGATAAGATTTCTCTTTCCTCCGTCATAAAGCCCTGTATTAATGGTATTATTGTATATAAGCTTTGCGGCAGGCTGTGAAAAAGGTGTTGTATAATAAGAGCCAAAGCCGTTTGCAGAAGTGGATGTGGATGAATCGTGATGTACCGATACGCAAAAATCCACCTTTGCATTACGGAAAGCCCTTACTCTATCAGGAGAATAAAGGGTTGCATCCCCTGTTCTTGTCATAATTACGGTAGCACCAGTTTTTTCAAGCTCTGCCTTTATTTTATAAGCCAAGTTCAAATTTCTCTCAGATTCTTTTACTGAATTATAGCCTGCGGCACCGGGGTCAATTCCGCCGTGACCTGCATCCACCAAAATCTTCATTCCCGTAAGGTCTGCGCCATATTCATTTGTATCGGTTGCAGTAGCCTTTAACGGATGCAAAAACTCAAAAACAAGCTGTCCTGCCGAATTATAGCGGCTATCCCAACCGTAAAATGCGCCCTGCTTTTTGAGATGAAGCCTTGCGGTATAATTACCGTTTTGAACAAACACCTCCGCATGACTGAAAAGCGGATTATCTGCAAAGGCTATACTGCCGTTAAACACTGTTGCATAACAAAAATTAATCTCTATATACTGAATTGTAACATTGCTTACGGTGTACTCCTGTTTGGCGGGATTTGTATAGCTTTGAGGCTTCATATCAAGTGTAAATGGTGCCTTCCACATAACATCAAGCGTTAAATATGTTCGGCGCAAATCACTTGTAACCGATGCAACATTTATCTCATTATGGTCGGGCAGTTTACCAACATAGGTCTTTGAAACCTGAACCCTTGAGGAACCTGGAGTTATGGGCATATCGGAATATATACGCCTACCGCTTTGAAGTACCAAAAAATTATTTTTATATCCACCGTCATACATACTGAAAGAATCGGTAACATAATCAACCGTACCCTTTGGCAGATAGTTATTTGTAGGTCTTGTATCGTTATCACGGGTGTTTCCGTTAAAGGTTTCTGCGCTATCTGCAATAACCTCCGCAATAAGCGGGTCCTTACAGGTAATTTTTCCCGATTTAAAGGTTTCGGTAATGCCTGCAAATGTGGCACTATAGGTTATAACACCAAGATCTCTGCCCGATACTCCGCTTTCAGGCAGGATAAAATTGCCTGAAAAATCACAAAATTCATCCTCCGCCATATTTTCCCCTGCAGGTGAACGAACTAAATTTATTGTAACACCGTTAAAATTAGCCGTAACATTTTGTGAGCCTGCCCTTGCATTTACCGTTGCAGCAAAGGTTGTACCACTGGTAATATTAAATCCTGCAGATGGGTAATAGGCATTTATTATCACATAACGGTAGGTTATAGTATAGGTGTATTTTTTGCCCTTATGCGAAAACACAAATTTATTAGCGCCCACTTTAAGCTCTACAGTATGGGTGAATGCACCGTTTTCATCCGTTTGAATAACAGTATCCCCAAGCTTTAAATCCTTTTCAGGGTCACAGCTTCCCACAAAGGTAAAGGAAGGCACCGTAACGGTTGCACTTTTCTTTGAAGGATTGCTCATCACCAAACCAACTTCAGCTATAACAGGTGCCGACTCACTTTGAGGCTGTGAATCCACAGAAGATGAATCATCGCTCTCAACCGTACTTGATAATACCGATGATGATGCTTCATCAGAGCTTAAATATAAAATATCCTCGGCATTTTTTGCCGATTCCATTCCCTCAAGGGTTAAAAAGGCAGTACATACCGCAAGTGCAACACCTAAAACAGCACTTGTTATAATTATAAATAAATTGCCCTTTCGGCTATGCAAAAATTCAAAAAGCTTCATAAATACACTCCAAATTAAATTAACTTAATCATTGTAACACAAACAATACCTCATCTGCAACACAAAAAACGACAATTTTTTCAACAAATATTGGAATTAGTAAAAACTTCCGTTGTAATTTCGGATGAAATATGATAGAATAGATTGATAAATTAGATTTTCTTCCCGAAAGGAACGATAATAAATGTCAGAAATAATTGAAGTAACACCTAAAAAAAGAGTTTTAAGCTGTATTCAGCCAACAGGTATTCCCACCTTAGGAAACTATTTGGGTGCACTTAAAAATTGGAAAAATATGCAGGATGAATTTGAATGTATCTATGCTGTGGCTGACCTTCATGCAATAACCGTTCGTCAGGAACCGGCAGCACTGAGAAAAAATATATATTCAATGTTTGCACTTCTTTTAGCTTTGGGAATTGACCCCGAAAAGTCTATAATGTTTATTCAATCACATGTGCCTGAGCACGCACAGCTTTCATGGTTGCTTTCCTGCTATACACAGTTTGGTGAGCTCTCACGCATGACACAATTTAAGGATAAGTCTGCAAAGCACGCAGATAATGTCAATGCAGGTCTTTTCACCTACCCCGTTCTTATGGCGGCTGATATTTTGCTTTATAAGCCTGATTTTGTGCCGGTTGGTGCAGACCAAAAACAGCATCTTGAAATAGCAAGAGATATCGCCTGCCGTTTCAATGGAATTTACGGTGATGTTTTCACCGTACCTGAAGCTTATATTCCAAAAATCGGTGCAAGGGTTATGTCCTTACAGGACCCCACTAAAAAGATGTCTAAATCAGATGAAAACCTTAATTCTTTTGTTGGTATGCTTGACAGCCGTGATGATATTATCCGCAAATTCAAGCGTGCTGTAACCGATAGTGAGGCTTGTGTGAGATTATCAGAAGATAAGCCCGGTGTTAGCAATCTTATAGGAATTTACAGTGCCGTTACAGGCAAAACCGCCGAAGAGGTTGAGCGTGAATTTGACGGCAAAGGCTATGGGGAGTTTAAATTGGCGGTTGGCGAAGCTGTTGCCGATGCGCTTAACCCCATAAAAGAAAAATACGATAGCGTTATTTCAGATAAGGCATACCTTGAACAGCTTTATAAAACAGGTGCCGAAAATGCTGAGCGCATTGCAAGAAAAACCTATTTTAAAGCAATGAAAAAGGTTGGTTATGTTTTATGAGCTTTCCGCTTGCAGGCAATGAAAAGCTAAAGGACACCTTACTTTCAGCTCTTAATGCCGACCGTTTGCCCCATGCCATTCTTATTGAGGGTGATGACGGCTTAGGAAAGCATACCCTTGCTTCTTTTTTAGCAAAATCCGCCCTTTGCAAGGAAAATGCCACTTCCTGCACAAGCTGTAACAGTTGCCATTTGTTTGAGGCAGGAACCCACCCTGATTATGAACTTGTTGCCCCGCAAGATGGTAAAAAAAGCCTTTCTGTAGACGCTGTTCGTGATATACGGGCAAAGGCTTTTATAAAACCGCATATATCATCAAAAAGGGTATTTGTTTTTGAACGCTGTGACAGTATGGATGAGCGTGCTCAGAATGCACTTTTAAAAGTTTTGGAAGAGCCTCCTCGTGGTGTTATTTTCATACTGCTCACCCTCTCCCGCACAACATTGCTTGATACGATTATATCCCGTTGCACCGTTTTAACCCTTTCTGCCCCTACAAAATCACAGGCTTTAGAAGTGTTAAAACAAAAATGTTCCTTAGATACATCGGTTTTATCCGATGCTTTGGACCAAACAGGAAACAATATTGGCGCCGCCCTTTCACTCTTTTCTCAAAAACGAAAGGACGAAACCGCCGAAACGGCAAAACGCTTTTTGGAGCTTATGCTTGATGGACGGGAATACGAGCAAATGAAGCTTTTAATACCGTTTGAAAAGGACCGTATTGCAACCGACCGCCTTTTTGCTTCACTCAAAAAGGAAACCGCTGTTACTTTACGGCTCTCACGCAATAATACCGCCCGTTCAAGAACACTTAATAAGTTTTATGCAAGGCTTTGCGAATACGAAAAGCTTTTAAAAACCAATATAAATCTGTCGCTTTTATTCAGCGCACTTGTTTGTAAAGGTGCGTCTGACAGGCGAGGATAGGAGAAAACATTTTCATGACTGAAATTATTACAGTAAAATTCAGCGACAATGGTCGCAAATACCACTTTGACCCTAACGGCAAGAAATACAATGTATCAGACCGTGTTGTGGTACGCACCGCAAACGGCTTGGCTTTAGGAACGGTAAGCGATTCTAACCATTCTATTGACGAAAGCGAAATTGTGGGTCAACTGCAAATTGTTATGCGTAAAGCAAGCGAGGAAGACCTTTTAAAGGAAGAGGAAAACCGTGAGCTTGAACAAAATGCACTTGCTATTTGCGAAGAAAAGGTTGCCCTTTTGGGACTTGAGATGAAGATGACACGTGTTGAATATTCCTTTGAAAGGGATAAAATAACCTTCTTCTTTACGGCAGATGGCAGGGTTGATTTCCGTGAGCTTGTAAGACTGCTTGCCGCACATTTCCACACAAGAATTGAGCTTAGGCAAATCGGAGTTAGAGATGAAGCCAGAATGGTTGGCGGAATAGGTATTTGCGGCAGACCTTATTGTTGTAAACAGTTTTTAGATTCATTCGTGCCCGTTTCAATCAAAATGGCAAAGGTTCAAGGTCTTTCCCTTAACCCAACAAAAATTTCCGGCAGTTGCGGCAGGCTTATGTGTTGCTTGCAGTATGAGCAGGACTCTTACGAATATTTAGCTTCACTCACACCATCGGTTGGTTCAACGGTTAAAACACCTGATGGTATAGGTATCGTTACAGAGGTTAATTTGGTTTCGGGTAATTTATTTGTTCGTCTTAATGACAGCGAAGCCGCACCCATTAAATACCACCGTGATAATGTAAAACGCATTTCATCAGATCGCCGCACAAATCCAAAAACTCAAAAAAATGATGATAATTAAAAAAATTACAGGTAATAAATTTACCACTTGCAATTTCTTTTAAATATGTTACAATAATTACGGCGAATATTCGCTATCCTTATTGGATTCAAAGATCTTTTGGTCTTTATTATAATCACTTTGGAGGTGTACTTTAAAATGGCTTATGTTATTTCTGATGCTTGTATAAGCTGTGGCGCTTGTGCTTCCGGTTGCCCTTGTGACGCTATTGCTGAAGGCGCTGAGCATTATGAGATCGATGCTGATAAGTGCTGTGATTGCGGTGCTTGTGCTGCAGGTTGCCCTGTTGAGGCTATCTCTGAGGGTTAATCCCAATAAAACAACAAACGAACAGGACTGTTGGGTTACAACAGTCCTGTTTTTCTTTTGCCTTAATTTAATTTTTTAAATAGCCGATTATTTGCTTACAATAATCATTTTCAGGCTGAGTTAATGCAATTTGAAGTGCCCTTTCAAAATATTCATCCTTCTCAGTAATCACCGCATAGTTAAACAAGCAGGCAGCAAGGTCAGGATTATACCTTTTTGGGTGTTTTTCAGCAAGCAACTCATACAAAGCAATCGCCTTTAAATAATATTCCTTTGCCTCCTGCTCCCTGCCAATATCATTGTAATAATCCGCTATTTCACAGTATCTGTCTGCAAGGTCGGGATTATACCTTTCGGGTTCAAATGCGGCAAACTTTTCTGTAAGCTCGGTTTTTTTAATGTAATACACCTCAAACTTTTGAAAATCAGCCTGCTTTTTATAAAATCTTATAATATTATTATAACATCTCATTAAATACGGATAATACTTTTTATAGTTTTGCTCTGCGATATTTTCAAGCATTGTAATTGCTTTAAGATAATATTCCTCCGCATTTTTATGATCGTGCTGATTATAATAGACTATACCTAACCCATTATAACTCTTAATCAAAGAAAAAGTGTATTTCCCGGGATTGAGCTTCACAAAGATTTCATATATCTCAATCGCCTGATTATAACAACCTTTGGCTTTTTCCTCTTCACTCATTTCCGAATAAACATTGCCAAGATTATTATAGCTCATTGCTAAATCGGGACTGTATTTTTCAGGGTTTAATTTCACAAGAGCTTTATGGATTTCAAATGCCTTTAAAAGACATTCCTCTGCCTTTGAGATTTCCCCCTGCTCCCTGTAAAACGAACCTAAATTACTGTTACAGCCCGCCAAAGCATAGCTGTATCTTTGAGGGTTTGTTTTTGCAAATTCTTCGTATATACCAATGGCTTTAAGATAATACTCCTCTGCCTTTTGCGGATTATCCTGTTCGGCATAAAAAACAGCCATGCCGTTATAGCTTGCAGCCAAATCAAATCCGTAAAGCTGATAATTAAACCTTGAAAGTGTTTCTCTTATGGTAACGGCTTTATTATAATACTGCTCAGCTTTTGAAAAATCTCCCTGCTCCTTATAAAAGAATGCGGTATTATTATAGCATCCCGCCAAGCCATAGCTGAATTTTTCGGGATTTTTCACAGCTAAATCTTCGTATATTTTAACCGCCTTTAAATAATAGTCCTCCGTCTTTTCGGCTTTATCCTGATTTTTATAAAAAACACCGATATTATTATAACTGCAAGCCAACGCATAGCTATACCTTTTTGCATCGCTTTTCACAAGTTCTTCCCTGATTGAAAGTGCCAAAAGATGATATTTCTCACCCTTTTCAATATTATTTACAGATGAATAAATAAGAGCTAAAAGGTTATATAGTTCCGATTTTTTAAAATCATCTTTTTCGTTCCATGCACCGCAGGAATCAAGACTTTGTGCCACCTCAAGAGCCTTTTGACCGTTGTTCTGCTTGTACAAATAATCGATATAACAATATACCGTTTCAAGCTCAATCCCCTCTTCAAGGGCAAGCGGCACAATATCCTCATAACGCTTTGCAATCTCTTCAAATCTGCCGGCATAATCAGTCATAACCTCAAGAATATCAATAGCCGTTTTATTTTCACGGATAAACCTTTTACAAAGAGCCGTATCCTGCTCTTTAAGTCTTTTCCTTCTTAACAAAAAATCATTTTTTATCTCTTCGGCATCCAATACCGCCATACAGCCTTCATAATCACCAACCTCAAAAAGACGGTAAGCCTGCTTTTGCCTTTCGGTTATTTCGCCATGAGTTTCATCGGCAGACATCCTTAACGAAACATTAAAAATCGCCTTTTGAAGCTGCTCAATCTCTTCAATAAGAGTTTCTCTTTTTGAGGCAACTGCACAGTAACGACGATAAAAAGCTTCATCGCAATCTCCCTTTGCATAAATCGGCTTCATTTCATAATATTCCTTTTCGGTTTCGGCAAGCTGATTTTGCAAAGAAGCAAGCTCCTTATTATTAACAAATTCCGCAACATTATTAAGCGACATAACCGCCTTGCCATCAACAAAACATTTATCACCGTCATTTGTGATTTCAAGAAAATCCATTTCACGAAGTCTTAGGCTTAGAAGTATACGGAGCTTAACCGTATCAATATGGTCAAAGGTGCCATAATAATGGCCAAAAATCTTATCAAGCTCCTCCATAAAATCATATACACTTTGCTCACCCTCACCGGGTTTCAAAGTTTTGAAATATGTATAAATTTTGGGCTTACCCGTTTCTTCAAACCTTTTTCTTGCAACCTCAAATTCTTCCCTTGTATATTCGCCTGCCTTAGTGAAAAAGATGAAAAAGCACATCTCACTCTCACAAATCTTTTCGTTATATTCCTCCTGCTTTCTTGCAATGGAATAGGCTGTATCAAAATTTTCACATAGAAGAGGCTGAATTTTTATATCATATTTTTCTTCAAAGCTGTCACTTATATTACGGATAAAATTTTCAATTACCATTCTTTCAACCGAAAATTCAACCAAAGACGATGCTAAAAATATTTTAATTATTCTTCTCATTTTATCTTTCCTTTACTTTATTAAGTTTATTTTATCATATATCAACCAAAAGTCAATCAAAGCAATTTTATTAAAATTGAAAAATGCCGATATTTATAATATAATTTTAAAAAATAACAATCAACCTTAGGTAGAAAAGCCCACTCAACCAATGGAATGTAGACTTTTGTGGTAAAAGCGTATACACTTATATATAAAGGGAGGCGGACAAATGAACCAAATTAAAATCGGGAGGTTTATTGCCGAATGCAGAAAAAATAATAACCTTACGCAAATGCAGTTGGCTGAAAAACTAAACATTACCGATAGGGCAGTATCAAAATGGGGAACGGGAAAATCCATGCCCGATTCCACAATAATGCTTGATTTATGCCGTGAGCTAAAAATAAGTGTAAATGATTTACTGAACGGAGAGATAATTGTTATGGAAAACTATAAAGAAAAAACAGAACAACTGCTTTTGGAAATGGCAAAACAAAAGGAAAAATCAGATAAAAAAGGTATTAACCAAGAAGTAAGATAAAAAAGACTGCAATCTTATCCAAAAGGATAAAATTGCAGTCTTTTCTTATTTAAAAAAAGCAAATAACCATAATACCTATTATTATAAGCGCTATTCCAATGATTTTTTTCATACTTATTTTTTCCTTTAAAAAATAAGCACCCAATGCCGTAACCCAAATATATCCCGTAGCCTCTAAAAGCGGTCCTGTTGAAAGATCAACCCCTTTATAAGCTATGGTTGTAATGAGGGATGACGCAAAAAACATAAAATAAGCCACCATTACGGTTGGGTTTAAATATTCCTTTAAACGGCTATCACTGCTTTTGTTAGCACTTTTTTTAAGCAATATCTGCGATACGCTTGCCACCAGCACCGAACACAAAAATATTAAAATATATACCCACTCACTCATTTTTATCGGTCACCACCAGCAATACACCCGCTATGATAATAACGGCACCTATAACCTGAGAAATACTCACCTTGTCACCAAAGAATAGTATTCCCCAAACTATTCCCCAAATAATGGTTATTGCCTTATTGGCATAAGCCACCGTAAGAGGAAGTCTTTTTAACATTTGCTGCCAAAGAATAGCATAAATTCCCATTATCAACAGTACAACACCATAAAAGAAAATAAACGGTAAAGATAAAAATTCAAAAGAAGCGGCATATTTTGAACATACTGCCGAAAGCGAATATATTAAAAAAATTATATGCAATAAAATATAATTTTTAAAGTTCTTCTTTGTTTTCGATTCTTTCATTTTTAATTATCTCCCTGATAACATACTGTGGAGAATGATTTATACAAATATATATTCTGCCTATATATTCACCAATCATTCCCAACACCAGAAGTATAAGGCCGCCAAGAATAAGCATAACTGCCATGGTTGAACTCCAACCAAGCGGAACATCCGGATTGATTATCTTATTAATGATGGTGCAAACAAAGCATATAAAGCCTATTATTGCAACCATTACACCGCCAATAGTGGCAAGTCTTAACGGCTTTACCGAAAATGCCGTAAATCCATTTACCCAAAGCGAAATAAGCTTTTTTAAAGTATAGCCGGATTCCCCAACCTCACGCTGCCTGTGATTAACCTCAACATTTGCAATGTTTTTGGTTGTACGAAGAACTAAACCTATAACATAAGGGAACGGATTATCATATTCAAGCATTTTATCAACCACAAATCTTTTCGCCGCAAAATAACTTGAAATATAAAGTTTTTTAGGCTTTGAAAGCAGGCTTTCTGTCATGGCAGAGTTAACCTTACTTCCAAGATTCCTAAAGGATGAGTGTTTTTTATTGCCATACTTCGCATAAACAACATCATATCCCTCTTCCAGCTTATCAATCAGCTTAAAAACCTCATTGGCAGGGGTTTGTCCATCATCATCGAGGCATACAACAACATCACCCGTGGTTTGCCTCATCCCCGCCATTAACGCTGCATGCTGACCAAAGTTCTGAGCAAAATTAACACCTATTATATTAGAATTTTTTTCACAAAGCTGTTTAATGACACCAAGCGTATTATCAGGCGAAGAGTCATTCACAAGCACAATTTCATACTTAATCTTATTTCCCACCGTTTCAATAATTTCATCTATAACGGCAGAAAGTGTTTTTTCCGATCTGTAACAAGGTATTACAAAAGAAACCTTTCCCTGCATTTTAATCGTCCTTTTCATTGATTATGGCCATAAACACCATATCATAATATTTTCCGTCTATTTTAACATCGTGCTTGAAGCAGGCTTCTTTTACAAATCCGGCATTTTCATAGCTTTTTATAGCCCGCAGATTATCTGCAAAAACCCTTAGAAATACCTTATGAAGCCCCAACTGCTCAAAAGCATATTTAATAGCCAATGCAGCAGCCTCACTTCCAAAACCTTTGCCAAGAGCATCCTCTTCACCAATAAATATGCCATATTCAGCCTTTTGATTTATGCGATCGATATCCCTGAGATATACCGAACCCACGCCTTTTCCTGTTTGAATTTCAGAAATAATAAACTGAACTACCTCACCGGTGTCAACCCTTGTTTTCATCCAATTTTCGTGTATCTCATTTGTAAACAACTGCTGAAAAATAAAGTTACTTCTTACAAAATCCTTATTTCTCCAACGAACTATATCATCCGTATCAGTATATTCAATTTTCCTCAGCGTTATTTTTTTACCGCTTATAATTTCCATAAAGCCTTATCCTTATTTATAAAATTTTTCAACCAAAGCTATTATTCTGTCCACCGTTTCGGCTTCAAGTCCGTAATACAACGGCAGTCTTAACAATCTTTCGGACTCAACAGTTGTATATTTATCTTCGCCGTGGAATCTGCCGAATTTTTTACCTGCTGGTGCAGAATGAAGCGGAATATAATGGAACACCGCCATTACACCGTTTTCCTTTAAATACTGTATAAGCGCAGTGCGCTGCTCAAGATCCTTCACCTTAATATAAAACATATGAGCATTATGTTCACAATCTGACGGAATAACGGGAAGCTCAATAAGTCCCTTATCAGCCAGACCCTTCAATCCGTTGTAATATCTGTTCCAGCTTGCAAGACGGTCATTGCATATATCATCAACCTTTTCAAGCTGTGCCCAAAGGTATGCCGCATTCATATCACTCGGCAAATATGAAGAACCAAAATCAACCCATGTGTATTTATCTATTTGACCACGGAAAAATTTGCTGCGGTTAGTTCCCTTTTCACGAATAATTTCAGCCTGTTCAGCATTTTCCGGATCCTTTATAAGCAAAGCACCGCCCTCACCCATACTGAAATTTTTTGTTTCATGGAAAGAGTAACAGCCGTAATCTCCCAAGGTTCCAAGCTGTTTGCCCTTATAGGTGGAAGTTACACCCTGTGCGGCATCTTCAACCACCTTTAAATTATATTTTTGAGCAATTTCAAGTATTTTATCCATTTCACAGCTTACACCTGCATAATGCACCGGCACTATAGCCTTGGTTTTTGGTGTAATGGCAGCTTCTATTAAATTTTCGTCAATATTAAGTGTATCGGGACGAATATCAACAAAAACTATTGTAGCACCTCTTGAAACAAAGGCATCTGCCGTGGAAACAAATGTGTATGAAGGCATAATAACCTCATCTCCCGGCTTTATATCACAAAGAATTGCTGCCATTTCAAGAGCATGGGTGCAGGAGGTTGTGAGAAGCGCCTTATTTGTACCGGTTTTTTCCTCAAACCAATTATTGCAAAGCTTTGTAAACTCACCGTCACCACAAATTTTTTGATTATCAATTGCCTTTTTCACATATTCAAGTTCGGTTCCTACAAATGGGGGGATATTAAAGTTTATCATATTCATAACTCCTTTTTTTAAGAGGGTAAATATATATTATAAAAAACATATAATGAGATCAATGCGCTCACCGTACAAACACACGAAGTTACAGCATATTGATGCTCTTTATATTTTAACAGCTTTACTAACCATTCATAACCCTTTGCAATAATTATAGCCAATGCCAAAAATGCCGGATAACAGTATCTTCCCTGGGGTTGAAAATCCATAACATAGCTGTTATAAACGCTAAGGGCTACAGTAACCACCGCACTCATAACAACGCAAACCAAAAATATTGTTTTTGATAAATCAGGTTTTTTGCGTTTTATAACTATTTCATACAATCCCCTTAAAACAAATGCTATGCCACCCACTGCAATAAATACCTTCATATAGTCATACACAACAGCGGGACAATAGTACTGCATATAACCAAACACACCTATAAAGCTATTCCAGGTGGTTAGCACCCACTTATATTCAGGTGCAAAAAGCATTGACATAAGCGAAACACCGTTTTCTGATAAATGCCATCTGTTTGAAGGCTTTAATGACTCAACAGCAAACTTTTCGCCATATTGTTCTATTGTCTCAAAACCAAGCAAATCACCATATACTATTAAATGCCTGATGAAATTATAGGAAGCAAACAGCACCACTAAGCCTATTATAAAAGCCGAAAGCTTAATAAACCCTTTATAATCCTTTTTGTTTTGTATAAAGTAAGTAATTATAAATAAGAATACACTGAACAATACCCACGCATAGCTATTGTAATACGAAAGGGCACAAACTATAACTCCTGCGGATAAAATAACCCCACTCTTATAATTCCAATTATACTTTAACGCAAATACCCACGAATAAATTATTATAGATATACCGAACAAAGCAACAATATCATTATTGGAATAGCTTGCAAGGAATGCAAACTGCGGCATAAACGCAACAAAACATACAAAAATCCATCTTGCACATGAACTAAAAATAAGCTTTGAGGTTTTTATAACGAAATAAACCGTACCTGTGGCACAACAAACACTTACCATTCTTGAAGCCAGCAAAAGACTGTGAGAATCATTTGTGTAGATAGAAGCTATCTTCATAAATAAACTGCCCAGCAAATTACACAGAACAGTTGGTATATGCGCATAGGAAAAGCCCCAATTTGATAACAATTCATCTCCTATGGGCAAACGGTTATTATTAAACAAAAACTCTGTAACATCGTGCCGCATCTCTTCATCGGGTGCATAATCATGCGCCTTGGCGATAGCCCATAAAAAATAGAAAGCAAAGCAGCCAATGCAAAACAGCAGTTCTTTCATTTTAAGGCTTCTTTCGCTCTTTTTGCTCTGCATCCAAAAAACAAAGCATACAAACAGCGATGACAAAATTAAAAATGTGGTTAATAATCTAAAAAATCCAAATAACTCTAAGGAGAATTGATTGGAAGAGGATATTGACCTATCGCTCACTATTATATCTTCCAATGAGAAAGAACCGTCTATATCTATTCGTATAGTATCATAATCCGCCTTTGGAATATCAACAATAACATTTAAAGCCATTAAGGGAATATTTTCTATAACACAAGAATTTTTTTCGGATAATTCCTCGTCTTCTTTGGCAAAAAACAACTGAAGCCTTGGGTTTGAATAAATAGGCTTTGAAAAAGAAACCATTACCGAAGAAATCTCACGGTCAATATCAGAAATTCTTATACTAGGGTCAATACCCGCCCTTGTATACCTGTTATCGGTTACAATATAATCCCCATATGTAAAAGAATACTCATCCTCATCCATAACCGAAACGGCTTTTCCCTCAAACTTAACCTCCGTTTCACGCATGAATACTGTTATTTCAAAAACAGTAGCAATTATAAGCGCCAAAACAATACATAAAGCATATTTTATTTTATTATCCTTAATAGAAAACTTCATTTTTGCGCCTCTCTAATTTTTTGATTTTAAAGCACACTATATTTCATAATAATTATATCATAACACCCATTTAAAATCAATACCAATCATTTGTCATAAACATATAATTACCATGTTATCGTAATCATGGTCTATTTTATGCAAATACGATATATCTCTTATGTTTGACGGCATATTTGAGAGCAAGTTCAGTACCGCTTTTATGAGTTTGTAAGGTTGGTTGCTCATTATAGTAAACAATGCAAAATCGGCTTTGGTTTATCATCTCATAATTTCGTTCCACATAAGCGGCTCTGCCGGAACCTCTTATTTTTTCAGGGTAATAGGTATCCTCATAGCTTTTCAGTAAGTATTTCTTATAATCTTCACTTATATAAGGATATTCTGCTCGTACATAAATTCGTTTTATGTGCGGGTATTTTTCTTTAATTTTTGTCACAAGTTCAAGGCATAAGCTGTTAAAGCGGCTCTTGCTCCCGAAAAGAAAAGTATCAACGTTTTCGTTTGTAATCAGTTTTTCAATAATTTCATTAAGCTTTGATTTTAATTCTTCGGTTTCATTTATCATTCTGTGACCGAAAAAACAACAGGTATTATCCAACATATACACTTCTCCAAAGTAAATGATATTTTACTTATTATATATTATCTTTCACTTAAAGTAAATATATCTGCAATCTTGGATTATAATAATTTTCACCTCTTTTCGTTAAAATATATGTATAAACAAAAAGGGGCATTAAAATGACAACAGAATTTCCGGATAAGTATATTACTCTCGGTTTAAAGATTGCATATTACAGAAGAAAAGCGGGTTTTACGCAAGAATACTTTGCTGAGCTTATTGGCAAAAGCGTAAGCTTTGTTGGTCAGGTTGAGGGCACCGGTACTGTGCGTGGTATTTCCTTGGAAACCTTATTCAAAATTGCACAGGTATTAAAAATATCTCCATCTAAATTACTTGAAGAAGATTAAACAGTATATATGCAAAAACACTCTGCCGTAACAGCAGAGTGTTTTTATTGTAATAAAATATTCAATAACCGCTTAAACCAGTATTTAAAATGCTAAATCAATCCAACAGCTTCATTGTGGGTAGACGGTAAAAACGAGTTTGAAAAAGTTTTATAAGTTCTTATAACCGCTTATAACTTGCCGTTTTCGAACTCTCAAAATTAAGATTTTCTTATATCTTCTTATAAATTCTCATAATTTATTTTGAAACTGTGGTAAATTTGTGGTAAATTAAACACTATTAATTTTTGTTGTGTCCCACAGATTCTAACCTTGACATTAAAACTCGTTTCCAATAACTTTCTCTATCATCTATGTCATTTTCAATATTTGATTCAACTATTTCTAATAAAGTGAATTTATAATTTTCGCGAGCATACTGAAGTCCACCATGTGATTCGAGCAATTTTTTCAAATCTACATCGCCGCCATGACCGTCATAGATGTAGTCACTCCACCGTTGCCAAAAACCTTTTTCTCCCGATGCCTTACCAACATATTTTTTCCCTGTTTTTGTGTCAGTAATTAAATATATTCCTTTAATAGACAATGCATTTTTCCATGATGGATGGTCTTTGTTTATAACATTTTCCAACGTCATAAAAGGCACATCTAAATTCTTATACCCTGGAAACGTATGTATAGAATAGGGCTCTTCTAAAATCTCTTTAACAACAAGTTGTGGAAAATAATTTTCCATTCTATTCCTTACGGTTCGATTTTTATGTGCATATTTTATTTTAAGTCTACCGATAAAATTTTGATAATCTTCGCACAAAGAAATTTTATATGGATGGTTTCCGCCATTTTCAAAATCTCTTTCTAATACTTCCCAAATACCACCAAACAACCAGGTATCGCTTTCGGGGTAAAAATCAATCAATGAAAATATAAACCTTCTATTAAAATGGTCATTTCCATTAGACCAACTATTCCATCCTTCCCATTCGTTGAAGTCCCTCATATACTCATCCAAAGGCTCTGTTCCGTCATTTGAATGTTTTGCAAAATGCATTTTATATTCTTCAAGTGGATGTAATTTAGTGAAAATTTCTGACAAATAAATATGATTATTCATTTTATATAACCCCTTTCTATATAAATTATTATATCACACATATAAAAAAAGTCAAACGGACTATGGAATTCCCATAGTCCGTTATCCTTTGCTTGAACTATGGTAAGAAGAAATGGATAAGTTCTTATATCTTCTTATAAGTTCTTATATTGTATCTTTTAATCCAATGGTTTCATCGTGGGGACCTCTGCCCCCGAAATAATAAAACTTTACCTAAGTGTACAAAACTCCAATGGTTTAGCGCCCTCTCGAAAGCCCATTTTTACAGCACAGAATATAACCCTTTGTATCTGTGCGGCATTTTGGCGTAGTAACTGGCGTACCATTGGCGTAGTAGATTAAATTTGCTTGTCCTTAAAGAATTCGCCCAAGCTTGTAAACTCTTT
>SVPW01000008.1 GCA_015065645.1 Oscillospiraceae bacterium | reverse complement strand
CATAGATTACTATAATAATAAAAGAATCAAGAGCAAACTAAAAGGACTGAGTCCTGTTCAATACAGGATTCAATCCTCGTTAGTTGCCTAATTAAATTTTTGTCTAACTTTTTGGGGTCAGTACAAAGCTGAAGCGGTTATTTCTGAGATGAAAAAGAAAAATGCAGATTGCATTATATTCTATATGCATTGGGGCAATGAGTATAAGCTTACTCCAAACACATGGCAAAAGAGTATTGCTCAAAAGCTCTGTAATATGGGTGTGGATGTTATTGTGGGCGGTCATCCCCATGTTTTACAGCCAATGGAAATGCTTTATGCCGAAGGTGGCGAGCATACCACGGTTTGCCTTTATTCAATGGGTAACTCAATTTCCAATCAGCGTATAGAGGAAATGACAGGGGTTATAACAAGCGGTCATACAGAGGACGGTGTGCTCTTTTCCTTTACATTTGATAAATATAGTGACGGCAATGTTGTGCTTTCTAAGGTGGATGCCGTTCCAACATGGGTTAATAAGGTTGGAGCAAGATATAACGCAAAATACACAATGTATCCGCTTGAAAGCGGTAGCTGGGGAACCGAAAAATATAATATGGATTCTGCAACGGCGCAAAAAATGCAAAAATCCTTTGACCGCACAAAGGCACTTCTTGGCGAAAGTCTCACCGCCTGCCAAACGGCTTTGGGCTGTGAGGTAAGATTTGCTCAGTAGATAAGTGAAAATATAATAGGGACTGTCTCACCAATCACAAGTGAGATAGTCCCCTTTTTTATTCGTCCTTAATAAGTCCTGTAAGCTTTGATAATTCCATAACAACTATCGGTACTAAAATGAGTCCCAAGCCGATAAGGTACATTTCAAGCGGAAGTGTTACAAGTCCGAATGCTATGCCTACGGGGGTGAAAAGCACTATTAGCATCATAAGTATAGATGCAAGTGCCGCAAGATTTAATTTGCTGTTTGAAAATACCCCGATTTTAAACATTGAACGGTTGGAACGCATATTAAATGCGTGAAGTGTTTGGGAAAGACCCAATACCATAAACGCAAGCGTCTGTCCCGCTTCAAGCTTGCCTGTAACGGTCCAAGCATAGAAAAAGCCGATTAGTGAAAGGGATGCAAACATTATTCCCTGTAAGCACACACGCACACCCAAGCCGTGTGCAAAAATCCCTTCGTTTTTAGGCCGTGGTTTTTTGTTCATAATCCCCTCTTCAACAGGTTCCATTCCCAAGGCTATTGCGGGAAGTGAATCGGTTACAAGGTTTATCCATAAAAGCTGCATTGAAAGGAATGGGGTTTGCCTGCATATAAGCATTGAGGCAAAAACCGCTATTACTTCGCCTATGTTTGTACCCAATAAAAAGCCTATAACCTTACGGATATTTGCATAAATGCCTCTACCCTCTTTAACTGCTTCAACAATGGTTGCAAAGTTATCATCTGTGAGGGTCATATCCGAAGCGCCTTTTGCAACATCGGTTCCCGTAATACCCATTGCACAGCCAATATCGGCGGCTTTGAGCGCAGGGGCATCGTTTACACCGTCACCCGTCATAGAAACAACCTGACCTTTTCTTTGCCAAGCTCTTACAATACGAATTTTGTTTTCGGGAGAAACTCGTGCATAAACAGAAATGCTTTCCAAAACCTTATCAAATTCTTCATCTGTCATAGCATCAAGTTCAGCACCTGTTATCGCCTTATCATCAGGCAAAAGAATACCAAGCTGTTTTGCTATTGCGGAAGCTGTAACAACATGGTCGCCTGTAATCATCACAGGCTTGATTCCCGCTTTTCGGCAGGTTTCAACCGCTAATTTTGCCTCTTCACGGGGCGGGTCAATCATACCCACAAGACCCATAAAGGTGAGTTCGTTTTCAATCCCCTCACTTGTAAGCTCTTGAGGTAAGCTGTCAATTTCCTTGAAAGCGATTGCAAGCACACGCAAAGCGTCACGGCTCATATATTCGGTAATTTCCTTTGCTTTTTCAAGGTTGCCTTTAATACAACGGCTTGCCATAACATCAAAAGCGCCCTTTACAATAACGATTTTTTTACCGTTAATTTGGTTAATGCTTGTCATAAGCTTGCGGTCAGAATCAAAAGGAAGCCCTGCTATACGAGGGAACTTTTCGTTAATTTCATCCTTTAAAATTCCGTTTTTATAGGCTGCAAAAACTATTGAGGTTTCGGTGGGGTCACCAATGTGAACCTCTTTTCCGCTTTCGTCAAAGCTTACCGAACCATCACAGCAAAGCGTGCCATAGGTTAGAAGCTTTTTAACCTCATCGCTCACATTTTCGGTTATATCTTCAGCGCTTTCATTGCCATCAAGGAATGATTTAACAAGTGTCATACGGTTTTGCGTGAGGGTGCCTGTTTTATCGGAACAGATTATAGAAGCACTGCCTAATGTTTCAACCGCAGGCAAGCGGCGAATAAGTGCATTTTGCTTTACCATACGCTGAACACCTATGGAAAGCACTATTGTAACGATTACGGGCAGACCTTCCGGTATGGCGGAAACCGCCAATGATACCGAAATCATAAAAATATCAATAACAGGTGTGCCGCTTAATAAGCCTACCGCAAATATTACCGCACAGGCACAAAGTGCCACAATACCTAAGTATTTACCAAGCTGAGCAAGCTTTTTTTGAAGAGGGGTTTGGCTTTCACCGGCATCATCAAGCAGGTTTGCAATTTTACCCATTTCGGTATCCATACCTGTTGCCGTAACAACCGCCACAGCCGAGCCATAGGTTATGCTGCAACCCGAAAATACCATATTTGAACGGTCACCCAAAGGGGCATCGGGTAAAACTGTGGCACAGGCATCCTTTTCTGAGGGTACAGATTCACCCGTTAGTGCAGATTCCTCACTTTTAAGGCTTGTGCTTTGCAAAAGACGGGCATCCGCAGGAACAAAATCTCCTGCTTCCAAAATTATTATATCTCCCGGTACCAAGAGTGAAGCATCAATGATTTTTTCTTCGCCATCACGCAAAACACGGGCGTGCGGAGCAGACATATTTTTAAGTGCATCCAAAGCTTTTTCGGCTTTGCCCTCCTGATAAACACCCATAATAGCATTGAGTACAACGATTAAAAGAATGAGTGCAGGCTCAAAAAATTCACCGGGGTCTTTTTCAATACAGGCAATCACAAATGAAATTATTGCCGCCGCAATAAGAATGAGTATCATTACATCCTTAAACTGATCGAAAAATCGTGCAATGGTGCTTCTGGGCTTTTTCTCACGCAATTTGTTAAAGCCGTACTTTTCCTGCAGTTTTGCCACATTATTACTGCTCAAACCCTTTGTTTGGTCGGAAGAGAGTGATTTTAAAATCTCTTCCTTTGGTGTGCTGTGAGATACCATAATTTTTCCTCCGTAAAAAATAAGCCTTTAAGTATATATTGCTATACTTAAAGGCTTTTAATACATTTTTTGGGATTAGACCTACGCATAGCTTTATAGGATATACATAAAGTCTCGCAATTTAAAATAAGCCGGGCTACTGCCGTGATGACGACTTATTACGAAAAAAATTCGCTTGCTACTCCCTCATTTTTAAGCATTATATCACAAATGCTTTATTAAGGCAAGAAATAAATTTCAACATTTCTTCTTCCAAATGCTGTGCAGGCACTTGGAGTAGAAAGGAAAAGGTCTACATTAGTGGGTCGTGTTCTTATGAATCCGCCTGTATCTGCGGCGATTGCATAACCATAGGTATATCTTCCGTCACAAGAAACAATATACATTCTTGTGCCATAAGGAATAATTGCGGGATTTACCGCAATATAACCCGGCTGAGGAGCAACACCTGTTGAGCAGTTGTTGCCGGTATAGGTATATGCAGTTGCCTGAACAACGGTTTTCTTTGTGTAATTTACGGGCTTGCCGTTTGCATCAAGTGCAATGGGGCTTGCCGGAGTAAGTGTTGATATAGCGCTTACATCATTGCTTGTTTTAACAGCAGTTGCAGATGAGGAACCATAATAGTTCTGTTTTGTACCAACAATCTTTTTATTGTTTACAGCGGCAGTGAGCACAACTGTGCCTGTTACGGATTTTTCGGCAGAAACACCGTTTACCAGCTTTTCGGTATATGTTACCTGCTGTAATCCGTTAGAGCCGTACTGAATAGACTCACTTCCCAACGGCCTGTCTGCGGCATAAACCGTTTCTGTGGTGCAGGGAATAACCTCTTCATAGCTTCCTGTTACATAATCAATATTTGTATAGTCAATATATGTGCTCTCGCTTACCAAGGTATCTGCGGCAGGCTCAATAAGGTCATATTGGTCAACTGTATAGCCTGCGGCTGAAAGAATTTCATTTACGGTTCCCTTTGTTGCTTCAAACGTTACTGTCTTGTCGCCCGAAGTGATGTATACAGGGAAAGTATACTCAATTTTAACCGATGTGTTTGCGCTGTTTTTGTTAAGCGTTACAACACGGTAGTTTTCTTGCTCAATGCCTGCCATCTTAATGACATCATTAATATTATTTGAAAGTGAACGAACAAGATAACGGTTTTCACCATCGGAAATGCTGAATGTACGAACTGAACCGTCCAACAAAACTCCTGCGGTAGCCGTAACTGCACAAAGCAACATTACAAGCGAAATACGGATTGCTTTAAGATCCATTATGCTTCGTATACGGTATTTTAACCTCTCTAACATCGAAAAACTCCTTTATGATCTTTTGTTGTTACCCTTTGGAATTTGGGCAACTCCTCAAGCCGTGTGCTATTATATTCAAAGTTTTTTTATATGTCAAACCACTTGGAAACGAATTTTTTGGTTATTTTAAACAAATTAAAAAAGGATTACAAAAAGGTTACAAACTTGTAACCAATGTTTTTTGTCATTTTTTGGGTAAAAACTTGTGCAATTCGACAAAAATCAAACCTCAAAAGTCACATAATAGTGAAAACGAGGGTGTTTTGAGCTGTTTTTATGGTCTTTTTTAACTTTACAAACAAACCCTTATATGTTAATATATGTACAGTGAATGTGGTTTATGAAAAAAATTACGCAAACGGTATACTATATATATTATATAGGTAGGTGGGAAAAATGTCTGAATATAAGGCTACTCTTATGGATGAATCGGCGGTTATTCGTGCGCTCAAACGAATTTCCCACGAAATACTTGAACGCAACAACGGCTGTGATGATATGTGTATTATAGGTATAAAACGCCGTGGGGTTGCAATAGCTCAGCTTATAGCTTCAAACATTGCCGCTATTGAGGGTAAAAAAATTGATACCGGTGTAATAGATATAACCTTTTATAGGGATGATATTTCAGGTCATACGCATGAGCCTGTGCTTCACTCTTCGGAAATACCCTTTGATATTACGGGCAAGCGTGTGATACTTGTGGATGATGTGCTTTATACGGGAAGAACGGTTAGAGCCGCAATGGATGCCCTTATGAAATTCGGGCGTGCATCAAGTATTCAGCTTGCGGTGCTTATTGATAGAGGTCATCGTGAATTACCCATTCGTGGCGATTATGTGGGAAAAAATATCCCCACATCTAAAAATGAACGCATATATGTAAAAATTCCTCCGTTTGATAAAGGTACAGAAGTTGTGCTTTACGGTTAAGCGGCATACTATATATATTATAGGTATATAAGGCGGTTTTTAAACAACCTAAAACTGATTTGTTTTTTAAAATTTAAACTTGACAAAACCGCCCAACAAAGATATAATGTACTTTGTGACGATATGAGGTGGAAAAATGACACTTGATTTAAAACGCATTTTTGCAAATGAGGGTGCCGTGATGCCCATTTCGTATGAACTGGATCTGAGCACCTTGGAATTTTCGGGTATATTTCCGCTCAAAAAACCCGTTAAGGTTGAGGGCTCGGTTTCAAACAAGGCAGATGTGGTTGCATTGGATTTACAAATATCATATATATATGATGCATTTTGTGACCGTTGCGGCATAGATGCTACAAGGGATTACACCGTTACATTTAACAGAGCACTCGCCGTTTCTATTGAAGGTGAGGACAGTGACACCATCCTTACGATTCCCGATATGAAGCTCGATGTGGACGAGCTCGTTTATACTGAGGTATTCTTGAGTCTACCTACAAAGTTTTTGTGCCGTGAGGATTGTAAAGGAATTTGCCCTAAGTGCGGTAAGGACCTTAATGAGGGTGAATGTGGCTGTGAAAAACGGGAAATTGACCCAAGGCTTGCAAAATTAGCCGAACTACTTAATCAATAATATTAAAATATAACTAATTTAAGGAGGTGCTGAAAATGGCAGTACCGAAGAGAAAAACCTCCAAGGCAAGACGTGACAAGAGAAGAAACAATGTTTGGAAGATCAATGCACCGGCATTGGTTAGATGTTCGAGCTGTGGGGAATATAAGCGTCCGCACAGACTTTGCCCTGCTTGCGGCAAGTATAAGAACCGCGAGGTAGTAAACATTGCGGAGTAATTGTATGGCGGCAGAGGAGGAGCAATTCCTCCTCTGCTTTTTTCTTGCAAGGGCTTTTTAAATTTTGAAAAAGGGGTGAGTGCAGTGGCAGTATTAATTAAGGATGTTGAGCAAAACAGTCCTGCCAAAATGGCGGGGATAAAGGGCGGAAACACACTTCTTACCATTAACGGTGAGGAGATTGTGGATGTTTTGGATTACCGTTTTTATCAGGAAAACGAAAATCTCACAGTGGGTTTTATTGATGCTAATGGTAAAATAAAACAGGTTAATATCCAAAAGGATGAGTTTGAAGAGCTGGGGCTTATTTTTGATACCTATCTTATGGATAAACAGCGTAGCTGTAAGAATAAATGTATGTTCTGCTTTATTGACCAACTGCCCCGTGGGCTTCGTCAAAGTCTTTATTTTAAGGATGACGATTCACGCCTTTCGTTTCTTTTTGGAAACTATATCACCCTTACAAATATTACCGAGCATGAGGTTGAGCGCATTATAAAAATGCATATAAGCCCAATAAATGTTTCGGTTCACACGACCGACCCTGAGCTCAGGGTTAAAATGATGACCAATAAAAATGCGGGAAAGGCTTTGGAACTGCTTTCTCGTTTTGATAAGGCGGGTATTCGCCTTAATTGCCAGCTTGTGCTTTGCCCGGGAATTAATGACGGTGCGGCACTTGAAAAATCACTTGATGATTTAACAAAGCTTGAAAATATCGGCTCTGTGGCGGCAGTTCCCGTGGGACTTACCCGCTATCGTGAAAATCTTGCAAAATTAGAACCGTTCAATAGGGAAACCGCCGCAGCGGTGGTGGATATTATTGAAAGGGTTGGCGAAGAGTGCATTAAGCGTTTTGGCGAAAGAAAGGTTTATGCTTCTGATGAATTTTATCTTTTGGCTGAGCGTGAAATTCCGCCTGCTTCATTTTACGGTGATTTTTTACAGCTTGAAAACGGTGTGGGGCTTTGGGCATTGCTCAAAAGTGAAGCAATGGCCGCAATAGAAGAAAACGATGATGAGTATGAAGGCTCAAGGCGTGTTACTATTGCAACGGGTGAAGCGGCATATCCGCTGATTTCGGAAATAGCACGGCTTTGTAATAAAAAATGGGATGTTCTTGATTGCCGTGTGGTTGAAATAAAGAATAACTTTTTTGGCGGTCATATAACCGTTTCGGGTCTTGTTACCGCAACAGATATTTATCAGCAGCTAAGGAATACCGATATTGGTGAAGAGCTGCTTATCCCCTCATCAATGCTTAGAAGTGAGGGAGATATGTTTCTTGACAGCATTACTTTGGAACAGCTGGAAGAAAAACTTAATGTGAAGATAACTCCGGTCGATAATGATGGCTGGTTACTTGTAGACAGAATACTTGGTATTTAGAAAGGAGTAAAGGTATGGCAAAACCAATTATTGCCGTTGTTGGCAGGCCTAATGTTGGTAAATCCACCCTTTTTAATAAGCTTATCGGTCAGCGGCTTTCAATAGTTGATGATACCCCCGGTGTTACCCGTGACCGTATTTACGGTGATGCCGAATGGCTTGACCGTAAGGTTATGCTGGTTGATACAGGCGGTATTGAGCCTAAATCAGACGATATTATTCTTTCGGGAATGCGTGCTCAGGCTCAGCTTGCAATAGAAACGGCTTCGGTTATAATTTTTGTGTGTGACCTTAAAACAGGTGTTACCGCAACCGATATGGAAATTGCAAGTATGCTTCAAAAAAGCGGAAAGCCTATTGTGCTGTGCGTAAATAAATGTGACCGTGTGGGGGAAATGCCTCCTGAAATTTATGAGTTTTATAATTTGGGACTTGGCGACCCTGTTGCGGTTTCTTCGGTTCACGGTCACGGAACGGGTGACCTTTTGGATGCCGTTTTTGAATACCTGCCCGAAACGCTTTTTGATGATACGGACGAGGATGTTATAAATGTTGCCGTTATAGGAAAGCCAAATGCGGGTAAAAGCTCACTTGTAAATAAAATTTCGGGTGAGGAAAGGGCTATTGTTTCGGATATAGCAGGCACCACAAGGGATGCTATTGATACTGCGGTTGAAAACAAGTTCGGTAAATTTAATTTTATTGATACAGCAGGACTTCGCCGTCAAAGCCGTATTGATGATAAAATTGAAAAATACAGCGTGCTTCGTGCAAAAATGGCTATTGAACGAAGCGATGTTTGTGTTATAATGATTGATGGAAGAGATGGTTTTACCGAACAGGATTCTAAGGTGGCAGGTCTTGCTTTGGAGCAGGGTAAGGCTTGTATTATTGCGGTTAATAAGTGGGATATTGTTGAAAAAGACGGTAATACTATGGATTCATACCGAAAAAGTCTTATGAAGGACTTTTCGTTTATGCCTTTTGCGCCTATAATCTTCATTTCGGCAAAAACAGGTCAGCGTATAGACCGCCTTTTTGAGCTTATTAAGTATGTAAGAACGCAGAATACAATGCGTATATCCACAGGTAAGCTTAATGATATTCTTGCGGATGCTACTGCCCGTGTTCAGCCTCCCACAGATAAGGGTAAGAGGCTTAAAATTTATTATATGACACAGGCTTCCACCTGTCCGCCGACATTTGTTTGTTTCTGTAACAATGCCGAGCTTTTCCATTTTTCCTATCAGCGTTATCTTGAAAACCAAATACGCTCAACATTCGGACTTGAGGGTACGCCTGTCCGTTTTGTCATAAGAGAAAGAGGAGATAAATAATGACATATTTATTATTATTTGCTGTGGCCTTGGCGGCATATCTTATAGGCGGAATAAACTTTGCTGTTATTTTTGCACGAATTTTCACCCATGATGATGTTCGTAATCACGGTAGCGGAAACGCAGGTACTACCAATGTTATGCGTACTGCAGGTCTTTTGCCCGGAATACTAACATTTTTGTGTGATGTTTTAAAGGGAGCTGTTGGTTGCTTGGTGGGCAGACTTGTGTTCACCTATGTTACAACAGGTATTGCTGATTGGATGCATCCAACCTATGCGGCTTATCTTTGCGGTGTTTGCTGTATGCTGGGGCATATGTATCCTGTTTTCTTCCAATTTAAGGGAGGAAAGGGTGTTGCAATGAGTGTTGGTATTTTCTGTGTTTGTACTCCTTTTTGGGTATCTTTAATTGCATTGGCGGTATTTTTCCTTTTTGCATTTACCACAAAGATAGTTTCAATAAGCTCACTTATTGCAACCCTTGCGGTTTTTGTGCTTTCGATAATCTTTCACGATACAACGGCAAATATTATCCCTCAAATAATTATGTGCTTTATGATGTGCTCTTTCGTGTATTTAAAGCATATACCTAATATTAAAAGACTCTTAAAGGGTGAAGAAAAGAAATTTAGCCTGGGAGGCAAAAAATAATGTCAAAGGTTTCTGTACTTGGAGCAGGCGGTTGGGGAATGGCGCTGGCACTTTCAGCGTATAATTGCGGACACGAGGTTGTTATTTGGTCTGCCTTTGAAAAAGAGGTGGAGCTGCTTCGCCAAAAACGCACTAATGAGCGTTTACTTCCGGGTATAGTTTTGCCCGAAGAAATCACCGTAACGGGTGATATGAACGAAATTGAAGGCTCACAAATAACAATTATTGCGGTACCCAGCATTGCGGTGCGTGAAATTGCTAAATTGCTTCGCAAGCAAAGCAATTACGGCATTGTTGTAAATGTGGCAAAGGGCTTTGAAAAGGGCACGCTCAAGCTTTTATCTGAGGTTATTTTGGAAGAGCTTGGAGAAGGCGTCCGTTTTGCGGTGCTTTCGGGTCCGTCTCACGCAGAGGAGGTTGCCCGTAATATCCCCACTTCGGTTGTGGCAACAAGTAAAAGCCAATCGGTTGCGGGAATTGTTCAGGATATGCTTTCAAGTGAAAACCTGCGTATTTACACCTCAGATGATGTTATAGGAGTGGAGCTTGGCGGTGCGCTTAAAAATGTAATCGCAATCTGCGCAGGCTTTTGTGATGGCTTGGGGTTAGGAGATAATACCAAAGCGGCACTTATTACAAGAGGTATTGCCGAAATGGCAAGACTTGGTGTTTGTATGGGGGCTCGTGAGCACACCTTTGCAGGTCTTACGGGTATTGGTGACTTAGTTGTTACCTGCACCTCAAGGCATAGCCGTAATAACCGTTTCGGCTTTAAGGTGGGAAGCGGTATGCAGGTTGAAAAGGCATTGGAGGAGGTTGGCACTGTAGAGGGCTATTATGCCGCCTTGATGGCTTATGAGCTTGCCTGCAAGTACAAAATTGATATGCCCATTGTTACCGAATGTTACGGTGTTTTGTATAAGGGTAATGATGTTGCTCAGATGGCTAAAAATTTAATGATGCGTCCAAAACGCACGGAACATTGATTTATAATAAAAAAGATTGGTATTGATTATATGAATACAAAAGGAATTTCTAATTCGGTTATACGCCGACTGCCCCGCTATTATCGCTTTTTGGGTGAGCTGAAGGCAGAGGGTCTTACACGAATTTCCTCAAAAGAGCTTTCTTCCCGAATGGGACTCACCGCAAGCCAGATAAGGCAGGACCTTAATTGCTTTGGCGGTTTCGGTCAGCAGGGATATGGTTATAATATTGTTGATTTGCAGGAGGAGATTGCTCAAATTTTAGGGCTTGACCGTCCTCAAAACGCAATTTTAATCGGTGCGGGCAATTTGGGTCGTGCCGTTTCAATGCATCTTAATTTTGAAAATCGTGGCTTTCGTTTAGTGGGAATTTTTGACCGCAAGGAGGCGCTTGTGGGTCAGGTGCTTCGTGGAATGCCGATAAGGGATATTTCTTCTTTGGATGAGTTTTGTAAGGAAAATTCTCCTTCAGCGGCAATACTTTGTGTGCCTAAGGCAGAGGCTAAAATACTTGTTGAACAGCTTGTTAAGCTTGGGATAAAGGGCTTTTGGAATTTTAGTCATTATGACCTTAGCCTTGATTATTCGGGTGTGGTGGTTGAAAATATGCACTTTGGCGATAGCCTGATGACCCTTTCCTATAGAATGCACAATAAAGAATAATGAAAATGAGACCTTGCGTTCAATTCACAAGGTCTCATTTTTTGTTTGGATATTTTTAAGCATAAGAGGTTAATTACTGCCTATTTTTTTAACCTCACAGCCTGTATAGTAATGGCACAGTATCTCTTTAAAGCTGCTTCCGTTTGCCGCCATTGCTGCGGCTCCGTATTGACTTAATCCCACACCGTGACCGTTGCCCTTTACCGTTATGGTGAAAAGGTTATCAAAAAAGTTTATCTCAAAGGCGGTTGATTTAAGTCCTAATGCGGCACGGATTTCGCTTCCGGTAAGCGTTTTTTGGCAAACGGTGATTTGTGAGATATAGCCTGCCTGTGTTTTTTGTGCGTTTTTAAACCATTCGGTGGGTTCGCCGCTTACAGAGCATAAATTTTTAAGCTTTTGTGCCATTTCATCTGCGGTAAACTGAACTGTTGAAATAAAGCTTTCGCTTAAAACATCGCCGGGGCTTTCAACAGAGCGTAAATACGGCAAATCTCCGCCCCAAACATCCGAAACATTTTGGGTTTTTCCCGCACTTGCCGAATGATAAACAGTTAGTGCCGCAGTGTCCTTATATGTAACCATATAACCCGAAACCTCTTTTACAAGATTGCGTATTTTTTGTAGGTTATCTGTGGCACTGTTACCCCATTTTTCACGGGCTTGTGCTTCGGATAAATAGCATTGGTCAACCGTGTAATCGGTGGTTATATCATAATTTTTTGTGCTGTTGCTTGCTTTGCGAACGCAGGCAAAGGTGTATGCCGCAACAGCCTGTGCCTTAATTGCTTCATCACCAAAGGATAGCGGCATTTCACCGCAAATTACACCGCAGATGTAATCTTCGGCTGAAATTTCAAAAATTTCTCCCGTTTCGTGATTTTTAACCATAAAGGTTTCTGTTAGGGCATTTTGTGCATTGGGTGCTTCTTCTTTTAAAAGCTCACTGTAAAAAACTCCTGCCGATACCGCTTTGGCATCTTTTTTAAGCAATGGTAACGGTGTGAGCAGTAAAAGTGCGGGCAAAAAAACGCTTAAACAAATAATTTTTTTCATCCAATCCCTTCTTTTTCCGTTTAGTGTTGACTTTTACTCGTAATTTTAGTAAAATATATTGTATAATAATATATAGTGCGTTTGATACTAATATATACCTTTTGGAAGTGTAGTAATGAAATATAAGCATATAATGTTGGTTTTTGGTGTGTCTGCTGCAATCAGCGTATATCTGCGTTTAAAGGAACAGCTTACCACTATTAATGAAAGGGGCTTCGTTATAAGAAGCCTTACGGCGGATAACTTTTTTCTGCTGTTAGGAATAATCGGTCTTTTTGCCGCAAGTATTGTTGCGGCTTGCCTTACACGGCGCTGTCCCGTTAAAGCACCTAAGGTAAAGCCTGCTTTGGGTACGGTTTCATTGGTGCTTGGCGGTTGGCTTGTGTATGATTCGGTTACAATTTCTTCTCCGGTGAGTATTCCGGCTTGGCAAACCATTATATTGATGTTGTTGGGTGTGCTTTCGGGTGTGCTGTTTATTGTTTACGGTGCTACCGCCTTTATGCAGTTTGAGTTTCCCAAAGCCGTTTTCATATTGCCTGTTTTTTATTGGATGATACGCCTTATTTGGGTGTTTACGGCACTTAACACATTGGCGCTCACCATAGAGCATATTCTGCTTTTACTTAACTGCAGTGCAATACTTATTTTTATGTTGCAGTACGCAAAGCTTTTGAATTCGCTTGATAGGGATAAAAATTTCAAGAGAATACAGATAACAGGCTTTGCTTCGGTTTTGTTATGTGCTGATTATGCCCTGCCCAATTTAATTCTTATGGCTATGGGCAATCGCTCTTTTGTTGGTAATGGCGTTTCCTCTGAGGTTACGATTTTACTTACATCGGTATTTATTTTGTTTTTCTTGTTTGCTTTCTTTGATGAAAAAAATCTCAAGCGCCGCAGTAAAAGCAGGCGTAGAGTAGTTTCTCATCCCGGTACGGGAAAGGATAGCTTTTATATTGGCGGAAGCCGCTAATACCATAAAAAGTTTGAACGGAAGTGCGCTTTTGGAAAAATTTGTTATTAAAGGCGGAAAACCGCTTCACGGCAGTGTCCGTATAAGCGGTGCAAAAAATGCCGCCGTTGCAATTTTGCCTGCAGTATTGCTTGCCCAAAGCCCCTGTGTAATTGAGAATCTTCCGGAAATTTCGGATGTTAATTGTATACTAAAGGTTATGGAGGCACTTGGAGCAAAGGTTAAAATGTTAAGCCCAAGCTCGGTTGAAATTGACCCAACCAATATAAATTCCTTTGTTGTTACAAAAGAAATGGCAGAGGGAATGCGTGCATCAAGCTATTTTTTGGGTGCACTGCTTGGAAGGTTAAATCGTGCCCGTGTGGCACCTCCGGGTGGATGTGATTTTGGTGTTCGTCCTATTGACCAGCATATAAAAGGCTTTGAGGCTTTGGGTGCTACTGTTTCTATTGAAAACAGCATGGTTGATGCAAGGGCACAAAAGCTTTCGGGAAGCAGTATTTATTTGGATGTTGTTTCGGTTGGAGCTACTATTAATATAATGCTTGCAGCGGCCCGTGTAAGGGGACTTACCATAATTGAAAATGCCGCAAGGGAGCCGCATATTGTTGACCTTGCCAATTTCCTTAACTCAATGGGTGCCAATATTATGGGGGCCGGCACAAGTATTATAAAAATACGTGGTGTTGAACAGCTTCACGGCACAACCTATAGCATTATTCCTGACCAGATTGAGGCAGGTACTTATATGGTTGCCGCAGCCGCCACTTTGGGCGATGTTATGGTTGAAAATGTAACACCAAAGCATCTGGAATCCATAATTGCAAAGCTGGTTGAAACGGGTGCTGAGGTTGAGGAGTTTGATGAGGCGGTTCATGTTAAAATGACTAAGCGCCCCAAAAAATGCAATGTTAAAACATTGCCGCATCCCGGTTTTCCAACCGATATGCAGCCTCAAATGGCAGTTTTATTAACCATTGCTGAAGGGACAAGCTTGGTGCGTGAGGGCGTTTGGGATAGCCGTTTCCGCTATGTTGAACAGCTCAAGTTTATGGGCGCTAAAATAGAAGTTGATGGTAAGCTTGCCGTTGTAAACGGTGTTGAAAAGCTAAAGGGTGCGCCTGTTAAAGCTGTGGATTTAAGAGCAGGTGCCGCAATGATAATTGCAGGTTTGGTGGCTGAAGGTATTACTGAGGTTACGGAAATCGGTCATATTGACCGTGGATATGAGCATATAGCCGAAAAGTTCAGGGCTTTGGGTGCTGATATATGCCGTGTTGAAACCGATAATGTTAAAGCCGCAATTAAAAACGCATAAATTATAAATACAAGACGGAGCAGGACGCTCCGTTTTGTGGTATTTGGAGGTTTTGTATGTCAAGAATTTGTCCGCTGTTTAGCGGTTCAACAGGAAACAGTACATATATTTCCACTGCCGAAGGCGGTATTTTAATAGATGCAGGCGCTTCTTATAAATCGCTCTGTAATGCGGTTGAAATGGCAGGCGGAAATATGCAAGAGCTTTTGGCGGTTGCAATAACGCACGAGCATATCGACCACATAAAGGGGTTAAAGGTTTTGCTTAAAAATCTTAAAATTCCGCTTATTGCATCACAAAAAACACTTGAAGCCTTGGCGGCGGGGGAATGTATCCCTGAAAAAACCACCGTTTTTGTGGCGGATGAGGGCGAAAAGGATTTTGGAAATATAAAAATTTCACGCTTTGCTACAAGTCATGATTGCGAAGGCTCAAGCGGATATGTTGTTACATTGCCTGACGGTAAGCGTTGTGCAGTTTGTACCGATTTGGGTGTTGTGACAGATGAGGTTCGCAGTGCAATTACGGGTAGCAAGGCGGTGCTTATTGAATCAAATCACGATGTTAATATGCTTAAAAACGGGCCTTATCCACCCCATTTAAAGCTTCGTATTCTTTCTGATAAGGGGCATATTTCAAATGCGGCTTGCGCTGTTGAGCTGACACAGCTTTTGCAAAACGGCACAACACGCTTTATTTTGGGGCATTTAAGCCAAAAAAATAATCTGCCTATGCTGGCTTTATCTACAGCTAAATCTACACTTATGGATATTGGGGCGGCGGCAGAGCGTGATTATATATTAAGCGTGGCAAAGCCGTGCGGTAACGGGGTAATTGTTTTATGATGAAGGTAACACTTATTTCTCCCGGTAAAATGAAGGAGAAGTATTTAAAGGATGCTCAGGGTGAATATCAAAAAAGGCTTTCACGGTATTGTGACCTTACGATTATTGAGCCTGAGCCTGTAAAACTGCCCGATGCACCCTCAGCTTCGCAGATAAATGCCGCTTTGGAAAAGGAAGCTGAAATAATACTCAAAAAGGTGCCTGAGCAAAGCTTTGTTATTGCCCTTTGCGTGGAGGGAAAAGAGCTTTCAAGTGAGGATTTGGCTAAAAAAATAAAAAATCTTTCCGATTCCGGAAAACAGCTTTGTTTTATAATAGGCAGTTCATACGGGCTATCGGAAAATGTTAAAAAAAGGGCGGATATACGGCTTTCGGTTTCTCAAATGACATTTCCCCACCAGCTTTTCAGGGTGATGCTCTTGGAACAGCTCTATCGTGGATATAAAATAAATGAGGGTTCTACATATCATAAATAATATAATTGATTTTAATTTGAAAATGATGTATAATAATATGAGATAAAATTACAGGAAAGGTGATATAAATGTCAGAAGGTTGTAGCGGAAACTGTGCGAGCTGCAGTAAGGACTGTTCTTCAAAGGAAAAACAAAGCCTTTTGGTTCCCACAGGTGAATATAATGATATTAAGCATGTTGTTGCTGTTGTAAGCGGTAAGGGCGGTGTTGGTAAATCAATGGTTACCTCATTGCTTGCCGTAACACTTGCTAAAAGAGGATATAAGGTTGGTATTCTTGATGCCGATATTACAGGTCCCTCAATTCCAAAAGCTTTTGGTGTAACAGCTCGTGCTTTGCAGGGTGAGCTTGGTATTATGCCTGCCGAAACAAAGCTTGGAATTAAGGTTATTTCGGTAAATATGATGCTCAGTCAAAACGATGCTCCCGTAATTTGGCGTGGTCCCGTTATTGCAGGTGCTGTAAAGCAGTTTTGGCAGGATGTTGTTTGGGGTGAGCTTGATTATCTTTTGGTAGATTGTCCTCCGGGAACAGGTGATGTTCCGCTTACCGTTTTCCAAATGTTGCCTCTTGACGGTGCGGTGGTTGTTACTTCTCCGCAGGATTTGGTTTCACTTATAGTTAAAAAGGCTCTTAATATGGCAAATATGATGAATATTCCGGTTTATGGAATTGTTGAGAATATGAGCTTTGTGCGTTGTCCTGATTGCGGAAAGGAATTTCCTGTTTTCGGTACAGGCGGTGAGGATATTGCTAAGGAAACAGGCACTAAATTGCTTTCTCGTATGCCGATTGATGTTTCACTTTCGCAAATGGTTGATAATGGCTCTATTGAGCATTTTGATGGGGATTATCTCAGTGCCACCGCTGATGTAATTGAAAATAAAAAGGGGTAATATATATATGAAAAATCTCGAATTTGCAATATCACGGTTTGCTATCTGTTCTGAACCGCTGGAGTGTTCTCCTTACGGTAACGGTCACATTAACAGCACATTTTTGCTTGTTTGTGATGATAACGGTAACAGGCGCCGTTATATATTGCAATCGGTTAATACCAATGTTTTCAAAAAACCTGAGCAGGTTATGCAAAATATTGAAAAGGTGACTGAGTATCTTCGTCCCGGAGCAAAGGAACACCGTGAGATTATGACGCTTATTCCCACTAAGGATGGCAAAAGCTGTTATGTGGATGAGGATGGCAAGTGCTGGAGAATTTATGATTTTATTGAGGATTCTATATGCCTTGAGCATCCCGAAAGCACTGAGGATTTTCGTCAGTGTGCGGTGGCTTTTGGTAAATTCCAAAGAGATTTAAGCCGTTTCCCTGCTGATAGCCTTTTTGAAACAATCCCTGATTTTCATAATACACCCAAGCGTTTTGCTGATTTTTTGCAGGCGGTTGAAAATGATGCTGTGGGCAGAGCTGCTTTTGTTAAAGAGGAAATACAGTTTTTAAAGGACAGAGTGGATTTTTATTCTGTGCTTTATAATGCCAATAAAGCAGGTGTTTTGCCGCTTCGTGTAACACATAACGATACAAAATCAAATAATGTTATGCTTGACGCTAAAACCCGCAAAGCGCTTTGTGTTATTGACCTTGATACCATTATGCCCGGATTTTCTGTTACTGATTTTGGTGACGCAATACGCTTTGGAGCAAGCACTGCCGCAGAGGATGAAAAGGATTTAAGTAAGGTTAGTCTTGACCTTGAGATGTTTGATATTTACACAAAGGGTTATTTAGAGGGTTGTGGCGGTCAGCTTAGCCGTGAGGAAATAATGCTTATGCCTGAGGGCGCCAAGATGATGACTATTGAGTGCGGTATGCGCTTTTTAACCGATTATCTTAACGGCGATACATACTTTAAAACCGCTTATGCTGAGCATAATCTTGACCGTTGCCATACACAGCTGAAGCTGGTTGCAGATATGGAAGAAAAATGGGATGAAATGAAAAAGATTGTTGAAAAATATATATAAGGAGAATAAATAAAATGAAGTTTATAACTGTTGATTCATACGAAAAGTTAAGCCGTAAGGCGGCTTCTGTTATCGCCGCACAGGTGGTTCAAAAAAATGATTGCGTTTTGGGTCTTGCTACAGGTTCTTCTCCTGTTGGTACATACAAACAGCTTATTGAATGGTATAAAAAGGGTGACCTTGATTTTTCTGCTGTTACATCGGTAAATCTTGATGAATATGTAGGGCTTGACGGTGAAAATGACCAGAGCTACCGCTATTTTATGAATGTTAATCTTTTTGACCATATCAATATAGACAAGGCTAAAACCTTCGTGCCCGACGGTAAGGCTGATGACCCCAAGTTAGAGGGTGAGATTTACGATGCACGCATAAAGGAGCTTGGCGGAATTGACCTTCAGCTTTTGGGTATAGGACTTGACGGTCATATCGGCTTTAATGAGCCTGATAGTGTTTTCACCAAGGAAACACATGTTGTAGATTTGCATGAATCCACCATTAAGGCAAATGCACGCTTTTTTGAAAATGAGGCGGATGTTCCAAGAAAAGCAATTACTATGGGTATGCTTTCCATTATGCAGGCAAAAAAGGTTTTGCTTATTGCAAACGGTGCCAATAAAAAGGAGATTTTGGAAAAGGCATTCTTTGGTCCTATTGACCCACGTGTTCCTGCTTCTATTTTGCAGTTGCATCCTGACCTTACGGTAATTTACAGCGAGAATTAAGCTTATGAATATTAATAATGCTTTACTGAACGGAAAAATTGTAAATATTGAAATTTGTGACGGTAAAATCGCAGCCTTTTCCAAAACGCCGCTTGAAAACGGACATGACGCAGGCGGAAAGCGTGTGATTCCGGGTCTTATAGATGTTCATACCCACGGCTGTATCGGTATGGATACAATGGATGCGGATTTTGAGCGTATGTGTGCTTTTTATGCCGAAAACGGTACAACATCATTTTTACCCACCACTATGACAATGGGCTATGATGACCTTTTGCGTGTAACTCAGGCTAAAACCGATTTTAAGGGTGCCAATATTTTAGGCTTTCACTTTGAAGGCCCGTATATTTCGCCGATATATAAAGGTGCTCAGAACGAAAAGTATATCAAAACCCCCGATATTGAGGGATTTAAACAGTTTAAAAATGTAAAGATGATAACCATTGCTCCGGAGCTTTCGGGAAGTGAGGAGTTTATCAAGGCGGTTTCAAAGGATTGTGTTGTATCCATAGGTCATTCTGCCTGTGATTATGAAACGGCTTTAAGGGCTATAGATTGCGGAGCTAATTGCCTCACGCACACCTATAACGCAATGCCGCCGCTTCACCACCGCAATCCCGGACCTATTGGTGCGGCTATTGAAAAAAATATTTATGTTCAGGTTATATGTGATGGTTTCCATGTTTTAAAGCCTGTTGTGCTTTCAACCTACCGTACCTTTGGTGCTGAGCGTATGGTTATTATAAGTGATAGTATTCGTCCTGCAGGTCTGCCTGACGGTGAATATGAATCGGGCGGACTCAAGGTTATTTTGCGTGATAACATTGCAAAGCTTGAGGATGGAACGGTTGCCGGAAGCAGCTCAACACTTTGGTTCTGTGTTAAAAAGGCGGTTGAAATGGGAATTCCGTTTGAGGATGCTGTGCGAATGGCGACCTCAACCCCTGCCGAAATGCTTGGTGTGAATAAGGGCAAAATAGAAATAGGATTTGATGCCGACCTGCTTATAATTGATGATGATATGAATATTGAAAAGGTAATTATTGCAGGGGAAGAATATAAATAACAGATAAAAAATTAAAGTGCGGAAGAAGTTTGTTTTTTTACTTCTTCCGCATTCTTTTTTAATCTTTTCCCGAGCTTTACGGTACTTTTTTGTATATCTATTGTTAAAAAAATATCACAAATCATTGTGAGAATTCACTATGATTTTATTGATTTTGTATACGACTCAAAGACACAATATAATGTGTTTTTGAGTTTAAAATTGGGTTAAAATGGCAATTTTGTGCTAAGTTTAATAAATTAATATTCACGGTAGCTTGATGGGGTTTTCCCCGTTATTTTTTTGAAAATACGGCAAAAGTAGGAGGTATCGCTAAAGCCTACCGCTTCGGCACATTCTGTTATGGGAACGGAGGTGTTTGTGAGCATCTCTATTGCACGCTCTATTCTTATTTTAAGCTGAAAATGATAGGGGGAAACGCTTGTATAGCTTTTAAATACATGGATAAAGCGACTTCGGCTAAATATTGCACACCAAAATCAGGCCTGCCGTTTTCACGGCGGGTTGTGTGCAAACGGTCACCAAGCATACGGTCATTGCAGTTTGTTATCGTCAGATAATTATCGTGCTGAATGTCCGATATATATTCAAGCGGTCTTTGCATACAATATCCTCCCAAAAGTATCGTTTTAATAATTATAATCTATTTTTAAAATAAATGTAATAGCAATATTGTCCTATATATCAGCAATGTTGTGCCTTTATTTTATATATGAAAAGCAGTATAATACAATTGATGACTTGTCGGTTAGAGATTTGCTTATAAGTTAGAGGGCGGGGCAAAAATAAAATGCCTGTTTTATATTCGGGTGGAAAGTGATTTACCGCTTAATACCTATGCGGTGGGCTATGTTCCCGTAAGTCATGCGGAGCCTTTGCAGGATGATGCAAAGCGTGGTCCCGGGCTTTATCCCGATATGCTGCTTCCAAAGCTTTCAAATGCGGTGATTGATGTTGAGCGTGATTTTTGGTGCAGCTTCTGGAAAAGCTTTGCGGCAGAAAAAAGGCTGAAAGGCTTATAAAAAAGCATTTCAGGTATATGTCAACATTATTTAAGCCTTCCCCCTTTTTAAGGGGGGAATGTGGCACACTTTATTTTTATAACCGCAATTTTCACGATACATTCTTTAAATTTGTTAATAATCGTTCTGCTTTTATCATTTTTTAATCGGTCTTTAAGCAGAATGTTCACATAAATATTATTTTTTGTTAAAATACACATGATTTACAAAGGGAGGAATTAATAATGAATAAAAATGAAATTTTAAATCTTATTGAAAGGGTTCATAGCCTTAAAAAAGATAAGTCTAACACATTGCCGCAAAATTCTTATTTTTTAGAAAACGGCGATGTGCTTTGCTATCCTGCAAAAAACGGTGATAGCCGTTATCCTTATTGTAAGGATGGTCTGGTGCTTTTTGCTCATAGTGACGGTTATATTGACTGTGTTGAGAGCCTTTTCAGTCTGTTTAAAATAGCTAACTATAATGAAGATACCTCTGCTGCTTTTTTTGCAGGTGAGAAAAACGGTGAATATTATTTCCCCGTTTCTTTAACCGGTGCCGCAAGGCAGTTGTTTGAGCAGGGTATTGAGCGTTACTGTGTTTTCACCCCTGTTTGTGCATATTATGTGGTTGAAACCGAAAAGGCTTATTATGCCGCAAGGGTTTATATTGATGATGATAAGCATGTATGCTTCTCGGTAGGCGCCGTAAATATCGGTGAAGAGCGTGAGATTTATCTTGCATCATTCTTTGAGCCTATGCTTCGTTATACCAATTATGAAGATTTCTTCAAGCGTATGACCAAATACGGTGAGCATTTTGAAAACGGCGGCTATATTATACATGCAGATAATATTGGTGCACAGGATTATCTTGCTGTAAGGGTAAATGTTGAAGGAGATGTAACAAACCGTTATTTCACCACCGCTAAAAATGATTTTATTGGAAGAGCGGGAGGTAATGTTACCAATGCGGAAGCTCTTAAATACGGTAAATTTGAGCGTCAGGTAAAGAAGACCAATACTACCGACCTTAATGTTATTGCCGATATGGTGCATTTCAACCTTAAAAAGGACGGCTTTGCTCTTATTGAGTATGAAATGAGCTTGGGCCATGATAAAAAGGCAGCGCTTGAATTTGTAAACGGTACTATTGATAAAACTAAGGATGATGCACTGCTTACATCCGTTCGTGCAGAAGAAAAGGCTATATTTGACCGCACCGATATTAAGTTTGGTGATTGGCATAATGAAAAATTGCATCCTGATGTAATAAACAATTTCCTTAAATATGTTCAGCGTCAGGTAAGCTTCTGTGCTTTGGGTAAAAACTATGCAGGTGAATATCTTGGTATTCGTGATGTTTTCCAGCAGCTTGAAAGTGCGCTTATTTGGCAACCAAAGGAATCCCGTGCACAGATTGTTCGTGTTATGAACTATATTTTAAGCAGTGGACGTGCTCCACGTCAGATTTCCTTTGCGGCAAATAAGGGCGTGCCAAAAATGGATTTACGTCCATTTATTGACCAAGGATTTTGGATAGTTGCAACACTTCATACATATTTAGCCTTTACGGAGGATTTTTCAATCCTCCAAGAAGAGTGTGGCTATTTCACCGCTGAAAAAACCTATGGTCCGCTTTCTTTCTGTGAAGAGCGTGATTCACTTCTTTGCCACCTTATAAGAATAACTGAGTTTTTGGTTTCCAATATAGATGAAGAAACACATTGTGTTCATGCCCTTTACGGCGATTGGAACGATGCTCTTGACGGTATGGGCAGAACGGATGATAAATCCCGTGAGTTTGGAACGGGCGTCAGCATGATGGCTACCGAGCAGATGTATCTTGCCTTGGGTCAGATGTGTGATATTTTAAAGGCTGTAGGTGGAAATGATGAGCGTATAGAACGCTATATGTCGCTCAGAAAGACCATTGCAGGCGGTGTGTTTAAAAATGCCGTTATGAAGGATGAAAACGGCGTTATGCGTGTTATCCACGGTTGGGGTGATAACAGGTCGTATTTTGTGGGCTCTCCAAAAGATTTTGATGGAAAATCCCGTATAAGCCTTACCGCAAATGCTTATTGTGCAATTTCCGGTCTTGTAAACACCTTCTCCGAGTATAAGAGCGATATTGTAAAAACCATTATGTCACTTGACTCCAAATACGGACTTCTCACCTTTGATAAGCCGTTTATAGCTCCGGCAAAAGAGGTTGGAAGAATTGCCACCATCACTCCCGGTACTTATGAAAACTCCTGCGCTTATGTTCACGCAGGAACATTTGGTGTAATGGCACTGTTTTTGATGGGTGAATCCGAAAAGGCTTGGGCAATGCTTGAAAAAGCAATGGTAATAAGCCATGAAAATGTTACCAGAACCACCTTTGCAATGCCTAATTCCTACTGCAATACTGAAGAATATTCGGCAGATGGCGATTCAATGGGAGATTGGTATACAGGCTCAGGCACCGTGCTTATTAAGGATATTATTAAGTGCGGATTTGGTATAGAGCCCGATATGAACGGTGTAAAAATTGCACCGGGTGCGTATTTCCCGTCAAAGAAAGCTAATATAACTCTTGATATTAAAAATGTAAGAGTTAATGTGGAATATGAAAATGCAAATTCTGATTCCCGCAAGATATACCTTGACGGTAAGGAATTGGCACTTATGTATGATGAAATGCGTGGCATTGAATATGCGTATATTACAAGCAGTGAGCTTAAAGCAAACAGCAAAATTTTGATAAAAGATTAAAAATTTATCAGGGGTGTTTTAAATGAATGGTAAAATCAAGGGATTACTGTTAAAAGTGTTAGCAATAAGCTTGGCTTTTGCAATCGCAATACCTGCGGTATCATTTGCAGGTATTGCTACAACGGAGGCAGATACTATGACCGCAGATGCAACTAAGGAAAAAACACTTAAATTATGGTAAGATGAGCCTGCTCCCAATTCGGATGAGGTGAGGCAAATCTGAAATATCCAACGGCTTTGATTATCCCCTCATCCGTCTTTGCCTACGGCAAATCCACCTTCCCCACAAAAGGGGGAAGGCTTGGCGGGCTGTCGGAAACCGCCAGCCCCCTACAATAAGGTGATGTATATTTATACAAAATTTGCAAAATGCCTTTCGAGTCTTTGTTGTAGGGTACGGCATTTTGTGATATACCGCCGTATTTTGCACAAATAAATTGATATACCGTAGGGGATGGGTTTCCCATCCCGAAAAAACTGCAAAGCTAAAGGGAGGGCACAGAGACCCTCCCCTACAATGTAATAATATTTTTTGCACAAAACCCTAATCCCCCTTGTTAAGGGAGGTTATATACCGTGAGGTATGTTGTTAAAATATTTAATTGATGTTTGTTATATAGGGATTTTTTAAATAATAATTTATTTGTATCCTTATATTTGATTTACAGCTCCGGCTTGAATGTGGGCATTAACTGAAGCTTAAAAAGATTAGCACGGTGCTTGCGGTCAATAAGCTCCTTTTTGGCTTTGTCCTCAATTTTGCCGGTACGGATGTAAACATCAAGCTCGGCATAGGTGAAGCCTAAATTTTCTTCATCTGTTTTACCGCAAAGCCCGTCAATCGGAACCTTATCAACCAAAACATCGGGAAGTCCCAAAACACGGCCTATCTCCTTGACCTCAGTAACGGTGAGATTTGCCATGGGTGAAAAATCACCTGCGGCATCGCCGTAACGGGTGGAATATCCAACCCAATCTTCTGAAAGATTGCAGGTATTAACCACCCTGCCGTTTACCGATTGGCTCACAGCATAAAGGGTTGACATTCTTATTCTTGGCGGTAAATTGACCTGAGCTTGCTGTGATAAGGGCAGATTTTCAGGTAAAGCGGTTATAAGTGAATCCACCGCATCCTTTATATTAACTTCGTAATGCTTTATACCTAAATGGTTTACAAGCATATATGCCATATCAATATCATGCTGTTCGCCCTTTGGCATTAAAACACCGATAACACGGTCCTTTCCCAATGCTTCAACGCATAGCGCTGCCGCAACAGAGCTGTCCTTTCCGCCTGATATTCCAATAACGGCATTACATCCCTTGCCGTTTTCCTCAAAAAATTTTCTTATCCATTCAACGCAATCATTTTTTACCTTTACTGCATCAAACATCAAAATCACCGCCAAAAAGATTATTTTTAATTATTATACCACAGAGAATAAATTACATCAATGTGTATTTATGTTAAATTAACACACCGTCTTTACAAAATGGGGCTATTAAGATATAATAGATGCTGTATATGATTGATTTGCGGAGAAAAATAATGAAAATACATCTTTCTGATCATTTTACTTATCGTCGTCTTATAAGGTTCACTCTGCCGTCTGTACTGATGATGGTTTTTACATCAATTTACGGTGTGGTGGATGGTTTTTTTGTTTCAAATTTTGCAGGCAAAACACCCTTTGCGGCGGTTAATCTTATGATGCCTTTTTTAATGATTGTTGCAACCGTGGGCTTTATTTTCGGAACGGGTGGTACTGCAATCGTTGCAAAGACCTTTGGTGAGGGTAAGGAAAAAAGGGCAAACAGGTATTTTTCACTGTTTGTTTATATTGCGTTTGGCTTAGGTGTTGTTTTGGCGGCGGTTGGAATTATATTTGCCCGCCCCATTTCAGCATTTTTGGGGGCTGAGGGTAAGCTTTTGGAGGATTGTGTTGATTACACACGGGTAATTCTTTTGGCTTTGCCCTTTTATGTGCTGCAGCTTTTATTTCAAAGCTTTTTTGTAACGGCGGAAAAACCTCAGCTGGGACTTGCCGTAACCGTTTCATCAGGGGTTACAAATATGGTGCTTGATGCCGTTTTGGTAATTCTTTTGCCACAGCAATTAAAGCTGATTGGTGCCGCAGTTGCCACTGCTATGAGTCAGGTGATAGGCGGAGGTATTCCGCTTATATATTTCTTCCGCAAAAACAGCAGTATTTTACATTTAGGAAAAACACGGCTTGATATGCACGCCTTATTTAAAGCCTGCACAAACGGTTCTTCGGAATTTATGAGCAATGTTTCAATGAATATTGTGGGAATGTTATATAATTTTCAGCTGATAGAATATGCAGGTGAAGACGGTGTAGCCGCTTATGGTGTTATGATGTATGTGAGCTTTATTTTTGCCTCTGTGTTTATCGGTTATTCAATCGGTATAGCACCGGTTATCGGCTATCATGACGGTGCAAAAAACTTTACGGAGTTAAAAGGGCTATTGCAAAAAAGCGTGATTATGATTGGTGCATTTGGAATTTTAATGGTTCTTATAGCACAGGTTTTTGCATATCCGTTATCAAAAATGTTTGTTGGCTATGATGAAAAGCTTTTGTCTCTTACGGTAAGCGGTTTTCGTATTTTTGCACTTTCCTTTTTGTTTATGGGTTATGCAATATTCGGTTCTGCCCTTTTCACTGCCCTTAATGACGGTGTTATTTCGGCAATTATCGCCTTTTTACGAACACTTATTTTTCAGGCTGCGGCAGTTTTGCTGTTGCCGATGATTTTGGGTATAGACGGAATATGGTATTCCATAATTGTTGCAGAATTTATGGCGGTAGTGCTTTCGGGTATATTTATTATTGCAAAACGCAAAAAATATAAATATCTGTAAAAAAAAAGCGCCCCTTGGGCGATAAGTATATAAAAAGCAAAATAACCCTTGACCGAATGTTTCTTTACACATTTTCCCCGGTCAAGGGTTATTTTTGTTCATTCTTGATATCTAACATCTTTTCTTTGTACCTCTCATTTCTTCGGATTTTTGCCTTCGTTCACTCTTTCTTTCCCTGACCTATATTTTTTCTTCTTATGCTATTGCATATCCCGTAAAGCGAGACCACTTTTCTATGTTTTGGGAAAATAATTCGAAGGCTATATCAAGCTCATTCAGCACGGTTGGATCAATTTATATTTTTTATTTGTTTTATTTTTTTTATTTTTAATCTTTATATTAACCCTGCTTTATGAGCGTTTTGGTTACTACCTGTACATCGGTATCACCCTGTCCTTTCTGTGTCTTTAATATAACACATTTTTCTGCGCTTTTCAATATGTAATATTGTATAAATTTCAATAAAAACCGTTATATGATATGCAGAAATATATTGCATTTGCACGAAAACTCTTGACTGCAAATTGTTTATTTGATATAATAATTTTGTTAGGTTGTTTTGCTTATGTGGCAAAATAGCCTGTTTTTGTAATTTAAAAACCTAATAAAAAGGGTATAATAATTGTATAAATGATGAAAGGAAGAAAAAATATGTCAGCAATTAATTTAACAAACGAAAATTTTGATTCGGTTTTTGAAAGTGATAAAAAGGTGCTCATTGATTTTTATGCGGATTGGTGCGGTCCGTGCAGAATTGTCACTCCTTTGGTGGATCAGATTGCCGATGAAAATCCGCAGTATTTTGTGTGTAAGGTGAATGTTACGGAGCAGCCTGCCATTACGGAGCATTTTGGGGTTGGAAGTATACCAACAATTATTATAATGAAAAACGGTGAGGTTTTAAATAAATCTGTGGGGGCAAGGTCAAAACTTCAGATACTTTCAATGTTTGAGGATTAATTAGGGTTTATGCAGCACGTTTATGATATTATAATTTTAGGCGGCGGCCCCGCAGGGTATTCTGCCGCATTGTATGCCGCAAGGGGCGGATTTGATACACTTTTGATTGAAAAAATGTCTCCCGGGGGTCAAATGGCATTAACCGGGGATATTGATAATTATCCCGGTTTTGATGAGGGGATAGATGGCTTTACTTTGGGAATGAAAATGCAATCCGGTGCCGAGCGTTTTGGTGCAAAATCGGAATATGCTGAGGTTACTGCGGTTGATTTTTCAAAAACTCCTAAAAAAATCATTACCGAAAACGGTGAATTTTTTGCCAAAGCCGTAATTATTGCTTTTGGTGCAAATGCACGTGAATTGGGGCTTTTAGGAGAAGAGGATTTTGTTGGAAGCGGTGTGCATTACTGTGCCCATTGTGACGGTATGTTTTATAAGGATAAAACCGTTGCGGTTGTGGGTGGAGGAAATTCTGCCGCAGAGGATGCGCTTTATCTTTCAAGACTTTGTAAAAAGGTTTATGTTATTCACCGCAGAGATACACTAAGGGCATCAAAGGTTTATCACAAACCGTTGTTTGAGGCGGATAATATTGAGTTTATCTGGAACAGTGCGGTTAATGAAATAAGGGCGGAAAATAATAGATTTTCGGGTATAGCTGTAAAAAGATTGCAGGATAACCAAATAAAAGATATTGCTTGTGATGGGCTTTTTGTGAGCATTGGCAGAAAACCAGCAACAGAAATTTTAAACGGTATTATTCCGCTTGATAAAAACGGATATGTCATAGCGGATGAAACCACAAAAACTGCAATCCCCGGTGTTTTTGCGGCAGGAGATATTCGTCAAAAGGCACTTCGTCAGGTGGTAACAGCTGCGGCTGATGGTGCGGTTGCGGTTCACTTTGCTGAAGAATATCTTTGGGGTTTGGAATAATTTTTTAAGTTTGGAGGCGCTTTGTGGAGCTTGTACTTTTAACGGCTTTGGGTGTTGGAGGAGCAACTGTTTTCGGCTCTCTTATAGGATTTATATTTAAAAAAGTATCGCATAAGTTTTCTGATATTGTGCTCTCCTTTGCCGCAGGAGTTATGCTTGCTGCCGCAGTTTTGGGTCTTATTTTACCATCGGTTGAACAGGGCGGAAAATACGGATTGCCGGTAACCGTGGCAGGAATTTTCACGGGTGCAATAGCACTTAATATTATAGATAAGTTAGTTCCGCATCTTCACAAATTTGTGGGCGATGAAACTGAGGTGCATAACAATGCAAACCTTAGCCGTGTACTGTTGTTTGTTACCGCCATAGCAATACATAATTTGCCTGAGGGAATTGCGGCGGGTGTGGGCTTTGGTTCGGGTGATAATTCTCAAGCGCTTGTTATAGCGGGCGGAATAGCATTGCAGAATATCCCTGAGGGAATGGTTATCATAGGTCCTATGCTTGCCGCAGGGGTTAGTCCCCGCAAAACCTTTGTTTGCGCCATGATAACGGGAGTGGTAGAGGTTATCGGAACACTGATTGGCTATTTTGCGGTGAATATTTCGGCTTTTGTGCTTCCCTTTGCACTTGCCTTTGCAGGGGGAACGATGCTTTATGTTATAAGCGATGAAATGATTCCCGAAACCCACGCCCACGGTAACGAACGGGGTGCAACCTACGCCCTGCTCGTCGGCTTCTGCGTAATGCTGGTAAGTGATATATTGCTTGGGTGAAGATCCCCTATTACCGATTTATAGCGCACAGACTGCAATCAAGGATATTAACCTTTTATTTTTACTTGTAGGGTCAGGCATTTACGACTGACCGTAATAAACAATTTATTCCCACCGAAAAAAATCGGTGGGGATTTTGCTCTTTAACATTCCTCTATGTTTTCACGCTTAAATACATCTGAGGCAAAAAATTCTTCAAGGCTTATTTCCAAGCCATCACAAATTTCGTATATTATTCTGAGTTTCATACTGGGGTAGGAACATTTCATAATTGTGCTTAGAGTTGACTGCGGTACACCTGTTTTTAAATATAATTGATACTGTGTTATGCCACGCTCTTTGCAAAGCTCTTTTATCCTGTATGCAACAGCCTCATTTAATTTCATTATTATTACCTCATACTTCATTTACTCGATAACTCTATGAATAAGTATAGGTATGTGACGGTTCAAAATACTTCGGGTACTTGATATTTTTGAATGATTTTTGATTTAACAAGCTTTTTTACAGATTCAAATATTATATGTGGATTATATTAATATTGATAAAAAAAAGAGAGACATTCTCACAAAAGTGAGGGTGTCTCTCTGTGTATATCTAAAATCATTAAATTTTAAAACTTTCCTCCGCCACCACAACTTCTGCCTGATGATGAACCTCGTGAACCGCCGTTGTTTTGAGGTTTTCTTATACGGCTTATATGCCTGTAAATAAAGAAATCTCTTGAATCGGTAAGCATCATACTTCCGCTTTTCACATAGTTTGATGCGGTGTGCTGTGCCTTTACCGATTTAAGCTGTCCTCTCATAACTGCTGTTACTATAAACGCCAAAATCAAGCCGATTACAAGTGAGATTATAAGGCTTTTTAAAAATGGAAACGGAAAACCGTTTATATGGCCGTTAAGACGATATTCACATTCATCTGCAAAGATGTTAAAGGCATTGGAATATTTCCCGCTTGAAAGGGAATCAAGCATTTCATCTCCCGTATCCTCTATTACATCTTCATCAAAGGCTTCCATACAAAAACCAAATGAGCAAATATACCAATCCCGTTCTTGAATGTTTATCAAAAGCAGTATTCCGCTGTTTTGAGCTCCTTGACCATAGCCGTTATAATCAAAAAACGCTTCGCAATAATCATGTGGAGTGTAGCCCTCTAAATCATCTGTGGTTAAAACTACAATATCTGCCTCATATTCCTCACTGATTTTTTCAAGCTTTTGGTTTAAAGCCTGCTCTTCGCTGTCGTCTAAAAGGTCGGCAAAGTCCTGCACAAGTAAATTATCGTGAGCAAATGAAGTGAATGAAGATGAGAAACAAAGCAAGAGGGTGAAGATTATAAATAAAATTCTTTTTTTCATATCGCCACCCCTTTGTTAAAACAATGAAACTAAAAAGCTTATTCCAAAAGAGAGTGCGGTTGCAATTCCCGCAATTCCGAAAAACCACTTTTTAAACGCTGATTTATCCATTGGCAGGTCACCGACAAATTTGCCTGTTTGACCGTTCATTGCAAAGGTGTATTTTTGACCGTTCCAGGATGTGTTAAGTAACCAAACGGGATAAAGGGCGTATTTAGCCGTTCCGTTTATAAGATTTATGTTTGTGGAAACGGGTGTTACAGAGGTATATCCCAAAACGGTGGAAGTAAAGGCATTTTCGGTGCTGTTTTGTATTCTTTGATTGGCACGCAAAATGCTCTGTTCGGAATTTACATCGTATTTATCGGCTAAAAATCCTGCAAGATATGCTGTTTTGAAATCAACCGCTTCTGAAAAATCAAACGGTTCAATAGATTCCATAAGTATATCCTCAATTTTAGAAGAACCGTCAACAGGTACCCTTTCAAAGCCGATAGAGCCTCCTCGTATTACAGAATAATATGAGGTTTCGGTGTAGATATAATTGCTGTCACTAAAGGTTCTCACCCTTGAAGCCTTATAACGGATGTGAGCATCGGCATCGGCATCAAAAAGCCAAAACGGAACATAAATGCCCTTAATTTCATCAATGTGATTTTGGTCTTTAAAAACCTTTGGAAGCAGTTTTTTGCCGTGATAATGCCTTTTAAGTGCTTCAATAGCCGCCTTTTTATCTAATTTAAAGGGGATTACATAATCGGGCTTTAACGAACCCGAAAGCTGACCTAACATAACAACAGGATTTGAACAAAACGGGCAGGAGGTTGCGGCGGTGGTTTCTTCGCAAACAATCTCACCGCCACAGGAATTGCATATATAAACACGCAATTTTTCGCTTTCTTCGCTTTCCCATTCGCTTCCGGCTGTGGTATCCCAATCCATACTTCCGGGTGTTTCGGTTTTAAGCTCAAGGTTATAAGCCTCAAGCGTTTCAATATCAAATTCCGTATCGCAATAGGGACATTTCATTTTTTGAAGCGTGGTATCAAATGTAATGGCGCCGTCACAGCACGGACATTTATACTCTTGCAGTAGTGACAAATTCACCTACTCCTTTCGTATGAAGCTGGAAAAATGCGTTATTTAATATCGCTGTCGTTAAAAATATCTCCGCATTCGGGGCAGAATTTAGGTGGATTTTTGGGGTCTTCCGGTTCAAAGCCGCATTTATCACAACGGTAAAGCGGTTCGCCTGCAGGCTTTTTTGCACCACATTCTGTACAGAATTTTCCCTTGTTTATCGTTCCGCAGGAACAGCTCCAGCCTGCCTCCGGTCTTTTTGCACCACATTCGGGGCAGAATTTACCTGTTGCTGTTTGACCGCAGGAACATTTCCATGCGTCAGCCTCATCTTTAGGTGCTTTTGCCGCCTGCTCAACGCCTGCATTATAAAATTGTTGTGCAGCAGAGAAACCGCCTGCGGCTCCTCCCGGAGTTGCCATACCCATACCTATAAAGCCGTTCATTGCTCCGGCTTCGTTTGCGGCGGCTGTTTCCATTGCGTTTGCAGTGGCTTGGGTCATACGGCCTGCCATCATAAAAGCATTGGAGCCATAGGTTGCGGCATCCTCCATTTCATTTATCTTCTTCATATCCTCATCAGTGAGGGTTATGGGGTTAAGTGCAATTTTTTCAACAGTAATTCCACGGCTTTCAACCCATTCTGCTTTGAGCGCATCGTTCATTGCGCTTTTAAGCTCGGTTACCTTTGCGGGAAGCTGTGCGGGGCGAAGCCCAAGCTCTGAAAGAGCTCCCAATGCAGGCTGAAGAGCTGAAACAAATTCTGTTTTAAGCTGAGCATCTATTTCATCCCTTGTGTATTCGTATTCAACATTACCGCAAACCCTTGTATAGAAAATTAAGGGATTGCTGATTGTATAGGAATACATACCGTTACATCTCACCTGAACGGTTCTGCTCATTCCGATTTCACGGTTTACCACATCAAACATAATGGGTGTGGGTGTGCCGAATTTATTTCCGATGATTTCCTTGGTATTGAAATAGTAAATGCGCTGATCTTTTCCTGTATCACCGCCGTATGTGAAACGCTTGCCTAAGGTTTTAAAGCTTTCTTTAATGCTATCTCCAAGCTTTCCTGAAAAAACAGAAGGCTCGGTTGAGGTGTCATAAGTGAACTCACCCGGTTCTGCGCATACCTCAACGATTTTACCCTGCTCAACGATTATCATACATTGACCGTCAGCAACAGCAATACCGGAACCGTTGGAAATTATGTTATCCTCACCCTTTGTATTGGAAGAACGGCCGCTTGTGCGCTTTTGTCCCTTTTTAACCAATACATCCGAATCAAGTGCATCACAATAGAAAAATTCTTTCCATTGGTCGGCTAAAGTACCTCCCAAAGCACCAATACCTGCTTTAATAAGTCCCATAATAACAGCTCCTTTTTAAAGTATCTATAATTATTATAATATATATGGAATTTTATTTCTATAGAAATTTTATTTATCAAAAAAAGTATATCAAATTTTTTAAGGTTATTCAATAAAAAAAGATAAGAACGCTGAAACTTTTAGGGTGGATTATGCAATGCACCTAACTTGAACTTTAAATTATAAAGTGATATAATATAATAAGAATATCAAAAGGGTATGATTAAAATATAAAAAAATTGGGAAAATTTTAAGCGGACAGGACGGTACTATATGGAATAACTATCTTTTCCGTTTTTGTATATCAAAATATATAATAATTTCTCGTTTTGTGAGTATAAAATTAAGGGTGATAATATGGCAACTAAAACTCCACATATTGAACTTTTGGATGAAGCTTTAGGCTTTGGCAAAACGGTGCTTATGCCGGGTGACCCCAAAAGAGCAAAATTTATTGCAGAAAACTTTTTGGAAAATGCCGTGCTTGTAAACTCCGTTCGTGGTATAAACGGTTATACAGGATTTTACAAAGGTGTAAAGGTTTCGGTTATGGCAAGCGGAATGGGTATACCCTCAATAGGTATTTACAGCTATGAGCTGTATCGTTATTTCGGCGTTCAGAACATTATGCGAATAGGCAGTGCGGGAGCAATAAGCAATAAAGTAAATCTGCGTGATATAGTTGTGGGAATGAGTGCCTGCACAAATTCGGATTTTGCAAAGCAATACGGTCTTTGCGGCACAATAGCTCCAACCTGTGATTTTGCAATGCTTGATACTCTTAATCAAACAGCAAAGGATATGAATTTGCCGCTTAATATAGGCAGTCTCTATTCTTCTGACACATTTTATGACGATACCCGCAAGGCGGTTGATTGGGGCAAGATGGGATGTTTGGCGGTTGAGATGGAAGCCGCAGGGCTTTACTGCACCGCAATGAGACTTGGTATGAGGGCACTTGCCGTTTGCACAATATCCGACCTTGTTTATCCGCCGTTTGATTCGCTTGATGCCGCTGAGCGTGAGCGCTCATTTACACAGATGATGGAGCTTGCACTTGAAACTGCGGTAAGGCTTGAAAATTTAGAAAAACTTACACCCAAAGAGTAATTTCACGCTTTGAGGATAAAAATAAAATAAAAGCTTAAATTCAATACGGAGTGATAAAATGAAAATTCTTTTTTATGATACCAAGCCATACGATAAGGAATCGTTTGAACGGGTGGCGCAAAATTATCCTGATATTTCAATTGAATATCTGAATACCGATATTTCGGCACGCACTGTTGCCCTTGCTTGCGGTTATGATGCAGTATGTGTTTTTGTGGCATCTGATGTTAATGCCGATGTTATAAAAGCCCTTTCAAACTGTAATGTTAGGCTTATACTGCTTCGCTGTGCAGGCTTTAACAATGTTGACATGAATGCGGCTCAAAAATACGGTGTTACCGTAATGCGTGTACCGGGTTATTCACCCGAAGCTGTAGCTGAGCATGCCTTAGCACTTGCATTTGCGGTTAACCGTCATATCCATAAGGCTTATATTAAGGTGCGTGAAAACAACTTCAGCCTTATGGGTCTTACGGGCTTTAATTTCAACGGCAAAACCGCAGGTATTATCGGTACGGGAAAAATCGGTGCGGCAATGTGCCGTTTTTGCCACGGAATAGGAATGAAGGTAATAGCTTATGATAAATACCCAAATCCATCACTTGATTTTATAGAATATGTTTCTCTTGATGAGCTTTTTGCTCGCAGTGACCTTATATCACTTCACTGTCCGCTTATGGAGGACACATATCACATCATTGACCTTGCGGCGATTGAAAAAATGAAGGATAATGTCATCTTGGTAAATACCTCACGAGGTGCGCTTATAAGCACCGAAGACCTGATAAAGGGTATTCGTATGCACAAGTTTGCCGGTGTGGGACTTGATGTTTATGAGGAAGAACAGGAAAATGTTTTTGAAAACCGTGAAGATGATATTTTGGAAACATCGGTAACATCAAGGCTTTTGTCATTCCCAAATGTTATAGTAACCTCTCATCAAGGCTTTTTAACCCACGAAGCACTTGAGGCAATAAGTCAAACCACTATTGAAAATGCAATAAGCTTTGAAAAGGGTGAACCGATAGAACAAAATCTTGTAAACTAAAGCAAAACGGACTTAGCTCAAAAAATGAGTTAAGTCCGTTTTATACTTATACTATTCTTCCTTTAAAACAAATGAAAAATCTATATATCCGTTTGATGTATCAAGCTTTAAATTTGAAATTGTTTTTTGGTATGCTATATTTGTACTGTCAAAGCAAATGGGGATTATGGTGTCCTGAGGTCTTGCAGTATTAGTTTTTGCAAACATATTTATATATTCTAAAATACTGTCACTCTTTGCCGTTACGGGAAAAACTGCCATTTGAAGAGAGGGCTGAGATATTTCCCTTTGAAGCACCTCTAAATTATCTGATGCTTCCATGTTTATAAAGGCACTGAGCGTTTTTTGCCAATGGCCTATCATATCGTTAATAACAGGCTTCATCATTTCATCGTTATAATAATAAAGTGTGGTTTTGGGGAATTTTTTATCTTCGGTACGCTTAACCGCAGCTGAAAAAGCTGTTTTTGCTGCCGGTGCATCATAATCTCTTACCCCCACACCCGAAATTGCGGTTTGCAAATCAAGCTTTCCGTTAAAGAAAAGTGTTCCCGGATAAACCGAATAAGCCGCAGTTATACCGTAATCTTCATCATTAATAAGACTTTCACGGTCAATACTCATGGCAAAAGCCGAACGCATTTCACTGCTGTATTCTCCCGAAATTGTAAGCAACCAACAAATATTTTCAAGTGACTGAATTTCATATCCGCTTTTTTTTGCGCTTAAAATTTCCGAGCTTCTTAAAAAGGCGGCATCCACTTTTTTATCCAAAAGCTCATTTAATGCAGTATTTTTATTACTTTTAGAAAGAAAAACACCGCCGTTTTGGGCTTTGAAGTTGCCGAAATACTGTGCATTCTTATATATTCTTATACCAAATTCATTCTGATTCCATTTAGCAAGATAATATGAGCCGTTTGCCAATACACACTTTTGTTCAAGACCGTATTTTCCCACACAGCTTTCAAAAAATTCCTCATTACAAGGCATACACGGTGCCATAGTTAAGGTATTTAAAAATTCCGCATCCTCCTCAGAGAGTGTGATTTTAAGGGTGTGCTTATCCACTGCCAAAACGCCAAGTGCTGTAATATCCTTAATGCCTGCATTTATTTCCTTGGCCCCCATAATACACATAAGCCGTTTGGCAAAGGGGCTGTTTGTTTTGGGGTCTACCGCACGGCGGAATCCAAAAACAAAATCATCCGCAGTAAGCTCTTCTCCCGAGTCCCATTTTGCATCTCGATTTAGATAAAAGGTGTATTCATTTCCGTTTTTTTCGTGCCTTTCGGCAACCCCGTTTGCTAAATTCCCCTCATCATCAATCCTCATAAGCCCCTCATACAAATTCCTGACTATCAGCAACTCTGCATCGGTAGATGCTGTTTGAGGGTCAAGAGTTTTGGGAATTTCGGGTAATTCAAAATATACTCTGGCATCGCTGCTTTCATCGCATCCCACTATAAAACAGGCTATAGCCATAATTAAAATAAAACTTAATATTCTTTTTATATACATATTTTTCTCCTGAAAAATTCTTACAATAATATTACTGTATAAAACAGATACATCTATTTTTACCTATATATTATCATACCCAAAACAATTTTACAACCCAAAACCCAAAACGGAAATTAAAGTATTTTTTTATTTCACAGATGTAAAGAAAAAAACTTGACAAGCGTATATTTGTGTGATATAATACCCAAGCTTAGAGGTGTTTTTATGTCAAAAAGACTTTCTGTTTGCACGCTGTTGGATATATACGGCAGTTTTTTAAGTGAAAAACAGCGCACCCTCACAGGTTTTTATTATAATGATGATTTATCATTAAGTGAAATAGCCGAAAATGAGGGGATTACACGGCAGGCTGTAAGTGAGCTTATACGCCGAACCGAAAATCAGCTTGAATATTGGGAACAGCAATGTAAATATTGTGAAAAATTTTCTCTTCTTAAAAAGCTTTCACAGAAAGCCCGTAACGGCGATACCGACAGCACAAACGCAATGTTTGATATTATTGATGAACTTTAGGAGTGTGAAAAATGGCGTTTGATAATCTTTCCGATAAATTAGCCGGTGTTTTTAAGCGCCTTCGCTCTAAGGGAAAGCTTTCCGAAAGTGATGTTAAAGAGGCTATGCGTGAAGTGCGTTTGGCACTTCTTGAAGCGGATGTAAACTATAAGGTTGCTAAGGATTTCACCAATTCCGTTGCCGAAAAATGTATCGGCGAAAAGGTTATGGAAAGCCTTACTGCCCCACAAATGGTTGTAAAAATTGTTCGTGAAGAGCTTACCGCCCTTATGGGTAATGAGCATGCAAGGCTTAAAACATCTTCTAAATTACCAACCGTTATTATGATGTGCGGTTTGCAGGGTTCCGGTAAAACCACCCATTCTGCAAAGCTTGCAAAATATCTTAAAAAGCAGGGTCACAGGCCATTGCTTGTTGCCTGCGATATTTACCGTCCTGCCGCTATTGAGCAGTTAAAGGTAGTGGGTAAAGCGGTTGATACCCCCGTTTTTGAAATGGGTACCGAAAGGGTGGAAAAAATTGCCGATATGGCAATTCGTCATGCCCGTGATTACGGTTACGATTATGTTATTCTTGACACTGCGGGACGTCTTCATATTGACGATGAGCTTATGGATGAGCTTCGCCGCATAACACAAACGGTTGAGGTTCACAACATACTGCTTGTTATTGATTCTATGATAGGTCAGGATGCGGTTAATGTTGCCAAAGCATTTAATGATATTTTAGCGATTGACGGTGTTATTATCACCAAGCTTGACGGTGATACCCGTGGTGGTGCAGCACTTTCTGTAAGAGCTGTTACAGGTAAGCCGATAATGTTCTCCGGTGTGGGTGAAAAGCTTGACGATTTAGAGGAATTTCATCCTGACCGTATGGCAACAAGAATTCTTGGTATGGGTGATGTTCTTTCACTTATTGAAAAGGTTGAAAGTGAGCTTGATGAAAAACAGGCTGAAGAAACCGCCCGCCGTTTACAGCAAAATAAATTTGATATGAACGATCTGCTTGACCAGTTCCAGCAGATAAAGAAGATGGGAAGCCTTAAAAGCATACTTTCCATGCTTCCGGGTATGGATAAAAAGCTTCGTGATGTGGATATTGACGATAGGCAGATGCTTCGTGTTGAGGCTATTATAAAGTCGATGACCAAAAAGGAGCGTTCTCATCCTGATATTATAAATGCCTCAAGAAAACGCCGTATCGCAGCGGGCTGCGGTCAAACGGTTGAGGAGGTAAACAAGCTGCTCAAGCAGTATGAACAAATGAAAAAAATGTTTAAGCAGTTTTCTTCCAAGGGCGGTAAACGCCGTATGGCAAAGGGTATGATGGGCGGTTTTGGCCCCGGAGGAATGGGACCTATGGGCCCGGGAGGATTAGGTTTTTAATTGATAGACAAATTTAGGCTATCGTGTTAAAAAATAGATAATTTTATTTTGGAGGTGTTTTGAATGGCAGTAAAAATCAGACTTCGCCGTATGGGTGCTAAGCGTGCTCCTTTCTACCGTGTAGTTGTTGCTGATTCCCGTTATCCCCGTGACGGTCGTTTCATTGAGGAGATTGGTTACTATGATCCCACAAAGGATCCGGCTGTTGTAAAGCTTGACAGCGATAAGGCTAAGCAGTGGATTGCAAACGGTGCTCAGCCTACCGATACTGTTAGAGATCTTCTTAAAAAGAATGGCGTTCTTTAATTTTTGGAGGTTAACCCAATGAAGGAACTTTTAACCGTTATCGCAGCAGGTCTTGTTGAAGATCCTTCTGCGATTACCGTTACAGAAGATGCCCCCGATGAAGAGGGCGTTATAGTTTACCATCTGCATGTTGCAAATGATGATATGGGACGTGTTATCGGTAAGCAGGGTAGAATAGCCAAGGCTATTCGCACAGTTATGCGTGCCGCTGCAACCCGTAACAACTGCAAGGTAGCAGTGGAAATTGATTGATTTTTATGACCGGAGAACCCTTCTCCGGTCAAATTATTATTAAGACAAATTATCGGAGTTATTATGAAACAAAAATTTTTAGAAGTTGGAAAAATTGTTGGAACTCACGGTATCAAGGGTATGGTTCGCATACAGCCATGGTCTGATTCACCTGAATTTTTAGAGGAATTTGATGTTTTTTACCTTGATAAAGAGGGTACTTCAAGCGTTGAGGTTGCCCGTATTCAGCCACACGGTAATGTTGTTCTTGCCTCACTTTGCGGCATTGACACCATTGAGCAGGCAGAAAATTTCAGAGGTAAGATTTTGTATATAAGCCGTGATGATATAGAGCTTCCCGAAGGTCGTTATTTTATAAGCGATATTATCGGTGCACAGGTTTTTGATAAGGACGGCACAACACTTTTAGGCACCTTAACCGATGTTTCCGAAACAGGAGCTAACGATGTTTGGCATATAACTTGTGATGGCAAGGAGTATCTTGTTCCTGCAATAGATGAGGTTATAGTGCAGGTTGATATTGAAAATTCACGCATTGTTTTAAATCCTATGAAAGGAATTTTTGACGATGCGGATTGATATAATGACGCTTTTTCCCGAAATGTGTGAAACGGTGCTTAACGAAAGCATTATCGGCAGAGCAAGAAGAGCCGGAAAGGTTGAGCTTGGTTGCACAAATATCCGTGATTTTGCAGGAAATAAGCATAATAAGGTTGATGATATGCCTTATGGTGGCGGTATGGGAATGGTTATGGCGGCAGACCCAATTTATAACTGCTATAAAAGCCTTTATAATGAAAATGAGCCAAAGCCACACCTTATTTATCTTTCGCCAAAGGGCAAAACTCTCACCCAGCAGCGTGTAAAAGAGCTTTCCTCACTTGACCGTATAGTTTTACTTTGCGGTCATTATGAGGGTATTGATGAGCGTGTTATTGAAGAGATTGTTGATGAGGAAATTTCGGTTGGGGATTATGTGCTTACAGGTGGTGAGCTTCCTGCACTTATTGTTGCAGATGCTGTTTGCCGTATGCTTCCAGGCGTGCTTTCGGATGATTTGTGTTTTGAAGAAGAAAGTCATTTTTCCTCTTTGCTTGAATATCCGCAATATACCCGCCCTGCGGTTTGGCACGAAAAAAGCGTGCCGGATGTACTGCTTTCGGGAAACCATGCAAATATTAATAAATGGCGCAGGGAAAAGTCTATTGAAGAAACGGCAAAACGCCGTCCCGATATGCTTGAAAACGCAATTCTTTCCAAAGAGGACCAAAAAACTTTAGAGAAAATTTCAGGGTCAAAATCCGACAAATAATCGGATTTAAAGGAAGAATATACCTATAATACCACGAAATGCCACATAACCATTCAAAATATGGGGCAAAATACACAAATATAATGTCCGCATTTCACAAATTATTAGGAAAATATTAGAACTTATTAACAAAATATTGACGATTACATTAAATGTGGTATAATTATAAATGTCATCGAGATTTTATCTGCCCGGCAATGGGCAAACATGACCGCAAAGGAGAAAGTACTATGTGTGTTAAAGATGTAGTCATCCAAAATCAAGTTGGTTTACATGCGCGTCCCGCTACCTTCTTTATCCAGAAGGCAAATGAATATAAGTCCTCTATCTGGGTTGAAAAGGACGAACGCAAGGTTAATGCAAAAAGCTTGCTCGGCGTTCTTTCCCTCGGTATTGTAGGAGGCACAACCATTAAGATCATTGTTGACGGTTCCGATGAAAAGGAAGCTCTTGATGGTCTTGTAGCTTTGGTTGAATCGGGATTTGCCGATTAAATCACAAAAACTTCTGACCGACCTTTTTGGTCGGTCAGAAATAAAGCCTACAAATCCGTAATAGTGAACCCCCTCTACTACTTCTTCACTATTACTTTATATATATATTACTTAAAATATTTCCGAGTGTGGCGCAGCTGGATGCTTGTTCGTTCGGGGCCAAGCGTTATATTCGGGATAAAAAATTAAATAAACCCCATATATCCGGGTGTGGCGCAGCTGGTAGCGCGCTTGACTGGGGGTCAAGAGGCCGCAGGTTCAAGTCCTGTCACTCGGACCAAAAATCCAGACTCAACCTTTTGGTTGAGCCTGGATTTTTTATTAAAGAGAGGCTGTATCGGCAACACTATTTGCACAATCTGTCCTAAACCGCTATTGACAATGTTTTTTTTTCGTGATAAAATAATTTTAATTAGTTTTTTATCGTGTAAAATGCGATTATTCCACGGAATTTCCGCCCTCTGCTGAATTCTTGCGGAGGGCTGTTTTTGAATTAATTAAAATCAAAAACCTATCGTTAAATTGAAAGGAATTTTAAAATTATGCCTATTACCGATTTGCTTAGAAAAAATGCCGAGCTTTATCGTGATGAGGTGAGCCTGGTTGAGATTAATCCGGGTGCCGATAAGCGTATGACATGGCGTGAGTTTGCGCTTACACAAAGTGTTGGTGAAAATTACCGCAGGGAAATGACCTGGGGTGAGTTTGATGAAAAGGCAAACCGCTTTGCAAACCTGCTTTTGCAACGTGGTGTTAAAAAGGGAACAAAGGTTGCAATACTTCTTATGAACTGCCTTGAATGGCTGCCTATATATTTTGGTATTTTAAAGGCAGGGGCTATTGCTGTACCGCTTAACTACCGTTATGCCGCAGATGAAATTAAATACTGCCTTGAAAAGTCGGATTCTGAATATATTGTTTTCGGACCTGAGTTTATTGGAAGAATTGAGGAGATTTTTGAAAAGGTGCCTCAGGTTAAGATGTGGATGTATGTGGGAGAAGCCTGCCCCGCATTCGCCGATAGCTATGATGCTATGATAGAGCGTTTTGATGAAAAAGACCCCATGATTCCTTTAACCGATGAGGATGACGGTGCTATCTATTTTTCAAGCGGAACTACCGGATTTCCAAAGGCTATTTTACACGCTCACGCAAGCCTTACACATTCTTGTAAGGTGGAGCAGAATCACCATGGGCAAACTCATGATGATGTTTTCCTTTGTATTCCGCCTCTTTATCATACAGGCGCTAAAATGCATTGGTTCGGCAGCCTTTTGGTTGGCGGAAAAGCGGTATTGCTCAAAGGCACAACACCTGAGCTTATTATTCGAACAGCCGCTATGGAAAAATGCAGTATAGTATGGCTTCTTGTTCCGTGGGCTCAGGATATTCTTGATGAGATTGAGCGTGGGGATATAGATCTTCCTTCTTATGACCTTTCGGCTTGGCGTCTTATGCACATTGGTGCACAGCCGGTTCCACCCGCACTTATAAAGCGCTGGAGAAATGTTTTCCCCCATCATGATTATGATACAAACTATGGACTTAGTGAGTCAATAGGACCCGGATGTGTGCATTTGGGTATTGAAAATATTGACCATGTAGGTGCAATCGGTAAAGCGGGTTATGGCTGGGAGATTGATATTGTTGATGAAAATCGTAACTCGGTTAAAAAAGGTGAGGTTGGTGAGCTTGCCGTAAAAGGTCCCGGTGTTATGAAGTGCTATTATAAGGACCGCAAGGCAACCGATGAGGTTTTGCATAACGGCTGGCTTTATACAGGCGATATGGCTGAGGAGGATAAGGACGGCTTTATCTGGCTTGTTGACCGCAAAAAGGATGTTATCATAACGGGTGGAGAAAACCTTTATCCCGTTCAGATAGAAAATTTCCTCAGGCAAATGGATAGTATTAAGGATGTTGCGGTAATTGGTCTTCCCGATAAGCGCCTTGGTGAAATTGCCACCGCAATTATTGAGATAAAAGAGGGTGCAACTCTGACCGAGGAGGAAGTAAACGCTTTTTGTGTTGAGCTTCCCCGTTATAAGAGACCCCGTAAGATAATTTTTGCCGATATTCCACGCAATCCCACAGGCAAAATAGAAAAACCCACACTTCGCCGCCGTTATGGTGCAGACCGTATTGTGGCGCAGTCGAAAGGAGAATAAAAAATGAAAAAGCTTATGCTTGGAAATGCCGCTGTGGCAAGAGGTGCTTATGAAGCAGGTGTGCGTGTGGTTTCCTCTTACCCCGGAACACCCAGTACCGAAATTACCGAATCTGTGGTAGAATATGAAAATGTTTATGTTGAATGGGCTCCAAATGAAAAGGTTGCGGCTGAGGTTGCAATAGGTTCATCTATTGCGGGTGGCAGGGCGATGTCATGTATGAAACATGTTGGCCTTAATGTTATGGCAGACCCTGTATTTACCGTTAGTTATATAGGCGCAAATGCAGGTCTTGTTTTCTGCGTTGCCGATGACCCCGGTATGCATTCCTCACAGAATGAGCAGGATTCCCGCCATTATGCCGAAGCTGCTAAAATTCCTATGTTAGAGCCTTCTGATTCTTCTGAATGTAAGGAATTTACCAAAGCGGCATTTGAGCTTAGTGAAAAATATGATACCCCCGTGTTTATCCGTCTTTCAACCCGTGTTTCCCATTCACAAAGTCTTGTTGAGCTTTGTGAGCCACAGGAAGCACCGCTTAAAGATTATGAAAAGAATATACCTAAGCATGTTATGATGCCTGCAATGGCAAGGGGCAGACATGTGGTTGTTGAAGAAAGAACAGCAAAGCTAAAGGCTTTTGCCGAAAATTGCCCCTTTAATAAGGTTGAGGATAACGGTGCAAAAATCGGTGTTATTGCCGCAGGTGCTACATATGTTTATGCAAAAGAGGCTTTGGGAGATAAGGCAAATTATCTTAAATTAGGTCTTGTTTATCCGTTGCCGGAAAAGCTTATAAAGGATTTTGCGGCATCGGTTGATGAGCTGTGGGTTGTTGAAGAGCTTGACCCCGTAATTGAAACACATATTAAGGCTCTCGGCATTAAGGTTCACGGAAAAGAGAACTTCTCGCTTCTTGGTGAATACAGCCAGAATATGATTAAAAAAGCAATTTTGGGTATAGAAACCGAATGTGAAAAGGTGGGTGCGGTTCCTGCTCGTCCGCCTGTGCTTTGCGTAGGTTGTCCTCATAGAGGAACATTCTATGTTCTTAAAAAGTTGGGTCTTACCGTTTCGGGTGATATTGGCTGTTATACTTTAGGTGCGGTAGCTCCTTTGCAGAGTGTTGATACCACCATTTGTATGGGTGCATCAGTAAGTGCGGCTCATGGTATGAGTAAGGCAAGAGGTGAGGAGTTTAATAAGAAGTTAGTTTCGGTTATAGGTGACTCCACATTTATTCATTCGGGTATAACAGGTCTTATTGATATAGTTTACAATAAGGGTAATAACACCGTTATTATTCTTGATAACTCTATTACAGGTATGACAGGTCATCAGCAAAACCCCACCACCGGCAAAACTATTCGTGGTGAGGCTACCCGTCAGGTTGATTTGGAGCTTCTTTGTAAGGCTGTAGGTGTAGAGAGGGTAAGAATTGAAGACCCGTTTGACCTTAAAGGCTTTGAGGCTGCCGTTAAAGAAGAGGTAAATATTAATGAACCCTCCGTTATCATTGCTCAGCGTCCCTGTGCACTGCTTAAACATGTTAAATATACAGGCCATTGCGTTGTTGATAATGAAAAATGCCGTGGTTGTAAAAAGTGTATGCAGTTGGGCTGTCCTGCAATCAGCTTTAAGGATGGCAAGGCGGTAATTGATAATTCTCAGTGTAACGGTTGCGGTCTTTGCACGGGAGTTTGTCCGTTTGATGCTATTGCAAAGGAGGAAGCATAATGGGTGCTACTAAGAATATAATGATAGTTGGAGTTGGCGGTCAGGGTACGCTTCTTGCCAGCCGAATTATAGGAAATGCTATTATTTCAGAAGGCTTTGATGTAAAGGTTTCTGAGGTTCACGGTATGAGCCAGCGTGGAGGTAGCGTTGTTACCTATGTGCGTTACGGCGATGAAGTAAATTCCCCCATTATTGATGAGGGTGAAGCAGATGTTATTTTGGCATTTGAGCGTTTGGAGGCTTTGCGTGCACTTCCATATCTTAAAAAAGGCGGCAGAATAATCGTTAATGACCGTGCTATCAATCCAATGCCTGTAATCACAGGTGCGGCACAGTATCCTGAGGGAATTATTGAGCAACTTAAAACACAGGCTGATGTTATAAGTGTTGATGCACTTGCTCTTGCTGAGCAGGCAGGTAATATTAAGGCTGTGAATGTGGTGCTTTTGGGTATACTTTCAAACTCTTTTGATTTTGATGAGGCAGTTTGGCAGCGTTCACTTGAAATGAGTGTTCCTGAAAAGTTTTTAGAGCTTAATAAAAAAGCTTTTGCTTTAGGCAGGGCTTTGAAATAATTAGGAGATGTTTACAATGAGCAAATACTATCAACCGGAAATTGAAACTGCTTCTCCTGAGGAAATTAGGAAATTGCAGGATGAACGCCTGGTAAAACAGGTAAAGCATGTTTGGGATAATGTTCCATACTACCGTAAAAAAATGGAAGAAAAGGGTGTTACTCCCGATGATATTAAGGGTGTTGATGACCTTAAAAAGCTTCCGTTCCTCACTAAAGCTGACCTTCGTGAGGCATATCCTTACGGCCTTCTTGCAAAACCACTTGAGGACTGCGTAAGAATACAGTCCACCTCAGGTACAACAGGTAAGCGTGTTGTGGCTTTCTATACCCAGCATGACGTTGATTTATGGGAGGATTGCTGTGCTCGTGCAATAGTTGCAGCAGGCGGTACCAAAGAGGATGTTTGTCAGGTAAGCTACGGTTACGGTTTGTTTACAGGTGGTCCCGGTCTTAATGGCGGTTCACATAAGGTTGGTTGCTTAACGCTTCCTATGTCTTCGGGCAATACTGAGCGTCAGCTTCAGTTTATGACCGATTTGGAAGCTACTATTATCTGCTGTACTCCTTCTTATGCAGCATATCTTGCAGAGTCTATTCACGAGCAGGGTCTTCGTGATAAGATAAAGCTTAAAGCAGGTATTTTCGGAGCAGAGGCTTGGAGTGAAAATATGCGCCGTGATGTTGAGCAAAAGCTTGGCATCAAGGCTTACGATATTTACGGTCTTACCGAAATTTCAGGTCCCGGTGTAAGCTTTGAATGTGAAGAACAAACCGGTATGCATGTTAATGAAGACCATTTTATTGCCGAAATTATCGACCCCGAAACAGGTGAGGTTTTGCCTGAGGGTGAAAAGGGAGAACTTGTATTCACCTCTATCACTAAGGAGGCTTTCCCGCTTCTTCGTTACCGTACCCGTGATATTTGTGTGCTTTCACGCAAAAAGTGCTCTTGCGGACGTACCCTTGTTAAAATGGCTAAGCCTATGGGCAGAAGTGATGATATGCTTATCATTCGTGGTGTAAATGTATTCCCATCTCAGATAGAAGAGGTGCTTATTGAGGTGGGCGGTAAGGACATTACTCCTAACTACCTTATCACTATAGACCGTGTTAACAATACCGATACCTTTGATTTGGATGTTGAGATGAGCGAAGAGATGTTCTCAGATGATATTAAGTCGGTTTCTAAGGTTGAAAAGGATATTAAGGATAAACTGCGTTCAATGCTGGGTCTTGGTGTTAATGTTCATCTTGTTAACCCCAAAACCATTACCAGAAGTGAAGGTAAGGCAAAGCGTGTAATTGATAAGCGTGACATTTAATTAAGGGAGGTAAAATTATGTTAGTAAAACAGGTTTCAGCCTTTATTGAAAATAAAGCCGGCAGACTCAGCGAAATTGCTGATACTTTGGCAGAAAATCATATTGATATAAGCGCACTTTCTCTTGCGGATACCGCTGAATACGGTATTGCCCGTATGATACTCAGTGACCCTGAGCGTGCCGTAAAGGTATTAAAGGATTCGGGTGTTATTTGTAAAATAACCACCACACTCGCCATTGCTATTGATGATGTACCGGGTGGATTTGCAAAGGCTCTTCATATCCTTACCGATAGCGGTATAGAGGTTAAGTATATGTATGCTTGTATCGGTCATACAACAGGTAAGGCACTTATGATTGTAAGTGTTGATGACCCTGAAATTGCCGAAAGCATTATTAAAAACACCGCTTCGGGTGAAATTAACCCCAAGGAAATTTACAGAATTTAAAAAAGAAATGGCTTGAGAATTTTTTTCTCAAGCCATTTTTAATGCTTTTTAATATTATTGTAGCGCAGGTATTTGTGATGTATCAAAACCAAACTCCTCACCGGTCATGGCTTCAAAATCTATATACCAATCACTGCCTTCCTTGCACATTTCAAATGTGTCACTTTCGGCTTGACCGTCTATAATCATATCAACCTCAACATAGGCTTCATCGCCGTCAACAGTGATGCTTTTTATTGTAATATCAATATCAAATTCGCCTTCAACATAAAGTCCGCCAAGCTCAAACAAATCACCGATAGGCAGGTCATAGCCTGTGAGTCCGCCGATAATACCGTCTGCCAAACCTAAAGTAAGCTCATAGGTTTTGCGGGTGCGCTTATCAAAGCAACCAAACATCTCTTTCATATCGCCGTCATCATAAGCTTCGGCAAAGATTTCTATTCTCTCACGGATTTTTTCTTCATCCGTTTTATGTAACAATAAAAATAATGTTACTATAATTCCAACAAGTAATACGAATCCAATTACAGCCCATTTAATCCAACCAAAAGGATTTGATTTAACAGGAATATTAACAACAGGTGCTCCCGTTGCAACAGGTGCAGTGGGAGGGGTGTATGTTGGGGGTGTATACTGCTGTGTAGGTTGTTGAATGGGCTGTTGACGAATGGGTTGTTGAATAGGTTGTTGAATAGGTTGTTGAATAGGTTGATGTATCTGCTGTGAAACAGGCTGTTGTGCCACAGGTGCATATTGCTGTGTGGGCTGAGTAACAGGCTGTGGTGCTTGTGGAGTAAATTTTTGAACGGGCGGTTGTACAGGTGGCATAGCGTTAGTGGTTTGTGGCATTGTTTGATTTGGTGTAGCTGCCGCCTGCTTTTGTGGAATTTTTTTGCCGCATTCCATGCAAAAAGCCGTATTTTCTAAAAGTGTTTTTCCGCAATAAGGACAAAACATAATATTCCTCCCCAAAACTTAAATTATAAATAAAGAGTATCATATTCGACAAAATATGTCAATCATATTTTGAGTTGTATGATTATACAGAGTGTTTAAGCTTTTGATTTTGTTTCTTTAGTAACACACTTTTTTTCTTTGCTTGTTTTTACAGGTGGCAAGCGGCGGTATGTAGCCGTTGTATCACGAATTATCTTTGCAAGCCAATCGTTTAAACAGCTGTAATCAATTCTCCAGCGCCAGTTTCCGCTTTTAACGGAGGGTGTGTTAATTCTGGCGGTGTTATCAAGACCTAAAAAGTCCTGCATCTGTAAAATTACCGTTTCGGCAGGTGTTGCCATTGCCGATTTTATAAGCCCCCAGTTAAAGCTATCATTCTCACCTATTCTCAGGTATTCCCGTGCAAATTTAACCTGAAGCTTGTCCCCCTCTTTGCAAAAACCCACTGCCGTTTCATTATCGTGAGTTCCTGTATAAACAACGCAATTTTTTCCAATGTTGTGGGGAAGGTAATCACTGTCGGCTTCGGGGTCAAAGGCAAATTGCAATACCTTCATTCCGGGGAAGCCTGTGTATTTTAAGAGGTTTCTGACATCATCATCAAGATCGCCCAAATCCTCTGCAATTACGGGAAGCTCACCTAAGGACTGCTTTAGTGTATCAAAGAAATGTTCGCCCGGTCCCTTAACCCATTTTCCGGGTGCGGCAGTTTTGGCATCAGCGGGGATGCTGAAATATGCCGAAAAAGCACGGAAATGGTCAATTCGTATATAATCAAACAATGAAAGTGCTTCTTTAAAACGGCGCAACCACCAGCTGTAGCCATCCTTTTTCATATAATCCCAATCGTAAAGCGGATTACCCCAAAGCTGACCGTCTGCTGAAAAAGCATCGGGCGGAACACCTGCAACGGCTGCCGGATTAAGCTCTTCATCAAGCTGGAAAAGCTGAGGAGAGCCCCAAACATCGGCGCTGTCAAAGGCAGTGTATATCGGAATATCGCCAATAAGCGCAATACCCTTACTTTCGGCATAATTTTTAAGCTTTTTCCATTGCTTTCTAAATAAAAACTGCTGAACCTTATATGAGTTTATTTGCGGTGCAAGCTTGTTTTTTACCTTTTCTATTGCTTCTTCACTGCGGAATTTAAGTCCCTTTTCCCAACGGTCAAAGCTACAGCCTGAAAGGGAGTCCTTAATAGCCATAAAAAGCGCATAATCATCAAGCCACCATGCATGATAACGGCAAAAAACTTCAAATTCAATGCTTTTCTTTTTGAGAAAACGCTCCGCCGCAAGATTTAAAATTTTAAAACGCTCGTTATAAAGCAGAGAATAGTCAACTTCGGTATTATTTCCCCAATCAACCGCTTCAATTTCGGCTTTGGTTAATAGTTTATCCTCTGTTAACATATCAAGGTCAATAAAATAAGGGTTTCCTGCACATACAGAAAAAGATTGATAAGGTGAATCACCAAATCCTGTGGGTCCCACGGGCAACATTTGCCAATAGCTTTGACCCGATTTTTGCAAAAAATCTATAAAACGGTAGGCTTCACGGCCTAAAGTGCCAATACCGTATTTTGAGGGTAGGGAGAATAACGGCATCAAAATACCGCTTGCTCGCAGCATATAAAACATCCTTTCGTATACAAAAAAACGGCCGTTCTATTGAACGACCGCTATTAGTGTTGGCATCTACTTATCTTCCCAGGCAGCTTCCCGCCAAGTATTTTCAGCGCAAGTGAGCTTAACTTCTGTGTTCGGAATGGGAACAGGTGGACCCTCACCGCAATCAACACCAACTTGTGTTTTGATTACTCTCTCAAGCAACAAAGTGATTATAGCACACCAAAATACATTTGTCAACACTTTTTTTAAAAAAATTATAAAAAATTATTTTATGCCGTTGACACATATATAATTTAATAGTATAATCTTGTTGATATATACATATAAAGGGGAGTTTATTATGATAGATACCGCTGTTAGAAAGCTTGTTTGCTATGGCTTGCAAAAGGGATTCTTTGAAAAAAGAGATGAAATTTATGTAACCAACCGTTTGCTTGAGGTTTTAAATCTTGACGAAATGAACTGCTGTGATGATTTTGAGGATGTGAACCTTTTTGAGGTTTTGGATACATTACTTGATTATGCAGTTAGTAACGGTCTTTGTGATGATGGTGTGGTATCCCGTGATTTATTTGATACTGCTTTAATGGGAGCTATGCTTCCAAGGCCCAGTGAAATTACCGATACTTTTATGAAAAAATATACCGTATCTCCAAAAGCGGCAACCGACTGGTATTATGATTTTAGCTGTAACACAAATTATATTCGCCGTGACCGCATTGCAAAGGATGTTAAGTGGTTGGCACCAACACAGTATGGTGAGCTTGATATTACCATAAATCTTTCTAAGCCTGAAAAGGATCCAAAGGCTATTGCCGCTGCAAAAAATGCTCCTCAGGCAGGCTATCCAAAGTGCCTTTTATGTCGTGAGTGTGAGGGTTATAGGGGACGTATAAATTTCCCTGCCCGTCAGAACCATCGTGTTATTCCGATAACAATTAACGATACCGATTGGTGCTTGCAGTATTCACCCTATGTTTATTATAATGAGCATTGCATTGTTTTCAATTCTCAGCATACTCCAATGGCAATAAACCGTGCAACCTTTAAAAAACTGCTTGATTTCGTTAAGCAGTTCCCGCATTATTTTGTTGGCTCTAATGCCGATTTGCCGATAGTTGGCGGTTCAATTTTAAGTCATGACCATTTCCAGGGCGGTAATTATACCTTTGCAATGGCAAAGGCTCCCATTGAGCAAAGCCTTTCCTTTAAAGGCTTTGAGGATGTTACGGCAGGTATAGTTCGTTGGCCAATGTCGGTTATAAGACTTCAGTGTGAAGATGCCAACCGCCTTATAGAGCTTGCTGATAAAATTTTGATTGCTTGGCGCAGGTATACCGATGAATCGGCATTTGTGTTTGCCGAAACCGATGGTCAGCCCCACAATACAATTACACCTATCGCTCGTAAAAACGGAGATAAGTTTGAGCTTGATTTGGTGCTTAGAAACAATATCACCACTGATGAGCATCCCATGGGTGTTTATCATCCGCATGCTGAGCTTCATCATATCAAAAAGGAAAATATCGGTCTTATTGAGGTTATGGGACTTGCGGTATTGCCTGCAAGACTTAAAGATGAATTAGCAGCTTTAAAGACTGCTATATTAAACAATGCCGATATTGCCGCTGATGAGGTGCTTTCAATTCATGCCGATTGGGCAGATGAGATAAAGGCTAAATACAGCGATATAAACGCTCAGAATATTGATAAAATAATTGAGGATGAGGTTGGTATAGTGTTCTCAAAGGTACTTGAACACGCAGGTGTGTTTAAGCGTAATGATGAGGGTCTTGCCGCATTTATCAGGTTTACGGAGAGCGTTTAATGGATGCCTTTTTAACTACCGCCCAGCAGGTTGCAATAATGCTTATTCTTATAATGCTGGGTTTTTTGCTTGCAAAAATAAAGATTTTTAATGATGACGGGGTTAAAAGTATGACCAATATGGTGCTTTACTTTGTAACACCATGCGTAATCATTAAATCTTTTATTCGTGAGTTTGATGTTAATACCCTAAAGGATATAGGTTTAAGCTTTGCGGGTGCTTTGGGTGCACATATTATATATATAATTACGGCGCATCTGATTATTCGTGATAAAACCTATTCCAGAAAGTGCGTTTTGCAGTATAGCATTGTTTTTGCAAACTGCGGCTATATGGCATTGCCCTTACTTGAAGCGATTTTGGGAAATGATGGTGTGCTTTATGCCACATCCTTTATAGCAATTTTTAATCTTATTGCTTGGAGTTACGGTATCGTACTCATAAGCGGTGACAAAAAATATATGTCCCCAAAAAAGATGCTTATAAATCCCGGGATGATAGCAATAGCCATTGGCTTTGTGCTGTTCTTCTGTTCGGTTTCTCAGGAAAAGATACCGGCGGTTATTTATAAGCCCATTGAGCATCTTTCATTCCTTAATACACCGCTTCCTATGACAATTATCGGTTATCATCTTTCAAAGGCTGATTTTAAAAAGATATTTACCGATATTTGGGCTCTGTTAAGCATTGCAATAAGGCTTATTGTAATGCCTGCGGTTGTTTTGGGTGTGCTTTATCTTTGCGGTATGAGGGGAACAATGCTTATAGCTTCGGTTGTTTGTGCGGCGGCACCTGTTGCCGCAAATACAACAATGTTTGCTTCAAAATATAATCAGGATACTGAGCTTTCGGTTAATATGGTTTCTCTTTCAACCGTTATTTCGGTGGTAACAATTCCCGTTATAGTGGCACTTACACAGCTTGTTGCATAAATATTTATCCCATAAAAATCTTAATCGACCGTCTGTTGGCGGTCGATTAAATTATTATTTTATCTTGTCTGCAAGAATTTTTTCAACACCAATTTCCCTTGGCGGTTGCGGTGTTGAAAAGGCAATCTGTGTTTCGGTGTGACCGTATGCGTTAAGCTCTCCTATAAATGTGTCAAGTGCTTCGGTGCTCTCAAAAGCCACCTTTATAAGGTGTGAATAATGTCCCGTTACACAACTGCATTCAAGCACATTTGGATGTGAACGCACAAATGGATAAAATGTAGGCTTTTGCCTTGGGTCAAGGTCTAAATTTATAAAGGCTGTAATTGGTGTGCCGATTGCCTTTAGGTTGATTTTTGCGGTATAGCCTTCAATAATACCGTCCTTCTCAAGGCGCTGTATTCTTGCTGCTGTGGCGGGTGATGAAAGATAAACCTGCTCTGCCAGCATCTTTAACGGAGTGCGGGCATTTTGCTGTAAAATAGTTATTAATTTAAGGTCTATGTAATCCAAGTTATCGCTTCCCTTTGAAAAAACTTAATTTTATTAAGTTTGAGAGTGTCGACAAAGTCTCCACTCTCTTGGACGGGGATGCCGTTCGCAAAAAAATTAAAAATTTTTTTGACTGCACTCTATCCCCGCCAATACCACCCCTGTGCCCTTGAAAATACGCTTATTATGCGTATTTTCGCTTATAATGTGTTTTTTCACCGCACATGTCGCTGAAAAAACAAAAATGAAATTCAGGTTTTTACAGGCTGAAACTTAATTTTATTAAGTTTATAATAAAACTAATAGACCTAAAAGTCAATATTTGCGAGGTTTTTTATGAAAAAAACAATTACAAGCTGTTGCTTTACCGGCTATCGACCAAATAAATTTCCGTTTGAATTAAATCAATCAAACGCCGAATATATAAGGTTTGAAAATAAGCTTACCGATGCCGTTTTTTCTTTGCCGGATGAGGGGTGCCATACCTTTTATTGCGGAATGGCAATGGGTTTTGATATAATTGCAGCCGAAACGGTATTGCTGTTAAAAAAAGGAATAAAGAATACCGAAGTAAGGCTTATTTGCGTTATTCCGTTTAAGGGTCAAGAGGCTTCTTTTCCACCGGAATGGAAGGAGCGTTTTAATAATATTCTCCGTAATGCAGATGAAATTATATACCTTTGTGAGCAATACCATAAAAGTTGCTTTCAGGAAAGAAATAAATATATGATAGATAACAGTGATATTGTTTTAACTTGGTTTGACGGCAAATCCGGCGGTACGGCAAACACCCTTAAATATGCCCAAAAGAAAAATAAGCGAATAGTAAATCTTTCGGGGGATGGTATACATGAATATTATGCCCAACAGCATTTTATTTTTGAAGAGGATGAAATTGACTATTGAAACTGAGAGTGAAATCGGTTAAAATAAATATATATTATGCTCTCTACTGAGGGTAGAATTGGCTTAAATTCGCCCTTTTTAAGGCTTTTAAAATAATTATTTGGTGAATCAAGGTGAAGATATGTTAAGTGAAGAACAGTTAAGAAAAAATTTCGCTTTGCGTCTTGCGGCATACCGTAAAAATGCAGGGCTTACGCAAACTCAGCTTGCTGAAAAGCTGAATTATTCCGATAAATCTATATCAAAGTGGGAGCGTGGCGATGGCCTGCCTGATTTTTATATTGTTTTAACCTTGGCTGAGTTGTTTTCGGTTTCGGTTGAGGACCTTATTGGTGAAGGTCCTATTCGCAGACCGCTTCTCACACGCAATAAAGCCGTTACAACACTTCTTTCAATGGGGCTTCCGTGGCTTCTTGCTGTGGTGCTGTTTACACTTTCAAACATATTTTTGCCGCTTCTCCCCAGTTGGAAGCTGTTTATTTACGCACTTCCCGTAACGGCTATAATCGCCATTGTTTTCACAAAGATGTGGTGGGGAAAAATACCAAACTTTTTGGCGGTTTCATCTTTGGTGTGGACTGTGCCAACCTGCTTGGTAATAACATTATCTCTTAATAACATTGCATTTGTTTATACCATATCGGCAGTTTTACAAATACTAATTATTTTGTGGTTTTTAAGAAAGAAACAGTAGCTTTACGCATATTTTTAAACATAATCTTTTTTAAGGAGTTTTTGAAATGTTTAAAGAAATTTCCGCCCGTGATATTAAAGAAAACCTCATAAGTGCCATAGCAGATGAGTGGATGCTCATTACCGCAGGTGATGAAAGCGGATATAATATGATGACTGCATCATGGGGTTTTGCAGGAGAGATGTGGGGTAATGACTGCGTAATGGCGGTGGTTCGCCCACAGCGTTATACGCTTGAGTTTTTAAATAAACACGATACCTTTACCCTCAGCTTTTATGGTGATAATAAGGCAATTCATAAGGTTTGCGGCAGTAAATCGGGACGGGATGTCGATAAAACCGCCGAAACAGGGCTTAATCCCATTTTTACGGATGGCACAACCTATTTTGAAGAGGCAAGATTGGTTGTGGTTTGTAAAAAGCAGTATGTTCAGCCCATGGGTGAAGAATTTTTTATTGATAAGGAGCCACTTCGTTGGTATAACGAAAAGGATTATCACTATATGATAATAGGCAAAATTGAAAAAGTGCTTGTGAAATAATAGATTAAAAAATGCAAAAAGGAACATTTTTAAGGCGTTGTACCCGTAAGGATACAACGCCAGTTTTATTCGCCGCAGGCGAGTTCTATTGCTACGCAAAAAAACGGGAGGGCACAGAGACCCTCCCCTACAAAAGCTATATAAAAGCTTATTTATTAAGCGCTTCGTTAACTGCAACTGCGCAAAGCTTCTGTCATACCAACCATGGGGTTGTTACCTGCACCGATAAGACCCATCATCTCAACATAAAGCGCAGTTCCTGCGCTTTTAAGGGGCGAATAAATCGAACATTGAACACATCATTTGTGCTAATGTCTGCTCACATTATAGAATCGAATCAAACAAATGTCTAGTAAAATAGTTTTGTATAATATAATAAATTTTAAAGGATAGTTTTTATCAGTATATTTTAATAGGGTTTAAAAACAAGTATTGATTTATATTTTTGTCCATATTCCTTCAGCATTCACAACACCTATTAAAATTATTATAATACCAAATATTAAACAGAAGAAAAATATTTTAAGGCAATATATATGGTAAACATTGCTTTTTTATGTCAAACATGGTATTATTATGCTGAAAAACAAAATATATAGAGAGGTAAATATATGGAAAATTGGTGGAAGGCAAGCGAATACAGTGTTGAAGAACTGCAAATTGCCATTGAAAGCAAGCAAATAACTATACCCCCATATCAGCGTGGTTGTGTTTGGAAAATCGATCAAAAGCGCAACTTGATTGATACCATCAAAAAAGGTTATCCTTTTGGCTCTGTTTTACTTTATGAAGATGCCAATAGAAAACAACAAATAATAGATGGCTTACAGCGTTGTTCTACTATTTTTGAATTTGTCACAAATCCAACAAGATTTTTCGACGAACAAAACATTGATGAACATATCGTTAACAAAATTGTTGATTTAATGAATCTCAATAACTCGGAAGAAATTAAGGCGAAAATTGCTGATGACATATCGCATAAACTTATGGATTGGGTGAAACAGCACGAAACTATGAAAGATGTTCGTGGTATGCAATATTATGAGTTTGCATATACGATTTGCCATGATTATCCAACCTTAGAAAAAAAGGTTAAAGATGTTGCTGAATTGATTAAGCCAATTCTAGAGGAATATGTGACAATATGTGATTTTATTTTAAAAGTCAAAATACCTGTTATTATATTATATGGCAGTGAGAAAAACATGCCTGAAATTTTTGAACGCATAAACAATACTGGTTCTAGACTTACAAAATATCAAATATACAAAGCGGCATGGAGCGTATCTAATGTAAAGATAACTGACAAAAGATTAGAAAAATTACTTGATTATGTTTGTGCTTGTTATGATATTATGGTTGATGGAAATTTTGAAATAGACGATTACGATTCAACTCAAATTCATAAACATAAAACCTTAAACTTTTATGATTTATGTTTCGGCTATGGAAAACTTTTATGTGACCAATATCCACAACTTTTTGGAAGAAATGAAAGTAAAACCAAAGTTGAAAGTGTCGGTTTTGCCTTGATAAATGCATGCTTGGGTTATCGTGTTAGCGAAATGGATCAATTACATACTAATATTTATGAGTGTTTAAAAAATGATGCAACGATAAATCTCTTTTTGTGTAAAATACTAGATACTGTTGGTGAAATTGATAAAATTTTAAAAGTAGTTACTTCGTTTAAAGGTAATAGAAGAAATGAAAAGTTTTCAGGTGTTAATCATACAGAAATGCAAATAGTTTCTATCATTGCTTTTGCTTTTACACAAAAGTTCGTAATTTTTACAAAAGATAATCTTGGAGAAAAAATTATCAGCAGATATTTTGATTTTACTAAACCGTCAGATGTTTGGGAAGAGCGCAGAAAAACATTTGTCAATAATTGTATCAAGAGTTATGTAATCGATTGCTTACAAGAGCGTTGGCGTGGTTCAGGCGATAAGCGCCTTAATAATATAATATTTAATGGCATATATTATTACAAGTCTATTTCTTGGGAAGAATTTGAAAGCAATTTGGACTTATGGTTTAGTAGCGTTTTATCTGACCGCAGAGAAGATAAAAAAATTGCTACACCAAAAGAGGCAGAAAAAATTATCTTAAATATTGTTCATGCAAATACTTTCAGAGCCGAAGATTTACTAAGTGGAAAGGATTTTGATATAGAACACTTGGTTCCAAAATCAAAAGTCAAAAAAATGTTAGAGAAAGTAAATCGTGGCAAAAAAGATGTAGAATATTTGAAACTCCCAATAAGTTCAGTTGGTAATTTGTGTTATCTTCCAGAAGAAAGCAATAGATCAAAAGGTGCAAAGACAGTCTATGAAGATACAGATTATTTAAAAGGCAGAAAGATCAATGATGTTGAAGAAAGATATACTTTCACAACCGAAACTAGTATGAAATGGCTTTTAAATGAAGATATTGATGCTGTGACACTTGAAAAAGAATATATGAAATTTGTAAAATGGCGTTGGAAAAATATGAAAGCAAAAATCAAAGATTGTTTATTCGTCTAACGATAAAGGGAGCGGTTTTGTGCCGCTCCCTTTTAGTTTTTGGGTAGTGAAAGATATTTGTAAATGGTTGTTCTGCTCATGATCTGAAAAACTATGTTGAAAAATATAGAATATTATGTTGAGAGATTGAAATTTGTATGTTATAATACCATTTGGAATAAGGTAGACCTACATTCGGTAGGCGGTTAGCCCTCTTAATTATAGGGGGGCATTTGCCCTCTAATTTTAATTAGGGGGTGATGCTATGGAACAAGAAACTTTTATTATAATTCTTATGATACTTGTTATCGGTTACATATTAAGCATAAAAAAATAAACCGCCACTCGCCAAAGTAATCGGTTTATTTAAACGATATTTCGGCTAACCGTTTATCGTGGTTTGCCTTATTTCACTTATATTATAACATAACATTCAAAAATGTCAAGGACTTGGAGAAAATTCTCCAAGTCCTTTTAATTCCGAATTACGAATTCCGAATTACGAATTACTTATTAAGTGCTTCGTTAACTGCAACTGCGCAAGCAACAGTCATACCAACCATTGGGTTGTTACCGGCCCCTATAAGTCCCATCATCTCAACGTGAGCAGGAACGGAAGAAGAACCTGCAAACTGAGCGTCAGAGTGCATACGGCCCATAGTATCGGTCATACCGTAGGAAGCGGGACCTGCAGCCATATTATCGGGATGGAGTGTACGGCCTGTACCGCCGCCGGAAGCTACTGAGAAGTATTTCTTGCCCTGCTCAATGCATTCCTTCTTATAAGTACCTGCAACGGGATGCTGGAAGCGGGTGGGGTTGGTGGAGTTACCGGTGATGGAAACATCAACACCCTCTTTGTGCATGATAGCAACGCCTTCACGAACATCGTCAGCACCGTAGCAACGAACCTTTGAGCGTTCGCCGGTGGAGTAAGCGGTTTCGTTTACGATTGCAAGCTCACCTGTGAAGTAATCAAACTTAGTTTGAACATAGGTGAAGCCGTTGATTCTGGAAATAATCTGAGCAGCATCCTTGCCAAGACCGTTAAGGATAACTCTAAGCGGTTCTTTACGAGCTTTATTTGCACTCTTTGCAAGACCGATAGCACCCTCAGCAGCAGCAAAGGATTCGTGACCTGCGAGGAATGCGAAACACTTGGTTTCTTCACGAAGAAGCATTGCGCCTAAGTTACCGTGGCCGATACCAACCTTACGGTCATCAGCAACGGAGCCGGGGATACAGAAGGACTGGAGGCCAAGACCGATTTTCTCAGCAGCCTCTGCAGCAGATTTAACTTCATCCTTAATTGCGATAGCGCAACCAACAACATAAGCCCAAGCAGCGTTTTCAAAGCAGATAGGCTGAATGCCCTTAACTATCTCATAAGCGTCAACACCTGCTTTATCGCAGATTTCCTTAGCTTCCTCAATGGAGGAAATGCCGTGCTTTGCAAGCTCTGCGTTTATTTGATTTATTCTTCTGTCATAACTTTCAAATAATGCCATTATTCTTTTCCTCCTTATTATTCTTCACGGGGGTCAATAAGTCTTGCAGCATCATCAACACGGCCATACTGACCGCTTGCCTTTGCCAAAGCCTCATTTGCATCCATACCCTTTTTAATCATTTCCATCATCTTGCCAAGGTGTACAAACTTATAGCCGATGATAGCATTGTTTTCATCAATAGCAATCTTGGTGATATAGCCTTCAGCAAGCTCCAAGTAACGGGGGCCCTTTGCCTTTGTAGCAAAGGTTGTACCAACCTGTGAGCGAAGTCCCTTACCAAGGTCCTCAAGACCTGCACCAATCGGCAAACCATCCTCAGAGAAAGCGGTCTGTGTACGACCGTAAACTATCTGGAGGAATAATTCACGCATAGCGGTGTTGATAGCGTCACAAACTAAGTCTGTGTTAAGTGCTTCAAGCAAGGTTTTACCAACAAGAATTTCTGAAGCCATAGCTGCAGAATGTGTCATACCGGAGCAGCCGAGTGTTTCAACCAAAGCTTCTTCGATAATACCCTCTTTAACATTAAGGGTAAGCTTACAGGTGCCCTGCTGAGGAGCGCACCAGCCGATACCGTGGGTAAGACCGGAAATATCCTTTACTTCTTTAACCTGTACCCATTTGCCCTCCTCCGGAATTGGAGCAGGACCGTGATATGCGCCCTTGGCAAGTGGGCACATATTTTCTACTTCATGTGAATAGTTCATATATGTACTCCTTTCGGTATTTTAGTCGTTTTTACAAAAATCGACCGTACAGAAATATTATATCAATTATTTTTTAAAAACACAATACTTTATACAAAGAAAATCAGAAAAAAATTTGCAAAAAAATATCATTTTTTATTTTTATCCACAAAAACAGCGATAAATGTTATTGCTTTTAAAAAAACGCTTTAAATTGCATATCCTTGAAAAATGCGTTAAACCTCTATTTTTGGATATATTATTAATAAATATTCATTGCACTTTCCTATAACTGTTTTTTGGAGGTTTTTATGTCTAAAAAAACATTATCCGTAATTTTTGACTACCTATTATATATAGTGGGATGTGTTCTTTTTGCCTTTTCGGTAACACAGCTCCTTTCTCCAAATGAAATTTCACCGGGCGGGCTTGCGGGTATTGCAACACTTTTTCAGCACCTCACCTCAATACCAAGCGGAATTGCATTGATGGCTATGAATTTGCCTGTGCTTGCAATAGCCCTTTTCAAATTTGGTGGAATGTTTATTGTTAAAACAAGCATTGTTACAATATTTCTTTCATCGGTAATGACCGCTTTTGAAACAACCCTTTCGGGCGTGAGGATTGACCCGGTTTTAGCGGCTGTTTTTGGCGGAATAGGTCTGGGTACGGGTATGAGCCTTATAATATTGCGTGGTGCAACAACCGGTGGGGTAGATATAATCGCAAAGCTGATAAATCGCCGCTTTCAGCATTTTACCGTGGGAAAAATAATTTTAATACTTGATGCAGCGGTGGTTTTATTTGCGGCACTTGTGTATCGAAATATAGAAAGTGCGCTTTATTCTGTGCTTGCAATTTACGCTTCCACAAGGGTGATGGATCTTTTGCTTTACGGTGCGGATAAGGGAAAGCTTATTTATATAATTTCCCAATCCCATGAAAAAATTTGTTCAATGATAGGTAATGTTTTGCAAAGAGGGGTAACTGTTTTAAAGGCAAAAGGCGGATATACAGGGGATGATAGAACGCTTCTTATGTGTGTTGTGCGTGCGCATGAGGTTGCCACAATATATAGAATAGTGCGTGAATGTGACAGCAGTGCCTTTGTAACCGTTAGCGAAGCCGGTGAAATTTTAGGTGAAGGCTTTAAACCGATTATAAATGAGCAGAAAAATCGTCAAAATTGACAAAAATTTTAAAAATAACTTATTTTTAAGAAAAATTAAAAGTTCCATCTTGATTTTTTTTAGTGTTATGATATAATAGTATTTGCTCACACAAGATATTGTGTTTATATAATTATTAAAATAGCATATTTTGAGAGGTGGAAAAGTATGAAAATCATTAAAAGAAGCGGCTCAGAGGTTGTTTTTGACCCCAATAAGATTATTGTAGCTATAACTAAGGCTAATGACAGCGTTGTACCGAGTGAGCGTATGACACCAATCCAGATTAAGCGTATTGCAGAAGATGTTGAGAGTGCTGCCGCTAATATTAACCGTTCCCTGAGTGTGGAAGAAATACAAGATATGGTAGAGGATCAGATAATGAATCAGCGTGCTTTTGAGGTGGCACGCCGTTATATAACCTATCGTTATACCCGTGCGTTGGTTCGTAAGTCCAATACTACCGATGAGCAGATACTCAGCCTTATTGAGTGCAATAACGAGGAAGTAAAGCAGGAAAATTCAAATAAAAACCCCACAGTAAACAGCGTTCAGCGTGACTATATGGCGGGTGAAGTAAGCAAGGATATTACTAAGAGAATCCTTTTGCCTAAGGATATTGTTGATGCACATGAGCAGGGAATTATCCATTTCCATGATGCGGATTATTTTGCACAGCATATGCACAACTGTGACCTTGTAAATCTTGAGGATATGCTTCAAAACGGCACCGTTATAAGCGGAACACTTATTGAAAAGCCACACAGCTTTTCAACTGCTTGTAATATAGCTACCCAGATAATTGCACAGGTTGCTTCCTGCCAATATGGCGGACAGAGTATAAGCCTTACACATTTAGCTCCGTTTGTTGATGTGAGCCGCAAGAAGATAAATGTTGAGGTTCGTGAGGAATTGGCAGAGCTTAATCCTACAGAAGAGCAGATAAACCGCATTACCGAAAAGCGTTTGCTTGAGGAAATACGCAAGGGTGTTCAAATGATTCAGTATCAGGTTGTTACCCTTATGACCACTAATGGTCAGGCTCCCTTTGTTACGGTATTTATGTATCTTAATGAGGCAAAAACCGAACAGGAAAAGTACGATTTGGCTCTTATTATTGAGGAAACTTTGCGTCAGCGTTATCAGGGTGTTAAGAATGAAAAGGGTGTTTGGATAACCCCCGCATTCCCAAAACTTATTTATGTTCTTGAAGAGGATAATATTCGTGAGGGTACTAAGTATTGGTATTTAACCAAGCTTGCTGCAAAATGTACCGCTAAGCGTATGGTTCCGGATTATATCTCGGAAAAAATTATGCTTGAAAACAAGATTGATAAAAATGGTGAGGGTCATTGCTATACCTGTATGGGTTGCCGCAGCTTCTTAACTCCGTTTGTTGATGAAAACGGCAAGCCTAAGTATTATGGCCGTTTTAACCAAGGCGTTGTTACCGTGAACCTTGTTGATATAGGTCTTTCAGCCGGAAAGGATAAAGAAAAATTTTGGCAGATTTTTGATGATCGTATGGAGCTTTGCCATAGGGCATTACAGTGCCGCCATGAAAGACTTACCGGTACGGTTTCGGATGCGGCTCCAATTCTTTGGCAGCACGGTGCACTGCTTCGCCTTGAAAAGGGTGAGACTATAGATAAGTACCTCCACGGCGGTTATTCCACATTGTCACTTGGATATGCAGGTCTTTGGGAGTGCGTTTATGCCGTTACAGGTAAAAAGCTTACCGAATCAGAGGGTGAAGAGTTCGGTCTTGAGGTAATGAAGAAGCTTAACGAGTATACCGCTAAGTGGAAGGCTGATGAAAATATAGACTATTCACTTTACGGCACACCGCTTGAAAGCACAACATATAAATTTGCAAAGGCTTTACAAAAGCGTTTTGGCACGATTGAGGGCGTTACCGACCGCAATTATATTACAAACAGCTATCATGTTCATGTTACCGAAGAAATTGATGCTTTTGATAAGCTGGCACTTGAGGCTAAGTTCCAAGCACTTTCTCCCGGAGGCGCAATTTCTTATGTTGAAGTTCCCGATATGCAGAACAACCTTGATGCCGTTCTCAGCGTTATGCAGTTCATTTATGAAAACATAATGTATGCTGAGCTTAATACCAAGAGTGATTTCTGCCAGCTGTGCGGCTTTGACGGTGAAATAGAGATTAAAGAAAACGATGACGGTAAGCTTATCTGGACCTGTCCTAACTGCGGAAATACCGATGAAGCTACAATGAATGTTGCACGCAGAACCTGCGGATATATTGGAACACAGTATTGGAATCAGGGCAGAACTCAGGAAATAAAGGAACGTGTACTTCACCTGTAATGAACTACGCAACGATAAAAAAATTTGATATTGCAAACGGTCCCGGGGTAAGGGTTTCGCTGTTTGTAAGCGGATGCCGCCATTACTGCAAAAACTGCTTTAATAAAGAGGCTTGGGATTTTAATTACGGAAAGCCATTTGATGAAGCGGTGATTGAAGAAATAGTAAAGGCGGTAAAGCCGTCACATATAAACGGTTTTACCCTTTTGGGCGGAGAACCTTTTGAACCGGAAAATCGTATTGGTTTATTGCCGCTGCTCAGGCGCTTAAAAAAAGAAATTCCCCAAAAGGAAATTTGGTGTTTTACGGGCTTTGATTTTGAAAAGGACCTTTTAAACGGCAATCCGGGGGATAAGAAAACCATAGATGAAATGCTTTCACTCATTGATGTTTTGGTTGATGGAAAGTTTGTTGAGGAGCTTAAAAGTCCGGCGCTTATTTTCCGTGGTTCTTCAAACCAGCGCATAATTGATGTAAAAACATCTATCAAATCTCAAAAAGCTGTGTGGCTTGAGGGAAATTGGGTTAGAAAAATGGGTACAGGCGATATTCACGATGGAATGTAGGAAAAGAGGAATTTTATGCAAACGGTAAAATTTATTCGTCTTGATAAAACGGCAGTAACACCAAGTTACGGTTCTGCCGCAGCCGCAGGAGCTGACCTTTATGCCTGTACCGCAGGTGAAACCGTAACCTTTAATCCGGGCGAAACAAAGCTTATTCATACAGGAATTGCAATGCAGATTCCTGATGGGCTTGTGGGCCTTATATATGCCAGAAGCGGTATTGCAACCAAGCGTGGACTTGCCCCTGCAAACAAGGTTGGTGTTATTGATAGTGACTACCGTGGTGAAATAATGGTTTCACTTCACAATCATTCAAATGAAATTCAGGAAATTGCCGATGGTGAACGGGTGGCACAGCTTGTAATAGCACCTTTTGTAACTGCCACTTTTGAAGAGGCACAGTCTCTTGATGAAACCGACCGTGGAGCCGGTGGCTTTGGTTCAACGGGAACCAAATAAATATATAATAATAAAAACACAGCCTCAAGCGGAACTTCCGTTTGAGGCTGTTTGTATAATGCTTGATGAAAATATTATAATTTGGTGCTCTTTTTCCATAAAAATTCAAATTCATCTGTATAAACAGAATAGTGGTTTGAGGAGCTGCTGATTTTATGTTCAAACACATTTTCAGGTATGGTATTGTTATACGCATAATATCTTATATGTGCTTCACCTGATTGTTTGCCGGTTGTATCATCGGTGAATTTTACATGGTGATATACATGAATAAGAGGGATATTACACTCCCTAACCTCCAAAACATTTGGATAAAGAGATGCAAGCTTTTTCCATATTTCACGAACTTCAGAGAATTTTTTATAAGAACCTGTTTCGTCACGCATATATTGAGCTATGCTTTCTGCGGCATCAACCGTATTTATAAGAACACGAAAAGGAATATTTTTTTCCAATGAGTTTGTGAGAAGCTTTTTTCTTCTTCCGGGTTCTAACCAAGGATTGCCTGCGTGAAAAGCCATATCCACGCCGTTAATTGTAAAGCCAATCCTGCCGTTTAGATTATAATTAAAAAATTGATCGGTTGTAATGCCGGATTTTGATTGATTTACATTTTTTATGTAATTATCACATAGATCATCTAAATCCTTATCCAAAGATTTATCCTTATGAATCGGCAAACCGTTATTCCTCATAACCACCTTCATACTTTCGGATAAATCCTCATCGGTTTTAGGCCACTTAAAACCATCGCACATAATTGGTATAATATTGGGAACACCATATTCAACAGCCCATGCAGATTCACGGCTAAGCCAACTATTTTCGTTTTTACATTCTTCAAGGTCATCAGGGAAAAGAATAACAATAAAATTTTTACATTTACTAATTGCGTTTTTGATTTTATCCTCATACTCACCCGAATTCATATTTTTATCCATAAATACCTTATAGCCGTTTAATGCCAGGCTTGAAAAAATTATATGCGCCATATAAAATCCGGTATCGTGATGATAGCTGATAGCTGCATCATAAATGATATTATTTTCATTATGTTCAGGCATAGCCAAATCCCCCTTTGTGCGATAAGCCTTTGTTTTAGTATATCATAAGGAATATGATAAATCAATTAAAAATGTTAAGCTGAAAGTGTAAAAAATGAAAGCCTCAAACGGAATTTCCGTTTGAGGCTGTTTGCTTTAATTTAACGATATTCGTTTTTGCCGTAATAATATTTTTTGTAAAGGCGGCGGTCTTTATCGGTTTCGTTAAGAACTGCTCCCAAAAGACGGCATCCGCTTTTTTCAATCTGAGCCTTAACCTGCTTTGCGTTGTTGCGGCTTATCTTACCGTTACTGATAATCATAATTGCACCGTCACAAAAAGCTGCAATTTCTGCCGCATCAATAACAAGTCCCAAAGGAGGAGAGTCAATTATAATATAATCATATATTTTTTTGAGTTCATCCAAAAGCAGGTTGAAGTTTCCATTACCGATAAGCTCAACAGGATTTGGTGGAAAATGACCCGAAAAGATAACATCAAAATTTGCGTCCTGTGTGTGATAAATTGCATCCTCTGCTGTGGCAAGACCTGACAACACTTCGGAAAGACCGATGATGTCACGACCCTTGGCACCCTTTTTGAGCATTACGGATTTACGCATATCGGCATCTATAAGCAGGGTGCGTTTACCGTATTCTGCAAGGCTTTTTGTAAGCTCAGTTGCAATGGTGCTTTTACCTTCGTTTTCATCACAGCTTGTAAGCAAGATTGTTTTAATGTCTGTGCCGCAGAAAAAAATATTTGTACGCAGGCTTTTATAAGCCTCATTTGTGGCATAGTCAGAAGAGGAAAATGTGTTAAAATTAACTCGTTTTATACGGCTGTTAGCGCTATCAAGCTCAGGATCTATTCTGCCGGAGCTTATATCAATACCGTTAAAATCGTTTGTATCATTTGTCATTAGCGGTTACTCCTTTGCAGTATAACTATTTTTTTGCGGTATACGGTTTGCGCTTGCGACTGCCGTAAACACTGCCGTTTCGACCTTTAGCATACGGAATAGAGCCTAAAACACTTATACCAAGGTGCTTTTCAACATCCGAAATACCGTTTATTTTATCATCAAAGAATGTGATAATAATCATGGTGATAAGCAAAACTATAAATCCTGCAAGAAAAGAATACCAGATATTTTCCCTGAGATTTGGTGAGGATGGTGCTGATGGCATATAGGCGTCACTTATAATATTTACATAATCAGCATTAAGCAGATCCACGATTTTTTCACGCGATACCTCACATATTGTTTGTGCTATATCCTTTGAAAGTTTAGGATCGGGTGTGGAAACCTTAACCGTAAGGATACGGGTGCTTTCGGGGTTGTTTATAGAAACACAACCACGCAAACCACCGTATGAATAATCAAGATCCAAACGGTCAATAACCGCGTTTAAAACGGTTCTGTCAGAAATAAGCTCAGCATAATCTCTGGTAAGATAGGTTGAAACCGAAAGATCGCTGGTTGTTATTTGCTCATCAAGACGCTTTGCAACATAAATCTTTGCTGTTGAGCTGTATAAAGGTGTGCAAATAACTTTTGTGTAAAATATAGAACCCAATAAAAAAGCGACCAAAATAATAACCGAAATATACCAACGGCGAATAAATTGTTCCAACAAGTCATACGGTTGGATAGTATGCTGTTCGCTATGAGTTACCCTGTTTTCATCCATTATTTTATGACTCCTAAAAAAGATTGCAAATTATGTGCATAATATATATAACGATACCACATTTTAAATATAAAGTCAAGAAAACATAGCGTCTATATAAAGTGAATTTACGGATTGTTCAATTTTCACCGTAATCATTATCCACCGTGATTACGCAACAGTAGGTTGGATTGATTTCTTTTGCAAGAAAAGAGGTCTGTTTTATTATTTCATCCGAATTTGAAATTATGTCTGCAGGAAGAACAATATCAAAGATAAGATTGGTACGCAGTTTTCCTGCAGGGGTCATACGAAAATCGTGCAGGGTGATACGCTTATCAATGGATTTGATTTTCTCTGCAATTTTAAGCTTGGTTTCGTTTACTACCTTATTATCGCAGTCAATGGGGTCCATGTGAATAACAAGTTCTACACCGGTTCTTTCACAAACTAACTTTTCACAAATATCAATTTGCTCGTGGCAAGCGGCAATATCAGAATTTATCGGCACCTCCACATGAACAGAGGCAAAATGCCTGCCGGGACCATAGCTGTGAACAATAAGGTCATGTATACCTAAAAATCCTTCAAAGGAAAGGATAATATCACATATTTCTTTAACGGTTTCTTTTTCGGGAGGTCTGCCTAAAATATCGTTTATGGTTTCCTTTGCAGAACCTATACCCGACCAAATTATAAACAGTGAAACGAGCAATGCCATAACGGCATCTATATTAAATGGAAGCTGTATAAATCTTGCAATAATAAAGGAAATTAGGATTGCGCTTGATGCAACACAGTCGTTAAGGCTGTCTTTAGCGGTGGCATATAAAACTTCAGAATTTATGCGTTTTGAAAGCTTGCGGTTAAAAAGATAAAGCCAAAGCTTTATAAGTATTGAAAAAACCAAAACGATAATTGAAAAAATAGAATATTCTGCTGCATTTTTGCCCCAAATCAGCTCTTGTATTGAGGCTTTTAGCATTTCAATTCCTACCGCAAAGATAAATACCGTAACTATAAGCGCCGACATATATTCAATTCTTCCGTGGCCATAAGGGTGGTCACGGTCGGCAGGCTTTGCCGCCATTTTAAATCCGATAATAGTGACTAATGATGAGCCCATATCCGAAAGGTTATTAAGGCCGTCCGCAATAAGTGAAATTCCGCCCGAAATAATCCCTGCGGCTATTTTAATAAAGCACAGAAGCGCATTCATTATAATGCCCACACATCCGCTTAAATTACCGAATTTTTTTCTTGTGGCAGTATCCTTATAATTGGTGTTATTCCCGACAAAAAGGCGTATTAATATTTCGCACAAGAGCCTTTAGCCCCTTTCGTTCCAAATGATACACCATCAAGAATATTGGTATCAATGGAGAATGTAAGCTGCTCACGGTTGCGTGCACGGCGGAATGCCACATCAACAAGACAGTCAATCATATCTGTATAAGAAAGACCTGTTGCCTCCCAAAGATAAAATGCAAGTGAACCGGGAATAGTGTTTATTTCGTTGGCGTAAACGGTATCGGTTTCGGTATCTATCATAAAGTCAATACGAACAACTCCCGATGAACCGGTTGCCTTAAATACTTTGCAGGCAAGCTCTCTTATTTCTTGGGATTTTTCTTCGCTTATATCGGCAGGAATCTTGCGGCTGAGTGATGCCATTCCTTTACTTGCGCCATTTGTTTTCTTTGAACCGCCTTTGTATTTATCTTCGTAAGAAAGAATATCATCATGCATAAACGGTTCTTCGCAAACGCTGGCTTTGCAATCATCTGCATCGCCAAGAACTGAGCAGTTTATTTCTCTTAGTGATGTAATTGCACGCTCAGCAAGTATGCGGTCAGCAAAGGAAAGCGCCAAACGAATAGCATCATCAAGCTCTTCCGGAGTTTTAACCTTGGTAATACCAACGCTTGAACCCAAATTTACAGGCTTTATAATAAGCGGAAAACCGATTTTTTCAGTAATTTCAGCAGTTATTTGTTCTTGGTTTTCGGTGTATTCACGGGCTCTGAAGCAAACGCAATCAAGCACCGGAAGCCCTGCACTTTTAAGCACATTTTTGAAAACATATTTATCCATTCCAACCGCTGCTGAAAGTATATCACAGCTTATATACGGTAAGTTTAAAAATTCAAAAAATCCCGCAATGGTGCCGTCCTCACAGTTTGTTCCGTGAACAACGGGAAATGCCAAGTCAATGGCAACATCTGCCTTTTTGCGCATAAAGCCTTGGTCTAAGTAACGCATAATTACCTTTCCGTTATCACGCAAAAAGCATACACGCTGACTTTCGCTAAGCAGTTTCTTTAAATTGGAATAATTATCTATATCAAAAAGGGATGCACCTGTATACATTTCACCATCTTTGGTAACATAAACGGGGGTAACATCATATTTTTCACGGTTTATTGAACGCATTGCCTGAACGGCAGAAATTATTGAAACCTCATGCTCAACAGAACGGCAACCATAAAAAACGGCAATATTTACTTTCATATAAAATCCTCCTAATTAAGGTAGTTATCGGGTAAATCGTTTTCAAGCAAAACAACACTTTGGTTATTGGCGGTGGGGGCATATATTTCCATAGCCTCTGCAAAGCTTGAAACAATATAAAGGTGGGTTGTATCAAAATCAGTGGTTAAAACGGCGTCATGCATAGGCTTTGAACGGTTTTTGCCCACAAGAATAATATCATCACAATATTGAGCCGCTGTAAGCCCTAAGTTATAATTACATTCATATTCCTTTTCACCAAGCTCAATAAGTCCCGGTGTTATTATAACCTTTCTCATTCCCTCAAAGCTTCCCAATACCCTTACCGCTTCAAGGCAACCTTCGGGGTTGGAATTGTATGCATCATCTATAAGGAGTGAGCCGTTTCTAAAGCTTTTAAGCTCTAAACGATGCTCGGTAGGCTTTAGTTGAGATACAGCAAAGCGGATTTGTGCGGGTGTTACGCCGAGTTGGTAAGCAAGAGCCGCCGCCGCAACAATATCATTAACAGAATGAAGTCCCAAAAGCCGTGTTGTAACCGAAATACGCTCTCCCGAAAGAACCAAATCAAAGGTTGAGCCGTTACGGCTATAGGAAATATTTTCCGCAAAAAATTCGTGGCTATTATCCATTCCGTAAATGCGGAAACCTTTTGCGTTTTTATCTGTTCTTGCTGCAATTTCTGCACTTGAACCGTTTATAAAGGCTTCACCGCCGTTTTTAATAACGGCATGGGCCAATTCAAACTTGGTTTTATAAACGTTATCCACCGAACGGAAGGTATCAAGATGCTGTGCCCCAACAGAGGTGATTATGCCGTATTGAGGATTTGCAATATCACAAATTTCCTTGATATCACCAATATTTTTAGCACCCATTTCGCATATAAAAACCTGCGTTTGCGGTTTTAGCTCACCACGCACCGTTCTTACAACGCCAAGCGGAGTATTAAAGCTTTGCGGTGTGGCAACAACATTAAACTTTTCGCTTAAAATACGCTGTAAAATGAATTTTGTTGTGGTTTTTCCGTAGCTTCCCGTAACGCCTATAACGGTGAGATTGCGGTATGAACGCAAAATTTTCTTGGCATCATTTATATACCAGCGTGTAACAGCCTTTTCGCAAGGAAAGGTGATAATCCAACTAAAAATGGTAAGTAATGGGGTTATACAGGAAAGCATAACGGCAATCATTATACAAATTGCAGATGCCAATGTATCATAAAAAACCGCACTTATGGTAATAAGAGCCGCAAGCGGTATTATAGCCGCTGCAAAAAGCCTTTTTACACGGGCAGTAACAACTAACTTTTTAATGGATTTTTTATGAAGCTTTATGGCTGTGAAAAATCTTATGATAAGTAAGACTGCGGAAATTATTAAAAAAGTGAGATAAAAGCCTTTGGTATAAAGCAGAGAAACGGCGCAAAAAAGAATAGCCGAAAGTGCTGTTAAAACAGAATAATTATTTTTTATCCAGCCGTAATAACGGGAGGGGAAATATGAATTTTGCTGTAACATCTGTAATTGACGGTGGAGTGAAAATACTGCGGAAACACCAAGCAAAATTATTGCTATTAAAAATAAAATGTTCAAAAAATTCCCTCCTTATTTAATAAAACTGCGAAGTATTGCATGGGCCTCATAAGGGCGTTCACAGAAAGAGTAGTGCCCGGTGCCCTTTATAACGCAAAGTCCCGCATCGCCAACGAGTGATTCAATGATTTTTGCATCACTAAGCGGTGTTGCGGTATCGTTTTCTCCCCAAATAAGCAAGGTGGGGCAGGAAATATTGGGTAAAAGCTCACGCAAATCGGTATTAACTAAGGAAACTAATGTTTTACGCAAAACTTCGGGTGCGGCATTGTAATCGGCAGAACCGTAATGACGGCGTGCTTTATCTAAAAGTCCGCTTGAAAAATTGCGAATTACGGGCAGTGAAAGCGTACCTTTTATTATTTTAAATGACCTTGCACGCATTTTTTGCTTAAAGCTCTTTTTGGGAATAAGCCCTGCGGCATCAAGAAAAACAATTTTTGGTGGATTGAGCTGACCGCTTCCTGCAAGCTTCATTATAACCCTGCCACCGTGTGAATGACCGATAAGTATAGGGTTTTCAAGTCCCACAGCTTCAATGAATTTAAGCACAAGTGAGCAGTAATCATCAATATTCCAAGGCTTATGCATAGTATCGGAATTACCGCAACCGGGGAAGTTGAGCGCAACCAAACGGCAACGCTCACTAAGCGATGCCATAATACCTTTATATACATCAAAGGAGGAGCCCCAACCATGCAACAACAAAACCGGTGTTCCACTGCCCTGTTCGGTGTATTCGATTTTTAGTCCGTCAATTATGACCTCCATAAAACCTCTCCTGTCAAAAAATAAAACAAAGCATAATTTTCCATTATCCTTTATTATACCAAACTTTAGTCTAAAATAGAAGTAGTTTTTTAATATTTTTTTTGATTGTAATATTTAAGGATATAATGTATAATTTTTATGTGATTTATTTCAAGGGGGAAGTTTATGTTTGCGTGTCTTCAAAGTGTTGGGCTTTTCGGAATAGATTCATATATGATAAAGGTAGAAGCGGATGTTTCCTCGGGTCTTCCTGCATTTGATGTTGTGGGACTTCCCGATACCGCAGTTAAGGAATCAAGGGATAGGGTGCGTGCCGCAATAAAGAATAGCGGCTTTAAGTTCCCCACCGGGCGTATAACCATAAATCTTGCTCCTGCGGATAAGAAAAAGGAGGGCTCTCTTTATGACCTTCCCATACTCATTGCCATACTTATGGCTTCTGAGCAACTAAAGGCGGATACCTCTGAAAGTATATTTATAGGAGAAGTATCGCTTGATGGAAAAATCCGTTCGGTGGGCGGAGTTTTGGCTATGGCAATAACCGCAAGGCAGAATAATGTAAAAAATATCTTCGTGCCGCAGGATAATGCTTTAGAGGGTGCTGTGGTAGATGGTATTAATGTTTACGGTGTTGAAGATGTGAGGTCGCTTATAAGCCATTTGCAGGGTGAAGTGCTACTTAAACCTGCCGTTCGCTCCCAAACTCTCAATAAAAGCGTAATAAAAAAGGTGGATTTTAGTGATGTTAGGGGTCAGGTGACCGCTAAAAAGGCTTTAGAGGTGGCTGCCGCCGGAGGACATAATGTTTTGCTTATAGGCCCACCGGGTTCGGGTAAAAGTATGCTTGCAACACGCCTTCCCACAATACTTCCCGAAATGACCTTTGAGGAATCTATTGAAACCACAAAGGTACATTCAATAGCGGGAATGCTTGACCGCAATCATCCTCTTATAACAGAAAGACCCTTCCGTTCACCACATCATACCATTACAACTGCAGGTCTTTCGGGTGGTGGTACAGTACCAAGACCGGGGGAAATCTCACTATCCCATAACGGTGTTTTGTTTTTGGATGAGTTACCTGAATTTAACCGCAGCACAATGGAAGCTATGCGTCAACCGCTTGAAAGCGGAAGTGTAACTGTTTCCCGTGCGGCAGGCTCGGTCACTTATCCAAGTGATTTTATGTTGGTTGCGGCAATGAATCCCTGTCCTTGCGGATTTTTTGGTCATCCAACACGCTCGTGCAGTTGTTCATCAAATGCTGTATCCCGTTATTTGAACCGTATATCGGGCCCTCTTCTTGACCGTCTTGACCTTCATGTGGAGGTGCCTCCCGTTGATTATAATGCTTTAAGTGATGCAAAGCCTTCAGAATCCTCTGCTGAAATAAGGGAAAGGGTAAACAGAGCAAGAAAATTACAAATAGAGCGTTATAAGGGAAGCGGCATTACCTGCAATGCACGATTAACCCCTTCAATGCTCAGGGAATACTGTGTTATGACCGATGAAGCTTCACGGTATTTAAGTGAAAGCTTTGATAAATTAGGTCTTTCCGCCCGTGCTTATGACCGTATTTTAAAGGTTGCAAGAACTATTGCCGACCTTGCGGGTGAAGAAAAAATAGGTAAACCGCAAATTTTTTCCGCCATTCGCTTCCGCAGTCTTGATAGAAAGTATTGGGGAGAATAGAATATAAAAGAATTAAGCCCAAATTGCCGTAAAGACAATTTGGGCTTAATTGATTTGTGGTACACAAAGCGGTTTTTATATATTTTAGTCAATAATTTTATTAAATCTATTTGTCAGCGGGATTGTTTGTTCCCTCAAGTGCTGCTTTTACAGATTTAATATGTTTGTGTATTTCCAAAAGCTCCTTACGGGTTGATACGCCAAGCTTTCCGTAAAGGTTTCTGTTGTGGTATTTTAAGGTGGTTTCCTTGATATTCATATTCGCCATAATTTCCTTGGTGGTAACTCTGGCAATGTATGCATCGTAGATTTCTTTTTCTGTTGGTGTAAGCGTTTTAAGTCCCATTATAAAGATTTCAATGCGTTCGGGAGAAACGGCATCGTCCTCAATGGGCTTTTCAAGCATCTTATCGGATGAAGCGGTTTTTGAATCGGAATAATTATGCACCGCTTCAACCTGTTTTACGATTGTTTTCATCCGTTGGTATTCATTCATTACAAGGTGAATACCCAGCAAAAACAATTCACTGATAATATATGAAACAGAAAGAAACTCAAAATCAATGGAAGTCATCTGTTCGATTAACCAAACTCCAATATTTACGAATACCGCAATCAAAAGTATAACGGCATGGGCTGTGGAATCAAGGGTTTTCTTGATTTTTGCACGGATTATTACCGTAACCATAGCTATAAAGTAGCCGAGCAGATAAATAAGATATAACGGATGCAATGGTCCGTATGCTTTTATGAGTGTAGATACACCGTCAACCACAGCAAAGGAAACCTCTTTATAGTAGATTGGCAGTATTCCCGGACTTGCGGCAATTAAAAATATAGTGATTGATAATATTCCTAAAGCACCATGTAGCCATTTTGGATGCTTTGTGCCGCAAACATTTAAAATTATCATTAACATCGCAAGCGGAAGAAATACCGAGCCGAGATATGCTATACGGTTTGCCCATAAAGCCATTTCAAGACAGCTTGACATAGCTAAGAAGGTGTATCCGATATTTACTACCAGCACCGATGAAAACAACAAAACAAACCATACCTTATTTTTACGCACCAATAAAAGGCAACCAATCAGTAGCAGTAAAGAAAGCATGGCGACGGCGGAGTAAATGATTGTAAGGCTTGCGTTTTTTTCTCCTACAGTATTACACCCCGATAAACTGAGTATTAAAAATAGCAAGATAGGCATACTTGCAAAAAGTTTTTTCATTTTTTCTCTCCCTTTGACCGTTTTTTGGAAAAGTACGGTCTAACCTTAAAAATCCTATATTTTTTTGAAAAAAACACCCTTTCCCATACTTTTAGTATGGGGACAAACGGTATAGGAATCCTTATAATTATAATGCAAGAGTATAAAAGGAGGGTATAGTCTTGCCTTTCTCGTAAAGTTAAAGGGGTACCCCTTTATGTAGTTGCTACATAAAGAACTCTGTCTACACGCCAATGAAGTTCAGAGTCCACCCCACTTTATTTTTTATTATATCACAAATCAAAAAATGGGTCA
>SVPW01000038.1 GCA_015065645.1 Oscillospiraceae bacterium | reverse complement strand
CGGCAAATTATAATATCAAGTGCAACAGTAAAAAATAAATAGACTTCATACTAACCAAAGTGTAAAATGTAGTCACCACAACAAACATAACACGGAGGTTAATATGAAGCCGTATACACATTTTACACTATCGGAACGAGAATATCTACAACAACTTTTATCCGAGGGTAAAAGTTTACGAAAAATTGCCAAAATTTTAGGAAGAAGTCCATCAAGTATCAGCAGAGAAGTAAAAAGAAATTTTAGTAAAAAGAAGAAAAGGTACAATGCTTGGCGTGCAACCACACTATACATTATCAGAAGAAGACGTTGTGTTCGAAAACCTGCAATAATAGCAGGAAGTGAGTTGTACTATCAAATAATTGATTGTTTAAATCAATATTGGTCTCCCGAACTTGTTGCGAGGTACTGTAAGAATAATGGAAATCCTATTTCTTTTTCAACCATATATAAAGCAGTAAGAGCCGGAGTTTTTGAAAACATCACTCCAAAAACTCATTTTCGTAGAAAAGGTAAGAAAAAACACGCCAAACATGGTAATCATGCGACAATTCACCCCGAGCACACCATTCATGAACGTCCAGACATTGTTGAAAAATGGACGCGGTTAGGTGATTGGGAGGGCGACACCGTATGCGGTGCAAAAAACAAAAGTTGTCTTGTGACTCAAGTTGATAGAGTAAGCAAGTTATTAGTTGCAGCAATTTCACCTAATCATACAAAAGAAGCTGTCAGAGTAGCAACTCGAAGAGCTTTTGAACTCTTACCTATAGATATGCCTATTCATACCATAACCCTTGATAATGGTTCTGAATTTGCAGATTTCAAGGGAATAGAGCAAGATTTGAATACAACAATTTATTTTGCTGATCCACATTCCCCATGGCAACGAGGGCTTAATGAAAATACGAATGATATTATACGTTTCTTCTTTCCTAAAGGTACTGATTTTTCAAAAGTTTCCGAAGAACAACTCTTATCAGTTTTGTCCTTGATCAACAATCGTCCACGAAAATGTCTTGACTACATTTCTCCGTTGGAGTTTATTTCTAAAAAGTGTTGCACTTGACTTGACAATCTGCCAACCGCCAAGGGTTGAGGGGATTGTTACATTACCGCTGATAGAGGTATTTACATCAGTTATTGTTGCCTTGCCATCTGTTACGGTGTATGTATAATAGCCCGATGTTAGTGCATTGGCGGAGATTGTACCAAATGGCAGTACACCGCATAGTAAACATAAAGTTAAAATAAACGCCAAAAGTTTTTTGATTTTCATTATAAACCCCCCAAAACAAATATATTTGCAAAAAGCAAAGCCATTGTTATTGATTTCAGTATACCACCGCCGTACCCAAAAATCAATAATTTAATATGTATACCCGATTTGTTGTAAAATAAAAATCAAAAGTTTTACTTATGAATCCCTCCGTCAAAACCTATGGTTTTGCCACCTCCCTTTAGACAAGGGAGGTTATTTTACGATATATCAATATTGTCTGTTCGTAGGGGGCGATGCCCACATCGACCCTTTTTTCTTTTATATATTTTCGGGCGGATGAAGGGCATCCGCCACTACGATGTATCAATTTATATTGCACAATCCGTTTTTGTGATTGCTGATTTATTTTCGTGACGGGTAACCCGTCACGAAAATTCTTAAACCTAACGGTATGTCGCAAAGCGCCATACCCTACAAATTATGCAATATTTTAGGGCAGAGGAATATTTCCCCTGCCCCACTAAAATACCTATTTATTTTGTATTATCCTGCAGACGATTTTTAAATCGCCTATACGATTATTTTAATTTATCTGCTATTCTGTAAATAAGTTCTTCGGTTTTTTCCCAGCCAAGGCATGGGTCGGTTATAGACTGACCGAATACATGGTCACCTATCTTGCAAGCACCGTCAACAAGATAGCTTTCTATCATAAGTCCCTTTACCATTTTTCTGATACCCTCATTATGGTTACAGCTGTGAACAACATCATCGGCAATACGGATTTGCTCAAGATAACGCTTACCGGAATTAGCGTGATTACAGTCAACTATCACCGAAGGATTTACAAGATTTGTTTTCTTATACATTTCATCAAGCAATAAAAGATCCTCATAATGATAATTGGAAACGCATTTTCCCGCAAAATCAACATAACCCCTTAAAATGGCGTGTGCATAAGGGTTTCCGCCGCTTCTTACCTCCCAACCGCGGTAGATAAATGTGTGACTGCTTTGTGCGGCGGTTATGGAGTTCATCATAATTGAAAGATCTCCCCCTGTTGGATTTTTCATACCAACGGGAATACCCAATCCGCTTGCGGTAAGGCGGTGTTGCTGATTTTCAACCGAGCGTGCACCCACTGCAACATACGCCAAAAGGTCAGATAAATAACGATGGTTTTCAGGGTAAAGCATTTCATCCGCACAGGTAAATCCATAATCCCTTAAAGCGCTTAAATGCAGGTCACGAATAGAAATTATACCCTCAAGCATATTTGGTGTTTCATCGGGATTGGGCTGATGAAGCATTCCCTTATATCCCGCACCTGTGGTACGGGGTTTATTTGTATATATACGCGGAATTATTACTATTTTATCCTTTACCTCATCTGCCACCTTACGAAGACGGGATATGTATTCCAATACCGGCTCACGACTTTCGGCAGAGCAAGGGCCTATTACCAATAAAAATTTATCCGATTCACCACAAAATACCGCCTTAATTTCTTCGTCCCTTTTTTCCTTTAAAGCAGTTTGCTCCTCGGTTAGGGGAAAACGGTTTTTTATCTGCTGGGGAATTGGCAGTTTTCTTTCAAATTGCAAATCCATAATTTTTCACCTGAAAACATTTATTTTTTCTTATCAAAATACGCACGGCGTTCGGTTGAAAGACGCATCATATCACGCATTTCATCACGCTTATTGTCCCTTATACATTCATACAAACGGTCAAATTCAGTTCTGAAACGATCCATTTCCTGCAAAAGCGTTTCACGGTTAAGCAAAAACAGCTCGCTCCACATTTCATCATTTATACGGGCAATTCTTGTAAGATCCCTGAAGGAGTCACCCGTATAACGCTCAAGACCGGGGGTATCATTAGCACACATAAGCGATACCGCAATGCAGTGGGTAAGCTGTGATAAAAAGGCAATCATTTCATCGTGCCTTGCGGGACTAAGCTTTGAAACATCGGCAAAGCCCAATTTCCAACCCAAATCCTCACAAAGCTCTATTGCATCCTCACTGTTATCCTCGCTTGGAACAACTATGTAATTAGCCCCACGGAAAATTGCCTCATCACTGTTTTGCACACCGCAAACCTCACGGCCTGCCATCGGGTGTGCGGCTATAAATTCAACATCCTGCCGTAAAAAACCCTGTATTTCATATACAATACATTCTTTAACACCCGTAACATCGGTAATTACGGCACCGCTTTTAAACAGGTGCTGATTTTCCTTTATCCAGCTTATAAAAACATTCGGATAAAGTGCAATTATTACAAAATCAGCTTCACCTATCATCTGCGGGTCAACCTCGGTTGTGCCGTCATCAATCCAGCCCTTTTGCAATGCAAAATCAACGGAAGAACGACTGCGTGTTATAGCCTTTACCTTATAGCCTTGGCGTTTAAGTGATTGAGCATAGCTTCCGCCCAAAAGTCCCAAACCAACTATAAGGATATTCATATCTTTATTTAATTTCATCAGTCTTCTACCTCTAAATTAACTCCTAAGCCTTTTATATCGTCAAAAAAACGGGGATAGCTTTTATTTACCGCTTCAGCACCGATAATAGTACCGCCTGTTAAAGAGCAAAGTATACTCAGCGCCATAACAATACGGTGGTCATTATGACCGAGCAGTTTACTCACAGGGCGGTGTAGCTCACCCTTTTTAACCACCACACGATTTTCTTCCACCATTACATCAATGCCAAACTTTGCAAGCTCCTGCTGCATTGTAACAGCACGGTCACTTTCCTTTATTCTAAGCCTTGCAGTAGAGGTGAACACACCGCCGTTTTTAGCTGCTGCCACCGCAAAAAGAATTGGTGCCAAATCAGGACAATCGGCAAGGTCTATCGTGGGAGAGCTTTCACAAAGTGTTTTAAAATGCTCACGGTAAACCCTATCACCCTGAAAGCTTTCTTCACTCAGCCCCTCAACCATAACATTACCGCCGAAAAGATTAAAGCTTTCCAAAAAGGCGGCATTGGAATAATCACCATCAACCGCAAGCTCCCGTGCCTTATAACGCTGAGAGCCGGGAATAAGAAATGTGGTTTCATCCGTTCTTGTAACCCTGATGCCGAAATCCCCCAAAGCTTTTAATGTGAGCTTTATATAAGAAGCACTTTCCAGAGCACCCGTTATATCAATAATGCTATCCTCTGCCAAAAGGGGAAGGGCAAACAAAAGTCCACTTATAAACTGACTTGAAATATTACCTGCAACCTCATATTTACCGCTATTTAAAACACCCTTTACGGTAAGAGAGCTTTTTTCGCTTTTAAAATATATTCCCTGTTTTCTGCAAATATCTTCATAAATGTTAAGCGGTCTTTCAAAAAGTCTTTCCTTGCCCGAAAGCACCGTTTCTTTGCCTGAAAGCAGGCAAAGCGGCACCAAAAACCGAAGTGTACTTCCGCTTTCATGGCAATAAAGCTTTTCGGGATGTTTTGGATTAAACGGATCAAGACCGCCAATATACACGGTTGAACCATTAATTTTCACATCAGCGCCCAAAGCCGCAAGGCTTGTAAGGGTAGCTTTAATATCATCTGAATAATCTATTCTTTTTACCGTACTTCCTGCAGACAATGCCGCACAGATAAGGTCACGATGAGCCATACTTTTTGAAGGAGGAGCATAAATCCTGCCATTTGCCACGCCTTTAGTAATTGTAACCGTCATTTTAAATTCACCAGAAATTCCACCGCTTCACAGTATCCGTCAATACCATGACCTGTAATAGTTTTAACGCAAGCCGCCCTTATATAGCTTATCTGACGAAATTCCTCACGGGAGGCAACATCCGAAATATGCACCTCTACCGTAGGTATTCCCACAGCTTTAACTGCATCAAGCAAAGCAATGCTTGTGTGGGTATATGCACCGGGATTGATAACAATTCCATCACACACACCATAAGATTTTTGAATTTCATCCACCAATGCACCCTCGTGATTGGATTGAAAAAACTCAACCTCAACACCGCAATTTTCACAGTAATTACGCACCTTTTCACACAGTGCATCATAACTGTTATTGCCGTAAATACCGGGCTCTCTTATGCCCAGCATATTGAGATTTGGCCCATTTATAACTAAAATTTTCATTTCTCCCACTCAGCCTTTACAGATTTAACTACATCCTCAACACTGCCGTCACAATCAACCGTAATATCTGCGGCGGCACAGTATTTATCATAGCGTTCTTCATAACGCTTTTTTAATTTTTCATAATCACTTGATAACGGACGGTCATCCGTCATAACAAGCTTTTCAAGGCTTCTGTTTAAAAATACCAATCTGCCGTTTTCACGCAGAAGGTCAACATTGCATTCTTTAAGTATAGCACCGCCACCCGTTGCAATAACGGTGTGCTGCAAGCTTGAAAGCTCCTTTATCACTTCACTTTCAAGCTCCCTAAAACCGGATTCTCCCTTTTCCTCAAAAATTTGAGGAATGGTACAGCCTGCCTTTTTTACTATTTCTTCATCAGAATCAACAAAGTTCATACCAAGCATTTCCGCCAAAGCCTTACCTATTGTGCTTTTGCCACAACCCGGCATTCCGATAAGAACAATATTTTCCTTTATAAGTAACATTTCCTCAAACACCTTTTTACTCACAGAGGACACCATTTTTACGGATAAAAAATGCTCTGCCGCAAAAATTGCCTGAGATACCAGCATATAAAGACCGCCAACTGCCTTTATTCCCTTTTTTAAGGCATTTATCACCAACTGAGAACGAAGCGGATTATATACCGCATCTGCCACACCCGAAAGACGGGGGAATTTTTCAATATCAACAGCACTTTCCCCTATATTCGGATACATTCCACAGGGGGTAGTGTTTATTATAACATCTGCATCGTTGTGAATCGTTTGAGCCGTTTCATAGGTTATACAACCGTCATTTCCCGTTCTTGATACACGAAAAGCACTTTCAGCCCCCATATATTCCGCTACAGCTAAGGCTGTTTTTGAAGTGCCACCGCTGCCAAGTATTAAAACCTTTTTACCCTTAATTTCAATATTATTTGTTTTAAGCAATGCTTCCAACCCTGAAAAATCAGTATTATAGCCGTAAAGCACACCGTCACGATTAACTATTGTATTAACCGCACCTATTTTAAGTGCCTTTTCATCAACAACATCAAGATAAGGTATAACCGCCTGCTTATAAGGAATTGTTACATTTATAGCCTTAAATTCATGCTTGCGCATAAATTCATCAAGCCTATCACGCTCAATTTCCTTTAATTCATAATTATAATCATATAATCGAGCGTGAATTTCCTTTGAAAAGCTATGCCCTAATTTTTCGCCTATACAACCGTATTCCATTATTTTGCCAGCCAATCTGTTCCGAATTTGGTAGTAAGCATATCACAAAGAGTAATTGCGGTAATGCTGTCTATAACCACCCTTGCCCTGTGAACAATGCATGGGTCGTGCCTGCCTGCGGCAGAAAGTGTGGTATTTTCCTTTGTATTTATATTAACGGTTTCCTGTTCAACCGATACTGTGGGTGTGGGCTTTACAGCACAGCGGAAAATCACAGGCATACCGTTAGTTATACCGCCGTTTATTCCGCCGTTATGATTGGTGCGTGTTTTAACGGCACCGTTTTCATCATAATAAAAAGCATCATTAGCGCAAGAGCCTGTCATATCACAAAGAGAAAAGCCATCACCAAACTCAACACCCTTTATTGCAGGTATTGAAAAAAGTGCGTGGGAAAGCAAACCTTCCACCGTATCAAACCACGGTTCACCCACGCCTGCAGGTATTCCGAAAACGGCTGTTTCAAGCACACCGCCAACACTGTCCCCGTTTGATTTTGCCTTTAATATATTCTCTTTCATCTGTTCGCCCTTTTTATCATCCAAAACGGCAAACTGCTTAGCATTGAGTGCCTTTATATCATTTTCATAATCAGTAAACGGAGCATCATCCACACAGGCACAGCGGCTTATATGAGTACCTATATAAATACCCTTTTTATTAAGTGCGGGTATAATAATACCTGCCGCCGCAACCAAAGCCGCAGTAATTCTTCCGCTGAAATGACCGCCGCCACGGTAATCAGAAAAGCCGTTATACTTTTGCTGTGCGGTATAATCGGCATGACCGGGGCGCATTTTATATTGGAGCTCACCGTAATCCTTTGAGCGTGTATCACCGTTTGGAATACGGATTGAAATGGGCGTACCCGTAGTAAACCCACCAAACACACCGCTTTCAATAGTAAATGGGTCGGCTTCACGGCGTGAGGTTGAAAGCGCATCAGAAGGACGTCGAAGCAACAAAAGCGAAGCTATAAACTCCTCATCCACAGCAATTCCGGGGGCAATACCATCTATAACAGCACCTATTGCCGCACCGTGACTTTCTCCGTAAAGCGTTACCGAAACGGAATTACCAAACACATTTTTCATATACTACCGGCCTTTCTGAGCTGCAGCTCAAGCTGTGAAACGGTAATTTCACGCATTTCAAATTCACCTATATTAGGCACATATATAACCGTCAATTTATCGCCCGCCATTTTTTTATCGTGACGAACAGCCTCTAAAACCGCACTTATTTCACAATCAAAGCTTATGGGTAAATTAAGCCTTTTAAGCACAGGTATCAAGCGCACTTTAACCTCAGGCGAACACATTGGCACCATACCTAATGCAACACATTCACCATGATAAAGATTTTCCATTTGGTTTACGCTTTCTATTGCGTGAGCTAAAGTATGACCAAAATTAAGTATTTTTCTAAGTCCCGATTCCTTTTCATCCTGCTCAACCACCGAACGCTTAATATAAAGCGATTTTTCTATAATGGTTTCAAGCTTTTCAAGGTAATCATCACGCTCAAACATTGAAAACAGCTCTGCATCACTTGTGAGCGACATTTTAACCGCTTCGGCAAGACCGTTTGCAATCTGCCTTTCGGGCAAAGTTTTAAGTGTATCGGTATCAATAATAACAGCCTTTGGCTGATGAAAAGCACCGATTATATTTTTATATCCCGCAAAATCCACCGCAGTTTTACCGCCAATGGATGAATCCACCTGAGAAAGCACGGTGGTGGGAATATTATAAAAATCCACTCCACGCATATAGCATGCTGCGGCAAAACCCGAAAGGTCACCCACAACACCGCCTCCGACAGCTACAACACAATCGGTTCTGGTAAGACCAAACTCAACCATTTTTTGCAGTAACATCAAAAATGTTTCGGCACATTTGGTTGTTTCCCCTTGCGGCACGGTAACTATAACTGCGTTTTTACACTGCGAACAAAGTGTTTCTGCGTAAATGGAGGGCACTCCGCTATCGGTAACTATAAATACTTTGCGTTCAAGATTTAAGTAATCCTTTGCGTGTTTCAATGCCCCTCGTTCCAGCACAATATCATATTTGCCGGCACTCGTATTTACCGGAATAATCATTATATCACCTACAAAATGATTTCTTTTTCATAACTGCCCACAATACGCACATTATTACAGCAATATTGCAGTTCACTGAGCATTTTTTTGCCCTCTTCGCTGTGAATACAGCCCTCACCCTCGGCATAGAAATAATAGCTCCAGATAAGGTCCTTTGTCGGGCGGCTTTTAAGCGCACGCAGGTTAAAGCCGTGATTACCTATAACCGAAATTGCTCTACCCAAAGAGCCTGCCACATTGTTTACGGTAAACAAAAGCACAAAGCGTGAATCAGCGGCACTTTCGGCCTTGGGTATTCTTGAAAATACCGCAAAGCGTGTGGTATTATTATTTTTCTCGTTTATATGAGGTGCTAAAACTGTAAGTCCGTAACGGTTTGCCGCTTCAATACTGCCTATTGCGGCAATATCATGCCTGCCGGATTCTGCAACCTGCTTTGCGGCAACCGCTGTATTAACAGCCTCAATAGCTTCAAATGAATGACGACGGATATACTCACTGCACTGACCCAAAGCTTGCGGATGGCTTATTACCTGCTTTATTTCATCAATGGAACTGCCCTTTACAGCAAGCAGATTATGCACCACATCAATATCATAAACGCCGTTTATATAAAGTGATCCGAAAAATGCAAGATCCATTACCTGCCCCACATCACCGTTACTGCTGTTTTCCACCGGAAGCACGGCACAGTCACACTCACCGTTTACCACCGAATCATAAGCCGATTTAAAATCAGGGTAAGCCACAGCATTGGCATCAGGCAGTATTTTATTTGCGGCAATATTTGCAAAAGCACCCTCAACACCGCTGAAAGCAACACGCATACCGTCAAGTAGGCGGTGTTGCATTGAACGGGAAATATCCATATTGCTCTGCAAAAAGTTCACATAGTAAGAACGGTATTCCTCATTTTCAATAAGAAGTGAATTGCGGCGGATTACCTCCTGCTCACGAGCAGGGTCAAACACCTGAAGTCCACGCTCTTTTTTATAGTTGGCAACCATTTTAACGGCATCCATTCGCTGTTCAAAAAGCTTTGCCATTTGGCGGTCAACATCATTTATAATACCTCTTGCCTTCTCAAGCTCGGTCATTTATATCACTCCTAATAAGAGCTTATTATTTATATTCTTTGATAAGTGCCTCAAATGCGGGTAAAGCCCTTGTTATCTGCTCCTCATTAAGGCAGTATGCTATACGCACATAACCCTCATATCCAAAGCTATCACTTGGAACAAGAAGCAGCTCATATTTTTTAGCCTTTTCGCAAAAAGCATTTGCATCAGCTTCAAGGGCTTTCATAAACAGATAAAACGCACCGTCAGGCTTTGCCACCTTGTAACCCATATCGGTTAAAGCATTATAGAAAATATCACGGTTTTTTTGGTAAACGGAAACATCCGAAGTCTCACCTATACACTCACCTATTACATACTGTAAAAGGCTGGGCGCACAAACAAATCCCAAGGATCTTCCGGCACCGCAAACTGCGGCATAAACCTTTGCGCTTTCGCAAACGGTGGACGGAACAAATATATAACCTATTCTTTCACCGGGAAGAGAAAGCGATTTACTATAAGAATAACAAACAACGGTATTATCATAGAATGCAGGCAGATACGGCACCTCAACACCGTAAGCCAGCTCACGGTAAGGCTCATCCGCAATAAGGAATATGGTTTTGCCAAACTGCTTTTGCTTTTCATTTAATAAATCAGCAAGCTTTTCCACCGTATCACGGGAGAATACAACACCTGTCGGGTTATTGGGCGAATTTACGATTATAGCCTTTGTATTTTCATTTATGGCAGATTGCAATGCTTCAAAATCAATCTGAAAATCCTCTTCACGGCACTTTACAACGCAAAGCTTTGCCCCTGCTTTTTCGGCAAAAACACGGTACTCGGGGAAAAACGGTGCTAAAACGATAACCTCATCCCCCGGATTTATTATTGCGTTAAGCGTAATTGTAAGAGAAGCTGCCGCACCGCAGGTCATATAAATCTGAGTGGGCTTTGCTTCAACGCCAAACTGACCTTTTATGTAATCGGCAATTTTGGTTCTAACCCCCAAATCACCCACCGCCGAAGTATAACCGTGTAAAGCTACGGGATCTTTTTCACTGCACAAACGCATTATAGCATCGGTTACGGATTGCGGGGCAGGAATACTTGGGTTTCCAATGCTGAAATCAAACACCTTATCATCGCCAATTTCACTACGGCGTTTTTTTGCATACTCAAAAATCTCACGAATTACCGAACTTTTTGTTCCAAGCTCTAACATTTTTTGTGATAACATTTCCTTTTTACCTCCAATAAAAAAGGACCGCAAACGCTATGCAAATAATGCATACACGAATTGCGGACCCTGATATACCTTTTAAATTAAGCCATATAAGGCTTTTTACAGGTGTTCAGGTCCGCATTATTAAAGTAATAGTAAAAATAAAAAGCATTAAACTTAGCCACAGCCCCGAACTCCTTTCGTTTTTAAAATCTAAAGTAAATTTTAACGCATTTTAATTACTTTGTCAAGAAAAAATTGCATTTTTATGCAATAAATCGCATTTTTAAAAAAATATGCTGAAATATTCAAAAAAATATGATACAATAATTAACAGCAAACAGTTTATTCGGAGGTTTTTAAAAAATGCTGACATACGATCAAATCCGTCACGACCAGAGGATTAACACATATATAACTGCGGCAGACCGTTCGCTAAGTGCATTGGGATTTACCGAACACAGCTTTGCCCATGTGGGAAAGGTAGCTTCAACTGCGGCATATATTCTTTCAACCTTAAATCGCACTCCGCACGAAATTGAGCTTGTTAAAATTGCAGCTCATCTGCATGATATCGGCAATCTTGTAAACCGCATAGCCCATTCGCAAAGCGGTGCTATAATGGCTTTCAGGATTTTGGGTGAATTGGGTATGGAGCCGCAGGATATTGCAACCATTGTAACGGCAATCGGTAATCATGATGAAGGCACAGGGGTTCCCGTTGATGACCTTTCTGCCGCCCTTATTCTTGCCGATAAATCGGATGTTCGCCGAAGCCGTGTCAGAAACCGAAATAAAGATACATTTGATATTCACGATAGGGTAAATTATTCGGTATACGATTCAGCGCTTGAAATAAACGAAGCAAAAGACCGCATAACCCTATGCCTTTCTGTTGATACCGAATACAGCAGTATTATGGATTATTTTGAAATATTTATGCAAAGAATGGTACTTTGCCGTAAAGCGGCAGAAAGATTAGGCCTTTCCTTTAAGCTCATAATAAATGACCAACAGCTGATTTAAAATATCATATTGATACAAAACAAACGGAGCAACCCCCGCCAAGAGGTAAGTTGCTCCGCTTGTTGTTTATTTCCGATTATTCCATTTGCTTTCCAATAAAGCTTGCCGCCACAGCCGCAAGGTTTATATCACCCTCATCAACTGTGCTTTTTTGTGCATTGGCAAGCAAAGCCACAGCCCCTCCCACATCACCTGCGGAAAGTATTGGAACTGCAACCTTGAGTTTTTCCTCCACACCATCTATTGCACAAACGGTCTTTCCCTCGTCAATAACGGTACTTCTTCTTGACTCCATGATGTTTTCAAGCTCTGCCGAAACCGGTTTGTCAAGCGTTTCCTTTTTGGAAATACCCGCTGCCGCAACACAGCGATCCCTGTCACAAATAATTACCGAAAGCTTTGTGCCTTGCGATAGCGCCTCCGCATACTGCGTTGCGAATGATGCCATTTCCCCCACGGGAGAATATTTTTTGAAAATAACCTCCCCAGAAGCGCTGGTATAAATTTCCAACGGATCTCCTTCACGGATTCTCATTGTTCTTCTGATTTCTTTCGGTATAACAACCCTTCCCAAATCGTCTCCACGTGTCAAGTATTCACCAAGAGTTTTAAAAATCCTTTATTTTACAGGGTT
>SVPW01000037.1 GCA_015065645.1 Oscillospiraceae bacterium | reverse complement strand
AAAATCCGCATTATAAGCGGATTTTCGCTTATGATGTGTTTTTTCACCGCACCTGTCGCTGAAAAAACAAAAATGCGGCTACAAGCCGCATAAAAAATAAAATTTAGGTTTTTCGACAGGCTGAAACCCGCAGAAAAATTTCTGAGGGTTTAAATAAATTTATTTAATTAATGATTAAAATATAATTTTAAAATTAAATCCGCCTTTTTCTTCCCGCAAAGCAGGATTTTATCACAAAGTGAATTATTCCGCAAAAAGCGGATTTAGTTAAAAAAACACACATTTGTCTGTAATGACAATGTGTGTTTTTTTTCTGGCGCGCCGGAGAGGATTCGAACCCCTGACCTTCTGGTCCGTAGCCAGACGCTCTATCCAGCTGAGCTACCGGCGCATTCAGCAAAAGCTATAATACCACATCTTTTTTAAAAAATCAATAGTAAATTTAAAAAAAATTAAAAAAATTTCCAAATTGCTTTTTTCTCTTGAAAAGGAGTAATAACAAGTATATAATAATTACATTAAAACTCCCGGAGGAAAGAATTATGAAAATTAGGCGTTTTGCGGCATTATTTTTAGCAGTGGGTCTTATTTTTACTGCAGGCTGCAGCAGTGAAAAAGAAAAGGATAATGAAAGTATTATTTCAAGCGGTTCTGAAAATGTTGAATCGGAAGAACCAAAGGTTGAAGAAAAGGTTTATATAAATCCTTTAACAGGTGAAAAGGGAATTGATGCTGATAAGGTAAATACCCGCCCTGTTGCAATTATGATAAATAATATCAGCATTGCACAAAAGGTTCAGTGCGGACTTAATGATGCAGATATTATCTATGAAACTGAGGTTGAGGGTGGTGTAACCCGCCTTTTGGCAGTTTTTCAGGATGTTTCTAAGGTTGACCGTATAGGTTCAATCCGTTCTGCAAGATATGCTTATATTGATTTAGCTTTAGGTCATAATGCAATTTATTGCCATCATGGACAAGACCCTACATACGCAGCTCCCCATTTAAAGGATTCAGACCATTATGTAATTGATACAAATAATGCAGGAAAGCGCATTTCAAACGGACTTGCTTCTGAACATACACTTTATACATTCGGTAATAATTTATGGGAATCATTAATGGGTGCAAGAAAAACAGAGAATACCACCGGCGCTTCCTGGCTTTCATTTGCAGATGAGGAAGAAGAAATAACACTTTCCGGCGGAGCTTGCAATAATATTTATGTTCCGTTTTCAAATAACCAAAAAACCACCTTTGTTTATGATGTAACAAGCGGAAGATACATATATAAATCAAACGGAATTAATAAGATTGATTATATTACAGGCAAAAACATAACCGTTAAAAATGTATTTGTTTTAATGAGTTCTATTACAAATTATCCTGATAATTATCACAGAAAGGTAGAGCTTACCGGCGGTGACGGATATTATGTTGTAAACGGCACATATACACCTATAAAATGGTCAAAGGGAAAAGCTACAAATAAATTGAGCTTCACCAATACAGACGGCTCACCGCTAACCGTAAATGCAGGTAATTCCTGGGTTTGCATTGCAGATAAAAATAAATCACAGGTTACAATAGGATAAAAAAATGCGGAAGAAGTAAAAAATAAACTTCTTCCGCATTTTTAAATAATAAATAATAAATAAAAGATAATAGATAAGGTGTGCCTACGGCACGATTATGATATTTTTCTTCCATAAAATCTACCTAAATAAAAAAGCAAGAAGTGAAAAAATCAATTATTTCCTCAAAACATCTAAAATATCATCCTTTGAGAAGCTTTTAAAGAAGAAAAGAACTAAAAAATATAAAGGAAAAGAAATTATACATAAAAGTATTATGTAAACCAATTCAGAAAAATTCAAAAGCATTAAAATTTTACTAAGAGGAAGCATTATACATAGAGCTGTTGAGAATGGAATGAAAAACCACAAAACCACATTTATTTTTGTTTTGCTCACCTTAATCAGTCTTCCAACATTTAAAAGGCAGGTTAAAATATTTGAAATATACATTATTCCCAAAAAGCCTGACATCCCCGTTTTAGGCAAAAATGAAATTACTAAAAGTATTCTTAAAACCGAATCTAATATTGAATTTTTAAAGCAAAATTTTTGTTGGTCAAGACCCTTTAAAATTCCGTCACACACACTATCAAGATACATAAGCGGAACTATTGGTGAAAGAGCGCATAGCAAAAAGCCTACATCATCACTCCCGTAAATCAGTGTTCCAATCTGCTTTCCGGCGGTTAAAAAAACACCGGAAAATAAAAAAGCTATGATTGAAGTGAGCTGAATAATGCGCCCTGTTGCAAGCTTTACAAGATTATCTTTATTAAGTGCCTTTGCTTCGGAAATTTCGGGAATCAGCATGGTTGAAAGAGAGCTTAGCAGAGATGACGGAAAAAACAGAACAGGAAGTGCCATTCCCTTAATCATTCCAAATTGGGAAAGTGCCGCTTTTCCTGCTCCTGATTTTTCAAGTCCTCTCGGCACCAATAAATTTTCCGCTGTACGAAGTGCCGTATTAAGATAACGCCCTGCGGTGATTGGTGCTCCAATATGTAAAACAGCCCTTAAAACCGAAAAAGGCGGTGATTTTCTTCCCTTTAAAAATTTAAGCTTTCCAATATCCTTAATATATAAAATCCATAAAAATAAAAGGGAAATTGCGTGGGCTGCGGCATCTGCAAAAAGTACAGCCGCACAAGCCGCCGAAAGGCCATAAGAAAGATATTTTTTAAGCATTAAAACAATTATTATAATTCTTGCCGCCTGTTCCAAAAGCTGAGAAAAAGCTGATGGGGCGGCTTTTCTTCTTGCAATAAAATATCCCCTTAAAACCGATACTATTCCAATAAAGGGAAGTGCAAAGGAAAGCATTTTAATGGCGGGGATTGCCCTTTTTTCTGCCAAAAGATTTATTGAAATAAAATCTGCTCCAAAATAGGTTATAGACATTGAAATAAAGGCAATAATTAAGGTGAGCCAAATACTGCGGTTTAGTATTTTTTGTATGCCGCATTTGCTTCCTAAAGCTAATTCATCTGCAATAAGCCGTGTTACTGCAGTTACAATTCCGGCACTTGCAAAGGTTGAAACCAGCATATAAACCGAAAAAATCAGTTGATAAAGACCAATTCCCTCAGCTCCAACTGCCGATGCTAACCATACCTTAAATAAAATGCCCACAAGACGCAAAATAATTGAGGTGGCAGTAAGAATTGCCGCATTTTTTAAAAATACCACCTTTTTCATAATAAACCCCCGTAAATATATCTAATTAAGGGTATGCAAAGAAAGCTCTTTTAATGCTTTTGGGTTGTAAAACAAATTTTAATGTGATATTATAAAAGGGTGAATAAAGCAAATTAAAAGGGTGAAATAAATGAAAGCTCCTCTTGCAGATAGATTAAGACCGTGTGAAATTGATGAGGTTGCAGGGCAGAGGCATATTTTGGGTAACGGAAAGGTACTTCGCCGTATAATTGAATCAGGGCAACTTCCTAATCTTATTTTTTACGGACCTTCGGGTGTGGGAAAAACCACAGTTGCAAGAATAATTGCCGAAAAATGCGGCAAAACTTTGCGTTATCTTAATGCCACAACCGCATCCACCGCAGATATTAAGGATATAGTTGGGGAAATCGGCACGCTTGAAGCCGGTAACGGAATACTTTTATACTTAGATGAGATACATTATTTTAATAAAAAGCAACAGCAAATTTTGCTTTCTTATATTGAAAACGGTGATATAACATTGATTGCATCAACCACCGAAAACCCCTATTTTTATGTTTATAATGCCATTTTAAGCCGTTCCACCGTATTTGAATTTAAAACTCTTTCAAATGATGATATTTGTGCGGTTTTAAACCGTGCGGTGGGTATTTTATCCCGTGAGGAAGGCAAGGAAATAAATATCAGCCATGAAAATATTAAAAAAATTGCCCGTGCCGCAGCGGGTGATGTAAGGCGTTCTCTTAATATGCTTGAGCTCATTTTTATGACCGCCGATGAGGATGAAAACGCCCTTTTAATATCTGATGAAACGGTTGAAGAATTACTTGCAGGTAATGCCGTTCGTTATGACCGTGACGGTGATGAGCATTATGATATAATTTCTGCTTATCAAAAATCTATGCGTGGCTCTGACCCCGATGCCGCAATTTATTATTTGGGCAGGCTTTTGGCGGCGGGTGATTTACCAAGTGCTTGCCGCAGATTGCTTGTTTGTGCAAGTGAGGATGTGGGGCTTGCTTATCCGCAGATAATTCCCATTGTAAAGGCGGCGGTTGATACTGCTCTTATGGTGGGTCTTCCTGAAGCCCGTTTGCCTTTGGCTAATGCCGTTATTTTGGTTGCAACAAGTCCAAAATCGGTTTCTGCTCACGATGCTATTAATGCCGCAATGCAGGATATTGAACGAGGTTTCACAGGCGATATTCCCCGTCAGCTTCAAAATAAGCATTTTGATGGTGAAGGAAATACCCAAAAGGGGCAAAATTATCTTTATCCTCATTCGTATCCGGGACATTATGTAAACCAACAGTATCTTCCCGATGCTATAAAGAACCGTAAATATTATGAGTTTGGCGATAATAAAACCGAACAGCAATATAAGGAGTATTGGGATAGAATAAAGGGGAAAAAATAATTCTTTACGGAGAAAAAATATGCCTTTTGTAATTAATATACCACAAAAAACTGTTTTGCTGTGGCAATTTAGATTATCTTTAATTTTTGCAGTGGTTGCGGCGGTTTCGGTGTATCTTTCTTATATTTATCTGTGGTTTTTAATTTTAACCGCCATAATCTGCATATTGTATTTTTTTACAGTGTTTTTTTTTATACCACACCATATATTGAGTTATAAAATAACTGTAAGTGAAAAAGCGATTGTTATAAAACGGGGTTTTTTAATAAAAACAGAATATATTATGCCGTTTGTGAGAATGATATACGCTTCATCATATTCTTTGCCTTTTTCCCGCAAATATAAGCTTTCGGGGCTTGTTTTGCATGCCGCAAGGGGTATTTTAATAATTCCTGAAATAAAAAGCGATGATGCCGCTGTTTTAATTGGTTATATAGAGGGTAATTATGAAAAACACGATTAAGGAATACAAAGCTCATCCCCTTATGATATTACAGCTTTTAAAGCCGTTTTTATTCGTTTTGATATTGCCTGCCTTAACAGGTTTGGTTCAATATTTAATTATGGGCAGTGCCACTGTACTTTTTACGGTGGAATTTGTCGTTTTAGGGGTTGTTTTGTCTATTGCGTTACTTAACTGCATTAATTTCAGATTAAAAACAGAAAATGAAAAAATCTATATAAATAAAGGGTTTTTCCTTAAAAAAAGAGCTGTTATACCGTTTTCAAAGGTTTCTGCCGTAACTGTAAAACAGTCTTTTTGGGAAATTCCCTTTTTTTCGTGTACTGTAATTATTAATACCGAAGCAGGAAGTAATAAAAAAGGTGATTTTGAGTTTAAACTGCCCAAAAGTGATGCAAATGAGCTTTTCAATACCATCTATGGTTCACAAAAAAGACCTGCTGTTAAGTTCTCTGCAAAAACACTTTTGCTTTCATCGGTGCTCACATCATCGGCTATTACGGGTCTTGTTGTGGCAGTCCCGTTTATTCACCGCCTTGGAAAGCTTTTTGGCAGGGCTCTTTCCAGAGCTCTGTTTGATGAAATCAGCTCTTTTTCTCAAAAATTCAATACCTATTTCCCGCCAATATTTAATACAGTAATGTTGATTTTATTGCTTTCATATGCCTTTGCGGTGGTTTATTCCTTTGTAAAAGCGCTCAATTTCCGCCTTTTTGCGGGAGAAAATCATATTGAAGTTCATTACGGATTTTTTATTCGCCAAAAAACAATCTTTAAAAAGCAGGCTATTACCGATATTTCTGTTGAACAAACCTTTCTTATGTATCTTTTTAAAAGATGTATGCTTTGCGTAAGTGTTGCCGGTTATGGTGATAAAAGGGATAAAAAATCAATGCTTTTGCCCTGTGAAAGGCTGAATGAGGTAAATGAAATTGATTTTTTAAATCTTCCTTATTTAGAGCAAAACAGCGTAATATTGCGTCCTTTAAGGGGAAAAAGAATGCTTTTGCGTTTTATAAAGGTTCCTATGATAATTTTCATGATTGTTTCGGCGGTTGTTTTTACAACGGCGCTTTTGGTTCCGTATTTTGAAAGATTTATTTTGCTTGCCTGCCTGCCGTTTTTATTATCGGCGGTTTTTCTCACATTTTATTTTTATTATAACTATCGTTACGGCAAAATAGGCTTTGGTTCCTTTGTTTATTCCCGTGCCGCAAGTAAAAGCGTTTTTAAAGAAATGTATTTTCCTTTTGAAAATATAGCAGTAATAAAAATCACAAGAGGAATAATAGCACGAAAAAAGGGAAGCTGTAATGTTAAAATTACCGTTCGCTCCCAAAAATCTAACCGCATAAAGATTTGGCACCTCAAATACACAGCACTAAAAGAAAACTTATGGAAAGAAATATTGAATAACTCGCCACATAAAGGCAATACTAACCAATGAAATAAAAAATGTTTCACATGAAATATTTTCGGAGGTAAGTATGGAACTTTTATGGAAATGCCTATCCGCTTTTTTGGTTGGCGGTGCAATATGCCTTATCGGTCAGGTTTTAATTGATTATACCAAGCTTACTCCTGCAAGAATATTGGTTTCCTTTGTTGTTGCGGGTGTATTCCTTTCGGGAGTAGGTGTTTATCAGCCTTTGGTAGATATTGCAGGAGCAGGCGCAACCGTTCCCTTAACAGGCTTTGGTCATACACTTGCGGTTGGAGTGCGTGAAGCGGTAGATAAAAACGGTTTGCTTGGTGCATTAACAGGTGGCTTAACCGCAACTGCAGGAGGAATAACCGCCGCAATCACCACAGGATTATTAATGGCGTTAATATTTAAACCCGATTTAAAGGAATAGAATAATATTTAATATAAAGATTTTGCAAAACTATAATTTATTCTCTTCAGGGTATTTACATTTTGATGTAATGCTGTTATAATAGATAACACACACCGAAAAACAAAAATGTTTCACATGAAACATTTTTGTTTTTGGTTCATTACAATATATATTTAATAATATAATATATATTATATATACATATATATTAGCTTTTGGGAGAGCTTATGGGAAAGATAATTTCTATTGTTAATCAAAAGGGCGGGGTTGGAAAAACCACCACCGCAGTTAATCTTGCAGCCGCCATTGGAATTGCAGGAAAAAAGGTTTTGTTGGTTGATGCGGACCCTCAGGGCAACACAACCAGCGGATACGGTGTTAATAAAAGGGAATCGGTAAACACCTCTTATGAGGTGCTTATCGGAAAAAGCGGAATTGCAGCCGCCACGGTGAAAACTCAATTTAAAAATGTTGATATTGTCCCCTCATCAATGGATCTTGCTGCGGCTGAGGTTGACCTTATTGCTATTGAGCGCCGTGAGTCACAGCTAAAGCTTGCCCTTTCTGCGGTGAGAGAAAGCTATGATTACATACTTATTGATTGCCCTCCTTCTTTGGGGCTTATCACAATAAATGCACTTAATGCCTGTGATACCGTGCTTGTACCTATTCAGTGTGAATATTTTGCACTTGAGGGTCTTTCACAGCTTATGTCATCGGTTCGTCAGGTAAAAAGGCTTTATAACCCAACCCTTGAGATTGAGGGAATCGTGCTTACTATGTTTGATGGCAGACTTAATCTTACACAACAGGTTGTGGGTGAAATAAAGAAGTATTTTGCCACAAAGCTTTATAAAACGGTTATTCCTCGTGCGGTGCGTCTTTCAGAAGCTCCAAGCTATGGTATGCCGATACAGTATTATGATAAACGCTCCAAAGGAGCAGATGCCTATAATGATTTGGCAAAAGAATTTTTAAAGCGGAACAGGAGAGGTTGATATGGCAGAAAAGAAGAGAGGTCTTGGTAAAGGCCTAAACGCTTTGTTTGATGAAAATTTTTCCGATAATGAGGGTGTTGTAACCGTTGCGTTAAGCGAAATTGAGCCTAACCGTGATCAACCCCGCCGTGATTTTGATGAAGAAGCTCTTTCGGAGCTTGCCGATAGCATTTCAAAGCATGGTCTTTTGCAGCCGATAATCGTGCGTCCCATGGCAAACGGCAGATACCAGATAATTGCAGGTGAACGCCGTTGGCGTGCATGCCGTATTGCTGAACTGCACGAAGTGCCGATAATAGTTAAGGAAATTGACGATCAAACCCTTATGGAGCTTGCTTTGATTGAAAACCTGCAAAGAGAAGACCTTAATGCGGTTGAAGAAGCAATGGGTTATAAAACCCTTATGGAAAATTACGGGCTTACTCAGGAAAAGGTTGCTGAAACTGTTGGCAAATCAAGAAGTGCCGTTGCAAACGCTTTGCGTCTTTTGGGTTTAAATGAGGCTGAGCTTGAAGCTTTGCGTATGGGAGCTATAACTGCCGGTCATGCAAGGGCTTTGCTTGCTTGTGAGGATGAAACACTTCGTCAAAAAATGTTAATAGCCGCAAGTGAAGGAGCGTCCGTGAGAGAGCTTGAAAAACTTGCTGCGGAAAGCAAAAAGACCGCTTCAAAAAAGGCAAAAGCACCTAAGGTTAAAAACAGCTTTTATAGTGAGGTTGAGCTTTCTTTACGCAGTGAGATACATCGAAAGGTTAACATAACATCCACAGGCAAGGGTAGAGGCACTATTACTATTGAGTTTTATAATGATGATGAATTGGCAGAGTTTGCCCGTCGTCTTGCTGACGAAAAGTGAATATAAGTTTACATAACACCATAAAAAGGGGCGTTCGGAATGAAGCCTGTTTTGTATATAGTGATACCATGCTATAACGAAGAAAAGGTTTTGCCGGTAACGGCTCCTTTTTTAGTGCAAAGCTTTTATCACTTATAAACAGCGGAAAAATCGCTCAAAAAAGCCGTATTATGTTTGTTGATGATGTAAGCCTTGGAGTAATAGGTGAATATATCGGTAAAATGTACCTTGAAATAAAGGGCAGACCACGGTTTATTATCGACCGCAGGACAAATGATGAGGAGAAAAAGTGATGAATGTATTTAAGAACAAGATTTTTTGGATAATAACAGGCGTTGTAGTATTTTTGGTATTGCTTGTTACGGTTTTGCTTATAGTGTTTACATCGGGCGGTGGCAATTCTGTCAGCGAGGATGCTTTTGCCGATACAAATGCTGAGGAACTTTATGAGCTTAATATGGATTGTATTAAGGTTAAGGTTGGCAAATTGGTTCACGACACAGAAGATAACTCATTTGAGGTTACCGTTACTATGCCGGATTATACAAAGCTTTATAAGGAAGTATATAAATCGCCAAATCCGGAAGCAGAGCTTATGCAAAGGCTCAAATCCGGTAATTATGAGAAGAAAACCATAAAAAGTATGGCAGAGGCGGAATACAAGAACGGTAAAGAGGTTGCCAATACCGAAAAGCTGGTTAAATTTCTTTTAGAATGTGAGCTTATTGAGGCAACCAACGCAGTTTGGAGGGAAAAGTATTGAAAAAAATATTGAGTTTTATTTTAGCATTTGCACTTCTTTTTAGCATTGGTGCGGTTAATACCGTGGCAGAAGATTATTCTTCCGAAGACATAAAGATGATAAAGGAAGAATTTAATACCTTAAAAAAATCTATTGATGCTTTGTTCTGCAAGGATAACACAATACTTTATTGGAATTATGCAAATGAGCAGGAACAGAAAAAATTTTTAAGCACTGTTATAATTCAATCATCATATTTTTTGGATACTCCACCCAATGAAGATTTTTACATAGAACAACTTACAACCCTGATAGCTTTGTATGAGGCGGATGCAATAATGGGTGTAGGAAAACAAAGCGAATTTGATAATGTAAAGAACGGTGGGGACATCGTTCTGGATATTCTTGATATTGCCACAGGCACGCTTGGCGGTAAAATTAAAAACGATACTGTTAAAAAGGCAATTTCTGCAGTTAATAATTCGCAGAGCTTTGTTATTGATACCTGTGAAGAAATAAAGTGCTATGAGGCGGCAATAAGGTCGTATAATAACAGCACTCTGTTTTTAGATGCCATTATAAACAACGCTTCAAACAATAAGCTTAAAAGTGCGGCAAGCACACTTAAAAGCTCAAATAATGAAATGTTTAAGCTGAAAATGAAGGCCACAGCAAATATTGCAAATGGTGTAAGCAAATATTCAGCAAGCTTTATAATGGATGATGTATATGATAAAGCTGTTGAGCTGGCAAAAAAATCAGGGGATAAAGCCTTAATTAAGTTTGCAAACTCAACTGCAAAGGCAATTTCCAATCTTGCCGCCAATATTAATATAGGAAATACAATTTTTGCGGTAAGTATAGCAGCGGGAGATGTTCTTTTCGGAACATCAAACTGCTTTTCCCGTTATAATGAAATGCGTATTCTTGCGGATATTGCCGAAGCTATTATTAAGCAAAATAATAAGATTAAGGTGCCTTCCGGTAATGATGAAGAAACAATAACCGCAATAAAGACCAAAATAGAATATTATAAGCTTTTGCTTACAACTCATTCCCGCGGCGAATATGCACTTTACAGCTTGACTCATAACGAAGCCGGTGTGCTTTCCGATGTAACCAAATACCTTAATAAAAAAGAATACGAGAAAGATTCAGAGGATTGGTATAAGGAGCAGAAAGCTTGTATAGAAGAATACTATGAAAAGCTTAACAGTATTTTCTCTCACGGAAGACAGCTTGATTTTGAGCTTCATAACGGATTTATTGTGCCTGTAAACCAAAAGGATGAGGTTCCGGAAGGATATATAGGTATTTATTCCTTTGATGATTTTTATAATATTGCTCTCAACTGTCCCGATCGACTTACGAGCATGGATAACGGACTTAATGAGATAAACTCTGCAAAATATATTTTGATGAACGATATCGTATGTCCTTCGGATTATGAAACCGCAACAATCTTCGGCGGTATTCTGGATGGCAACGGTTACACCATACATAATGTCGGTAAACCGCTGTTTGGTGAGTTGCTCAATGCCGTGGTGATAAATCTTGGATTAGAGGTAAGCTATGCCAACGATTATGAGACCGATATTGATAACGAAATGCGTTATGGTGCACTTGCTAAGCGTGTAAGCTTTGATTATGAGAGCAAAAAAGGCGAGGCTTATGTTTTTGATGATGAATCAGCCATAAATAACTGCTTTGTAAAGGGTAATTTAACAATATCGGGTAAAATATCTTATGTAGGCGGTCTTTTGGGAGAGGTTCACGCATCTGATTTAATAATTAAAAACTGCTATAATTCCGCTAAAATCAAATCTGAAACCCGAATGAGTGCTAATGTAGGCGGAATAGTAGGTTTTCAATCAATGTCAGGCGTTACTATTGAAAACTGCTTTAATGAGGGTGATGTAACTGCACATTCATTGGTTTACCAGGTGTGGGACCCCGATACCGTTGAGGTTTCGGCAGGCGGAATAGCAGGAAATGGTGATATGATCTTAAAAGGTTGCCTGAATGTGGGCAAGATTCGTTCATATTCAGATAGAGGATGCCGTGTTTTTGCAGGTGGTATCTATGGCGGCTCAAGCACTGCCGTATCCGAAAGTTATGCGGAATTCTGCTGCAATAAGGGTGAAGTTTTCGCATACAGAAATTATACATTGGACGAGGAAACAAAAGAAAAAGAGGAAAGCAACAGCGGCCTGCTTTATGCATACGGTTTGCACGCAGGCGGAATTTTTGGCGGTTCTCGTGAGGGCGAGGTAGTCAAATGCTGGAACGAGGGTAATATTACAGGAGATGAGATTTCGGGTGGAATAATAGGTTTTGCGTTAGAAAGTGAAATTTCTGATAGCTATAACACCGGTGAAATTTCTTCTGATACCTATTCAGGCGGACTTGTTGGTTGGTCGGATTTGAACGGCAAAATAAAAAACAGCTATAGCTGCGGAAATGTTTCGGGAACTAAGAGTGGCGCTCTTGCAGGAACTGCTACCAATGCTGATGACCTGTTTGAAAATTGCTATTATACAATTGGTGATTCGCCCACAATGAGCGGTGCAAAGCTTAGCGGCACTAAAAAGGTTACAAAGAGAAACGATAGGAATTCCTTTAAGGGCTTTGATTTTAAATCCACCTGGACATTATTCGGTACGGAAAACGGTTATCCAAGGTTGAAATAAACCGCACGCAATATTCTTGCGGCAGATGAGATGTGGCAAATCTTAAATATCATCCGTCATTATCTGATTGCCTTCCCCTTGATGGGGAAGGTGTCACAAAGTGACGGATGAGGTGAGATGAATTTATGAATCTAAAAATATTTTTCACTTACACCGGGATAGAAATCTTTGAAAAAGAAAGCGTAATTTCAAAAAACTTTTTTAAAAGTTTTAAAAACCCCTTTAAAACAAAGAAAAAATAGAAATAAAAAAGCTATAAAAAGGGATTAAAAAAGTGTAATTACCCCAAGATGTGGTGTGGGCAAGAATGCAAGAAACACAAGTGAAAAAAATTTTTAAAAAATTTGAAAAAAAGTGTTGACAAAGGGAAAAGGTTGTGGTATTATAATCAGGCGCTCTGCGGAAGTGAGAGCGAAACGGACCTTGAAAATTAAACAACGACGATAATAAGGACCCGACG
>SVPW01000007.1 GCA_015065645.1 Oscillospiraceae bacterium | reverse complement strand
GCACAGGGGTGTACCCACGGGGATAGAGTGCAGTCAAAAAATTTTTAATTTTTTGCGAACGGCATCCCCGTCCAAGAGAGTGGAGACTTTGTCGACACTCTCAAATAGCCGCTATTTAAGCGGCTTTTTTTCTTTTTTACACGAATTAAAATTTATCAAAACCGTTCTAAAATATTAAAACAAATAATTATAATAAAAATGTTTACCGTGTCTCCAGCGGTTTATATTCACGCCTTGACTGAACATTCATATAAGCAGGTCTTATTATTTTTCCTGAATTTACAAGCTCTTCAATGCGGTGGGCACTCCAACCCGCAATGCGTGCTATGGCAAAAAGCGGAGTATAAAGCTCAGGCGGAAGCTCTAACATTTCATAAACAAAGCCACTGTAAAAATCAATATTTGCACTAACTCCCTTATACATTTTACGCTGACTTGCAATAAGCTCAGGTGCAATTTTTTCAACATTAGAATAAAGCCTATATTCCCTATCAAGACCCTTTTCCTCAGAAAGACTTTTTACAAAAGAACGGAAAACGGTGGCACGGGGATCAGAAACAGAGTACACCGCATGACCTATACCATAAACAAGGCCTGCTTTATCAAATGCCTGTTTTTGAAGTATCTTTTGCAAATATGCACTTATTTCCTCCTCATCGTCCCAATCCTTGACATTTTTCTTTATATCGTCAAACATTGCACGTACCTTTATATTGGCACCGCCGTGTTTTGGGCCTTTAAGAGAGCCTAAAGCGGCTGCTATTGCGGAATAGGTATCTGTTCCCGAAGAAGATACAACATGTGTGGTAAAGGTGGAATTATTACCGCCGCCGTGTTCTGCGTGGAGTACCAAAGCAAGGTCAAGAATTTTAGCCTCAAGCGGAGTATATTTACTATCTATACGCAGCAGATGCAATAAATTTTCCGCAGTGGAAAGTTTTGGATCAGGCTCATGAATAAAGAAGCTGCGATGACCGTTTAGATAATAATTATATGAATTATAGCTGTAAACCGCAAGCAACGGGAAAGTTGCAATAAGCTGTAAGCACTGACGAAGCACATTTGGTATAGAAGTATCATCAGGATTATTATCATAGGAATAAAGGGTTAATACACTTCTTGCCAAAGAGTTCATACTATCAGATGAGGGGGCTTTCATGATAATATCACGCACAAAAGATTCAGGCAAGCTGCGATAACTGCCGAGCACACCCTTAAAATCCGATAATTCATCAGCTTTTGGAAGTTCTCCAAAAAGCAGAAGATAAACAATCTCCTCAAAACCGAAGCGATTATCCTTCATAAAACCCGAAACTAAATCTTCAACATCATAACCACGGTAAAAAAGCTTACCCGGGCACGGCACCTCCTCACCGTTTATCTGTGTTTTTGAAACTATTTCCGAAATTTCGGTAAGACCTGTAAGTACACCCTTACCGTTTAAATCACGAAGTCCGCGATTAACCTTATGTTCTATATAAAGAGCAGATTCAATTTTTCCTTTTGTAACACATTTTTCAGCATAATTTGATATCTGCGGAGTAATTTGGGAATAATCCCTTTCATGTGTTCTGTTTGAATTCATTTAAAACCTCTTTTCCGACTAAGACATAGTCATAAGTATATATTATATGTATTATTATAACATATTTTACAAAAAAATCTATAGACAAACCGTAAATTATTTTCGCCTTGTCAAGCTTTTAAAACTATGGTATTATTATGTGGTAATTTAAAGTTTTTTCAAGGGGATTTTTTTATGTTTTACGATGTTGCCGTAATAGGTGGAGGTGCCGCAGGACTTTGTGCCGCAATAAGATGCAGGCAAAACAATCCCGATTTAACGGTTGCCGTTCTTGAGCAGTTGCCTCGTGTGGGTAAAAAACTGATAACAACAGGTAACGGACGCTGTAATATAACCAATAAGGAAATAAAGCTTTCCCGTTATCACGGGGAGGATTCCTCATTTTGCAAATTTGCATTGGAAAAATACACAAATATTACCACACAAAGCTTTTTTAAAAAGCTTGGAATAATATTCACTTATGATGAAACAGGCCGTGCTTACCCATATTCATTGCAAGCTTCTTCTGTTGTAGATGCTTTGCGCTTTGCTTTAGATGAGCTTAAAGCGGATATTTTCACCGAAACCAAGGTTCATGATATAACCAAAAACAAAAACGGTTACACCGTTTCAGCCGAAAATTTAACCCTAAACTGCCATTTTGTAATTGTGGCAACAGGGCTTTTTTCGGGTGGAGAAAAATTAGGAAGCAGTGGTTCGGTATTTCGTCTTTTAAAGCAAAAAGGGTATAAAACCGTAAAAGCCACACCTGCTATTGTTCAGCTTAAAACCGACCCTAACTGTGTAAAATCGCTAAAAGGTATGAAGGTTAATGCAAATGCCACGCTTATCAACTCAGGAAAGGTATTAAGGCGGGAGTATGGTGAGGTACTTTTTTGCGATTACGGGCTTTCGGGACCGCCAATATTACAGCTTTCTCGTGAGGTTGAAAGATGCGCTACAAAATCACAAATAAGCCTTGACATTATGCCTGAATATACCGAAAATCAGCTTGCTGAGCTGATTACTCAAAGGGTTAAAGATTTAAAAAGGCGCACACTTGAAGAATTTTTTACGGGTATGCTTAATAAGCGTGTGGGACAATCAGTTTTAAAGGAATGTGGATTCACACTTTCACAGGCGGTAAGCACACTTAAAGATGGAGATGCACAAAAAATCGCCAAAAAAATAAAGGATTGGCGATTTACAATAAACGCCACAACAGGATTTATAAACTCACAGGTTACAGCAGGCGGACTTTCCACCGATTGCTTTGACCGATATACTATGATGTCCAAAAAAGATAAAAATCTTTTTGCGGTTGGTGAAATACTTGATATTGACGGCGACTGCGGAGGATTTAATCTGCAATGGGCTTGGAGTTCGGCACTTTGTGCGGCAGACAGCATTGATAATGGAATAGGTTAGCCAAAGCATTTAAACTTGAACCAGCCTTAAAGGGCGGTTTTTAGGCGGCTTTCGGCTTGTTGTCGCCCATAGGCGTTAGCCTTATGGGCTCCGCCAACACCAAAAATCCACACAAAAAAACGCACCTTTAAGGTCGCAGAATTTTGTAAATAAAGGATTTTTTGGTGTGCAAGGCACAAAACGCAGCAAATCCTAACGGATTTGCGAGTATTTTAACGATGTCACAGCATAAAATACTTGTTTCAAAATCTGATTCAAGTTTGAATGCTTTGGCTAGGCAAAACAATTCTGTTTCGCCACAAAATCAAAAGAACGGAAGCGAAAAAATGATACTTTTAAGCAATATAAATTTACCCTTAAAAACCGATTTTTCAAATCTTAAAGGCATTGCAGCAAAGGAATTACGAACAGACATACAGTATATAAAAAAAGTAGAGCTTTACAAAAAATCGGTTGATGCCAGGCATCGTGAAAAGGTTGTTTTTTGCTGTTCATTTTTAGTAGAGGCTTCGGGTGAGGATAGACTTATTGCCCGTTCTAAGAAAGCACAAAGATATATTGAACGCAAATACACCTTTAAAAAAGCCGATTTTATCACAAAAACACGCCCTGTAATTGTGGGATTTGGACCTGCGGGAATGTTTGCCGCATTAACCCTTGCTTATGCAGGACTTAAACCGATTGTTTTGGAGCGGGGTCGTGACGCTGATTCACGAACTGCCGATGTGGAGCGTTTTTTATCGGGCGGTAAATTAGACGAAAACTCAAATGTGCAGTTTGGAGAGGGCGGTGCAGGCACCTTTTCTGACGGAAAGCTTAACAGCGGAATCAAGGATATTCGCTGCCGTACCGTACTTGAAAAATTCGTAGAATTCGGTGCCCCACAGCACATTTTAACCGATTCTAAACCGCATATAGGTACAGATATACTTGTTGAGGTTGTTAAAAACATTCGTAAAGAGGTTGAAACACTTGGAGGAGAAATAAGATTTTCTTCAAAGTTTGAAGGCTTTAAAACCCAAAACGGTGCTGTTTGTTCGGCTATTTCAAACGGTGAAGAAATACCTTGCAAGCAGATAATTTTAGCCTGCGGTCATTCCGCAAGAGACACCTTTAAAATGTTAAAGGAATCAGGTGTTGAAATGCAACGCAAAAGCTTTGCAATGGGTGTTAGAATTGAACATTTGCAAAGCGATATTGACCGTGCGCTTTACGGCAAATTTGCAGGTCATCCATCACTTAAAGCCGCAGATTACAAGCTTGCCGTACATCTTAAAAGCGGAAGAGGTGTTTACACTTTTTGTATGTGCCCCGGAGGTGAGGTTATTAACGCTTCAAGTGAAGAGGGACACCTTGCGATAAACGGAATGAGCAAAAGTCTTAGAAACGGCAAAAACGCCAACAGCGCACTATTAGTAAATGTTGACCCCACGGATTTTGGCAGTGATGATGTGCTTGCAGGCTGTGAATTACAACGAATTATTGAGCAAAAGGCTTATAATATCTCAAAAGGTGCTGTTCCCACAATAACATTAGGTGAATTTTTAAAAGGCACTCCAGATAGCTCAAACAAAGTTATACCCACTGCAAGACCTTGTACCGTAAAGGCTGATTTTTACGATATTTTCCCTAAATTCATTGTAGATTCACTTAAAGAAGGTATACCGCTTCTTGATAAAAAGCTTCCCGGGTTTGCAGATAATGCCGCAATTTTAAGCGCACCCGAAACCCGTTCATCTTCTCCCATCAGAATAACCCGCCGTGAGGATGGACAAAGCGTAAATGTTTCAGGTCTTTTCCCCTGCGGAGAGGGTGCAGGATATGCGGGAGGAATTATGTCTGCCGCTGTTGACGGAATACATTCAGCCGAGCTTTGCATACTTGCGGCAAAGGAAAATTAATATTAAATCACACTTAAAACAAGCAAAAAAAGCCGTGTTCAAACGAACACGGCTTTACTTTTATTTTTTGCAAAAAATAAAATTGTCCCGATTATGCATTAGCATTAAGACGGTTTACAAGCTGAGATTTCTTTCTGGCAGCATTGTTCTTGTGAAGGATACCCTTGCAAGCAGCCTGATCAAGCTTCTTAACAGCAACCTTTACAACTTCATTAGCATCAGCAGCCTTTGCATCAATAGCGGCGTCAGCCTTCTTAATAGCAGTTCTGAGGGCAGAACGGTAAGCCTTATTACGCTCATAGTTTGCCTTATTGATAAGAACACGCTTCTTAGCAGATTTAATATTCGGCATCATGACACCTCCTTACATTTGTCTAAAGCGACATAAGTCACACTAATTACAGTATTTATTATAATACCATATAAGACTTCAGATTGCAACATTTTTTTTCGTGTTTTTTCAAAAAGTCAAATCATCGTAAAAAATATCGTATTTTGTGTTGCAGAAAATGTCATTAATATTAAATTTGCCTAATTACAAAAGGTGTGATTCCCTATTATGGTTATAACCGGACGAGAAAAAATCCACTTACTGGTTGCAATTTTGGGATTATAATAATAAATTGCACCGCCGCTTGGGTCAATTCCGTTTAAAGCATCCCTTGCGGCAAGATATGCGCTATCGGCTATATTTTCATAAAACTGACCGTCATCAATGCAACTGAATGCTCCCTTTTGATATATCACCGCAGAAAGAGTATCAGGAAAGGAAGGGTGTTCTATACGGTTAAGCACAACAGCCCCTACAGCAACCTGACCGATATACGGCTCACCTCTTGATTCAGCTGAAATTATGCGTGCAAGCAGAACATAATCCGAAGAGGAAAAATCACCGATATTATCGCTTTCCTCAACCCCCAATGCCGAAAGGGTGTTTTTCCCTGCAATTCCATCTGCTGTAAGACCGTTATCACGCTGAAACTGCAAAACGGCATTTTTAGTTGCTGTTCCGAAAATTCCGTCTATACTTCCGCTGTAATAACCCTGCTTTTTAAGTGCAGACTGAATATCGGCAACCTCATTCCCCACGGAACCCATTTTTGAAAGAGAAGCCGCAGTACCGGAAAATCCAATAATCAAAATCAAAGCAAGAAAAAATGAAATTATACGCCTCATAAATTCACGCTCCCGAATTTATTTTTTCCTTAAAGCGTAAATTTATGTAAAAATCAAAAATGCGGCTAAAGTCGCAAAAAAAAGTAATATGCACCCCAAAAGTCAGACACTTTTGGGGTGCATATTAATGGTTAATCATAAAATTAAATTTTTTTAATAATACATCTGAGGCATTTCGGTAATATCGGTTGCTTCAAATCTATCAACAGCGGAATCATCAACCGTAACCTTGAGGGTCTTTACATAATCCTCAATAGTTTTATCAAATTCATCCTGCTTTAACAAATAACGAACTACCAAGTCATAATTATCTGCATAATACTTATCGGCTATAATATCACGCTTTACGATTAATACCAAGCCTGCGCTTTCTTCAAGCTCAACAACCTTAGCCTCACCAACAGCCATAGCCTTTGCAGTATCAAAATGCTCACTTGTATAATTCTCAGCTTCCTTAGAACCTAAAATACTTGCATGGCGGTTTTGAGGTGCTACATCAGACTCACCAAAATCAGTAATTTCGGTATCGGTGGACTGTTCACTCTTATTATACTCATGATAAACCTGTTCAAAGGTCTTTTTACCGGAATTAAGCTCAGAAACATAGGTGTTAAACTTATTTTTAAGCTCAGTAATTTCAGCATCAGAAAGCTTTTTCTGCTCGTATGTGGTTTGATCATAGGTTGTAAAGCTTGCCTGCAACATATCAGCCAAAACAAGATTATCTACCATCTTAGCAGTAACTTCATCAGCTGTGGGAGCCTTTGTGCCCTCTTTTCCGTAAAGGTATTCAAAATAAGCAGACTGATAATAAGTATCGGTTAAATATTTTTCCAAGGTTGTACGGTAAACACCGTTTTCTTCAAACCATGTAGAATAAGAAGCCCACATATTTTCAAGCTGAGTGGTTATTTCTTTTTTAACATCCTCCTCCAGCTCAACCTTGTTTTTATCACAAAGGATTCTGTAAGCAGCGTTATTTTTTACGGTTTTAAGAGCTTCCTCCTTAACCCACTTCTGATATTCCTTACCCTCAACCTTTTGGGTGCGGTAATCTATATCCGAAGTATCCTTTTCCTTCTCTGCAAGAGCTTCACTAACCTTTTGCTGAGCTGTTAAATCAGCAAAAAGGAATGAACATAAATAATATGCAGATGTAAACTCAACATCACCAACGGTTACTGCAACCTCATCCTTTTCATGCAAACATCCGCAAGCAGAAAGTGCAATCAATAATGCAAGAAGCACAACCGCAAATTTTTTCATCATTTTCATAAAAGTTCCTCCATGAAACATTATAATTCATAATATATAGATTATATAACAAAACAATCCAAATGTCTACAAAAATTTTATAAACAATTTATATTTATTAAATAACCTTAACAAGCTCACTTACAAAACCACTCATTCGCTGTCCTTTTTTTAGCTTTATCATATATGCTATATCACCGCTTGCAGAAATTGAAAAACGATTTGCAAAGCCCAAAGTAAGCTTTTCAATAACCTGAGGGTCAGGCTTGGTTATATGAAGAAGTGCCGCAGTGGGAGTTCCCGTAATCTCATAAATGCCTGCATCAGATGCCTTATTTCTGAGCAGAGCAATTTCTATAAGACCCATAACTGCCGCAGGCGGTTCACCAAAACGATCACACAACTCATCAATAACATCTTCAACATCATCATTATTTCTAATATCCGCAATTCTTTTATATATACCAAGTCTTGCAGGCAAGGATTCTATATAATCCTCGGGAATGTGAGCCGGAATATTAAGGTCAATAGTACATTCAGGCTCAGCCACCACTGCTTCACCGTTTTCTGCGCTTACGGCTTCGGAAAGCAGTTTAAGATACATATCGTAACCCACCGCCTCCATATTACCATGCTGTTCACCGCCTAAAATACTTCCTGCTCCCCTTATTTCAAGGTCACGCATTGCTATTTTAAAGCCGGAACCGAATTCGGTATATTCCCTTATAGCCTCAAGTCTTTTAAATGCTATATCCGAAAGCTGTTTTCCACGGCTAAAGCAAAAATAAGCATAGGCACGTCTTGGAGAACGCCCTACCCTTCCCCTTAGCTGATGAAGCTGTGAAAGTCCCATACGATCGGCATTTTCAATTATAAGTGTGTTGGCATTAGGAACATCCACACCCGTTTCAATAATAGTGGTACAAACCAGCACATCAATTTCGTGTTCTAAAAGCTGACGCCAGATTTCACTCAGCTGCTCCTCGCTCATTTTGCCGTGAGCTATACCAAAACGAACCTCGGGAAGCTTTTGTTTAAGCCTTGCGGCACAAATTTCTATTGTATCAACACGGTTATGAAGATAATAAACCTGACCGCCACGGCGAATTTCTTTAGAAATTGCCTCAACCAAAACACCTGTATTCTGCTCTAAAACATAGGTTTGAACAGGATGTCTGTCACCGGGAGCCTCATCCAAAGATGACATATCACGAAGACCCGACATTGCCATATTAAGTGTTCTGGGTATAGGAGTTGCACTTAAAGTAAGAATATCAACAAAAGGATAAAGCTCTTTAAGTCTTTCCTTTTGCGCCACACCAAAGCGTTGTTCCTCATCAATTATTACAAGACCGATATTCTTAAATTCAACATCCTTTGATATAAGGCGGTGGGTTCCCACCACCATATCAACATTACCTCTTTTAAGACCTAAAATTGTTTTTTCCTGCTGTTTAGGCGGCACAAAACGAGAAAGCAATCTCACCTCAACAGGCATATCACCAAACCGGCGCATAATTGTGTTAAAATGCTGCATAGCAAGAATTGTTGTTGGAACAAGCAATGCACACTGTTTGCCTTCACTTATGCACTTAAAGGCTGCACGAAGCGCCACCTCAGTTTTACCAAAACCAACATCACCGCAAAGCAACCTATCCATTGGAACTGCACGTTCCATATCATTCTTTATCTCATTAATACAACGAAGCTGGTCATCGGTTTCATCATATTCAAAACGGCGTTCAAAATTATTTTGAAGATCGGTATCGGGAGAAAAGGCATAACCCTTAGTTGCCATTCTTTTAGCATAAAGTGCGGTTAGCTGTTTTGCCATATCTTTAACCGCAGCACGAACACGTGTGCGTGTTTTTTGCCATTCCTGACCTCCCAATTTATTAAGCTTTACACCGCCATCCTCAGTAGAGGCTCCTATATATTTTGAAACCAAATCAAGCTGGGTTACAGGAACATAAAGCACATCGCTTCCACGGTATTTAATTTTAATATAATCCTTTGTTATACCATTATTGGTAATACGATTTATACCGTCAAAAACACCTATTCCATGGGCGGTGTGAACAACATAATCACCCTGTTTTAATTCATCCAAAGAGCCTATTTCCTTAGCATTTTTGGGTCTTGGGCGTTTTTTTCTGCTTTCAGATGCAATATGGCGGTGTGTTATAAGCAAAAATTTAGCTTCCGGAATTTCAAAGCCATCTGAAAGACCTCCGCAACAAACCGTTATACCGCTTTCGGGAAGATTTTCGGGGGATTCCTCAAAAACCGCAAGAATACCCTTTTCATATAATTGGTCACAAAGAACGGTTGCCGCCCTTTTTTCACCTGCTAAAATTACCGCACAGCCACCATTGGATTTAATATATGAAAGATCCTCACACAAAACATCCAAATCACCACTCCATGGGGTTGAACGCTTAAAGCCGAACTGAAAAAGCTCCTTCAAAGCAATCTCATAGCTACCCTTTGGAAAGCTTTCAAGAAACAAAGCACGGTCAAAATGGGAATAAAGTCTTGCTTTATCAAGCCATAAATCGGCAGTTTTTTTGGAAATAAATCCGTCCTCTATTAAATTTTTAATATCCTCTGCCTGCTGCCACGAAAGATTTTTAATTCTTTCGTTAAGATTACCGCTTTCACAAACTATTACAAGCGCATCCTCACAATAATCAAAAACGGTGGAATTGCCATACAGCAAAGGCAAATAGCGGTCAGGACAAATATCCACCCCTGATGAAAGGGTGTTAATATCACGGTTTATCTGTGCAAGCTGCCTATCGGTAAGCTTTTTATTACCGTTTGTATATTCCTCCAAAATAGATTTAAGCTCATTTGCATCATATAAAATCTCTCTTGCAGGAGTAATAATAACATTTTCAATAGGCTCTCCCCTGCGTTGAGTTATGGGGTCAAAATATGCGATACCGTCAACCTCATCACCCCAAAGCTCCACCCTTACGGGGTTTTCAAAACCTGTGGGGTAAATATCAATTATGCCTCCTCTTACGGAAAAATGCCCCTTACCTTCGGTAAGTTCTGTGCGGGTATACCCTGCCCTAACCAAATCCTCAGTAAGCTTTGTAACATCAACCATACCGCCCTGCTTTAACTCAAAGCGGTTATAACACAAAACCTCAGGCGGAACGGTCAGCTGAATTGCCGAATCAAGAGCTACTGTAAGCAGGTCAAAAGCCCCATCCACAAGTGCGGACAGGGTATCTACTCTTTTTTGCTCATACTCACGAGAAAAGCCCTCAATATCAGCAAGATTATAATCTCTTGACGGCAAATTAAGCGTTTCAAGTCCCATTTGGCAAAGGTCATCCCTAAGCTCATTTGCCGAAGCCTCATCATGAGTGATAAGTATTATTTTTTTGTTTATATGCCGGCTTAAAGCCGCCACCACAGCCGCCTTATGAATACGGGAAAGTCCCGTACAAACAGCAGGCAATCTTTCATCCCTCACAGCACGAAGAAGCGCCCTGTAATCATGGGAACGAAGCAATATATCATTTAAAAATTTCATATATCATTAACCATTATAGCGATTCATAGCCTTATCAACACCGCTTGAAACAATAACTCCTACGGCATCACAAGCGTTATCTATTGCCTTTTGAAGTTCGGCTTGTTGGTCTTTTGGAAATTTTCCAAGCACCCAATCCTTTAAATCATATTCGGGATGAGGCTTTTTGCCAACCCCCACCTTAATTCGGGCAATTTCATCACTGCCCATAAGCTCAATAATATCCTTCATTCCGTTATGACCCCCGTGTGACCCCTTACGGCGAACACGGATTCTACCCACATCAAGAGAAATATCATCAAAAATCACTATTATATTCTCTATTGGAATTTTATAAAAATTTGCAATTTCAACCACCGCTTTACCCGAAAGATTCATATAGGTTTGCGGTTTTGCCAAAAGCACACGGCTTTCCTTTATATTACATTCACCAAAAATTGCATTATGCTTATTTTTATTAAAATTACAGCCGTATTTTTCCGCCAAACGATCGGCAACCATAAAGCCTGCATTATGACGGGTTTCGGCATACTGAAGCCCGGGATTACCAAGACCCACTATCAACCAATCAAAGGTTGAGCCCTTACTTTTAAAAAACATATCAAATCACCAAAACTATTCGTATACACCTAAAATATCCTTTGCACGTGCTATTACACCATCACGCAAATCTTTTGGAGAAAGAACCTTTATTCTTCCGCCATAGCTTACTATCCAGCTGATAAGACCCTCACTTACAGCAGCCTTTATTCCAAATGTAAAATGAGTATCGCTTACATCACGCACAAATATTTTTTCTGAAAAACGGTCAACAACCTGCTCAATAAGCTTTTTATCACAACGAAGCTCAATTTCTTCAACCTCACCGCCGTGCATTTGGAAAAGGCGGTTGGTATAATCGGCAATATCAAACTGCTCGGTATAATCAGTTACCTCACTGAAATGCCTTGCCTTTTCCTCCAATATTTCAACCGAATGCATACGGTCAATACGAAGATGCAAAAGATTATCATACTTTTCATAATTACCAATTAAATAGTAATGATCATCCTGCCAGGTCATAGCATAAGGGCTGATTTTCATCTGCTTTGAACGAAGCTTTATTTCACGGTTTTCACAGAGAGTTCTTACTCCATAGTTAAAGGTGATTTTTTTACCTTGCTCAATAGCATTATTTATACCGTCAATAATATAATATATCTCCTCATTGGAGCATTTACTACCATCAAAGAAAATATTTTTATCACGTCTTTTTGCCTGATAAACACTTAACATACCGTCGAGCTTGCTTATAAGCTCCCTTGTTTTTTTGGCACTTATAAACTTTGCCGAACGCACAGCATCCGCCAAAAGGTAAATTTCAGGAAGCTCAAACTCACGGGAAGCCAAAAAATAACCGTTTTTTGGAACACGGGTACATATAATATCAAAGCCATACTGTATAAGAATATCTATATCGTTATAAATTGCCTTTCGTTCGGCTGTAACGCCCTTTTCTTCCAGCCTCTCACAAATTGCCGAAGCCGACATTGGGTGTTCCTCATCGGTATATCTTTCTAAAATATCAACCAAGTATAAAAGCTTTATTTTTTGTCCCATTCTTGCCGCCATAAAATCACCCTTTCATTAAATTCTTCCTTGGTAAAAAGAGTATTTAAAACATCCAAAAATGCATTACTTGAAATATTTGTAGGTAACTTCAAAAAGCTTGCAAAGCTTTTTCTGTATTCTGAGCTGTTTTGCCCGCCTGAAAAGCCCAAACAAAACAAATCTGTCTTGGTGATTTTTTCACCGCAACAGGTATTTATTTGAGCATTTACCCCGCTTCTTTCAAGAGCGCTTAAAATTATTTGGGAATCCATTCCCTCAACGCCCAAAAGCCCCTGCTTTGAGGGTGCTGTTTTACGCTTTTCTTTTCCCAAAATTTCAGGAACATAAACATTTATTATTTTACCGCCTGCACATATTTGTTTTAAGCGATTTCTTATCATTAAGCCTGCATTATCACTATCGGTCATAATGATAACACCCTTTTGGAGAGATAATGTGCGTATCAGCTCACATTTTTGTTTATCCTTAAATATACCAAAACCGTTTGTTGGGATAATTGTAGCATCAATGATATTTTCAAGCGTTATTTTATCATATTTGCCCTCTACTATTACAGGTATATCAAGCCTTATCATACATAAACACCCTTTGAAAGGATATAACAAAGGCGCACAATCAGCTCTTCAAGAATAATTCTTTCATCACTGCCAAAGCTTTTTAAACGGCGGTCTGCCTCTATCAAAGCATCAAAGCAATATTCAAGCCGTTTACCATCAAACCTGCCTACAGTTTTTGCGGCACGCTCAAGCAAAAATGCCCTTTTGCCATACCCAAAGTCATTAGCGGCTTGTGTAATATTTGTACCCGATTTACTAACCGATGCCGCCCTGTAAAGATCAACAAAAGAAGAGGATATGGTATACAAAATTATCATTGGCTCAACACGGGTGTAAAAAAGATTATCAAGCAATGAAAGTGCCGAAGCCGTATCAAAAGAAAATATATATTTTGTAAGGTCATAAACCGATGCCTCGACCGATTTTGCACACAAAAGCTCCACCGTACCACGGTCTATAATACCATCCTTTTTAAAATGGCAAAGTTTTTCAAGCTCATTTCTTAAAATATTAAGGTCAGACCCAACCGTTTCAAGCAAAAATCTTGCGGTAGAAGCCTCCATTTTACAGCCACGCTTAACAGCACCGTCAACCAGCATTTTAACAAGCTCTGATTCCTTTCTATGGCCAAGCTGTACTGCTTTACCGCCTGCCTTTTCCGCAGCTGAAACTATATTCTTTGCTTTACTGTTCTTTTTGGAATTGGGGTCAAACTCAACCGAATCAAAACGCAAAACCAAAACACAGCTTTCGTTAAGCTGTGAAAAAAGCGAAATCAGCCCATCAAATTCCGACTTTGAAGCATGTTCAATATCATAATCATTTAAAACAACACATTTTTTATTGCTCATTAAAGGATATTGATTAACAGCATCGTAAAGCAACTGCAAATCACATATTCCATTAAATATATGCAAATTAAAAAAGGGGTCACCATCTACCGATTTTTCGGCAATACGATCGGCATAAAGCTTTTTAAGATAGGCATCCTCACCAAACAGAATATACGCAGGTGCAAAATTGCCATCACGAATATCCTTTTTTAAAGCATCTTCAAAAATAATTGCCATATTACCCCTCCTTTATTTTTTTGAGCCGTGAATAATATTGATTGCGTGAAATTATTCGCCTTACAATCAATAAGGCAAATATTAAAATAACGGTAACAAAAGCAAAGCTTCTATCAATATTTACCACAACCGAATCCGAACCCAAAGAATATATCACATAATTAATATATTTAGTCACAATACCCGAAGCACAAAACAACGGTTTTACAATAAAATCAAACGGCAAAACAAGATTAACAACAAGCGCCAGCGCCGTTATAAGCACATCAATCGTTACCGCATAGGACACCAAAAGGTTGCTGAGCGGTGCCACCAATGATACACTGCCGAAATTCAGTATAATAACAGGAAGTGTTGCAAGCATTGCCGCAACAGAGCCTATAAACGCATCACATCCTGCCCTTAAAACCTTAACATTTGGAATAAACCTGTTAAGCCGTTTTTGAGCAAGAGGTAAAATTACAATTATACCAAATGTTGCAAGTACGGATAGCTGAAAAGAAATGCTGAATAAAACATAAGGCGAAAATGCCATAATTATTCCAACCGTTGCAGAGAGTGTATTAACTGAATCATTATCACGGTTTATTACCGTTGCAATAACAGCCAACACATAAGTAACAGCTGCACGCTGTACCGATATTGCAAATCCGCAAAGTGCCATAAACAGAAAAATCGCCGTAACAAAAAGAATATTCTGCCATATACGCTTCATTCCGATTCGGCGAAAAAGTGCGGTTATACCGCCTATTATAATGGCAAGGTGCATTCCCGATACCACCATAACATGACTTAATCCCGATTGCCTGACTGCAACTTGAAATCTTTCTGTGAAATCAGAACGCTCTCCTATAAGAAGCGCACTCAAGGTTGCCGCTTGCGATGTTTTTAGATTTGATGTAAGAGTTTTCTTTATATAACGCCTCACAGAACCGATAGCACTGTAAAATGCCGAAAAACCTATCTTTTCACATTTCCCTACATCCGATACAACTGCACTGATATCCTCAGACAAATAATAAAGCGATTTTTTGCCCACCGAAACACTATCTATATTAACAGCGGTATTTACAATATCACCCATGCTAAGAAACGGAGTTTCGGTTTTTATTAAAACAACACAATCATTAGGCAAAACATTGGATTTATTTATCTTAGCCTTAAAATTTGTTACACCGTAATATAAATACGGTTCTTCAATAACCGTAAAAGTAACGGTATCTGTCACGCAAACAGCCCTTTCAATACGGCTTTGCCTATTATCTATCCCAACAAATGAAATTACCGATACCAAGGATAAAAATAAAGGCAAAATAAGCACAAGCCATTTTCCACGACGAAACCCAAACCATATACACACCGCAAATAAAATTGTGGCTATAATAATCGGGTTCAAAACGCCATAAACACAGCACAAAACAGATATTACCGATACCACCGTACCAACAAGCATTGGACGGTGAACTGTTTTGGATGAAAAATACCTCTTAAAAAAACCTTTTAAGCTGTACAAGACTCTATCAACTCACGAATTTTTTCAGTGCCTTCACCGTTTTGTGCAGAAAAAGGAATTATCTGTGTTTCATCGGCAAACTCACCAAGCTGTACCTTTATATTTTCAAGGCACTTTGCATATTCACTTTTATTAAGCTTATCGCTTTTAGTGAGCACAACCGTCATGGGAATATTCATTTGATGCAAAAATGAAAGCATATCCATATCAAAATCTGTTGCAGGATGACGCATATCAATAAGCTGAAATGCCATTCTTATATCCCTATCGGATTTAAAATAGCTTTCCATAAGATCACTCCAACGCTCCCTTTCGGCAAAAGAAACCTTGGCATAGCCATATCCCGGAAGATCTGCTATACGGATATTTTCAACCCTATACATATTAACTGTAACCGTTTTTCCGGGACGAGAGCTGACACGAGCCAGCGCTTTTTTACCCAATATACGATTTATAAGTGACGATTTTCCCACATTGGAACGGCCTGCAAAACAAACCTCAGGTAAATCCGATACGGTAAGCTGAGCCGCCGTTCCAAAAGCTTTTTCAAAAACTGCATTATTATAATTCATTTTTTACTGACTTATTCTGCCGCTGACACTTTTTTGTTTTTGTGTGTGACAGCAGTCTCCTGTTGATTTAATTTCATCCGTTCCCACAAGTGCGGCATCAATAATTTCACCCACAAAGGAAACAGGAATAAACCTTACTCCCGCCTTTACGGTTTCATCCACCTCATCAATATCAGGTATGTTTTCTTTTGGAATAAATACCGTCTTTACTCCTCCACGGTATGCCGCCATTGATTTTTCTTTAAGACCGCCAATCGGCAAAACCCTACCTCTGATGGTGATTTCACCCGTCATTGCAATATCACGGCGCACTTCACGGCCTGTAAGTGCAGAAATAAGGGCGGTTGTTATGGTAACACCTGCAGAAGGGCCATCCTTTGGAACGGCGGCTTCGGTGGCATGAATATGAATATCGGTATTTTTATAAAAATCTTCATCAATACCGTAACGAGTGGCATTTGCACGAACAAAGCTTACCGCCGCCAATGCGGATTCCTTCATAACATCACCCAATGAACCTGTAAGCTCAACCTTACCTGTTCCCTTCATTGCGGATACTTCCATTTGCATAATTTCTCCGCCAACGGCTGTCCAAGCAAGACCATTAATAATGCCAACCTCATCCTTTTCTAAAATAACCTCAGGCTTATAGCGGTGTTTACCAAGCATTTTTTCAAGATCGCTATCCTTAATAACAACCTTTTCGGCTTCACCCGAAGCTATTTTTCTTGCGGATTTTGAGCAAAGAGATGCTATTGACCTTTCCAGCTTACGCACACCTGCTTCACGGGTATAATAATCAATAAGCCCATACAAAGCGCCGTCTGTAATACGGCAATTTTTAGCCGTTAAGGCATGACGATTTAACTGCTTTGCAACCAAATGCTTTTTGGCAATATTAAACTTTTCTTCCCTTGTATACCCTTCAAGCTCTATTATCTCCATACGGTCCAAAAGCGGCTCTGGAATAGTTGAGCGGGTATTTGCGGTGGTTAAAAATACCGTTCTGCTTAAATCAAACGGAATTTCTATAAAATTATCGGTAAAGGTATGGTTTTGTTCGGGGTCAAGCACCTCCAAAAGTGCGGCAGAGGGGTCCCCCTTATAATCCTTACCAAGCTTATCAATTTCATCAAGAAGTATAAGCGGATTGCGTGTGCCCGCATTTTTAACGGCATTGATTATACGACCCGGCATTGCACCTATATATGTTTTACGGTGACCACGAATTTCAGCCTCATCATGCATACCACCAAGTGAAATACGGGAAAACTGACGCCCCATACACTCCGCAATAGTTTTTCCGATTGAAGTTTTACCAACACCGGGAGGACCAACAAGGCAGAGTATTTGACCCGTAATTTCAGGAGAAAGTGCATATACCGAAAGCATTTCAAGAATTCTTTCCTTAACCTTTTTCATACCGTGGAAATCACGGTCAAGTATCTTTTCGGCCTTTTTTATATCAACCTTTACATCATCAAGCTTTTCCCAAGGAAGTGCAATACAGGTATCAAGCCAGCCCCTTACAACCGTTCCCTCATGTGAACCCGAAGGCATTTTTGCAAGCTTTGAAACTTCGGTTCTAAGCTTATCCTTTACAGAATCGGGAGCTTGCATAAGGCTTACCTTATTATAATATTCATCTATTTCATCAGCACTTTCATCACCATAAAGCTCATCACTTATGGCACGAATTTGCTCTTTTAAATAATATTCACGCTGATTTTCATCTATCTGGCGGCGTGTTTTCTCCCCTATTTTATTATCAATAAGGGTAATTTCCCTTTCTTTTGAAAGCATTTCCAATAAAACCTTTGCACGGTTTACGGGAGAAAGCTGTTCCAAAACATACTGCTTATCATCAAAAGGAGCCGGAACACTGAAAGCAATAAAATCACTTAAAAAAGCAACATCCTCACTTGTTGCAACAGTCATCATAACATCAGGTGCTATATTTGAAGCAACCTCAGCATAACGCTCAAACTCATTACGAATACGGCGAATAAGACTTTCAATATATATTGCACGGTTTTTTACAGCCTTTTCCTCACAAGCAGTAATATCAGCAATGCAAAAAGAACCGTTAGATGAAAAATTGGTATAGGTTGCACGATAAAGACCCTCAACTAAAACCTTTACACCGTTATCGGGCATTTTAAGCACCTGACGCACACGGCATACACAGCCTATACGGTAAAGATCCTCAAGCTGTGGATCATCAACCGAAATATCCTTTTGTGCAACAAGAAAAATCTTTTGATTTGATTCCATTGCGGCGGTTACAGCCTTAATGGATTTTTTACGCCCAACATCAAAGGTTAGCATCATTCCGGGGAACTGAACCAATCCTCTGAGTGCCAAAAGCGGCAGGCGAATTTGTTTTTGACTAACTTCAACAGGCATTAATGTAAACTCCATTCATCGGCATTATAAATTGCCGTAGCACATAGCGCATTATCTGTAAAAACAAATGTTACTTTGTTTTTAGAAAAGGTATAGGTTAAGCAATCGGCATTTTTTATCATGGGCATAAAGGAAAGCCCCTCTTCACCGATATTTTCCTCCTTAACCTTATAATCGGACAGTGCTTCCTTAACCTCAATGATTATGGTATCCTTAGCAAAACCGTAAGCACCGTCAAAGCTGAGAATACAGGAAATCCCCTTCTCACGCTTATCGTTTTTATAACAATATTCAGCATTGGATGTGCTGATAGAGGTGAATTCATCACCTTCATTTATAAAATAGAAGAATGCATCGTGATTATGAGGAATCTCACTATCTGCCGAAGCTTCCTCCAAAGCCGCAAACTCAGACAGCATATCCTCCACGCTGTAACCCAATTTATAATCCTTTATTTCAGGCATTTGTCCCAAATTTGCATAGTATTCAACATCCACTTCGGTGGTGTATTGCTTTTTTTTTGTTTCATCCTTAGAGCAGCCCACAACCAAAAGCAGCATACAAAAAGCTAAACACAAACAAAAAAATCTTTTCAAACTAAATCATCCTTTCTCAATCACGCTTGAAGGAAAGTGTATTAAGCAGGTCGTTACGCAGATTCCAAAGATCCTCAGAAAGGTCAACATAATAGTTGTGCGGTTTTTCAAAACGCTTAACCTCATCCCAAAGAGAATCAACTTCTTCAGCACGGCGCTGTGAAATTTCCTTAACAGAAGGCAGTGTATATACAAGCTTACCGTTTTCAAAAATTTTGGTTTGAAGCTTTCTTGCCACAAAATCAGTTACAACCTTACGCTTCCATGTATAGGTTGGGTCAAAAATCTCATAAGGCTCACTATCATCAATTTTTTCGTGATTAAGCGTAATAACATCGGCAATAGCCTTACCTGTGGTACGGTCATAAAGTCTCCACGGAATTTTAATACCGGGAAGTGTTACCTTTTCGGGATTTTCGCTTATCTTCATTTTAGGTATTATCTTACCATCCTTTTCCAATGCGGAAAGCTTATAAACACCGCCAAACACTGCCTCGCTTGAAGCAGTAATAAGGCGTTCGCCGACACCAAAGGTATCAACTGCGGCACCCTGGAAAATCATATCACGGATAAGATATTCATCCAAGGAGTTAGAAACACATATTTTGCAATCCGGATAACCTGCTTCATCAAGCATTTTACGGGCTTTTTTAGAAAGATAGGTAATATCACCGCTATCAATTCTTATTCCCAAGGGACGCTTGCCAAGGGGCTTTAACACCTCATCAAACACACGGATAGCATTGGGTATTCCCGAACGGATAACACTATATGTGTCAACCAAAAGCATACAGCTATCGGGATATTTTTGAGCATAGGTTTTAAAAGCCAGATATTCATCATCAAACATCTGAACCCAGCTATGAGCCATTGTTCCGGAAACCTTAACGCCAAAATCCTTTGCTGTTTTAAGTACGGATGTTCCTGTACAACCGCCTATTATAGCGGCACGGGCACCGTAATATGCGGCATCTGCACCCTGAGCACGGCGTGCACCAAATTCAAGCACGGGTCTGCCGGCCGCTGCACGAACTATACGGTTTGCTTTGGTGGAGATTAAGGATTGGTGATTAATGGTAAGCAAAAGCATTGTTTCCACCATTAAAGCCTGCATTGCAGGTCCTTTTACGGTAACAATAGGCTCATGCGGAAAAATGGGAGTACCCTCAGGAACCGCCCAAACATCACAGCAAAACTTAAAATTAGCAAGATAATCAATAAACTCATCATCAAAAAGGTTAAGACTACGAAGATACTCAATATCCTCTTTTTCAAAGGAGAGCTTATTAAGATAGTCTATAAGCTGTTCAAGACCCGCCATTATTGCAAAACCGCCCTTATCGGGAACACGGCGGAAAAACATATCGAAATATGTTACGGTATTACGCATATCGCTTTTGAAAATACCGTTTGACATTGTCATTTCATACAGGTCCATAAGCATTGTAAGATTTCTTTGGTCCTTCATAAAAAAGCCTCCCTTAATTTACAATTTACATTTTTTCAGGCGCATCAATTTTAAGCAACGACAGCACATTTTTAATCACAGCAGCGGTGTTTGCACAAAGGTTAAGACGTGCCTGCATAAGAGCTTCATCATCACCCTTTACCCTGCATGAAGAATAGAATTTATGGAACTTGGTTGCAAGCTCAACCGCATAATGGGTAATGCGTGCCGGGTCATAGCTTTTTGCAGATAAAACAATTTCATCTGTTAAAGCACCAAGATGAATAATAAGCTCCCTTTCATCTGCGGTATTTAAAGCGCATAGCTCATCCGGAGTACATTCACGCATTTTAACCCCTTCAGCCTCCAAATTGCGTATAATACTGCAAATTCTTGCATAAGCATACTGAACATAATAAACGGGGTTGCTGTTAGATTCACTTACCGCAAGGTCTAAATCAAAGTCAAAATGGCTGTTAGGCTCACGAAGATTAAAGAAAAATCTTGCGGCATCAATCGGCACTTCATCAAGGAGCGTTACAAGTGTAATTGCCTTACCCGAACGCTTTGAAGCCTTTATAACCTCACCGCCACGAACCAAACGCACCATCTGCATAAGCACTACATCCAAACGGTCAGCATCCACACCCAAAGCAGTAAGAGCAGCTTTAAGACGAGGCACATAACCGTGATGGTCTGCACCCAAAACATCTATAGCCTTATCAAACTTACGAACCTCAAGCTTATTGTAATGGTATGCTATATCAGGCACAACATAGGTGGGTACACCGTTTGCACGAACAAGCACAAAGTCCTTATCACAACCAAAATCGGTAGCCTTAAACCATAAAGCACCCTCAAGCTCATAGGTATGACCGCTTTCTTTTAAAAGAGAAATAATGCGGGATGCTTCACCGTTATTGTGAAGAGTGCTTTCCCTGAACCATGTATCATATTCAATACGATATTTAAGCAGGTCATCATGAAGCCCTTGAATATTAAGCGGTAAAGCAAACTCAACCAAAGCCTTGCGGCGGGTTTGTTCATCTTTATCCATAAAGCTGTCGCCATATTTTTCCGCAAAAGCCTTTGCGTGATTTATTATATCCTCACCGTGATACGAATCCTCAGGCATTTCAATACCGTCACGGTAAAGCTGACTATAACGAAGGTCAAGCGAAAGCCCGAATTTATTTATTTGGTTACCGGCATCGTTTATATAAAACTCACGCTCTGTATAAAAGCCTGCGGCAGAAAGTATTGCGGCAAGCGCATCACCCAAAGCTCCACCTCTGGCGTTTCCTATATGCATAGGGCCTGTGGGATTTGCCGAAACAAATTCAACCAAAACCTTTTTGCCCTTACCGTAATCGCTTTTGCCGTAATCTGCACCCAAAGCTGCAATATCGGCAAGAATATCTGCATAGTAGCTATCCGAAAGGAAGAAATTTATAAATCCCGGACCTGCTATTTCACATCTTTCAATATAACTGCCCTCAAAATCAAAATTAGCAGTAAGTATTTCAGCTATCTGGCGAGGAGCTTTTCTGAAAACCCTTGCCCAAGACATTGCGGCATTAACAGCATAGTCACCATGCTCACGGTTGGCAGGCACCTCCACTGTAAATGCAGAAAGCTCAGCCTCAGGTAATGCACCCTCACTTATTGCTTTTTGTGCCGCAGAATTTACTGCGTTTACGATTTGTTCCTTTGCTTTTGTAACTAATAAAGACATAATTTTTAAACCTCTCTAACGGTAATTTCAACTTGATTACGGCTTACCAGCCGCAAATTACTATCCAATGTATAACTCATTATAAGCTTTCCGCCGTTTTCGGTGAGTGTGCTTTCAATATTTTCACCGTAAATACCAAGCATCATTTCACCAACAGCGGTTGAATAACTGCAGTTATTCCTTACCCCTTTACAAATAACAAGCTTTGAATTTAATGGGCCTGTCCGTTTAAGAATAACGGTATTGGGAGCTTTATAATGAAGTTGGGTTTTAACACCCTTTTCTCCCACTGTATCAGGTTCTTCGTATGAAACAAGAATATTTTCTCCCCTTACTCCAATTTTTCCTACAGTAGTAAGCTCAATAACCTCGTTTTGGTCACCAAGACCCTGTGTGCCCTTAATTTTTATTAAAACATCCTTCATCATAAGCCGTTTATATCCACCTGCTCTACGCTTGATTCATCCAAATCCTTTTCCAAAAGGCGTGAAGCCAAATGTAAAAAAGAATCTGCCTTATCGCTTACAAAAAAGCTGTGGGTTACGGTTTGGTCATCACTCAAAGCATCAGCCTTAATAAGCATATCCTTTACAGCCACGGCAGTTGCAGTTCCCATATTTATAAGCGTTACACCGTTTCCCATAACCTTTGCTATAGCCTTTGATAGCATTGGAAAATGCGTACATCCTAATATAAGGGTATCAACCCGTGCATCAATAAAAGGCTTTAAATAACGCTCAACCGTTTTAAGCACAACCACATCATCAGCATCACACCAGCCCTCTTCCACCAATGGAACAAGCAATGTTCCGCTGTTTTCAATAACAACAGCATCAGGCAAAAGCTCTAAAATACGCTTTTTATGCGAGCCGCTTCTAATGGTGGCATTTGTTGCAAGAACGCCGATTTTTTTGTTAACCGTAGCCTTTACCGCCGCATTTACCGAATGTGAAACCACCTCAACAAAAGGAACGGGTATTTCATTTGCGGTATCTGCCGCAACAGATGATACCGTTCCGCAAGCCGCAACAATCATTTTAACATTATGACTTAGTAAAAAGCGTTCATCCTGACGGGTATACTTTTTTATCGTTTCAAGACTTCTTGTGCCGTATGGAACACGACCTGTATCGCCAAAATAAACAATACTTTCCGAAGGCAGCATACGGATTATTTCTTTGGCAACGGTTAATCCTCCCAGACCGGAATCAAATATTCCGATAGAGCGTTTATCCGACATCCAAACAACCCCTTTACAAAAAAAGATACTATCCCAACATAATGTTTCATATTATCATACCATAACCTCAAATGAAATTCAACCTTTTTCACAAATATAATTAGTAAAAACAATAATTAATTATAATAATATTTATATAGATTTGCAACGAATAATAATTTGGAATAAATTAGCAGTTTTTTCTTTACTTTTCAAGGAAATTGGTGTAAAATTTAGTTAATTATATTTATGTATACAGGAGGTGCAGTTAAATTTGGCAAAAAAAATGATAGATGATATCATTGCCGCAGAAGAAAAAGGAAATGATATAATCAAATCCGCCCAAGTTTGTGCAGATGAAATCACGGCAACAGCAAAAGCTAAGGCGTATGAATATATTGAAAGCGCTAAAATTATGGCTCAAGCTAATGCCGATGAAGAAATTGCTAAAGCAGAAAGTATTTCTGCAGAAAAATCAAATGAAGCACACCAAAAAGCAAAACAGCTTCGCACAGAGCTTAAAGAAAAAGCAAAGGCTTCTGAAAACGAAGCAATAGAGTGTGTGCTGGAAATTTTGAAAAAGGCTTAAATAAAAAATAAACTTAAAAAGTGTGGTGATATGTTTGGCTAAAGTTAAGTGTAAGCTTGTAAGTATTTATGCTAAGAAAAGCGAATCACGAAAGCTTTTGGAACGGTTACAGGAAATGGCAGTTATGGATATTGAAACCGCTGCAGGTGATGAAGTAACCTCTACAAGTCCGCAAGGATACAGCAAAAAGGACACCGCTTCAAATATTGATATTTATGAGCGTTCGGCAATAGCCGCCGAAAATGCACTAAAAATCCTTAATGAGCGTTATCCCGAAAAGAAAGGGCTTCTTGCCGCATTTTCAGGCACACCCGATGTTACACGTGAGGAATTTTATCTTGATAAAGAAAAATCAAATACTATCCGAACGCTTGCCGGCGATATAATCAATTATGACAGATTTATAGCCGAACAAAAAGCAGAGATTTTAAGGCTTAAAACGGGTATTGACCAATTAAGTATATGGTTACCGCTTGATGTTCCGCTTTCCTTTAAGGGAACGGCTAAAACAACCGCTTTTATAGGTACGGTTGCGGGAAACTATACTCTTGAGGAGCTGCTTACAGCCTTAGCAAAAGCAGACCCCAAATTGCTTATTTATGCAGAAATTGTTAATACCGATAAGGATAACACTTATATATTTGCAAGTTGTCCAAAGGAGTATGAAGAAGCTGCTGAGCAGGCATTAAGAACACTTTCTTTTGCAAGACCTTCACAAAATACATCAAGGCTACCGCAAAAGAAGATTGATTCCAGGCTTTTGCGTATAAAAGAATGTGAAAAGAAAATTGAAGAATACAACGAAAAATTAAAGCTCGCCTCAAAAAGCCGTAATGATTTAGAATTGTTTTACGATTTTTGTAAATCCAAGGCAGAGCATTACCGAACACTTGGTGAGATTGATCGCACCGCAAACACCACCCTTATAAGGGGTTATGTTGCACAGCCGGATATTGACTTTTTGAAAGAAAGCTTAGAAAAAGAATTTACGGTGGTTATTGAAACCGAAGAGCCAAATGAGGAGCTTGCTCCGGTAAAGCTTAAAAATAATTGGTTTTCTGCCCCTGCAGAAACAATTACAACCATGTATTCACTTCCGTCGTCAAAAGATATTGACCCCACTCCGCTAACAGGCTTTTTCTATTATCTTTTGTTTGGAATGATGCTTTCTGATGCAGGTTACGGATTATTAATTGTTGTGGGCACACTTCTTATCCTTAAATTCTTAAATCCCTCACAAAAGATGCGAAACACCTTTAAGATGTTCCTTTACTGTGGAATTTCAACCGTTTTCTGGGGGCTTATATTCGGTAGCTTTTTCGGTGACAGTATTGCTGTTATAAGCGAAACGTTTTTTGGAAAGCGTGTGGTAATGCCGGCACTTTTAGAGCCGATGAACGGTGATGCAGTAACGCTTTTGATACTAAGTCTTGTAATAGGCTTTATACAAATCATAGCGGGTCTTGCAGCAAAGTTTGTAACCTGTATTAAAAACGGTGACAAAGCGGCAGCCTTCTTTGATGCGGGGCTTTGGATAACCACATTGTTTGGTATAGGAATGTTGGCAGTTGGAATTTTTGCACTTCCGATACTGAAAACAATAGGCGCAGTTGTGGCAATCGTTTCGGTAATAGGATTAATACTCACGCAAGGCCGTGACAAAAAAGGGCCTATGCGTATACTTTCGGGAATAGCATCACTTTACGATATAACAGGCTATGTAAGTGATCTGCTTTCCTTCTCACGACTTATGGCATTAGGTCTTACCACCGGTGCTATGGCAGCAGTTTTCAATATGCTGGGTGCTATGGCAGGCGGAGGAATTTTAGGTGCCTTTCTTATGATCGTGATGTTTGTTATAGGACACGCACTTTGTTTTGCGCTTAATGCGCTGGGTGCTTATGTTCATACCCTGAGACTGCAATATGTTGAGCTTTTTTCAAAGTTCTATGAAGGCGGAGGAAGGGAATTTAAAGCGTTTTCATTAAAAAATAAATATTTCGGTGTAAAGAACACCGAAAAGGAGGAAAATTAAAATGACATTAGGTACAGCTTTAGCATTATTAGGAGCAGCTCTTGCTACAATTCTTGCAGGTATTGGTTCGGCAAAGGGTGTTGGTATGGCAACAGAAACAGGTATGGGTGTTCTTTCGGAAGATCCGTCAAAATTCGGTAAAATGCTGGTATTGGAGCTTCTTCCGGGTACACAGGGTCTTTATGGATTCATCGTTTCCTTTATGGTTATGCTTAACATTGGTATTTTGGGCGGAAGTATGGAACTCACCCTTTCAAAGGGATTGCTTTATCTTGCTGCTTGTCTTCCCATTGCTGTTGGCGGACTTATTTCAGGTATTGCACAGGGTAAAGCTGCAGTTGCAGGTATTTCACTTGTTGCAAAGCGTGATCAGGAATTTTCAAAGGCAATGGTTTCGGTAACACTTGTTGAAATCTACGCACTTCTTGCATTCCTTGTTTCCCTGCTTTCGGTTATTGCTATCGGTTAATGGTGATTTGGTATGACATCAGCTGAAAAAATTCTTGCTTCAATTATTGAAGAAGCTGAGAAAAAAGCAGAGGAAATAAAGCAAAACGCCGAAAAAGAAGCCCAAGAAATTGCAGATAATGCAAAGCTTGAGGCAAAGAATAAAACCGATGAAATCAATAATGCCGCAAAGAAAAAATTAGCGATAATTTCATCAACAGGCGATTCTTCTGCTGCTCTTATTTTAAGGGATGAAACACTTAAAATAAAGCGTGAGCTTATAAATGAAGTTTTGCAAAAAGCACTTTTGCGTTTAGAACAGCTTGACACCGCAGATTATTTTGAGTTTTTAGCTCAAAAAGCGGCAAACAGTGGTTTTAAAAGCGGTGAAATGCAGCTTTCTGCAAAGGATCTTGAAAGAGATATTTCGGTTTTGGAGGAAAAAATCAAAAAATACGGCTTTACTTTAAGCCGCACCCCCGCCGATATTAAAAACGGATTTATTCTTAAATCCGGTGATATTCAGATTAATGCTTCATTTGAAGCGTTATTCCGAGAAAACTCAAGTATGCTTATTGATGCAGTCAATAAGATACTCTTTAAAAACTAACGAAAGGGTGAGACCATGCCGGTAAAATCCTATGGTTTTGCTATCGGCAATCTGAGGGCGAAGGAAAACAGGCTTCTTAAAAACAGCGACCTTATACAGCTTGCAGGCGCTTCTTCGGTTGAACAGCTTTCGTCAATGCTGAGGGATAAGGGTTATACTACCGATTCCTTAACCGCAGATGTGCCGGAGCTTTTGAGAGTATCTGCAAGCAAGCTTTGGGAATATCTTAACGAAATTTCACCCGATGACGGGATTTTCCGTCCGTTTTTATTGGAAAATGATTTTCACAATCTTAAAGCCGCATTAAAAGCTTTGGTGAGAAACCAAAAGCCTGATAATTACTTTTTACTGCCTGCAACGGTTGATACCACGGTTATAAAAAATGCGGTTTTGGAAAGAAAATTTGAAATTCTGCCGGAATTTATGCAAGCCGCTGCCGAACACGCTTGTGAAATATTACTTTCAAGCGGTGACTCCCAGCTTTGTGATGCCTTACTTGATAAAGCGTGTATGGATACACAGCTTTGCCTTGTAAATCAAAAGGATTATTCCTGTAAGCTTTGTAGGGAAATTATAAACAAAACCATTACATTTAAAAATATTAAAGCGGCACTTCGCTGTGCCAAAACCAAAAAAAGCGGTGCTTTTATTGATCAAACCCTTGCAGATACAGCTTTCCCCTCAAAATCCGCACTTAAAACAGCGGCTTTAAACGGAGAGGATGAAGTGCTTGAGCTTTTGCAAAGTTGCGGCGGTGAATTATATTCCGCAGCACAAAGTTATAAAAAATCACCTTCTTGCTTTGAACGCTTTTGTGAGGATGCCGTTATGGAAATTGCAAAAAAAGCAAAGCATGTAACCTTTGGATTTGAACCAATAATAGGCTACTATATGGCACGAACCGCCGAAATTAAAAACATCCGCATTATTTACAGCGGTATTAAAACAGGACAGCAAGAAGAAAAAATAACGGAAAGGTTGCGTGCACTTTATGGTTAAAATCGCAGTTTTGGGCGACACCGAAAGCATAAAAGGCTTTGCGGCAGTGGGTCTTGATATTTTCCCGTGTGACCATGACGATGATGCACCGTCCGTTTTTAAGCGTATAGTTGATGCCGATTACGGTGTTATTTATATTACCGAGCATATGGCATCCTTGCTTTCAAAAGAAATAGAAAAAACCGATGAATGCCTTACCCCTTCGGTAGTACCGATTCCCGGGGCTGGCGGTAATACAGGAATTGGTACCGCAAGGCTTAAAGAAGCAGTTGAAAAGGCAGTCGGGTCAGATATTATATTCAATAAGTAGGAGTAACGATATGACAAACGGAACTATAACAAAGGTTGCCGGCCCTCTTGTAATTGCTGAGGGTATGCGTGACGCTAATATGTACGATGTTGTCCGTGTAAGCTCTCAGCATCTTATAGGCGAAATAATTGAAATGCACGAAGACCGTGCTTCTATTCAGGTTTATGAAGAAACCGCAGGATTGGGCCCCGGAGAAATTGTAACCTCAACAGGTAAACCGTTAAGCGTTGAATTAGGACCGGGACTTATAGGCTCTATTTTTGACGGTATTCAGCGTCCTCTTGCCGAAATAATGAAGGTAAGCGGAACAAATCTTCAGCGTGGTGTTGAGGTTCCTGCCCTTAACCGCACCAAAAAATGGCTCTTTGAAGCAAAGGCTTCGGTTGGAGATACAGTATCTTCGGGAGACTGTATCGGTATAGTAAACGAAACCGATATTGTAGCACACAAAATAATGGTGCCAAACGGTGTTTCAGGTAAACTTATTGAGGTTAATTCAGGGGAATACACAGTTGAAGATACCGTTTATAAAATCGAGACCGAAAAAGGAGTAAAGGAATTTACCCTTATGCAGTCATGGCCTGTTCGTGTTGGCAGACCTTATAAGCATAAATTATCACCGGATATTCCACTTGTAACGGGACAACGAGTTGTTGATACCCTTTTCCCCATTGCAAAAGGCGGTGTTGCGGCTGTTCCGGGACCTTTTGGTTCAGGTAAAACGGTAGTTCAGCATCAGCTTGCAAAATGGGCTGCGGCAGATATTATCGTATATATAGGTTGCGGTGAGCGTGGAAACGAAATGACCGATGTTCTTAACGAATTTCCTGAGCTTAAAGACCCAAGAACCGGCAACTCACTTATGGAAAGAACCGTTCTTATTGCAAATACCTCAGATATGCCTGTTGCCGCACGTGAGGCTTCTATTTACACAGGTATTACCATTGCGGAATATTTCCGTGATATGGGATATACGGTTGCTTTAATGGCAGACTCCACTTCCCGCTGGGCAGAAGCTTTGCGTGAAATGTCGGGTCGACTTGAGGAAATGCCGGGTGAAGAAGGCTATCCTGCATATTTGGGTTCTCGTCTTGCACAGTTTTACGAAAGAGCAGGCCGTGTAATAGTAAACGGCAAAGAAGATACCGAAGGGGCACTTTCTGTAATAGGTGCGGTTTCCCCTCCCGGCGGTGATATTTCTGAGCCGGTTTCTCAGGCAACACTTCGTATAGTAAAGGTTTTCTGGGGACTTGACTCCTCCTTGGCATACAAGCGCCACTTCCCTGCTATTAACTGGCTTACAAGCTATTCTCTCTATGCCGATTCACTTTCAAAATGGTTTAACGGCACGGTTAATTCCGATTGGTATGAGCTTCGTGGCAGACTTATGTCTATATTACAAGAGGAAGCCGAACTTGAAGAAATTGTAAAGCTTGTTGGTATGGATGCACTTTCTCCAACCGACCGTCTTAAATTAGAGGCGGCTCGTTCTATTAGAGAAGACTATCTGCATCAAAACGCATTCCATGAGGTTGATACCTATACCTCCCTTCAAAAACAACATTTTATGATGAAGGCAATTCTTGCCTTTTATGACCGTTCACTTGAAGCTCTTAAAAAAGGAGCTTCAATAGATGATGTTGTTGCAATGCCTTCAAGGGAGCGTATAGGCAGACTGAAATATACCGCAGAAGATAATGTAACACAAGAATTTGAAGATATCTTGCATGCTCTTGACAGCGATCTTGACCAAGCTGTTAATGCATCAGCAGAATAAAGGAGGGAGTTTTAATGCCAAAGGAATACAGAACCATCCGTGAGGTTGCAGGACCTTTGATGATGGTTAGTGATGTTGAAAATGTAAAATATGATGAGCTTGGTGAAATAGAACTCCCAAACGGTGAAACCAGGCGTTGTAAGGTGCTTGAAATAAACGGTTCTAATGCACTTGTTCAGCTTTTTGAAAATTCCGCAGGAATAAATCTTGCGGGCTCTAAGGTTCGTTTTTTGGGAAGAGGAATGGAATTACCCGTTTCTCCCGATATGCTTTCCCGTGTATTTGACGGTCTCGGCCGTCCTATAGATAACGGTCCTGAGCTTATTCCCGAAAAGCGTCTTGATATAAACGGTAGACCGATGAATCCTGCCGCAAGAAACTATCCGCAGGAATTTATTCAAACAGGTGTTTCTGCAATTGACGGACTTAACACATTGGTTAGAGGACAAAAGCTTCCTATATTCTCAGCATCAGGTCTTCCCCATGCAAATCTTGCAGCTCAGATTGCCCGTCAGGCTTCTGTTTTGGGAGATAATGAGCAATTTGCCGTTGTTTTTGCGGCTATGGGTATCACCTTTGAAGAATCAAACTACTTTATTGATTCCTTCCGTGCAACAGGCGCACTTGACCGAACCGTTATGTTTGTAAACCTTGCAAATGACCCTGCGGTTGAACGAATTGCAACACCCCGTATGGCACTTACCGCCGCAGAATATTTGGCATTTGACCTTGGAATGCAGGTTCTTGTTATTATGACCGATATTACAAACTACGCAGATGCTTTGCGTGAGGTTTCTGCCGCACGAAAAGAGGTTCCGGGAAGGCGTGGTTACCCCGGATATATGTATACCGACCTTGCAACACTTTATGAACGAGCAGGCAGACTTAAAGGCAAAGACGGTTCTATAACACTTATTCCTATTCTCACTATGCCTGAGGATGATAAAACCCACCCAATTCCTGACCTTACGGGTTATATCACCGAAGGACAGATTATTTTAAGCCGTGAGCTTTTCCGTAAGGGTGTTACACCGCCTATTGATGTACTTCCCTCCCTTTCCAGACTTAAAGATAAGGGCATAGGAAAAGGACGCACCCGTGAAGACCATGCCGCCACAATGAACCAGTTATTTGCGGCATACGCCCGTGGTAAGGATGCCAAGGAGCTTATGGTTATTTTGGGTGAAGCGGCACTTACAGCCATTGATAAGCTATATGCCGAATTTGCCGATAGGTTTGAAAAGGAATATGTTTCACAGGGCTTTGAAACCAATCGCACCATTGAAGAAACGCTTAATCTTGGTTGGAAGTTGCTCTCCATTTTGCCGAGAAGTGAGCTCAAGCGTATTGATGACCGTTTGCTTGATGAATACTACGGCAAATAGGGGGAATTAAGTTGGCTGTACTGAATGTTAATCCCACCCGTATGGAGCTGACACGGCTTAAAAAGCAGCTTACAACAGCCGTTAGGGGTCACAAGCTGCTTAAAGATAAGCGTGATGAGTTAATGAGGCAATTTTTGGATACCATACGGGAAACCAAAACATTGCGTGAAGAGTTTGAGGAAAAAATGGCAGATATTAACGCAGGCTTTGTGCTTTCTTCGGGTCTTATGTCCGAACAATCGCTTGACACGGCACTTCTTTGCCCAAAACAAGAGGTAACGCTTAAAGCAGGCGTAAAAAATATAATGAGCGTTGATATTCCTGTTTATGATATAAAAACACGCACAAGCGATGAATCCGATATTTTTTCCTATGGCTTTGCATCAACCTCTTTTGAGCTTGATGATGCGGTTTCGGGTCTTGCAAAGCTTTTACCGCTTATGCTGCGTCTTGCAGAAAAGGAAAAGGCTGTAAAGCTTATGGCAAGTGAAATTGAAAAAACCAGGCGCCGTGTTAATGCACTTGAGCATGTGCTTATTCCACGCTACCGTGAAACCATTCATTTTATTGCAGGCAAACTTGAAGAAAACGACCGTTCAAGCAGAGCAAGACTAATGAAGGTTAAGGATATGATTGCAACCCAGCAGATAGAATATAAAAAATCACATCCTGAAGCTATGTAAAAAGCGGTAAAACGCAATAGTAAAGAATAAAAAAATAACACTTTCGAACAGAAAGTGTTATTTTTTTATATTGACCGTTAATCCACATTTACGCCCTTTTTGAAAAGCTTAATATTAATGATGCAGTTTATAATAATTATTGCCGTATAAGCTGAAAGTGCAATATAAATAAATCCTTTTAATGTTTCAAAGTTAGCATTTCCCGCTGAAAAAAGAGTATTAATATCCCCTTTTACCGCCGATGCCAAAAACACTACTGCAAGTGCCGCACCCTGACTTATCATATAAGTTAAAAAACCAAAAAACACCGAAAAGCCTATCTTTTTATCATACATACGATATCCCATTATAATTCCCGTAAATCCACATTGCAAAGCATTTAAAAGCTCTAAGAAAAGTACAAATAAAATTGAAACTACAAAGATTATAAATTCCCCACCGTAATTTTCGGTCATCATATCAAAAGTTTGCTTTATAAATTCAAGATTTTCTTTTGTACCAAATCCCACAATCAAGGTTAAGGCTATTACCGCAACGCTTACAAACATAGTAATAACCGAGGTTATTATTTTAGAGAGATAATGGGTTCTCTTTTCAATCGGTAAGGTATGCGTAAGGTAGGATTCATCACCGTATACCCTGTTTTTAAACCAAACCCACATACGCATAAGATTATTTATTCCTATGCTGAACATCATTGAGATTGATGCACCGCGGAATATCTCACCGAAAATGTTTAAAACAAAGGAATTTTCCGTACCTAAAAACGCCCTTGCAAGCAAAGCAAAAATTATTGCCAACACATAAAACACAAGAAGAAATTTAAATGTATATTTTAAATCATATTTAAGCAATTTTTTCAGCATTTGAACATCCTCCTGAAAATCTCATCTATTGAACCGTTTTCCCTCTGACGCAGTTCATCGCAATCTGCCATAAGCTTTATTTCGCCGTCATCTATAAAAATTACCTCATCCAAAATTCTTTCAATATCACTTATAAGGTGGGTGGAAATAATAACGCTTGCACCTTCGTTAAAATTGGAAAGTATGGTATCAAGAATATAATCTCTTGTTGCGGGGTCTACACCGCCAAGCGGCTCATCAAGTATATAAAGCTCAGCCTTACGGCTCATAACCAGCACAAGCTGTACCTTTTCCTGCATACCCTTACTCATTTTGGAAAGCTTTTGTGTTACATCTAAATTCAAATCCGCAAGAAGCTTTTTTGCCGTTTCGCTTTCAAAATTATCATAAAAGTCTGCAAAATAAGCAATAACCTGCTCAACGGTCATAGATTTATCAAGATATGTGCGTTCAGGCAGATATGATATAACCCTTTTACTTTCAACGCCTATATTTTTGCCGTTTATAAACACTTCACCCGAAGTTGGAACAAGCAGGTCGTTTATAAGCTTGATAAGGGTAGATTTTCCCGTTCCGTTTTTGCCCAAAAGTCCGATTATTTTTCCCCTTGAGATCTTTAAATTTATATTTTTTAAAACCGTTTTTTCACCAAAGCTTTTATTTAATTCTACACATTCTAATAATTCCATCATTCATCACCCTCAAATTTTATTATAAAGTTTATCGCATATTCTCTTTCGAACCCTATTTTCCTCATATTTTCAAGATATTTTCGGGTTATTTTTTCGGCATATTCTGTTCTGTATTTTTCTATAAGAGCTTTGTCCTTGGTTACAAATTTACCATTTGTTCTTTCGGTATAAATAAGCCCTTTTTCCTCAAGAGAAGCAAGTGCCCTTTGTATAGTATTGGGATTTACCTTTAAATTTATTGCCAGTTCCCTTACCGAAAGAAGCCTTTCACCGCAAGCAATATTTCCCGAAATTATATCTATCTCTAATTCTTCCATAATCTGTATATAAATAGGAACATTATTATCAAACTGCATTCCCTCACCACACCACTGTATTACTTCATTAACACAATGATACAACAGTGTTTCGGATTTGTCAAGAAAAATTTAAATAGTAAACTTTGAAAATTATATTATTTCATAAAAAATTTGCAATAAATTGCTTGACAAAGGCGTTTTGCGGTGATATAATTTTTAAAAATGCATTGAAGAGGAATAAGCAGTCTTCTTTAGGTTTCAGAGAGTCGGCGTTTGGTGTGAGCCGATACAAGGGATTTCTGTGAGCTCTCCTCGGAGCAGCCGATCTGAACAAGTTCACTTTATTAGGACGGACGGTGCCTGACCGTTATTGCAGGGAGTGATTTTCAAGTCACGGCTGAGTGGTCGCAAAAGCGGCAAAAAGAGTGGTACCGCAAGATTTTTATTGTTTTAAAAATCCTGTCTCTTTAAAGTAAGAGGCAGGATTTGTTGTTTTAATTTTTAACTTGTCAGTTGTATTTGAAAGGAGCATTCGTATGCTTACTATCGACAAAATATTTCATGCTTCCAGTGTGCTGAAAAGCATAGTAGCCACAACCTCGCTTGTTCGTTCGGAAACTATTGCTCCCGAATGTAAGCTATACCTAAAGCCTGAAAATCTGCAAAGAACAGGCTCATTTAAGCTGAGAGGTTCCGGTTATAAAATTGCAATGCTTTCAGATGAAGAAAAGGCACGTGGTGTTATTGCTTGTTCTGCAGGCAACCATGCACAGGGTGTTGCATTAGCCGCAAGCAAGTGCGGTATTTCATCGCTTATCTGCCTTCCCGATTCTGCCCCCATATCAAAGGTTGAAGCCACAAAGGGTTACGGTGCAGATGTTTGTTTGGTTAAGGGTTGCTATGACGATGCATACCAAAAGGCTTTACAATTAAAGGATGAAAAGGGTTATACCTTTGTTCATCCGTTTGATGATGAAAATGTTATAGCAGGTCAAGGTACTATTGGTCTTGAAATACTAAACGATATTGAAGACCTTGATGCAGTAATTGTTCCGATAGGTGGCGGCGGACTTATTTCGGGTGTTGCTTATGCTCTTAAGTCACTTCGTCCGTCAATTAAGGTTTACGGTGTTCAGGCGGCAGGTGCACCAAGTATGTATAACTCAATAAACAGCGGTCATATTGAATGTCTTGAGCGTGTTTCCACCATTGCTGATGGTATTGCCGTAAAGCAACCGGGTGAAAACACCTTTGAGCTTATTAATAAATATGTAGATGATATTGCTTTGGTTACTGAGGATGAAATTGCATCGGCAATACTCACCCTTATTGAAAAGCACAAGATGATAGCCGAGGGTGCAGGTGCTGTATCGGTTGCGGCTGCAATGTTTAACAAATTCCCGCTTGCAGGCAAAAAGGTTGTAAGCGTGGTATCGGGCGGTAATATTGATGTTACAAGCCTTTCCCGTGTAATTGAGCGTGGTCTCATTAAATCAGGACGCTCTTCAAGCCTGCTTATTGAGCTTATTGATAAACCCGGTCAGCTTAAAGATGTTTCACGAATTATTGCCGATTGCGGCGGTAATGTTACCAGTGTTCATCACGAACATTCGGGTGATACAGAAAGTGTTAACGGCTGTTATTTGCGTATATCTATGGAAACCCGTGATTATGACCATGTTGAGCAGATAACCAAGGCACTCAAAGCAGAAGACTTTAAAATTGTTTAAGGAGAAATTAAAATGAATAAAGTTCATACAAATAACGCACCCGAAGCTATAGGTCCTTATTCCCAAGCAGTAGTTGCAAACGGAATGGTTTTCACTTCGGGACAAATAGCCATAAACCCTGCAAGCGGTGCAGTGGAAGCAGAAACCATTGAAGAACAAACCCATCAGGTTTGCAAAAACCTCTCTGCTGTGCTTAATGCCGCAGGTTCTTCACTTGAAAAGGTTGTAAAAACTGTTTGTTTTTTGCAGAATATGGAAGATTTTGCCGCTTTTAATGCGGTATATGCAGAATATTTTACGGGCAAACCTGCACGCTCATGCGTTGCTGTAAAGCAGTTGCCGAAAAATGTTCTTGTTGAGATAGATACTATCGCAGAAATATAACTTTAGGAGAATTTACATATTATGATGGATGCAAGTAAGTACAGTGTAGGCTACTACAACGCACCCGGCAGAAACTGCAAATGGGTAGAAAAGGATCATATTGAAAATCCGCCGCTGTGGTGCAGTGTGGATCTGCGTGACGGAAACCAAAGTCTTGTTATACCGATGAGCCTTGAAGAAAAGTTGGAGTTTTATAATCTGCTTTTAAAGGTTGGTTTCAAAGAAATTGAGGTTGGTTTCCCTGCCGCAAGCGAAACTGAATATGAATTTTTACGCACACTCATTGAGCGCAATATGATACCCGATGATGTGACCGTTCAGGTGCTGACACAGTGCCGTGAGCATATAATCCGCAAAACCTTTGAAGCTTGTAAAGGTGCACCCAGCGCAATTATTCACTTTTATAATTCAACAAGTGTTGCACAGCGTGAGCAGGTTTTCCGTAAATCCAAGGAGGAAATAAAGAAAATAGCGGTTGACGGCGCAAAGCTTGTTAAGCAGTTATCCGAAGAATATGAGGGCAACTTCCGCTTTGAATATTCACCTGAAAGCTTCACAGGAACAGAACCCGAGTATGCACTTGAGGTTTGCAATGCGGTGCTTGATGTTTTACAGCCGGGACCTGATAACAATGTTATTATAAATCTGCCCGTAACGGTTGAAATGAGTTTGCCGCATATTTATGCTTCACAGGTTGAGTATATGTGCGAAAATCTTAAATACCGTGAATATGTAACCGTTTCACTTCATCCGCATAATGACCGTGGAACAGGTGTTGCCGATACCGAGCTTGCACTTTTAGCAGGTGCTGACCGTGTTGAGGGTACACTTTTCGGAAACGGTGAGCGCACAGGTAATGTTGATATTATTACACTTGCTATGAATATGTACTCCCACGGTGTTGACCCAAAGCTTGATTTTTCCGATATGCCTACCATTGCGGAAACTTATGAAAAATGTACCCGTATGCATGTATACGAGCGTTCCCCATATGCAGGTGCACTTGTATTTGCGGCTTTTTCGGGAAGTCATCAGGACGCTATTGCAAAGGGTATGCATTGGAGAGAGGAAAACAAGCTCCACCGCTGGACTGTACCATATATTCCGATCGACCCCGAAGACATCAGCCGTACCTACGATGCCGATGTTATCCGTGTTAATTCACAAAGCGGTAAGGGCGGAATCGGTTATCTGCTTGAGCAGAGCTACGGATATATTCTTCCTGCCAAGATGCGTGAAGATTTAAGCTACCGCTGTAAGGATATTTCCGACCACGAACACCGTGAGCTCAAGGTTTCCGATGTGCTTAATATCTTTAAAAACAGTTATTTTGACTGTGAGAACCCCATTGCAATTACCGATATGCACTTCACAAAGAGAAATTCTTTGGTTGAAACAAGCATTACCTTTAACCGTAAGGGTGTTACAGCCTGCGTAAAGGCTACAGGTAACGGATCGCTTGACGCAATAAGCAATGCATTACACGATTACACGGGTGACAGCTATAAGTTGACCGTTTATACCGAGCACAGTATGCAATCCCAAGGCTCTGACAGTATTGCCGCAGCATACATCGGAATTGAAACAGATAAGGGTGTATTCTGGGGAGCAGGCACCGATACCGATATTATTAAGGCCAGTGCCGAAGCGTTACTCAGCGCATATAATAATAAGATTCGTGAAGATTAAGGAGTTGTTATTATGGGAATGACAATGACCCAAAAAATACTTGCAGCACACGCAGGTCTTGAAAGCGTTACCGCAGGTCAGCTTATTAATGCAAAGCTTGATATTGTTTTAGGTAACGATATTACCACCCCCGTTGCGGTAAATGAGTTTAAAAAAGCAGGATTTAACGGTGTTTTTGATAAAGACCGTATTGCCATAGTTCTTGACCACTTTGTACCGAATAAGGATATTAAAGCGGCTGAGCAATCCAAACAGTGCCGTGAATTTGCCTGTGCACATTGCGTAAGTCATTTTTATGATGTTGGCAAAATGGGTATTGAGCACGCATTGCTTCCCGAGCAGGGCGTTGTAACTGCAGGCGACTGCATTATAGGAGCTGACAGTCACACCTGTACATACGGTGCATTAGGTGCCTTTTCAACCGGTGTTGGAAGTACAGATATGGCAGCCGGTATGGCAACAGGTATGGCCTGGTTTAAAGTACCCTCTGCTATTAAGTTTGAGCTCAGCGGTAAATTACCTTCAAACTGCAGTGGTAAGGATGTTATACTTACCATTATTGGTATGATAGGTGTTGATGGTGCTCTTTATAAGAGTATGGAGTTTACGGGTGACGGTGTTTCGGCGCTTTCTATGGACGACAGACTTTGTATATGCAATATGGCTATTGAAGCAGGTGCTAAAAACGGCATATTCCCCGTTGACGATGTAACACGTGAATATATGAAGGGCCGCACCGAAAGACAGCCTGTTGAATATACAGCAGACAGCGATGCCGAATACGAAAAGGTAATAGAAATTGACCTTTCAAAGATTGTTCCTACCGTAAGCTGCCCACATCTTCCCGAAAATACACATCCTGCAAGCGAGCTTTCAGATATAAAGATAGACCAGGTAGTAATCGGAAGCTGTACAAACGGACGTATGGAGGATATGGAAACCGCATACCGTTATTTAAACGGCAAAAAGGTTAAAGATGGAGTTCGTTGTATTATAATCCCTGCTACTATGCAGATATACCGTGAGTGTGTGGAAAGAGGCTATGTTACAGCATTTATTGATGCGGGAGCAGTAGTTTCCACCCCCACCTGCGGACCTTGCCTTGGAGGATATATGGGTATTCTTGCCGCAGGTGAGCGTTGCATTGCAACCACAAACCGTAACTTTGTGGGCAGAATGGGCCATGTTGACAGTGAGGTTTACCTTGCAAGCCCCGAAACCGCCGCCGCAAGTGCAATAACAGGTTATATCACCTATCCTACGGAGGTTTAATGATGAATACTAAAGGTTGCGTTTTTAAATATCCCGACAATGTGGACACCGATGTTATCATCCCTGCTCGCTACCTCAACACACCTAAGGCTGAGGAGTTAGCGCTTCATTGTATGGAGGATATTGATGCTGATTTTGTTAAAAAGGTAAAGCCTGGTGACATTATGGTTGCAGGCTGGAACTTTGGATGCGGTTCTTCAAGAGAACACGCTCCTCTCGTTATAAAAACCTGTAAAACAGGCTGTGTAATTGCCAAAAGCTTTGCACGAATATTCTACCGTAATGCAATAAATATTGGACTTCCGATTTTGGAATGTGAGCAGGCTTGTGACGAAATACAAGCAGGTGACGAGGTTGAGGTTGATTTTGATACAGGTGTTATCCACAATATAACCACCGATAAGACATATCAGGCACAGCCATTCCCTCCTTTCATTCAAAATATTATCACTAAGGGCGGATTGCTTGCCTCCCTTAAAAAGGATTGAGGTGCCCATTATGCAAAAGAATATAGCGGTTATAAAGGGTGACGGTATAGGCCCCGAAATAGTTGACCAAGCGCTTATTGTTATGAACAAAATTGCCGAGCTTTACGGACATACATTTACATATACAGATATTGATATGGGAGGCTGTGCAATAGATAAGCACGGTGACCCGTTGCCGGCAGAAATGCTTGAGCGCTGCCTTAAATCCGATAGCGTTTTGCTTGGTGCTGTTGGTGGAGACAAATGGAATAGCGTTCCCGGTAATATGCGTCCTGAAAAGGGTCTTTTAAGACTTCGTGCAGGAATGGGCGTTTACAGTAACAACCGTCCTGCAAAGATATGGCCACAGCTTGCAGCTGCTTCTCCCTTAAAGCCCGAAATTGTTGAAAAAGGTATTGATTTTATAATTGTTCGTGAGCTTATTGGCGGTGTTTACTTTGGTGAACACAAGACCGAGGATGAAAACGATGAGAAAAAAGCCACCGATACCATGAGCTACAGCGAAAGTGAAATTGAGCGTATAGGCAGAATTGGCTTTGAAACCGCAAGAAAGCGTAGCAAAAAGCTGTGTTCGGTAGAAAAAAGCAATGTGCTTGATACCTCAAGGCTCTGGAAGGCTGTTATGCACAGACTTGCCGAAGAATACCCCGATGTTGAGCTTTCTGATATGTTGGTTGATAACTGCGCAATGCAGATAGTTAAAAATCCTGCACAGTTTGATGTTGTTGTAACTGAAAATATGTTTGGTGATATTCTTTCGGATGAGGCCTCAATGATTACAGGCTCTATCGGAATGATACCCTCTTCAAGTATGGGAGAAGGCACATGCGGTCTTTACGAGCCGATACATGGCTCCGCACCCGATATTGCAGGAATGGATATTGCAAACCCAATAGGCACCATTCTTTCTGCGGCAATGATGCTTCGTTACAGCTTTGATATGGCAGATGAGGCAGATTGCATTGAAAATACGGTTGATGCCGTACTTACAGCAGGCTACCGCACAGCAGATATTATGCCCACAGGTGCTGATGCAGAAAAATGCATTAAAGTAGGCTGTAAACAGATGGGACAGCTTATCACAGAAAATCTAAAAAAAGGATAGAACAATGTTATTAAGCGGATCTGATATAATTGTAAAAACCTTGATCGAGCAGGGATGCGATGTTGTTTTCGGCTATCCCGGCGGACAGATCATTAATGTTTATGACTCACTTTATAAATATCAAGATGAGTTAAAGCATGTGCTTGCCGCACATGAGCAAGGAGCAGCTCATGCGGCTGACGGCTATGCAAGAACAACCGGTAAACCCGGTGTTGTAATTGCCACTTCCGGCCCCGGTGCTACAAACTTAGTTACCGGTATTGCCACTGCCTATCTTGATTCTGTTCCAATGGTTGCAATAACAGGTAATGTTATGAATGCACAAATAGGAACCGATAGTTTTCAAGAGATAGATATTACAGGTATTACCCTGCCAATTACAAAACATAACTTCTTTGTTGGTAATGTGGCAGAGCTTGCTGATACTATTCGTGAAGCATTCAGGATTGCAATTTCGGGACGTCCCGGCCCTGTACTTATTGATGTGCCTAAGGATATTCAAATGGCAAAATACGAGTATGAGCCACTCCCCCCTGTTATGCCTGATGAAAAAACAGCGGCAAAGGATATAAGAATTGAGCAGGCAGCCGCTTGCATTAATGCAAGTGAGCGTCCGTTTATCTACTTCGGTGGCGGACTTATAGCAGGTGATGCCGCAGAAGAAATGCTTACCCTTGCAGAAAAAATAGATGCACCTATAGGATGTTCTATGATGGGACTTTCCGGTGTTCCCACCGATCACCCGAGATTTTTGGGAATGCAGGGTATGCACGGCCATTATGCAAGCTCTATGGCTATGCACAATGCTGATTGCATTATAGCTTTGGGTAACCGTTTTAATGACCGTGTTACGGGAAACCGTGAAAAGTTTGCAGTTGGCACTAAAATAGTTCATATTGATATTGATGGTGCAGAGCTTTGTAAAACAGTTAATGTAACACACGGACTTCGTGGTGATGTGAAGCTCACCCTTCAAAAGCTTATTCCTTTGGTTAATCAGAAAAAGTTGCTCAAATGGGAACAGCTTGTAAACCGTTTCAGAACCGAGGAAATTGAAACACTTGACAACCGTGACGGTATGACACCAAGAAATGCACTTCTTACCTTAAATCGTCATTTAGGAGCAAACACACCTGTTGCTACCGATGTTGGACAACATCAGATGTGGTCGGCACAGACTATTAACTTTAAAACCACACGTCGTTTTGTTTCAAGCGGCGGACTTGGCACTATGGGCTTTGGAATGGGAGCTGCTATTGGTGCGGCTTTCGGCACAAAGGAAAAGACAGTGCTTGTTACAGGTGACGGAAGCTTTGGAATGTGCCTTAATGAGCTTGCAACAGCAGTTTCTGAAAATGTACCGCTTGTAATACTTCTTATGAACAACGGTGTTTTAGGAATGGTTCGCCAGTGGCAAACACTCTTCTTTGATAAGCATTATTCCAATACCATTCTTGACCGCAAAACCGATTTTGTGGCATTGGCAAAAGCATTTGGAGCAAATGGTGAAAAGGTTGAAACGGTTGAAGTTTTGGATGAGGCTTTAACAAGGGCATTTGAATCTAATACTCCCTATCTTGTTGAATGTATAATTGATAAGGATGAATTTGTACTTCCAATGCTTCCTCCGGGCGGTTCTATGGATGATATTATTGTAAAGGTTGGTGACTGATATGCAAAGATTTACTGTAGCAGTATTGGTACGAAACCAGTTTGGTGTTCTTAACCGTGTAACAAGTATGTTCAGACGCCGTCAGTTCAACATTACAAGTCTTACCGTTAGTGAGGCGGAATCTGCAGGCTTTTCCCGAATGACCGTAATGTTTGACGGTGAGGAGCAGACAAAGGAACAGCTTATAAACCAGCTTTACAAGCTGCCGGATGTATGCTCAATAAAAGAAATGCACCACGATGATTCTGTAAGCTGTGAATTATTGCTTATAAAAATGAAAAACGAACCCGAAACCAGGGGTGATATTCGTGATGCGGCAATGGCTTTTCACGCAAAAACATTGCATTATACAAAGGATTGTATTATAATGCAGTTAACCGATGAAACACGCAGAATTGACGATTTCATCACACTTATGAAGGATTACACCGTTTTGGAAATATGCCGTACAGGTATCGTTTCACTTGAACGTGGTGAATCCACCATCAGAAAAACAAACTATTTGTAAACCAAGGTTTTATCTTTAATTAGATGATCTTTGTATAAATTCTTTTTATGAAAGAGGTTAATTATTATGGCAAGAATTTTTTATCAGCAGGATTGTGATTTAGGTAAGCTTTCAGGCAAAACAGTTGCAATTATCGGTTACGGTTCTCAAGGACACGCTCACGCACTCAACCTTAAAGACAGCGGTGTTGATGTTATCGTTGGTCTTTATGAGGGCAGCAAAAGCTGGGCAAAGGCTGAAGCACAGGGTCTTAAAGTTATGACCGCTGCAGAGGCTGCTAAGAATGCAGATCTCGTTATGATACTTATCAATGACGAAAAGCAGGCTAAGCTTTACACCGAAAGCATTGAGCCTTATATGACCGAGGGTAAGACCTTAGCATTTGCTCACGGCTTTAACATTCACTTTGGTTGCATTAAGCCACCAAAGAATGTAAACGTTATCATGGTTGCTCCCAAAGGCCCTGGACACACCGTTAGAAGTGAGTATCAGGTTGGTAAGGGTGTTCCCTGCCTCATCGCTATTGAGCAGGATGCTACAGGCGATGCTTTGGAGATTGGTCTTGCTTACGCACTCGGTATAGGCGGTGCTCGTGCAGGAGTTCTTGAAACCACATTCCGTACCGAAACTGAAACCGACCTTTTCGGTGAGCAGGCTGTTCTTTGCGGTGGTGTTTGTGCTCTTATGCAGGCAGGTTTTGAAACACTTGTTGAGGCAGGTTATGACCCCAGAAACGCTTACTTTGAGTGTATCCACGAGATGAAGCTTATCGTTGACCTTATCTATCAGAGTGGTTTCAGCGGTATGAGATACTCCATTTCCAACACTGCTGAGTACGGTGATTACATCACAGGACCCAAGATTATTACAGAAGAAACCAAGAAGGCTATGAAGAAGGTTCTTTCCGATATTCAGGACGGTACTTTTGCAAAAGACTTCTTGCTTGATATGTCTGATGCAGGCAGTCAGGTACACTTCAAGGCTATGCGTAAACTTGCAAGTGAGCATCCTTCCGAGGTTATCGGTGAGGATATCCGCAAGCTCTATAGCTGGAGCGATGAGGACAAGCTCATTAACAACTAATATTAAACTTTAAATCTAAGGGCGGATGTTTATCATCCGCCCCGAAATACTTAATTTTGGAGGCAATTATGATTAAGGATACCATTGTTGACGGGTTTGGTAATGCGCCCCACCGTTCACTTTATCACGCTTTGGGTCTTACCAAAGAAGAGCTTTCACGTCCGATTATCGGCGTTGTAAGCTCATACAACGAAATCGTACCCGGACATATGAATCTTGATAAAATAACCGAGGCTGTTAAGCTTGGAGTTGCTATGGCAGGCGGAACACCTATTGTATTCCCCGCTATTGCCGTTTGTGACGGTATTGCAATGGGACACAAAGGTATGAAATATTCACTTATAACCCGTGATTTAATTGCCGATTCTACCGAATCTATGGTTTTGGCTCACGGATTTGACGGTCTTGTTATGATACCCAACTGCGATAAGAATGTTCCCGGCCTTTTAATGGCTTCTGCAAGACTTAATATCCCCACCGTTTTCGTAAGTGGAGGACCAATGCTTGCAGGTCATGTTGAGGGTAAAAAGACCAGCCTTTCAAGTATGTTTGAGGCTGTCGGTGCATATTCAGCAGGTAAAATTGACGATGCTAAGCTTCGTGAGTTTGAAGAAAAAACCTGCCCAACCTGCGGTTCGTGTTCAGGTATGTACACTGCTAACTCTATGAACTGCTTAACGGAAGCTTTGGGTATGGGACTTAAAGGTAACGGCACAATTCCGGCAGTTTATTCTGCCCGTATTGAGCTTGCAAAGCATGCAGGTATGGCTGTTATGGAACTTGTGAGAAAAAATATCCGCCCTCGTGATATTATGACCGAAAAGGCTCTTATGAATGCACTCACCGTTGATATGGCACTTGGCTGTTCCACCAACAGTATGCTCCATTTGCCTGCTATCGCTAATGAATGTGGTGTTGATCTTAATTTGGATATTGCCAATAAGATAAGCGCTAAAACCCCAAACCTTTGCCATTTGGCTCCTGCAGGACGCACATATATGGAAGAGCTTGAGGAGGCAGGCGGTGTTTATGCCGTTATGAACGAGCTTAATAAGAAAAATCTGCTTTATACCGATTGTATGACCGTAACAGGCAAAACGGTTGGTGAAAACATTGAAGGATGTATAAATCTTAATCACGATGTTATCCGTCCGATAGAAAATCCCTATAGCGAAACCGGTGGTATTGCGGTACTCAGAGGTAATCTCGCTCCTGATGGAAGCGTTGTTAAGCGTTCTGCTGTAGCACCCGAAATGCTTGTTCATACAGGCCCTGCAAAGGTTTTTGATTGCGAAGAGGACGCACAAACCGCAATAAACGCAGGTAAAATAGTTGCAGGCGATGTTGTTGTTATCCGCTATGAAGGACCAAAAGGCGGCCCCGGTATGAGAGAAATGCTTAATCCCACATCCGCAATTATGGGAATGGGACTTGGAAGTCAGGTTGCCCTTATTACAGACGGTCGTTTCAGCGGTGCTACAAGGGGTGCTTGTATTGGTCACGTTTCTCCAGAAGCTGCCAGCGGCGGACTTATCGGTGTAGTTAAAGACGGCGACATCATAAGCATAAATATTCCCGAAAACCGCCTTGAGCTTTTGGTAGATGAAAACGAACTCAACGAACGAATGAAAAACTTTGTTCCAAAACAGAAGGAGCTTTCAGGTTACCTTAAACGCTATGCAAAGCTTGTTTCAAGCGGTGCTGAAGGAGCAATTTTAAACAAATGAGTCATTTGAATATTAAACTGCGCTCACTTACCGTTTTCAGGAATTTACTTAAAGACCCTGTAATAATGGCTCTTAACAAATTTTTAGAGCAAAAAAACAGCGGTGATGAAGACCTTTGCATTGATAGCTATTGTGAATTTGTTTCCCTTTTATACGCTTCTCATACAAACAATTTTACCGACTATGTTTCAGGTATTGTAAACGATGATGAAAATGTATTTATCCGTTCGATCGGAAGGGGCGAAACGGTTTCAAAGCATATAGAAAATGCGGTAAAGCAAGAGCTTTTGATATTAAACCGTGTATGCTCACTTACTCCAAAAATACTGCGTGAGGGCATTAATTGGAACGGCTATTTACCTGAATTTGATTCATACGAAACCGATATTACAGCTTCGTATTTCCACAGAATTGAAAATATAGGTAAATACGGTTATGGTATTTATTCCCGTTATTATATGTTCTATATCAATGACGAAAAGCATATCGTACCCGTTTGCAATCCCGATAATACCCGTTTGGAGGAGCTTATTGATTACAAGCGTGAACAGCAGATAATCATTGATAACACAAAAGCACTTCTTTCGGGCAAGCCTGCCGCAAATATTTTGCTCACAGGTGATGCAGGCACAGGAAAATCATCTACAATAAAGGCAGTGGTTAATGAGCTTCATGATGAGGGACTTCGAATTTTAGAGGTTAGAAAAGAACAGCTTCGTGAAATTCCGGCAATTCTTGATGAATTAACCGAAAATCCGCTTAAATTCATCCTCTTTATTGATGACCTTTCGTTCCAAAAGGATGATGATAATTACAGCGCATTAAAGGCAATTTTAGAGGGTTCTGTTTCTGCAAAATCACAGAATGTTGTAATTTATGCCACAAGCAACCGCCGTCATCTTGTTAAAGAGAAATTTTCTGACCGTGAAGGTGACGATATTCACAGAAATGACACTATGCAGGAAATCATATCTCTTTCGGAGCGTTTCGGTATACAAATCACATTCCAACGCCCCGATAAAAAGACCTATCTTGACATAGTTCATCATTTGGCAGAGCAACATGGCATTGATATGCCCCGTGAAGAGCTTGAAGCCGGTGCCGAACGCTTTACTTTAAGCCGAGGCAACCGTTCAGCAAGAGCCGCAAAGCAATACATTGATTCACTTATTGCGGCAAAATAAAGTTATAAAAACGACCGAATTTCTCGTTCAAAATTCGGTCGTTTGCTTTTTGTGTGCTATTTTTAAGATTACAGCTTCGTGATATTTATTGACAGTAAAAAAATGGAATGATATAATAAATTTATTGATAGTATCCATAATTAACAAAAGTGTAAGAGACGGATAAAAGACACAGAACCCCCTCCCCGTCTTCGTGTAAAAATTTTCAAGGATGTGAAAAAAATGAGAAAAATTATAAGAATTTTCTTAGGTTCATCTATAACCGAATTTGCTATTGAACGTAAGGATATTGAAAATTTCATTTACAATATAAGTGATGAGTTTGAAGAGAATTATGACATAAAAATCAAACCGCTGTTATGCGAAAACTTAGATAATGCCTATTCAAAAATCCGTGCACAAGAAATAATAAATGATAAAGTCAGACAGAGTGATTTTTGTTTTTTTATTTTCTTCACAAAAGCCGGTACTTATACAGAAGAAGAATTTGAGGTCGCCCGCAAAAAGTTTGAAGAATCAGGTAAACCGAAGATTTATACATATTTTAAGGTTTTAGGAGATAAAAAAGCAGAGGATAGTCTTTTAAAATTTAAGGAAAAGCTTGACAAAGTTTTCGAACACTATTACGGAACCTTTGATCATATTGATACTATAAAATTGCGAATTCTTCTCGTTTTAAAGTTGCAAGAAATGAGTTTTGCTGACGTTGATATCAGAAACGGCAATTGTATCGTGGACGGAAAATCAGTTATGTCTCTTGATAATGTATCTGAGTTTGCAAATAACGGGAGATTAAATTTACTTGAAAACAATTTGCGTGAAATGGAAGATTACTTAAAGGAAATTAAGGGAAAACTCGATAAAAACGATAGTGATTTTCAGGAATTTGACAGAGCAAAAAGGGAAATAATAAATTTAGAGAGCAACATACGCACTTTGCAAAAAAGAATATTCAAAGTTTCATTACATATGATTCAAAATTTAACGTCCGCAGAAATGTCTGAAAGGCAAAAAAAGGCATACAGATTTTTTGAAAAAGGTGATCTGTATGAAGCGGTAGAAGAGCTGCCATCCGATATGATTATGAATGATTTTATGAAATCAGAACAATTGTATTTAGGTGCAATCGAAGACGCAGCTCGAAAATGTATAAAAGAGCAGTTATTAGCCATTAATTTGTTAATGCAAAATGTAGAAGTTTCTTCAGCTACAGAACAAAAAATCATTGAGAGATATAAGTTAATTATTCCAATTATTAAAAAATATTTAATTGAAATCGATGCTATGTACGATTATATGATGTTTTTAGATAATAATGAATTTGTAGATGATAAAGAAGAGCTTCTTAAAGTTGCAAAAGATTTATTTGAAATATATGATGCAAACCCATCATTCAGAAAATTATACAGTATGTACGATACCTGCAATATTATTGCAGAAAATCTAAATGATAATGACCCACATATAAATTATTATAGTTCAATGGCTATAAAGTCTTTATTTGAATTTTTACAAAACACGGAGGATAAAACAAGTTTTTCTTTTGCTTTTGATTGTATGAGGGTTGCTGAATTACCTGAAATAAGTGACGATAAATCAATAAGATTATATAACACAGCAATATCTGTTTTCAAAAAATTTGCGAATTCATCAATGGCACAAAAACAAATTGAATTTTGCAAGCAACAAATTGAGTATATTTTAAAAAACAAGAAATAAGGAATTAATTGTTGCTCTCATCAGAATTAAACAGGTAGTCGGAAAAATACAGGGAAATGTCCCACGACTTATTTTTGTCTTATTTAAAAGGAGATATAGGTATGAAAAAAATAATAGCGATTTTAATGGTATTGGTTATGTGTTTTATGTTTGCTGCTTGTGATGCGGCGGAAGATACCGGAAAATCAAAAGACCGAGACACATCTAACAGAAAGAATTCCACTGATGAACTGGTAAACAGCGATGGTTTGGTGTTTAAGCTTTTGAAAGACGGCTCAGCATATATGGTTGATGACGCCAAAAATTGCACTAAGGAGATTGTTGAGGTTCCATCTGAATTTAAAGGGTTGCCTGTAACTACTATAGGAAGTTTAGCTTTTCATGAATGCAATAAAATCAAACGCATTGTTCTTCCGGACACTATTACACTTTTTGAAAATTCTGCCTTTAATGGATGTAAAAGCCTTGAAGAAATAAATATTCCTGCTTCTGTTACGGCTTTACCGGAAATGACATTTGACTTCTGTTTTTCTTTAAAAAGTATAACTATTCCGGATACTGTTTGTGAGCTTGGCATCTCTGCATTTAGACATTGCAGTAGTCTTAAAGAAATTGTTATTCCGGCTTCGATAAAAACAATACGCCGTAGTACATTTGAAGGATGCTCAAGTCTTGAAAATGTGACAGTATTGGGTTCGCTTGACAGTATAGGAGATTTAGCTTTTTCAGAATGTCATGAATCCTTAACAGTGACGGTTTATGGTACTGTGAAAGAGAAAGTAAGATTAGGTCAATCAGGTGTATTTGGAGATTTTGTTAGTTCTGATGGAAAACTTATATTAAAATAAAAAAACGATAGTGAAAATGTACGGTAATACTTATAACAATTCTGTATTATTTTCAACCAAAAAATAGGCTTATATACCGCAAAGGTATGCAAGCCTATTAATTTTATATCTTAAAACAAAAAAACGAGAATGAAATGTTATATTTTATTCTCGTTTTTTATGTTATAATTGATAAAAATATCATCACAAAGGAGAATGTGTATGAGTTATGCAGTAATTGAAAATTATAATGGTGCACCAACTATTATGATTGACGGAAAACCCGTTATGCCAATGGCATTTACTTCAAGAATAAAAAGACCCGACTACATAAAAAGAATAAGAGAATCGGGTATACAGGTATTTTTTGTATACGCTAATACAGATTGGCTTCGCCCCGGTGAAATGATGCGTAATAAGCAGGGACACGAATGGTATGAACGCAGAGGATGGGATGTATTTACAGAAGAGGTAAAAATGCTTCTTGATGCCGCACCCGATGCATACATAATCGTTCGTATCGGTATGCATCCTCCCGTTAAGTGGATGCACGAGCATCCCGATGATCTTGTAACCTATAGTGACGGTGGTCATAAGGAGTGTGTTATGTGCTCCGAAATTCACGGCGATGAAGTGCCCGGAAACTATTCAATGTGTTCTGAAAATTGGAGAAGAGACGGTGTTAAGGCACTTTATGACTTCTGTGATTTAGTTGATGCTTCGGATTTTGGAGATCGTGTTATAGGTTATTTCTTGGCGGCAGGCGGAACTTCCGAATGGTATTATATGAACCGCCTTATTGAGCCAAAGGAAAATCGTTATTCAGATATATCCCCCTCTTTCCGCAAGGAATTTGGTAAGCTTTTAAGAGAAAAATACGGCACAGAAGAAAATTTGCGTAAAACTTGGAAAATGCCAAATGCTTCCTTTGAAGCACCGCATATCCCCACCATTCCCGAAAGAGAATATGTTGATATAGATAACCAAATAATTGATTTAATGCACGGTTTTGAGGGACACAGCGATGTGGATGATTTCCTTAATCCCAAGGCTCCTACACATTTAGGCGTGTTCCTTAACGCTAATGATTATATGAATGTGTTTGACTTCCATAACTGCTGGCACAAGGGAACGGCAAACAGCATTGTTCATTTTGCCTCTGCTCTTAAAGAGCGTTATAAAACCGGCAAGCTTGTTGGCGCATTCTATGGTGCTTACGCTTGTACCGATTATTTTGATATGGGTACTTGTGCAGGAATGCTCAAGATTCTTGACAGTGGCAAGGTAGACTTTTTGGCAGCTCCCCCAACCTACAATAACCGTTTCCCCGGCGGACTTACCTGCCAAAGAGAAATGCAGGATTCTTTCAGAATCAGAAATATGATATTTATTTCCGAGGATGACAGCCGCACCCACAACGACCCCGATTTCTACCGTGACGCAGGACATCTTTTTACATCGCTTGATTCGGTTGAAACAATGAAGCGTGACTTTGCAAGAGACCTTTGTGAGGGAATTTTCGGTTGGTGGTTTGACCAGAATCCTCAGGGTGGCAGATATGATGATCCGCATATTCTTGCAATGTTTAAACAGCAGCAGGAAATTGCCCAAAAGTATGCCGCAGTAAACCGTGAAAAGAAGAACGAAATAGCTCTTATTTATGATCAGGAAAGTATACATTTTGTTTCCCGCTATACCGATAGATATGTGCTTGATCTTTACCGCACAAGCGATCTTGCAAGACTTGGTGCTCCTGTAGATTACTATTTCCACGATGATATGGCAAGGGATGATATGCCCGATTACAAGATGTATGTTATGCTTAACTGCTACTGCCTTACAGATGAAGAAAGAGCTGTTATAGATAAAAAAGCTGCTAAAAACAACGCTACCGTTGTTTGGCTTTATGCTCCCGGATTTGTTGACCCCGAAAAGGAAACACCAATGACGGCAGAAAACATTGAAAAGACCACAGGCTTTAAGGTAAGTGTTATTGATGATAATATTTCACCAAAATTCCGTGTTACAAACTTAGAGCATCCTGCAATGAAGTATGCCGATGCTGACCGCATTTACGGCTATATTGACCGTGAGGTTATCGGCATTATGTGGGCAGACCGTCAGCTTTTACCGCCTTATATGGCACCCGGTTTTGATATTGACGAAAATCAGGATATGGAGGTTTTGGGCAGATACTGCATAGATAACCGCCCTGCTCTTGTTATGAAGAAGCTTGACAAGGGTTATACCAGCGTTTATTGTGCTTCACATGTTTTGCGTAATGAATTACTTATGTCACTTGCAGAGTATTCGGGATGCCATATCTACAACTACAACGATGATGTTATTTATGCAGATGAAAACTTTGTATGTATACATGCAAACTTCTCAGGAAAGCATACCATTCACTTCAAGAAAGAGTGCGACCCATATGAGGTATACGAGAAAAAGAGCTACGGCAAGGGTGTAAAACAGCTTGAAGTTGATCTCAAATTCGGACATACTTATATGTTCTATCTTAACGGTGAACTGTAAATGGAAAAATATAAGTTTATTAACAATTCCGGGGATTTTATTCTGAATTCCCCGGAGAAATACAGCGGACTTTACTTTCCGATTGCAAACTCTGCCGGAATGAAAAGTGCCGTTACACCCTTACTTTCGGGTGATGCAAAAACCGATCAAAACACCTTTATCTTGCAGCCTGTTTCAATAAGAGACCTTGCAGACAGCCGTGTTTCAAGAAACTTTTGGTTGTATTTTAAGGATAGCGGTGCGTGGTCGGTTACGGGAGCATCCTCCAAACAAGAGGCTGAACGCTTTAGCGATACATCCACCGATGAAAGCTTTTTGGAAGCGGGACTTTTATGGCACAAGATAACAAGAAAGAATAAATCAAACGGAATAAAGGCAGAAGTTCTTTCCTTCTGCCCCGAAACTGATGATACGGTAGAATTACACAAGGTAACCATTACCAATACAGGCGAAAATGCCGTTACATTTAAGCCATATACCGCTATTCCGCTTTATTGCCGAAGTGCCGATAATATAAGAGACCACCGCCATGTAACATCCCTTTTACACCGCATAAAGGTGCTTAAAAACGGTATAAAAATAGACCCCACCCTCACATTTGATGAGCGTGGACACCGCCTTAACACGGTTGAATACGGTGTTTATGCCGCCTGTTGTGACGGCAGTTTACCGATTGGCTTTATGCCGTCTGTAGATGAATTTATAGGAGAGGGCGGTTCACTTACAAATCCGCAAAGTATAGGCTCAGCTCTTCCCTATAAAGAGGGCTACTGCCTTAACGGTGAAGAATGTATTGCGGCTATGCAGTTTGAGGATAAGGTATTAAATGCAGGTGAAAGCATTTCATACATTATAGTGCTTGCTGTAGATAAGAAACGAAACCTCAACATACAAAAATACCTTTGTGAAGAAGAATTTGACCGCCTGCTTGAAACCACTAAGGAATATTGGCAAAAAGCGGCTATATCGCACATACACACCGCTGATAAGGATTTTGATAATTGGATTAAATGGGTATCCGCACAGCCACTTATGAGGCGCATGTACGGTTGCTCTTTCCTACCCCACCACGATTACGGCAGGGGTGGCAGAGGTTGGCGTGACCTTTGGCAGGATTGTTTAGCTTTATTGCTTAGTGATCCAAACGGTGTAAGAGAAATACTTGTAAATAATTTTGCAGGTGTTAGAATTGACGGTACAAATGCCACCATTATCGGTGAGGCACCGGGCGAATTTATTGCCGACCGCAACAACATAACCCGTGTATGGATGGACCACGGCGCTTGGTCTACCGTTACAACCAAGCTTTATATTGACCAAACGGGTGACAACGAATTGCTTATAAAGGATCAGGTATATTTCAAGGATATTCAGGCCTGCCGTGCTAAAGATAAGGATACCCTTTGGAACGATTCAATGGGCAATAATGTAAAGACCGACAGCGGTGAAATTTATTACGGAAGTATATTGGAGCATTTAATTCTTCAAAATCTTTCGGTATTCTTTAATGTTGGTGAACACAACATTATGCGTCTTGAGGGTGCTGACTGGAATGACGGTCTTGATATGGCGGCAAACAGAGGCGAAAGTGTTGCATTTACCTGCCTTTATTACAAAAATTTGCTTGATATTTCTGCATTTATTGCCGATTTAAAAGCAAAGGGCAAGCAGATACTTCTCTCTAAAGAGTTATTTACATTGCTTGACTATGCAAACGGTGCCGATTATAACAGCATAGAATACAAAACAGATGTTTTAAAGCGTTACTGTGAGGCTGTAAAGCACTGTGTAAGCGGTGAAAGAATTGCCGCCGACCCTGATATGCTGATATGTGACCTTACCGCAAAAGCAGAACATTTAAAGCAAGTAATAAATCAAAACGAAATAATAAGCTGTGAAAAAGGAAAATGGTATAACAGCTATTATGATGATTCCGGCCGCAAGACCGAAGGTGTAATAAACGGCAAAACACGAATGATGCTCACAGGACAAACCTTTGCCGTGATGAGTGGTATTGCAGATGAGGAAATGATAAATTCTATAACAAAATCTGCAGATGCACTTCTTTTCAGCGAGGAAATAGGTGGCTATAAGCTAAACACCGATTTTAAGGAAATAAAGACCGATTTGGGACGACTTTTCGGATTTGCTTACGGTCACAAGGAAAACGGTGCAGTATTCAGCCACATGGCGGTTATGTATGCAAACGGGCTTTATCAAAGAAACCACGCAGAAGAAGGCTTTAAGGCACTAAACGCACTTTATAAAGCGGCAGATAACTTCTCCCGTTCACATATATACCCTGCTATTCCCGAATATTTTGACCCTAAAGGCCACGGACTTTACAGTTATCTTACAGGCTCTGCAAGCTGGTATATGATGACGGTAATTTGTGAAATGTTCGGTGTTAAGGGCAAAAACGGCGCATTAGTATTAGAGCCAAAGCTATTGCCTGAGCAGTTTGATGCAGATGGCACAGCCTCAATAGAGGTTGATTTCTTTGACAGAAAAATCAAAGTATGCTACCAAAACCAAAACCGCCTTGAGCCGAACAAATACTCGGTCAAAGAGGTTAAAATTAACGGTGATAAGATTTCTATCAATAACTCTTGCGGTATTGATAGAAATATGATACCCACAAACGGCGAATGTGTTATCACGGTTGAATTAGCATAATAAAAATAAAATTCAGGTCTTTCAACAGACTAAAACACCTTTCATACGAAAGGTGTTTTTTGTTATACATTAAAATTCAATAACACCAAGTGCTTCAAGCACGGATGAAACAAGAATTGCAATTATAAACACAGGGGCAACATAACGGATTACAAATGAGAACATACCCTTTTGTTTGAATTTTCCATTAAGCTGTACCTCCTCAATAACCGATTTGGGTTTAAGAACAAATGCCACAAGTATACAGGTTGCAAATGCTGTTATAGGCATAAGCACACTGTTACTTACGAAATCAAAGAAACCAAGGAAATCCTTGCCTAAAATAGTGATTTGAGACCAGATACTTGAGCCAAGTGCACTGGGCAGACCCAAAGCCAAGGAAATGGCCAAAACTATAGCACAAGCGGTCTTTCTTCCCATTTTAAATTTATCCTGAATAACGGCAACTATAGTCTCCATAAGAGAGATTGATGAAGTAAGAGCCGCAAAGAATACCATTACAAAGAATATAAGTCCTATCCATCTGCCTCCGGGCATTGTATCAAATACCTTAGGCAGTGTATCAAACATAAGACCCGCACCTTTGTTCATTTTTTCGGGGTCACCGCCATTAAATACGAAAACTGCGGGAACTATCATAAGACCTGCAAGAAAAGCAATACCTGTATCAAAAAACTCTATCTGATGGGTGGATTTTTCAATGCTAACATCCTTTTTCATATAAGAGCCAAAGGTTATCATAATACCCATAGCAAGTGACATAGAATAGAAAAGCTGACCCATAGCGGCAACTATCGTCATTAAAAGTTTTGTGGGTGTGAGCCCTTTAAAATTAGGAAGCAAGTAATACTTTACACCCTGAGCGGCACCGTCCATTGTTACTATTGAATATGCGGCAATAAAGATTATAAGCAATACCAATACCGGCATCATAACCTTACTAACCTTTTCAATACCCTTTTGCACACCAAGCATAACAATTACAGCGGTGAGACCTACAAACAACAAGAACCAACCTATAGGCTCAATAAAATTATGAGCGCCTTTGGCAGATATATAATCAGAAAAATAATCTCCGATTGCCATTTGCTTATCATGGCCTATAGCAAATCCTACCGAATACTTCATTACCCAACCACCTATTACCGAATAATAGGGTAATATGAGCATTGGAATTATGGTTGCAAGATAACCCACAAAAGCAAAACGCTTATTAAGCTTTTTAAATGCACCCAAAGGGCTAAGACCTGTTTTTCTGCCTATTGCAATTTCTGCTATCATAAGTGTAAAACCGAAGGTTACAGACAAAAGCACATATATAAGCAGAAATAAACCGCCACCGTAATTATTGGCAAGATACGGAAAGCGCCATATATTTCCAAGACCTACAGCCGAACCTGCCGCCGCAAGAACGAAGCCTATTTTCCCTGTAAAAGAACTTCTTGTATTTTGCATAATACTCTACCCCTGAAATAAACATAATTTTCTTTATTATCTCATATTTTGAGGAAAAACTCAACCAAAACTTAATAGTTTTATTACAAAATTAACTTTCAGTTCACAAACTAAATTACCCTGCAACCATATTATACGGTTGCAGGGTAATTTTAAAATTTGAAATATTAATTTTTTTGAAAAATTATATTATTTTATCAGGATTAAGAATATTTTTAGGATCAAAAACCTTCTTTATAGCACGCATAATTTCAAGCTGAGCATTATCTAAAGACTGCGCTAAATACCCACGCTTAGCATAACCTATTCCATGTTCTCCCGAAACAAGACCTCCCATAGCACGAGCCTTTTCATACAAAAGCTCAAAAGCCTTCGAAAGCTTTTCATGCCACTGCTTTTCATCTAAATCATCACGGCAGATATAGATATGTAAATTACCGTCTCCCGCATGGCCAAAGCTTGGTATTCTAATATCAAGTTGCTCTGAAACGGTATGAGTATAAAGCACAAATTCAGCAACACGGTTTCTTGGTACTACAACATCACATTCATCCATTTCAGTTGTGGATGCCTTTATTGCCTCCAAAAATGCACCTCTTGCCGACCATACTGTAGACTTCCGTTCTTCAGTATCCACAAAAAACGCATCAACCGCACCGTTTTCTATACAAAGCTCCGCAACACCGTAAAGCTCCTTATCAACCGTTTCACGGTCATTACCGTCTGCAGTGAGCAGTAAATATGCAGGTGCCTTGCGATCAGGAAAACGCTTGCCCAAATAATCTTCAGAAAACAGTATTGTGCCACGCTCCATAAACTCAATAGCCGTAAGTGAATAGCGGCTTTTAATAAGCTTTGGTACGGTATTTATAGCAGCTTCAATATCATTAAAGGGAACTAAAAGTGAAATTGTAACCTGAGGAAGAGGAAGAAGCTTCATGGTAGCCTCCGTTATTACGGCAAGTGTTCCCTCAGAGCCTATAATGAGGTCTTTAAGGTCATAACCAGAGCTGTTTTTCACAACCTTTCCACCAAGCTGTGTTACTGTACCATCAGGCAAAACCACCGTTAAAGAACGCACATAATCCCTTGTTGTTCCATACTTTACAGCACGCATTCCGCCGGCATTTGTTGAAATATTACCACCTATTGTTGCACTTTTTTCACCGGGGTCAGGCGGATACAAAAAACCGTTTTCTTCAGCAAAAGCGGCAAGCTCCATAAGAAGAACACCCGGTTGCAATGTTACGGTGAGATTTTCCTCATCAAGCTCCAAAATTTTATTCATCCCCGTGGTTTCCAAAACTATACCGCCGTGTATTGAAACGCAAGAGCCAACAAGCCCCGTACCGCTTCCTCTTACTGCAACAGGAATATTATTTTCATTGGCATAAGCCATAATTTTTGATATTTCCTGCGTGGAAAGCACACGCACCAAGGCTTCGGGCATACGGCTTATACCGCCCAATTCATCATGGGCATAATCAGGATTAATTTCTTCACCCACCAATACCCTTTCGGGAGAAGTGATTAAACGAAGGGCATCAAAATCATTATTATCCATTACCTTATACATCTGCCCTGCCCTCCTTTATTTTTTCTATAAGACGGGGTAGTATTTCATAAATATCTCCCACGAGACCTATATGTGCAACATTAAATATTGCCGCATTAGAATCAGAATTTACAGCAATTATTCTATCAGAGCCGTTCATACCTGCCGCAAACTGAACCGAACCTGAGATTCCCAGCGCAATTATGAGCTTAGGTTTAACGGTGCGCCCTGAAAGGCCTATCTGACGACGTGGATCAAACCACCCTGCCTCAACCAAAGGTCTTGTACAGGCAAGCTGTGCGCCCAAAAGCTGAGCCAAATTGCGTGCCAAATCAATATCTGCTTGGGTTTTAAAACCTCTGCCACAAGCAACAATAATCTCCGCTTCGGAAATATCAACCTCTTTTTCCTTTTGAACTTTAGAAATCACCTGTGTTTTTCCGAGCAATAAATCAGAAGCAATTTCCATATTGTAAACCTTGCCGCATATATTTTCATTTCTTTGAACAGCAGAAAAAACCTTATACCTTACGGTACAAAACTGCGGGCGAGCATTAGGGGTTACTATTTGAGCCATAATATTTCCGCCAAAAGCAGGGCGAATCTGCACAAGGTCAGTATTTTCCTTCATTTCAAGCACCGTACAGTCAGCAGTAAGACCTGTATTACACCTTGCCGCAACCTTTGGCGCCAAGGAACGGCCTATATTTGTAGCGCCTACAAGAATTGACCCGGGCTTTACCTTATCAATAAAATCATAAAAAGCATTGGCATAAGGAGTTATTGTGAAATCAGCAAAGGCAGGGTTATCATAAGCATAAACCTTATCCACCCCATATGATAAAAGCTCATCAATCTGACAGCCCAAATCACAGCCGATAATTACAGCCAAAACCTCCTGCCCGATTACAGCTGCGAGCTCCTTAGCTTTTCCGATAAGCTCAGCTGTTACGGGGTGCAAGCCATCATCCCGGCATTGCGCAAAAACCGCAACACCACGCCAAAGCGATTTATCTATTATTTCTTTTTTTTCTTCATCCTGCCAGCTAAGAACACCTGCAGGCCCTTTTTTTATACAGATTTTACAACCCTTACAGGCGGCATTAATTGAAAGCTCACCATTAATATAATCAATAGCAGAAAAGGGGCAAAGCTTCTGCAAAGAGGCAGCAACATCCGCATTTACGGCATCCTTATGTATTACAATTCCCATTTATACCGCCCTCCTTACACAAATTTTTCCTGACAAAGTATATCATACAGCTTTTGACTTAACTCTTTTGCTCCTCCTGTGAGCAAAGGCTGACCCTCACGAACTTCAGGCGAGAAAATACGCTCAACACGGGTTGGTGAACCGTTTATTCCAAGCATTGAAACATCCGCATTTGGAAAATCCTTTAGCGAACATATCTTTATTTGCTCAGGACATACAGCCTTTCTTCTTAAATAAGAAGGAAGACGAGGAGTATTTGTATCCTTTTCCATTGTAATAAGGCAAGGAAGACTCATTTTTTGGGTTTGCTGAACACCGTCAAGGTCAAGCGTTACGGTAATGCTGTTTTCATCCACTTTATCCACGCTTAAAACATTTGCCGCATGCTCAATTCCCAATCTTTCAGCAAGCTCAGGCCCCACCTGTGCGGTATCACCATCGGTAGTTTGTTTTCCGCAAATAATAATGTCATACTCACCTAATTTTTCAACACCAAGACTTAAACAATAGCTTGTTGCGGCAACATCTGCCCCACCAAAAGCACGGTCAGAAAGCAGCAAGCCTTCATCCGCACCCATCCAAAGGCTTTCCTCCAAAACACCTTTTGCTTGGGGTGGACCCATTGATAATGCTTTAACCTTACCGTTTGTTTGCTCTGCCAAAACAAAGGCGGTTTCAAGAGCGAATAAATCATAAGGATTAAGCTTTGATGCCACACCATCACGCTTTAAGGTACCGGTAACGGGGTCGATTGCCACTTTATTTGTTCCGGGTACCTGTTTAACGCAGGTTATAATAGTCATATACATTCACTCCAATTTAAACTTTAGCTAAATCAACAAAAAAATTATATCATACGGCTTAAATAATGTCAATGTACAACAATATTATTATATTGATATTATTTATCTTATATTATATAATAAATCTAATGTAAAAAAAGAGGAATTAATATGGAAATCATTGCACAAATACTTGGCATAGCAGGAGTTATAGTTTACTTCTTTGCCTTTCAAGCAAAAACATACAAAAAATTAATGATAATACAAACGATAACAGCCACAATCTTTTGCGTTCATTACTTATTATTAAATGCCACCTCTGCTTTGGCACTAAACATAGTAATTATTTTAAGAAATATCGTATATTATAACAATGATAAAAAATTCTTCTCCTGCAAGCTGTTTCCTTTTATTTTTGCAGCAATAATGGTTGGTATAAGCGTTTTTTCATGGGAGGATTATTATTCTCTGTATATTATTGCGGGTCTTGCTTTAAACACACTTTTCACCTCATTGCCAAATTCCCAAACAATACGAAAAAGCATACTCATAACCTCACCTTTAGTTTTTGTATATAATATATTTGTATTTTCAATAGGCGGTATGATTAACGAAGCCATTGCCGTAATTTCATCAATAATCGGCATAATCAGATATAAAAAAAGTAAAAATGTGGAGCAATTATGATTTATACAGTAACCTTTAACCCTGCAATAGACTATTTATTACATACCGATAATTTGAATTTAGGACAAACAAACCGTTCAAAATATGAGCAGATATTCTTTGGCGGAAAGGGAATAAATGTTTCAAGGGTGCTTTCACAGCTTAATATACCCAACACCGCTTTAGGCTTTATTGCAGGCTTTACGGGTAAAGAGCTTGAAAATTCCTTACAAAAAATGGGCATTAATACCGATTTTATACAGCTCAACTCCGGTATGACAAGAATTAATGTAAAGCTAAAGGGTATGTGCGAAACCGAAATAAATGCACAAGGTCCGCAAATAATGCAAGGTGATATAGATAAGCTTTTTTCAAAGCTTATCAAGCTCAAAGCAGATGATATTTTAGTTCTTGCAGGAAGCATACCTTCAACATTACCCGATAACATTTACGAAGAAATTTTAAAATTTATTTCTGAAAAACACATAAAAACGGTTGTTGATGCAACCGGAAAGCTACTGCTTAATGTGCTCAAATACAAACCGTTTTTAATAAAACCAAATCTTTTTGAGCTTGAGGAAATTTGCGGTGAGAAACTTATAAATGATGATAAAATATCAAATGCCGCAAAAGCACTTCAGCAAAAAGGCGCACAAAATGTTTTGGTATCTTTAGGGGAAATGGGCGCATTACTTTTAGATGAAAACGGACATATACACCGTGGTAAAGCCTTTAAAATAACACCTGTAAACACTGTTGGAGCAGGGGATTCAATGGTTGCAGGATTTATAGCAGGCATAAAAAACGGCTTTGATTACGCACTTTCTTTAGGAATTGCTGCAGGCTGTGCCACAGCCGCCACAGCAGATCTTGCAACAAGAAGTGATATAGAAAAATTCATATCTTTAGATTGACTTTTAAAAAAACCTTTGCTTATGTGAGCAAAGGTTTTAATTTTTGCAATATCCTTTTTTCATTACGGGAAATTTGAACCTGTGACATTGAAAGAAGTTCGGCTGTTTTACTTTGGGTCATTCCGTGATAAAAGCGGCATGAAACAATTTTTCTTTCAAGCTCACTAAGGCTTTCAAGCGCACCTGATATTAAAAGCTTATCCGCAAGCTCCTCCTCAACACTTGTGGTTGGAAGCTCATATTCCGAAACACCGTCATCATCTTCATAAGTCAACGAAACAACCGGACGGGAAGCAGAAATGGCTTCACTGATTTCTTCTTTTGAACACCCAAGCCTTTCACTAAGCTCAGAAACAGTAGGCTCACGACCCAAAACTGCAGTCATTTGAGAGCTTAACCTTGTAACCTTTAAGGAGAGCTCCTTTAAACTTCGAGAAACCTTAACCGCACCACCATCCCTGAAAAGACGGCGTATTTCACCCAAAATTACAGGAACTGCATAGGTTGAAAAGCAAAGCCCACGGCTATGATCAAAAGCATCGGTAGCCTTTACAAGACCGACACAGCCTGCCTGATAAAGGTCATCATACTCAATTCCCCTGCCTTTAAATCGGTGACAAAGCGAATGAACAAGTCCTAAATTTTCTTCTATAAACTTCTCGCGTGCATTTTTTTGCTCAACCATTTACGGTATAACGAGGTTTAATGCGCTTAACCAATACAACCTGTGTTCCTTTGCCAACTGCCGAACGCACCTTAATATCATCCATAAAGCTTTGCATAACCGCAAAGCCAAGACCGGCTCTTTCCCCGCCAACAGTTGTATACAGAGGCTCCATAGCACGGTCTATATTTTCAATTCCGCACCCGTTATCACGAATTTTTATACGAATTTCACCCGCATCTGTTATGCAGGCATTTATGTAAATTTTCCCCGCACCCTCACCGTATGCATGAACAATGCAGTTGGTAACGGCTTCAGAAACCGCAGTTTTAATATCACTTATTTCTTCAAGAGTTGGGTCAAGCTGGGCAGCAAATGCCGAAACCGCCGCACGGGCAAAGCTTTCATTTGCCGAACGTGCCGGAATATTTAATGAAAATTGATTTATAACTGCCATAATTTATTTCCCCCTGTATTTCATACTATCTTCCAATTTTGCAAGCCTTTCTATACCGGCAAGCTTAAAAACCTTATAAATTTGAGGCGAAGTACCCGTGATATGCATTTGAGCACCTGTTTTGGAAAGATTACGGTAGCGCCCCATAACAAGCCCTATGCCCGAACTATCCATAAAGCTGATACCCTCAAAATCAAGTATCAAAAGTGTGGGCATATTAAGCTCTACCGCACCATCAATCGCTTCACGCATAAATCGTGCCGAATGATGATCAAGCTCTCCCGAAAGAAAGGCGGTTACAACCTCACCCGTTACATTAATTTCAACTGCCATTTAAAAATATCCTTTCAAAAAAAATTGAGGACAAGCCTTACTTACATAATAAGGCATTGTCCTCTTTTTTTATGTCATATCCAAGTGTCGAAAAAAATTTTATTTTGCCAAAAGCAGCGGTCTTACAGCCGAAGCCAAGTAAAGTGAGCCAAAAATAAATATCGTATTCCCTTTATTTTTGGCTTGCTTTAATGCTAAATCAAGATTTTCCGCCACCATAACATCACCGCAGTATTTTTCTGCTTTTTGTGATAGCTCCTCAGCATCCATTGCCCTTGGATTATTTGGAACGGTAACGGTTATAACGCTTTTACAAAGGGGCAAAAGCGATAAAAGCACTTCATCAACATTTTTATCCTTCATCATACCTATAACAGCCGTTACATTACCACCATATTCCTTTAACACTTCACGCAAAGCATATGCACCGTCCGGGTTATGAGCACCGTCAAGAATTATGTTATTATCCTTACCAAAACATTCAAGTCTTGCGGGAAACTGTGCTTGCAAAAGCCCCTCTTGAATATATTTTTCATCAATTTCAATTCCGCAGTTTTTAACCGTTTCAATGGCGGTTACAGCATTATATACCTGATATTTCCCCGAAAGCCGTGTTTTATAACAAACACCATCATAAATAAATTCATTTTGAATTTTTTCAATATTTTTAATTTTTAATTTAGATAAATTAGGCACCACCAAATTATCCGCACTTTTCTTAATTACATCAAGCGCTGTATCATCCTGCATAGGATATGTAACGGTTAAGGCATTTTTAATGATTCCGCATTTTTCTTCCGTTATTTTTTCAATCGTATCACCCAATATTGCAGTATGGTCAAGACCTATTTTAGTAATTACCGAAACCAAAACATTTTGAAGTGTATTTGTGGCATCAAGTCTACCACCAAGACCTGTTTCAACAACCGCAACATCACATTTCTTTTCAGCAAAATACAAAAAAGCCACAGCCGTTATAAACTCAAACTCCGTAACCTCAATTCCTGTTTCTTTAACGGTATTGGAAAGCCTTACAAGGTCATCGGCAGAGATAAATTCACCGTTAATGCTTATACGCTCCCTAAACTCTATTATATATGGTGACACAAACAATGCTGTTTTAAGGCCTGCAGACCTTAAAACACTTGCGGTAAATGCAGCAGTTGAGCCTTTTCCGTTAGTCCCCGCAATATGAATTGATGGAAAATTATTTTGCGGATTATTTAGTTTATTCAAAAGAGCCGTTATTCTTTCAAGTGAAGCTTCCTTTGAAAAAAATCCCAAAGAATGGATATATTCTATTGTTTCTGTTTCATTTTTCATTTTTAAAACTCCATTTTTTTACAGGAATGTTTGCAGTATTAATTCACAAAATACTCTTGGGGTGAGAAAGTGAAATATAAAAGAAACGAAAAGCGAGATACGGTGCCTGAAATATATATGCAGGGTACTGATGAGACTGCGTTTCCTTTAGGCCGATTAAAAGCTCATCCTTGTTACAGAATGTATCCATATCCCGTAATTCCGGATGAAACACTAACCGATAGCTTTTCGGAATGTGATGATCATTATGTGGATGGGCGGCCGGAATACAACCTGTGACTAAAAAAAGCTTTGAAAAATCCGAAAATGTGAATAATGAGTTTATGTATTGAAAAAATATTTTGAAACTTTCCTTCATGAAATATATGTTGTTCGATAAATGTTGTTAAATTTCGGAATTTTCAAAGAAAAATCGCCCAAGGGCGATAGTGCCGTCCCGCAAAAGCGGGGCGGTTCTTTATTATTAAATTTTTTTATAACCATTAAAATTACGGATTACATCGCCCACAGGGTTCATAATCTTTATCAATAAGCTCCTGCCTGCTATCGGTAACATAAAGATTTTCATCCTTAATTTTAACACCAAGACCGCAAGAAGGACGATGGAATTTTTTAGAATTTGTATTTGCATAATAAACCGATTCCAAAACCTCTTTATGTGATGATGTGATATAAGATTGATTTGAGGATGTATGCGTTTGCTCTTCTGATGCCGTATAGTCATTTTGTGACTGCCTATATCCGTTAACCGTATCATCATCAGGCAAAGTAATGTTTATTCCTTTATCCTTATAATACTGAGTTTTATTTGTTTCACAACCGCAAAAAAGCGTTATACACAAAAGAAAAAATATTACTGCTTTTAACAACCGAAATTTCTCCTAAATATTATTATAATGATTATATTTATAGTATACCTCTTTTTACCACTACTTTCAACCAATTATTAACAAAAAGCTCATGCCGTGCTTTTTTGAGCACGGCATGAGCTTTTTTATTAAGGGAGGGGTATAATTTATTTTTCTTGTCCGCAACCGCTGCATTTTGTTTTACCCGAACAACAACAGCTATCAGGACAGCCTATACATTTTTTACCGCTTTTCTTTGATTTATAAATATAAAACGAAGCAAGACCTATTATTACAACTATTACTGCAATAATTATAATATCCTTCAGCATAAATAATACTCCTTAAAATCAATTATTTGGTAGCGGCAACTTTTTTACTCTTTGCGCCAAGAGCATATTCCTCTTTAAACTTCTTTTTATTATTAATAATTATAGCGGTTATAATTGCTATAATACCTGCGGTGATAGCCCAACCTAAGATAGGCATCCAAATTTCTCCCAAGCTTTCACCCGTGATAAGGCTACCAAAGAAGAATGTGAGAAAACCGATAACATAACCAACAGAGAATTGTAATCCTATACCGCCGAAGAGCCATTTTTTACTCTTTATTTCAGAGTTCATAGCACCTATTGCCGCAAAGCAAGGCGGTGTAAAAAGGTTAAACATAAGGAACGCCAAAGCAGCAGCCGCAGTCATAGGCATATACTGTGCAACCGCAGTTCCGCTAAAGCCTTCTGCTATAGCAAGACCCTCTTCATCCATAAGGCTACTGAACATAAAGCAGGTTGCAAGAGTGGAAACAACACATTCCTTTGCAATAAATCCTGTAATAGCAGCGGCGGCAAATTTCCACAAAACAACACCAACTATCGGAGCAAACAGATATGCAAACGGGGTTGAAATGGTGGCAAGAATAGAATTATCTGCATTCTCGGAAGCAGTTGCAAAAGACCAGGTAAAGTTCTGCATAAGATATACAACAAAGTTGCAAACAAGAATAATTGTACCTGCCTTTACTATGTAAGACCAGCCTCTGCCACACATCGACTTAAACGCCCTCCAGAAAGAGGGAACTTTATATTCGGGAAGCTCAATAATAAAGTAAGACTTTCTTGATTTATATCCCGTAATCTGATTAATAAGAAGCGCACAAAGGAATATGATAATAATACCTGCAAAGTACATTGCGGTTCCTACCCAACCGGCACCTGGGAAGAAGGCACCCACAAACAAAGATATTACAGGAAGCTTTGCACCGCATGGCATAAAGGGGGCAAGCATAGCGGTTGCTCTGCGTTCACGCTCATTGCGGATAGTGCGGCACGCCATAACACCGGGGATAGCACAGCCCGTACCTATTACAAACGGGATAACGGACTTACCCGAAAGACCAACCTTCTTGAAAATAGGGTCAAGTACTACCGAAACACGTGCCATATAACCACAATCCTCAAGAAGAGCTATAAGGAAGTACATAACCATAACCAGCGGCAAAAAGCCTACAACAGCGGCTACACCCTCAATTATACCTTCAAGCACAAATGCCTGTAACAAGGTATTGGCGCCTGACATCCAGCCTTCAACAATCTCCTTAAAGTCACCAATATAACCAACAAGTCCCTTAAAGGTGAAGCTGCCTATTTCAACGCCCTCTGCAAGCCATACACCAAGCCATGCCTGAGAAATTTGGAAAACCAAAAACATTACAACCGCAAAGATTGGAATACCGAGCCATTTATTTGTTAGAACAGCATCAATTTTATCCTGGAAATTCTTTTGATTGGTTTTTACCTTACGAATTTCAACATCTGCAACAATCTTATTTACAAATGCAAAACGCTTTCTATCGGCCTCTTCAACAGCGTTTTTATCGGTAAGGTCAATATCCTCCTGAATAAAAGGAGCCGACTGCGTTTTACCTATACATTCAACAGCAGCCGAAATAACATCCTTTAAACCCTCAGCATTGGTGGAAACGGTATCAACAACTACGCAACCAAGCTTTTCAGAAAGCTTTGCAGTATCAATTTTGTTATCCTTTTTCTTGTTTATATCCGACTTATTAAGAGCAACCACAACCGGTATACCAAGCTCTAAAAGCTGGGTGGTGAAAAATAAGCTACGGCTTAAATTTGTAGCATCCACGATATTTATAATAACATCAGGATTTTCATTTTTTACATAAGAGCTTGTAATACTTTCTTCCGAAGTAAACGGTGACATTGAATATGCACCCGGCAGGTCAACCGCTATAAGCTCTTGTTCGCCGTTATAATAAGTTTTCCTTATTGAGCTTTCCTTTTTATCAACGGTAACACCTGCCCAGTTTCCAACCTTTTCATTACGACCGGTCAGAGCATTGAACATTGTGGTTTTACCGCTGTTGGGATTACCCGTTAAAGCGATTCTCATTTTTCATTTCCTCCCAATTATGTACATTTATTTTAACAGAAAAACTGTAAAACTCTTCCGGTTAGACGCCGCTAACCGTGAAACAAAAAAGTAATCAGCGGATTACCTTTAAATAAAAACTTAAACAATGATAGCTTCTGCTAATTGGTTATCAATATTATACCTGCCATCCTTAATGGATACCACACAGCCGCCCTTTAAATGGGAAATTACCGTAATAGGCTCACCGCTGTAGCAACCCAAGGAGAACAAAAAGGCATCCATTTCTTCATCGTCAGTTTCTATCCGCTGAATGATATACTCTTTTCCCTCTTCTGCAGTTTTTAAAGTCATAACGCCGTCTCCTGCGATTATTAAATCAAGTTACGATTAGTTTAAGCTAACCAACCGCCATTAAAAACGATTAGCCGCCGCTAACCAAACATTATATTAACACCGCAAAACGCATTTGTCAATAGTTTTTTTGATAATTTTTCCATATTTTTTAAAAAGGAACAACGGAGACATCTTCTTTACGAAATGCCTCCGCCTTGGTGCTTTTATTCTGTAATAAATTTCAACTTAAAATATGCCTTTTAGAACATTTATCAATGCCCTTGCCATTGAGGCAAAGCCCAAATCATTGGGATGGCAGTTATCAACCGTACCATCATTTTCTGCCAAAGCCATAAGTGTTTTCCCATCAAGCAGATAAACATTATTATCCCCTGCTTGCTTTGCATTGTTATATGTTTCCATTATAACATCCAAACGGCGTTGTTCATCATTGGTCAAATAATATTTAGGTCTTGACATAATAATTATGGGGAGGGATGGATTTTCTTTACGAATAATCTTAAACATTCTTTCGTGGGTATCCTTTAAATGCTGTGTTGAGGGAGCATTATGGTCATAATCGTAAACAAATGCCGTCATAGAAAGACCTTTTATATACTCGGCAATTTCATCCTCACCCTTTGCATTTCCCGAAAATCCCAAATTAATAAAATCAGCATCAAACTCACGAGAAACAATGCTTTGATAAGCATTACCGGGTCTTGAAACACATCCGCCTTGGGTTATTGAGGAACCGTAATAAACGATAGGCTGCTTTATCTTATAATCTGATGGTGCAAGAACATCGGCAGTTTCACTTACCCCCACATAAAGCTCTGTAACTCCGCTGTAAAGTGGGAAGTTTATGGTTATATCCCTTAAATCGTCATTTTCAAAATCTATAACGCTTTCGTATCCGTCAGAAATATTAAAAGGCGGCGCAAAGGTACGTATATATCTATTGCCAGAATAAAGATCAAATCCTGCAGAGCCTGTAAGTGCAAAATGCGGCATTTTGCCTATTCCCATCATTTTAACAACTATTGCAACATAACGGCTGTTGGTTTTAAATCTTACTCTGCCTCCTGCAGTATTGGAATTAATTACTGCCACACCCTGATTTACCGTATCGGCAATTTCCTGCGGCATTCTTCTGAATCTTCCGTTTTCATAAATTACGCCGTGAATGGAAAAGGGCGCTTGCCTCACATCGTAAAACTTAACATCATCTTTTCCTATATTTGATTCCAGCTTGAAATTGGTATCAAGATCTTCAATTCTTTTCATAATAAAAACCTCCTACTATACGAAAAACAGCTTTGCCGCAACAAGCATTATTGCTAAAAACAAGAAATTTATAAGTGTAAAAAGCCCTAAATAAAGCTTACTGTGACCCGGATAAAGAATTTTAAATTCACTAAAGGTTATAAGGCTTGCCAAGGATGCTATAAGCGTACCCGTTCCGCCTATATTTACACCCATAAGAAGTGACGGATAATCCTCAGTAAAGCGTGAAAGCAAAATTGCCGACGGTACATTACTTATAACCTGACAGGAAGCGGTTGAAACAAGCAGAGTATCTTTTTGAAGTAATTCGGAAAGAAAGGAATTAACCGCATCTATCCTTGAAAGATTACCCGCAAAAATAAAGAAGAAGAAAAATGTGCCCAAAAGCGGATAATCCACCATTAAAAGTGCATCCTTATCAACAAAAAACAGGATAACGGGTACAACCGACAATCCCACCCAAAAAGGAATAACTCTGAAAACAATAAGTATTGAAAGTGCAAAAAGCACCATATATAAAACAGTTTTTTTAGTGCTGAGTTTTTCAGGAAATTCCTTATCAATAGCAAGCTTATAAGGTTTTACAAACAAGCAGGCAATAGCTAAAAGTGAAATTGCTAAAATAAACGGCGGCAACATAATTTTACAAAATTCAAGTGTATCAATATTATAATACGAATATAAATACAGGTTTTGCGGATTGCCGAAAGGGGTTAACATTCCGCCCAAATTTGCAGAAATATTCTGCAATATAAAAAGATATGCCATATAGCTTTCTTTGCCCACCGAATGTAAAGCAAAATACCCAAGCGGCAAAAAGGTTATAAGTGCCATATCGTTTGCAATAATCATAGACCCCAAAAAGGTAATCACCACAAGCATTAAAAACAAAGTTCTTAAATTACCCGTAAATAACACTAATTTTCGGGCAAGAATGGTAAAAAACTTTATATTACGCAATGCACAAACCACCGCCAAGGTTAAAAACAGGCAGGCAAGCGTATTCACATCAAAATAATCTATGTATTCCTTATCGGGCGGTACCAAAAAACAGGTAAAAATTGCCGCAAAAGCCGCCACAAAAAACACTGTATGCTTTTTTAAAATTTTAATAACCGCCATAATTTATTAACATCCCCACAGAGCAATCGATTAAACCTTTTAAAACCGTAATATTAGCGTATGAAATTAGCCAATCAACTTTAAAAGAGTTTCGCCTTCAGCAATATATTCATTTGAAATTTCTTTAATTTTTTCCTGACCAAAATTATAACGGTCATATATTCCAACGGTAGGCATACCAATTTTCACAGCGGTTTCTATTGCTGTGAGAGAATCCTCAAAAACCCAGGTTTCACAAGTTTCAGTACCCAAAAATTCTTGTGCCATAAGAAAAACATCCGGCTTATCCTTTCCTTTACCGATAGCCCCACAGGAAAAAACATTTAGAAAATATTTTTCAATATCACAATGCTTTAATGCAATATCCAAAAGCTCAGGAGCTGTTGCCGAAGCAATACACATTTTAACGCCGTTTTTACCTAAATATTCTAAAAACTCTCTTACGCCTTCCTTTAATTCAACAGAGTTTGAGTAAAAATCAATCATTATATTATTAGCAAGCTCTAATAGCTCTTTACCGTTTTCGCCAATAGAATAATTATTATGTATAAGCTCCATTGCATCTGCCAAGGTAAGGGTTCGCACCCTTTTATCGTCCTCCCTTTCAGGAAGAAAAGTTTTATCGTTAAGGTAACGCTCACCAAAAGCAGACCACAAAACATCCCAAAGCATTAAGGAATCAACCAAAGTGCCGTCCATATCAAAAATTGCCGCAGTTATTTTCATAAAAAAGCTCCTAATAAATTAAATTATCATTATAATACCGCTTATTATCATACCTATATATATCACATATTTCAGCGTTTTGGCATTTAACTTATCAAATACGAATTTCCCGATAAAATCCCCTATCAAACATCCGCCAAAACCTATAGCGGCATAAAAAAGTATATTTTTTGTAATAACACCGTTAAAAGCACGCATTGCCGTTGCGTAAATATCGGTTACGGCAAAATAAAACTGCAAAGCTGCAAAATAAGCGATATTATCCTTTACTGCATGGGTGATATACAGCACCACAGGCGGACCGCCTGTTGAAAAAAGACCGCCCAAAGCACCACCTAAAGCTCCCGAAAATATACCGTTTCTAACCGTTGCCTTAATTTGCTGTTTGCCGTTAAAAAACAAAAAATAAATGCTTAAAATAATTAAAACTATACCAAGCAATATCTTAAATACAGTTTGAGGAACCCAAACCGAAAAATAAACCGCAAACGGAATGACCATGAGGGAAGAAATAATTTGCGGAGCAACCGTTTTAAATGGAATGTGTTTTCTGTAACGAATGGCATTATAAGCCGAAATACTGCAGGAAAAAAGACCTGAAATCGCAACTGCCGTTGTATGAGAGGGAAGAAAAAGGGGCAAAAAAAGCATGGAAAAAATGCAAAGACCAAACCCACTTACACGCTGTACAAAGCCTGCACCAATACCTACTGCAATCAGCAAAACAATTACTAACGGCTCCACCTAAATCCCCCCTTTAAAACGAAGTAAATTATAACACCTTTAAGCTTAAATGTAAACCACCTAAAATAAAAAATAATATCATAATTACAATTCCTTTTTCAATTAAATCCGCTGATAAAGTTTAAGTCCCGGCTTCCATGAAGGAAGCCGGGACTTAATGCATAAAAAATTAATTTGTGTTTTACACCGCCTTTGTAAGTATTGCCGCCATAACGGTTATATCATCCTCATGTTCATCACTGCGTCTGCGGCGAGCACACTCACAAATATGCTCTGCCAAATCATCTGCGGTGCCATCCTGCCAAGCCGTAAGCTCATCCCTTATCCAATCGGTCCCCTCACTCACAGCTCCATCAGACATCAAAAGAACAATATCACCCACCTTTAATTTTATATTGGCACGGTCAAAGCCTATATCCCTTAAAATTCCGGCAGGAAGAGAATTGCTTTGAGCCTTACCCGTTCTTCCCGAACGGCGAAGAAGTGTTGGTGCGGCACCCGCTTTATAAAGCTGTGCTTCCCCTGAATGAAGGTCTATGCTTGCAATATCCACCGTTGCAAGTGATTCATCGGTAGATTTAAAGAGCATTGCGGAATTGAGTATTTTAAGTGAGCAATCATATCCAAAGCCTGCACGAAGCAGTTTTGCCATAAGCCCCGAAGCCATTGCACCATCAACAGCTGCACGACCTCCCGTTCCCATACCATCGCTTAAAATCATTGTAAAGTGTCCCCTGCCGTCATTAAAATAACGATAGGCATCACCGCACATTTTTGCCTCTCCGGCACATATTTGATGAACCCCAAACTGCACTGAAAAACACGCATGTTCATTAACGGTGATAAACACATCGTTACCCACCTCACTTACAGACGGAACATCAAAATCACGCTCACACACAACCGAAAGCATTTTCATTATCTGCCGTTTATTAAGAACCAAATCACGCTGTTTTTTAAGCTTTGCTTTTATTGTCATTCTGCCGAATCGGTCAATACAGCAGCTACATTCTTCCACCCCTATTCCTAAGCTTTTAAGTCCCTCAACTGCCAAAGCGGCACTTGAATTATCAAATTTTTCTTCGGTAGAAAGCTCACATGCCAAATCTGAAAGCATACACGATATACCCGAAAACTGGTCTGAAACAACCGATTGCACCTCCTCTAAGCGGTTTTGTGCCGCAGTTTTAAGGGCATATTCGGTATAATTCTTATAAACAGCACTTCCTATTCTTTGAAGTCGCAAGCAATGTCCCTTAAATTCAGCAGGAGCATATTCTTCGGGTATGCTTTCACCGCTTTTTACAGCCTTTGTCATACTAAGCAGTGCCTCCAAGGTAACACCACGCTTTGTTTCCCAGCAATGCAAACGAAAACTGCACCCTGTGCATGCATCCCTTTCCACACGGGAAATAACCTCTCCGTAATCGGGGGCGTTGATTTTTGCAAGCTCATCAGATACCTGCTCAACCGTTTCAGAAACATCACTTAAAGCATTTGAAGCCAACTGCAAACGCATAACAACCGCCTTTTTCATACCTGACGGAGTTATTATTTGCGGATATGCCGAAAACATTTTTCCAAATAACACTCCAAAGCTTCTTGGCATTACTAAAAACAGCACACTTCCACCAATTATTTCTATCATACGAAGTGCAGCCGCACTACCGGATTGTGCCACTAAAACACCAATAAGAGTTGCCACTGCAACAGCTCCGATTTGTGCATATTTTCCGTACAAAGAAAAAATTCCCGAAATCAATCCGGAGAGAGCATAAACCGCAGATATTATTACCGCAGTACCACTTAAAAGTGAAGCAAATGCCACTGCAGTTCCTGCAACTGTTCCCGAAAGTATTCCGCCGTATTTTCCGCAAATAAGTATGAGTAAAACACTTAACAGCCTGCCCAATGTAACACCTGCCACGCTGACACGGTCAGCACCTATCAGCAAAAATGAAATACATATAAGCAAGCTTGCAAGCTCATCACCTGAAAGCCCTGCCGTTTCACGCATAACAGCTTTTACCGCACGGCAAACAAAAAAAGTTCCCCCTGCGGCAAGCAAGGATTCTGCCAAAAGATTGAGTACATTAGATTCCAAGCCTTTAAAAGTTACAGCGGTTGTAATTAAACTGCTTGCCAATGACAAAAGGCATAAAAACAGCGGATGCTCCGCAAGCTTGCGATCCCCTCCAAGCAACAGCTTAACCGATAATATTGCAAGCATTGCCGCAATATACCTAAATGCACCGCTTCCCACAGCAGGTATTATATAACCAACAAATGCACCAACAGCCGCCGCAGGAGTCAGCATTACAGGAACACCCGAAACCACTGCTAAACCAAACGGTATTAAACCTGCGGTTATAGCGGCACGGGAAGCAAAGAACGAACAAAGGGCCGTTATTATATGTACCATAGCGGCACGCAGTTGCTCAGATTTAGAAAAAGCTTCATTGGCTGAACTTACCCTTACTAATTCTTTCATAAATACACTCCGTTTCATAACTTGTCCACTTTATTATACAAATTATCCGCAGTATATTTTGTCAAACCACTAAGTCATTTTTTATAACATTATGCCCTTTTCAAAAGAAAAAAGGCTTTCCCGCCAAAAAGCACGGGAAAGCCTTTAATACTTATATAAATTTTAATCTATCGGATAAGTCCAACCAAAGCTATCTTCAATTTTGCCCCACTGAATACCTGTAAGAGTATCATAAAGCATTTGAGTAACCTTGCCGATTTCGCCATTATTAATAACGAACTTCTCACCCTTATAGCACAGCTCACCAATAGGTGATACAACTGCCGCTGTACCGCAACCCCAAGCCTCCTCAAGGGTGCCGTTTTGTAAAGCTTCGCCCAATTCCTCAACCGAAATAAGACGCTCATTTACGGTATAGCCTGCGTTTTTAAGCACCTCAATGCAGGATTTGCGGGTAATACCCGGCAGTATAGAGCCTGTAAGCATTGGTGTTACAATCTCACCGTTTATCTTGAACATAACATTCATAGCGCCTACTTCTTCTATGTACTTTCTTTCAACACCATCAAGCCAGAGAACCTGTGAATAACCCTGCTTTTCAGCCTTTTCACCTGCACGGTTGGAAGCGGCATAGTTACCGCCACACTTAACATAACCCGTACCACCCTTTACGGCACGAACATCATCAGCTTCAATCATAATTTTAACAGGATTTATCCCCTCTTTATAATAACTTCCTACAGGAGAGGCTATTATCATATATGTTGCGTTATTAACAGCATGAACGCCAAGGGATTCATCGTTTCCAAACATAAAAGGACGAAGATAAAGTGATGTTCCGGGAGCAGACGGTGTCCAATCCTGCTCAAGAGATACAAAGGTTTCCAAAATTTTCAGTGCATCAGCCTCATCTATTGTGGGTAAACAAAGACGCTCTGCCGAGCTGTTCATACGGCGAATATTTTCCATTGGGCGGAAAAGCTGAACCTTACCATCTGCACGGCGATAAGCTTTAAGACCCTCAAAAATTTCAGAACCGTAATGCAAAACGGTAGATGCAGGATGAAGATCTATTCTTCCAAAAGGTACAATACGAGCATCATGCCAACCCTCTTCACGAGAATAATCCATTACAAACATATGATCGGTAAAAACCTTGCCGAAGCCAAGAGTTGAAGCCTCAGGTTTTTCTTTAGGGCAAGCTGTTTTATTAATTTTGATTTCCATATTCTTACTCTCCTTAGGTTTTATAAAAAATCAAAAAACACCCGTCTCAACGACATCGAGACGGGTGCGTAAATAACATCCGTGGAGCCGCATTAAAAGCGGTAATTACAGTTTTTAAATATCCGTAATATCTACTTTTTAAGTATAGCACCCACCTATTTTTTTGTCAATATTTTTTTACCTTTTATCAAGACCAAAAACAAATATCCACCATTCAACTACGCTTCCCCTTTATATTTTCTGCGGGTTGCCATACCACCCCTGATGTGGCGTTCTTGCTTGTTTTTTTCCAAAATTTTCTTAACCTTTCTGTAAAGCTGAGGATTATCATAACGCAGTCTTTCGGAAACATCCTTATGTACTGTGGATTTGCTGATTTTAAATACCTTTGCCGCAGCACGCACCGTAGCACCTGTTTGTAAAATATATTCCCCAAGCTCTACGGCTCTAATCTTCATGGTTTCTCTCATACGCTCAACTCCTAATATACTGTTTAATTGTATGAGAGAATCTTCTAAATTATGTTAAAGGGAGGTTAAAAAGAATTTACTCAATTTTCTCCCAATTTACAACATAACCTTCTAAGTGAGTATCGTCAATAAAATCCATATTTTTCAAATCATCGATATCTAAATCGTATGATATAACTTCATCACCTAATTTTACGGTCATTTTTAAACTTTTGCAAATTTGTTTTGCATTCTTTTTTAGTTTCATAGTTTCAAATCTCCTTTATCTTTAAAATACTTTTTTGTGATTGATGGGTTATTTCAATCAGTATTTTTATCATTTAAACGCAAAAAAGGACCTGATGCCAAAAACGGCACCAAAGTCCTTTAGTTTACTGTCGCTCACATGATATGAGCCATATTCCTTTCATTAAAAAAACGGTTCCCACAAACTAAACAATAGTAAAAATAATTTGTAAAACACTAAAAAATTCTGATAAATAGACAGTTTTTCGATTTTTAGACATACTAATCCTACTGTCATAACTTACAAACTCACCGTAGATGTGCAATGCAAAGATTAAATATCCTTACGGTAAGCCCTGAACGGGCAGCGCACAAAAATATCAATAATTTTACATTAACACAATATATGCGATTTATCAACATCCGAAATCAATATATTGTGCAAACTTTCTGTAAACAGGTTATTGCATAAACAGTGATATACAATCAAACAGTTCTTTCTGTCTGATGATTGGGGCAAAACGACGCATGTGCCGACTGGCAACTCATAAGATAAATTAATGATTACCAAACTAATATTTAAGAAAGTAAGAAAACGACCATTACTCTTTTCCGAAAGAATGGTCGTAACTGGCGTTATAACTCAAACATAAATTCATTGTGAATAAATTAAATTTTAAGATTATTACGCACAAATCCGAAATTAGTTATTCTTTGGTTTATGCGGTGGAAATTTTACACTTACATTAGCAAATCTCATTAGAAAATTAAGTGTACACAAAATATTTTCATTTAAAAACGCTTGTTGTCTTTTCAAACAAACACTTCTCTAAAATATAAGTGTAATTATTGAATGTGGCTTTAATATATTTCTTGTGCAACCGCCATCATATCTCAAATTTGCAGATATTTTTTTATTCGATGTGTTAATAACAACACA
>SVPW01000036.1 GCA_015065645.1 Oscillospiraceae bacterium | reverse complement strand
GACACCACTTGAAAAGCGATGTCAGTATGCTGCTTAAAATTTAATTTTATCTACCATAGGGTCTGTTTTTGTACTGTCCGCACAAATTGGGGCAGTCCATTTGTGGGTACCTGCTTTGTTGTTTGGAATAATAAAAATTAATGGATTAATAGTCTTGTATTTCTGCAATTACTCTGCAGGGGAGTCCTGTAATACCCTGAATATTCATAGGATATGTATTTGCTGTGAATTTGCCTCCCTTTTCAAGCAAGGCGTTAAGATTTACAAGATTTTCAATAATAAATGTGCCAAACTCAGCGCAGTATTGGTCTGTTGGAATATGCTCTGCACCTCGTCTAACACCTGCAAAGTCAAGACCTATAATCGAAACACCCTTTTGTATTAGGGCTTCTATAAGCTCCTTTGAAAGCTGCGGGTGAGCCGAAAAATAACCATTGTTTCCGTAACCTATTTCATCAATAAACCCTGTAAAAAAGGCAATAAACATATTCTTTTGCACGGGGGAAAGATTTATATCATTAATATCAATATCCCGTTCTTTAACGGCAGAAACATCAAAAACAATGCCATCAAGCTTTGTGTATTCAAGCGGAAACTGCTTGTCCATAGCATCAAAATGTGTTCCCAAATGGCCTATAAGTGCGGGATTTTTAAGTTCGCTTGCTTCTTTGAGCATTTCAGGTGTTACATTTAAGGTGATATCAATTAGCATAATTAACCTCCGTAAAAAAGTGTCAACTATATTATAGCATAAATTTTAAAAAATGGAATTATTAATTTGTAAGTTAGTATTTTATATAACTTTACAAATCAGGTATTTTTTGTTATAATAATCATAATTGATTGTATAGAATAAAAGGAATATTTTTATGAGAAAAATATTTGCACTTATAATTGTTTTATGTGTTTGCTTTTTGTTTTGCGGATGTGGTGAAACAACAGTAAAAGAAAAAAGCACCTATGAATCTGCTGTAATTGATTTTTCTGATGTTTATAATAAAGGCAAAACCGAAAAGTTAGAAAAACTTGCTCCTAATGCAGTTATTGAATATCTAAAAGAAAATGAAGATTTTGATATTGAAAAGCGAAGAACAGCTGTTTTTAAAGAATATGAGCTTTTGCAAAATGGATTAGAAAAAATATACGGTGAAAATGTAAGGTATTCAATCACCGTTAATTCTAAAGAGTCTCTTGAAAAAGATATGCTTGAGCGTATGAGGGAGCAGTTTTTTATGCTGTACCGCATACCTAAAGAGGATGTAAAAGAGGTGGTTATTGCTCATTTTACTGCTGAGTTTTCCGGTAACGATAAGAAAGAAACTGAAAAACTAAGGGTAATGGTAGTTAATATTGAGGATAAATGGTATGTTTGTGATTCATTTGGAACTTTTGGAATATTAAAATATAATCTTTATTATTAAAAGGGGAAATAAAATGAAATACGATGTTATTATAATCGGTGCAGGTCCGGGTGGAATTTTTGCCGCATACGAGTTAATGCAAAAAAACGAAAAGCTTAAAGTGGCGGTGTTTGAAGCAGGTCACGAATTAAGTAAACGCCGTTGCCCCATAGATGGTGAAAAGATTAAAAGCTGTATAAGCTGTAAAAGCTGCTCCATTATGAGTGGCTTTGGCGGTGCAGGTGCTTTTTCTGATGGTAAATATAATATTACCAATGATTTTGGCGGCACCTTGTATGAGTATATCGGCAAGAAAAAGGCTTTGGAGCTTATGCATTATATAGACGAAATAAATCTGCGTTACGGCGGTGAGGGTACAAAGCTTTATACAACAGCAGGTACTCGTTTTAAAACCGTTTGTATTCAGCATGACCTGCATTTATTAGATGCTTCGGTACGCCATTTGGGAACCGATATTAACTATATAGTGCTTGAAAATTTGTATAATTATCTGCGTGAAAGGGTGGATTTTTACTTTGATACACCCGTTGTTTCGGTGGAGCATATTGATGGCGGCTATGAAATAATTTGTAAAGATAAACGCTATGAATGTGTTGATTGTGTTATTTCTGTTGGAAGAAGTGGCAGCAAATGGATGGAAAAGGTATGCCGTGAGCTTCAAATCCCAACAAGCTCAAACCGTGTGGATATTGGTGTTCGTGTGGAGCTTCCTGCTGAGGTTTTTGCCCACTTAACGGATGAACTTTATGAAAGCAAAATCGTTTACCGTACCGAAAAATATGGGGATAGGGTGCGTACCTTCTGTATGAACCCAAAGGGTGCTGTTGTTAATGAAAATACTAACGGTATTATAACGGTTAACGGTCACAGCTATGAAGACCCCGCAAAACAAACTGAAAATACCAACTTTGCACTTCTTGTTGCCAAGCATTTTTCTGAACCGTTTAAGGATTCAAACGGCTATGGTGAAAGCATTGCAAGGCTTAGCAATTTGCTTGGAGGCGGTGTTATTGTGCAAAGATTCGGTGACCTTATCCGCGGTCGTCGTTCAACCCCAAGCCGTATAGAGGAAGCCTTTATAACACCCACACTTAATGCCACACCGGGAGACCTGAGCTTGGTACTTCCTAAGCGCATTTTGGATGGTATTATTGAAATGCTTTATGCACTTGATAAGGTGGCTCCCGGTACTGCTAATGATGATACCCTGCTTTACGGAGTTGAGGTTAAGTTTTATAATATGGAGGTTGAGGTCAACGAAAGGCTTGAATCTAAGTATAAGGGACTTTATATCATAGGTGACGGCAGCGGTATAACCCATTCTCTTTCTCACGCTTCCGCAAGCGGAGTTTATGTTGCAAGAAATATTGCCGCAAATTATATGTAGTAACACAAAACCGTGCTGTCATAAATGCAGTACGGTTTTGTGTTGGGCTTTTTGCTCTCTTATAATCGAAAAATACTCAAATATTGTTTGTTTTTAACTAACGATTTCTTTAAAACAACTAAAAATTTTTTTCTTATTGTTAAAATTGTACAAAAAACAGCATAAATATAGTTGTAGATACTACTTGAAAAAGCTGTATGAATATTGTATTATATAATGGTAAAAATATAAACAATAAATTGCTGTGTACACAGGAGGTACAAAAATGGCAAAATATACTATATCACAATTAGCATCTATGATTGAGCGTAAACTTTCTTATAATTTCGGTGTAACACCGGATCAGGCATCGGATGAAATTTTTTATAAGGCAACCACACTTGTTTTGCTTGACATTATGAGTGAGCGCCGTGCAGCCTTTAAAAAGGCTGCCGATGAACAGGAGGCAAAAACTGTTTATTATCTGAGCATGGAGTTTTTGATGGGCCGTTCCTTAAAGAATAATCTTTATAATCTTGAGCTTACAGAGACTATGTCAAAAGCTTTGGCTAAGTTTAAGGTAAAGCTTGATAAGCTTTATGAATTAGAGCCTGATGCAGGTCTTGGTAACGGTGGTCTTGGCCGTCTTGCAGCCTGCTTTCTTGATTCTCTTTCTACAGAAAGCTACCCCGCAATGGGTTATTGTATCCGTTATGAGCTGGGCATTTTCCGTCAGAAATTGGTTGACGGTTGGCAGACCGAAATGCCTGATTTCTGGCTTCCCGGTGGCGGTGTTTGGTTACAGCCCCGTCCGGGTTCTGCTGTTGATGTTAATTTTGACGGTAAAATAAATGAATGGTGGGATGGTAATTACCACCATATTGAGCATGTTGGTTATCACAGTGTTCATGCTGTTCCTTATGACCTTATGGTTGCAGGTAAGGATGGCAAAACCGTAAATGTACTCCGTCTTTGGAGTGCTGAATGTCGTGATTTTGATATGTCGGCATTTAATCAGGGTGATTATGTTCGTGCTTTGGAACAGCGTGCTATGAGTGAGGCTATATCAAAGGTGCTTTATCCTGAGGATAATCACCATGAGGGTAAGTCTTTGAGGCTTCGTCAGCAGTATTTCTTGGTATCTGCTTCAATTCAGGATATTTTAAACCGTCATTTGCGTAAGTATAATACACTTGATAATCTTCCTGATAAGGTAGCTATTCATATAAATGATACCCACCCAACCCTTTCTATACCTGAGCTTATGCGTTTCCTTTTGGATGAATGCGGATACTCCTGGGACCGTGCATGGGATATTGTTACCCGTACCGTTGCATACACCAATCATACTATTATGTCTGAAGCACTTGAGTGCTGGCAGGAAAGCCTGTTTAAAGCTCGTATTCCCAGAATTTATCAAATAGTTCAGGAAATTGACCGTCGTTATCGCAAACAGGTTTGGGAAATGACAGGCGATGCAGGTATGGTAGAGCGTACTGCCATTATTAATAATGGCGTTGTTCGTATGGCAAACCTTTGTGTTGCCGCAAGCCATACTGTAAATGGTGTTTCCAAGCTCCACAGTAAGATTCTTACCGATGAGCTTTTCAAGGATTATTATGCAATGACCCCTGAAAAATTCACCAATGTTACTAACGGTATTGCTCACCGCCGTTGGTTGTGTCAGGCAAATCCGGAGCTCACCGGCGCTATTTCCGAACTTATCGGAAGTGAGTTTATCGGTGATATGGCTCAGCTTGAAAAGCTTGCAGATTTTGCTGATGATAAGGCTGTGTTAAAGCGTATCGGTGAAATTAAGCATAATAATAAGGTGCGTTTTGCAAATCACATCAAGAATCAAACGGGTGTTTCACTTGACCCTGATTCTATATTTGATATGCAGGTTAAGCGTTTGCATGAGTATAAGCGTCAGCATCTTAATGTACTCAATATAATCACTGAATATCTCTATTTAAAGAATAATCCCAATGCAAAATTTACACCTAAAACCTATATTTTCGGTGCAAAGGCAGCTCCCGGTTATCTCTTTGCTAAGGAGATAATTCAGATGATTCATCACCTTTCAAATGTTATTAATAATGACCGTGCGGTTAATGATAAGTTAAAGGTATTGTTCCTTGAGGATTATCGTGTATCATTAGCAGAGCTTATGATTCCCGCAGCCGATATTTCTGAGCAGATTTCTCTCGCTTCTACCGAAGCCAGCGGTACAGGTAATATGAAGCTTATGATGAATGGTGCAGTTACTTTGGGTACTGAAGATGGTGCAAATGTTGAGATACACAGTGCTGTTGGTGATGATAATATCATCATATTCGGTATGCGTACACCTGAAGTTTTGAGCTTGCAGAAAAATGGTTATTCTCCGCTTTCTTACTATAATAATAATGCTGAGCTTAGAGCAGCACTTGACTTTATAGGTAGAGGTATCGGCGGAAAATCCTTTGATAATATTTATAATACACTCAAAAATGTTGACCGTTATATGGCATTGGCAGATTATGCTGATTATTGCAAGGCACAGCGTACCGCTACCGAGCTTTATAATAACCGTGATGTTTGGAACAAAATGTCACTTATGAATATTGCAAAATCCGGCATATTCTCATCCGACCGTTCTATTGATGATTACGCAAAGAATATTTGGAAATTAACACCGGTAGAGTAATGTTTATGCAGTATTATCCTTTTAATTCAAGAGATATTTTATACCGCAATAAAATAGGAGCCGCAGCCGCAGGGGAAACCTTGCAACTGCGGCTGTTGCTGCACCGTGACCAAAAATGTCACGATGCTTTTTTGCGTTACAGAAGGGATGACCTGGAGCAAACACAAAAGATTAAGCTTAAATTAAAAGAACAGCTTGAGGATTATTTTGTTTATGAGTGTGTAATTACACTTGATACAGGGCTTTATTGGTATTCCTTCTGCTTTACGGCTGATGATGGGGAATATTTTGTAAATCGTACTGAGCATTGTATCGGTGAAATTTCCAAGGATGAAGGCGGCTGGTGGCAACAAACGGTATATTCAGCCGATTACTCCACACCCGATTGGTTAAAGGGCGGTATAATTTATCAAATTTTTCCTGACCGTTTTTATAATTCAGGTGAAGAAAAGCAGGGTGTACCGGATGACCGTTTTATTTGCAGTAGTTGGTCAAGGCAACCTGAATACAGGCAAATTCAAAACGAAAAATGCGTTTTGGGTAACGATTATTACGGTGGTGACCTTAAAGGTATAACCGAAAAACTGTCCTATATTGCCTCTTTGGGTGTTAATTGTATCTATTTAAACCCAATTTTTGAAGCCCATTCAAATCATCGTTATAATACGGCTGATTATATGAAGATAGACCCGCTTTTGGGTGATGAAGAGGATTTAAAAATGCTCTGCTCAAAAGCAAAAGAATATGGCATCCGCATCATTTTAGATGGTGTTTTCTCCCATACGGGTGATGATAGTGTTTATTTTAACCGCTGTAACCGTTATGATAGTATCGGTGCTGCAAATGATAAATCGTCAAAATTTTTCAGCTGGTATAAGTTTAAAGATTATCCTGTTGATTATGAAGCTTGGTGGGGAATACTTACCCTGCCGGAAACCCAAGAAGAAAACGAAGATTTTTGTGAATTTATAACCGGTGAAAACGGCGTTTTGCGTAAATGGCTCAGAAGCGGAGTCAGCGGTTGGCGGCTTGATGTTGCTGATGAGCTTCCCGATAGCTTTCTTGATAAGGTGCGTAATGCCGTAAAGCAGGAAAATAAGGAATTTTACCTTTTGGGTGAAGTTTGGGAGGATGCCTCCAATAAAATAAGCTATGGTAAACGCCGCAGATTTCTTTTGGGAAAACAGCTTGATTCGGTAATGAATTATCCCTTTGCGGGCGAAATAATTAATTTTGTGCGTGGCGGAAGCGGAAAAAATTTGAATGAGTGTGTATGCTCTGTTATGGAAAATTATCCGCTTTGTTCGGTATCGGTTCTTATGAATCATATCGGAACGCATGATACCCCTCGTGCTTTAACGGTGCTTCAAAACGGTTATCCTGACGGTAAGGATCGTGAATGGCAGTCAAAGCAGATAATGCCTAAGGAAGATTATGAAAATGCTGTTAAAAGGCTGTTTTTGGCGGCTGCGTTGCAGTATACCCTGCCGGGTGTGCCGTCTGTATTTTACGGTGATGAAGCGGGTGTTCAGGGTTATGGTGACCCATTCTGCCGTTCAACCTATCCTTGGGGTCAGGAAGATAAACGCATAATAGAATTTTATAAGCGTTTGGGTGAAATGAGGAGAAGCTGTGAGTGCTTAAAGGTGGGGGATTATCACCCGCTTGTAATAGAGGATAATCTTGTGGTTTTTGAGCGTGTATGTGAAAAAGACCGTTTAATTATCGCATTAAACACATCGGATGAGTTAAAAAGCTTTACCTTGCCAAATGATTATAAAGGTGCAAAGATATACTTCGGTAATATTGAAAACGGCAATTTAACCGTAAAACAAAATGATTTTTCAGTAGTGAAGATATAAAAAATAACCCCCGTCTTTTTGAAAAAAGACGGGGGTTGTGCTTGAAATTAAAGTTTTTTAAGTAATTTAAGTACGGTTTTAAGACTGTCAGGGGTGACCTTTTCAATAGGCTTATTGTTCAGTACCGCATCTGCAAAATAGCGTATTTCATCGGCATAAGCATTGCTTTTTGGCAGGTCTACAACATCACCTGTATCCATTTCACTCTCTTTGATTTCTCCCGGTGTTATAACATTGCCCGAACGCTCATAAATTGTAAGCTTATTGCCTTCGTATGTTATAACGGCATCGTCAAACTGTAAACGGAAGCTCATGTGGAAGGGAACGGGTGCATTAAACCACGAAGCATTTGAGGTCACAAAGAAATCGTCATACTCGTAAACCACGGTGAAGTAATCCTGCGTTTCGGTTTTTGCTCTGTGGCTTATGGAGTTTTTCGGTGCGCCGAATGCGTAAACCATAAAATCGGCATCATGAATATGCAGATCAAAAGGCACTAAACCACTGCGCTTTTCATCCATCATCCATCCATCCCAGCTGTATTTTGGATAACAGCCAAGACGGGATAAATCGGCAGAAAGCAGCCTGCCGTATTTTTTAGTGTTGTATATTTCTCTCACAAATTCATATTCCGGCCAAAAACGGATTACCTGAGCCACCATAAACTTAACATTATTTTTTTCTGCCGCCGCATAAACACGGTCAATATCCTCAATTTCCAATGAAATTGGCTTTTCGCACAGCACATTTATGCCTTTGTTAAGTGCCTTAATTGCACATTCGGCATGAAGATATGTGGGCAAACAAATGTCAAGAATATCAAGCTTTTCATTTTCAAGCATTTCATCAAAATCGGTATAATGGCGCTGTTCGGGGTATTTTTCCATTTGCTCAGGGCGTATATCACAAAGGGCCACAAGCTCAACATTCTCCATTGATTTCCAAGCGGGAATATGTGCACCGCTTATTCCGCCTGTACCTACTAAACCAACCTTTAACATAATATTAACCTCCGTAAATTTCGTTTATTATTTTGTTAAGATAATCTCTTGCGTAGTTCACATCTATAAGCTGCTGCTCACCGTCAATCTCACGCTCAATGGTAACAAATGAATTATAGCCTAATTCGTGCAGCTTTGTAAATACCTTAACAAAATCAACCTTGCCGTCACCAATGCGTGTTTCGTTTCCAAGGTCATGCCCGTTTGTTGGGTAACAGCCATCCTTAGCGTGAAGATTACGCACATATTTTCCAAAAACATCAAGTGCATCGGCAGGGTTTGCCTTGCCGTAAAGAATGAGATTTGCGGTATCAAGATTAACACCCAAATTATCACAGCCCACCGTTTCAAAACAACGCATCATTGTAACAGGTGTTTCCTGACCGGTTTCAAATAAAAGATACTGACCGTTTTGCTTGCAATGCTCGGCAACACAGCGTACAGCATCACAAAAGCCTTCAAAAAGCGGATCAAACGGACTTTCAGGGATAAAGCCCATGTGTGTTACAACATCACTAACGCCTATTTTCTTTGCAAAATCGGCACCATCACAAAGGTTTTTAATTCGTAATTCACGGTATTCGGGCGGCACTAAGCCTATGGTTGTTTGTCCTTCGTAAAAATTCCATACGCAGGGTCCTTCCCAACCACACCAAAAAGCAGAGATTTCAACATTGTACTTTTTTGTCCAAAGATTGATATTTGCGGCATTTTCATCTGTCCAAACGGCGGGGTTCCAAGAAACCAGCTGGCAGCTATCATAACCGTTTTCGTAAAGAGTTTTGAATTTTTGTTCAAGACCATTTGCATCGGGAAACTGTATGCAGGTACCTATTTTCATAAATTATCACCCATTTTTCAAAAATCGACAAATACACATTGAGTTTTGTCTGAATTTATGGTATCATATTAAAAGTAAAAATGATAGAGTGTATTTTACATTTATTTGCGTGATTTTGACTTTTTTGGAGGAATATTCAGATGAAACAAAGGGCGGTAAGGGAATATACTCCTGTGGTATATCCCGAAAGCGCAGTTAAGGTGCTGTATAATAAAAATATACCTCCTAATGGTGTTGCTTTTTCGCTTCATTGGCATAAGCGTATGGAAATAACCCGTGTTGTAAGCGGAAGCCTTGTATATACAGCTGATGATAATACCTTTGTTTTACCGGCAGGTAGTATTGCAATATCTAATCCTTATCGTCCTCACGGTGCATTTGCCGGGAATGAGGGCGCAAATTATTATACCGTAATGTTTAATGTTGCTGATTTTTACAATCAAAGCCTTGCATCAAAAAGGTACCTTACCGCAATTTCAGAAGGCTTGGTTCAGTTTTTTCATTTTACAGATGATGCTCAAATTTTAAAAGTGGTAGATTTAATAATTGATTCTGATAATGACCGTAGTCGCAGTGGTGCAATAGGGGAAATGAGTGGCGTTTATTCACTGCTTGCCTTGCTTTATGAAAAATGTCTTTTTTCCGAAAGTCCTGCCACTATGGCGGATATAAAGTTTAAAGAGGTTTTTGAGTATATCGAACAGCATTATACCGAAAATCTTTCATCCTCACTTCTCAGCAAAAAATTTGGTTATAATGAAGCATATTTTTGCCGTAAATTTAAGGAAGTTGCAGGCATAAATGCAATGAAATATATTTTGGTTTTAAAGCTTGAAAAGTCGGCAAAAATGCTTAAAGATAATAAAAATATCGGCGAAGTGGTATTGGAATGTGGCTTTTGTAATGTGAGTCATTTTTCAAATTGCTTTAAACGCCATTTCGGAATATCTCCTTCAGAATACCGTAAGCATATAGGAGAATAATAATTGAAGTTAAAACGCAAAATTTTCAGGAGGAATAACAAGTTGGCAAGTGATAAAATAGTAATAAAGGGTGCTTGTGAGCACAATTTAAAAAATGTAGATGTTGAAATTCCACGTGATAAACTGGTTGTTTTTACAGGTCTTTCGGGAAGCGGTAAATCATCTTTGGCTTTTGATACCATTTACGCTGAGGGTCAACGCCGCTATGTTGAATCCCTTTCAAGCTATGCCCGTCAGTTTTTGGGGCAAATGGAAAAGCCTGCCGTTGATAGTATTGAGGGCTTATCTCCTGCAATTTCAATTGACCAAAAAACCACATCAAAGAATCCCCGTTCCACTGTTGGAACCGTTACCGAAATATATGATTATTTGCGTCTTTTATATGCTCGTGTGGGAACGCCTCATTGCCCTGTTTGCGGAAAAGAGATAAGTCAGCAAACCACCGATCAGATAGTAGATACCGTAATGCGTCTTGATGAGGGAACTCGTGTTCAGGTGCTTTCCCCAATAGTAAAGGGAAGAAAGGGTGAGCATATAAAGGATCTTGAATCTGCACGCAAATCAGGCTTTGCAAGGGTTAGAATTGATGGCAATATTTATGACCTTTCGGAAGAAATTAAACTTGAAAAGAATAAAAAACATATGATTGAGGTAGTTGTAGACCGCCTCGTTATTAAGGAGGATATTCGCTCCCGTCTTGCTGATAGCATTGAAACTGCAACCAATATTTCGGGCGGTTTGGTAGCTGTGGATGTTATAGGCGGTGAGGAAATGCAGTTTTCTCAAAGCTATGCCTGTGATGAACACGGTATAAGTATTCCTGAGCTTACTCCAACAATGTTTTCTTTTAACAGTCCCTTTGGTGCATGCCCCACCTGTACAGGTATAGGAGTGTTTATGAAGGTTGACCCAAGGCTTGTTATAAATGATGAAAATAAGCCCTTAAATGAAGGGGCAATTCGTGCTTCCGGATGGGGGGTTAATTCTTATTTTCATCCTGATGCAGGCGCAATCGCCGCTATGTATTATGACGGTATTGCAAGGCATTATGGCTTTGATATATCTACACCTTGGAAGGATATACCCGAAGACGCTAAGCAGGCTGTTCTTTACGGTACAGGGGAAACTAAACTTCACCTTATCCGCAATACCGATTGGGGTGGAGGGGAATATTATGCTGCGTTTGAAGGCGTTGTTAATAATCTTGAGCGCCGTTATAAGGAAACAAACAGTGATTATGCAAGGTCTGAAATTGAAACCTATATGACTGAAAGCGCATGTCCTGACTGTAAAGGAGCAAGATTAAAACCTGAATATTTAGCCGTAACGGTTGGCGGTAAAAATATCAAAGAATTTTGCGATATGTCTATCGTGGATGAGCTTGAATTTCTCAAAAATGTCAAGTTCGGTGAGCGTAATACAATGATTGCTGCTCCTATTATTAAAGAAATCTGCTCACGGCTTTCATTTCTTGCAAGTGTGGGTCTTGATTATCTTTCGCTTTCACGTTCTTCGGGTACACTTTCGGGCGGGGAAAGCCAGCGTATTCGTCTTGCAACACAAATTGGTTCTTCGCTTATGGGTGTGCTGTATATTCTTGACGAACCAAGTATTGGCCTTCATCAGCGTGATAATGAAAGATTGCTTGAAACCCTTAAAAGACTGCGTGACCTTGGTAATACCCTTATTGTGGTTGAGCACGATGAAGATACTATGCTTGCTGCAGATTATGTTGTTGATATAGGACCGGGAGCAGGTATTCATGGCGGTCATGTTGTATTTACAGGCACACCTGAGGAGCTAAAGGGCTGTACATCGTCCGTAACCTCTGATTATCTTACGGGAAGAAAGTTTATACCTGTTCCTCAAACTCGCCGTAAGGGTAACGGAAAACAGCTTGTTATAAAGGGCGCCGGTGAAAATAACCTTAAAAATATTAATGTAAAAATACCGCTTGGGCAGTTTGTGTGCGTTACAGGTGTTTCCGGAAGCGGAAAATCCTCCCTTGTAAATGATATTGTTTATAAGGTGCTTGCAACCCGTCTTAACGGAGCAAAGCTTATTGCAGGTAAATATAAGGAGATTGAGGGTATAGAGCATCATGATAAGGTGATAAATATTAATCAGTCTCCCATAGGCAGAACACCGCGTTCTAACCCTGCAACCTATACAGGTGTGTTTAACGATATTCGTGAGCTTTTTGCCCAAACAAAAGATGCTAAAGCTCATGGTTATGCCGCAGGCAGATTTTCCTTTAATGTAAAAGGAGGAAGATGTGAAGCCTGTCAGGGTGATGGTATTTTAAAGATTGAAATGCACTTTTTGCCTGATATTTATGTTCCGTGTGAGGTGTGCGGCGGTACACGATATAACCGTGAAACCTTGAGCGTAAAGTATAAGGGCAAAAATATTTATGAGGTACTTGAAATGACGGTTGAAGAGGGTATGAATTTCTTTGAAAGCGTACCTAAAATTCACCGCAAATTAAAAACCCTTTTTGATGTGGGTCTTGGTTATATAAAGATTGGTCAGCCCGCCACAACCCTTTCGGGCGGTGAGGCACAGCGTGTAAAGCTTGCTACTGAGCTTTCAAAAAGACCCACAGGTAAAACCATTTATATTTTGGATGAACCCACCACAGGGCTTCACACTGCGGATGTTCACCGCCTTATAGATGTTTTACAAAAATTTGTGGATGACGGAAATTCGGTGCTTGTGATTGAACATAACCTTGATGTTATAAAAACAGCCGATACCGTTATTGATTTAGGTCCCGAGGGCGGAGATAGGGGAGGCAAGGTTGTGTGTGCGGGTACTCCTGAAAAGGTAGCAGAATGTGAAAATTCACACACAGGGCGTTTTTTAAAGCAGGTTTTGTCTAAAAATGCCTTAAATTAACACATTATTCACCATTTAAGTCTAAATAAGGTTTAAAATGATATTCACAAAATGAGTATTCATATATCTTTA
>SVPW01000006.1 GCA_015065645.1 Oscillospiraceae bacterium | reverse complement strand
ATTTTCAAGGGCACAGGGGTGGTATTGGCGGGGATAGAGTGCAGTCAAAAAATTTTTAATTTTTTGCGAACGGCATCCCCGTCCAAGAGAGTGGAGACTTTGTCGACACTCTCAAACAGCCGTTTATAGACGGCTGTTTTTCTTTATAATGTTCTATTGCGAAACTGTGTGGGAGTAAGTGTATATTTCTTTTTAAAAGCATTTATAAATGATATAGGATTATTAAAACCGCATTTTTCCGCAATAACTGAAATTTCAAATGAACTTGAAAGCAAAAGCTCGGTTGCGGCAGAAAGCCTGCAATTTAATATATATTGATGCAATGAATATCCGTTTATCTGTTTGAAAATTCGATTTAAGTAATATGGGTGATAACCTATAAGTTCAGCTAATGATGTGTTTGATAAATCGCAACTGAAGTTTTGATGAATATAATCGCATAGTATATTTATTTTCTTGGTTATTTCCGATGCTTTTTCTTTCAGTACAATACTTTCACTTATTTTAGATATGCTCAGCTTTAAATACGCACAGGCATTGGCTATTCCAAATGAGGATTGCTTTTTAAATTCTATAACTATTTGATTTATTTTTTCTTGCAGAAAAAAGGCATTGTTTATTACAATAGGTGAATTTAAGGCGGAGGAATCGGAAAAATTGTATACCAAAAATTCGGTTTGCTTAAATTCAGATGAATCCCTTTCTAAAAGCGGTATAATTTCTTTTGAATTTTTGCCGTTATAAAATAAATCAAAGTCTATAACAAACGCTTTAACACAGCTTTTAAAAATAAAGCGGTAAAGCGTTTTGGGTTGCCAAAATAAAAGGCTTCCCGCTTTGAAATCAAAATTTTTATTGTTAATGTTTACTCTGCCTTCGCCATCTGTAATAAAAATCAATCTGCAGTCTGCACAGTAGGCGGATTTTTTTCGTTTTGGAATAACTACTTCATTTGCAAACCTAATAAACGGTGATATTTCAAAAAGCTGCATATAATCGCCTCCTATATTAGATTTTATTATTCTATTGTTTAATTGTCAATAAGTTTGTTTTATTTAATTTTATATTTTATTTATGCCTTTATTTATTTTGAATTATTTAGTAAAATAAAATCGAAATATTCTGTGCGGGAGGTGCAGTATGGATTTTTCGGTGGGTTATCAATTTTTTGATGATAATACATTGGTTGATGCCGTAATAAAAAGAAGCAATTTTGTGAAAGAGGTATATTTTTCTTGGGGAGATATTCCAAACGGCAGAAATACCGTTTCGGCTTCAACCTTTCTTGAGCCAATGGAGCAGAAAATAAAACAGCTTTCTCACCTTGAATTTTTACATAAAAATGGCATTAAGCTTAATTTGCTTTTAAACGGTAATTGCTATGGAAAATATGCTCAATCTCGTACTTTTTTCAATAAACTTGGTGATACAATACAGTTTTTAAAGGAAAACGCTTCGGTTGATGCAGTTACAACTACTTCTCCTTTAATTGCAAAATTTATTAAGCAAAATTTTAATGATATTTTTATAAGAGCATCGGTGAATATGGAAATCGGCACAGCACAAGGAATGGATTATTTGGCAGATTGGTTTGATGGCTTTTATTTAAAAAGGGAATATAACCGTGATTTAAAGCAAATAATGCTTGCCCGTGCTTGGTGTGATGAAAATGGTAAAAAGCTGTATGGTCTTGCAAACAGCGGGTGTCTTAATTTCTGCTCATCTCACACATTTCATGACAACCTCGTTGCTCATGAAAGTGAAATTGCCGAAATGGATAATGCGTATCAATTTGAGGGGCAGTGTAAGCTGTATTTGCAATCGGGTGAAAAGAAAAAAGATTGGTTGAGTATTACAAACTTTATTCGTCCCGAGGATGTGCATTTATATGATGGTCTTTTTGATGGTATGAAGCTTGCAACAAGAATAAACCCACAGCCTTTGAAGATTATAGAGGCATATTGTGCATCTTTTTATTCCGGTAATTTGCCGGATTTACTTGAGCCGTGCCATTCGGGTCTTTTTTATCCGCAAATTATAGAAAATAAAAATATATCCTCAAACTTTGCTCAAAAGGTTTTAAACTGTGATAAAAACTGCAAGGAATGTGGATATTGCGATGAAATACAAAAAAGTGCCACAGTTGTTTTATAGAGAGGAGAATATAAATGTTAAGCAGTAAACTAATTAAGCAGGCTGCCATTGCCGCAGGTGCAGATGTTTGTGGAATAGCACCGATTACCCGTATGAAGGGTGCTCCCGATGAAATGAATCCTATGTTTCTTTTTCCTGAAGCTAAAAGTATGATAGGCTTTGTTTTTCGTATTCCTCGTGGTGTACAAAGAGGAATAGAGGAGGGCACTCAGTTTTATCAGTATCCTTCAATGGCTTATGGCGGTATAAATGAAATTTTTGCTCCCGCTGTACTTTACAGTGTTGGAAAGGTTATTGAAGACGGCGGTTATGAAGCTTTTGTATACAGGAATACAGGCGCCCGTGGTTGCGTTTCTGATATGGACGGCAGTCCCGGTAACACGCTCTCTCCCGAAGAACAGATTGAAGTGAATGAGTATGCTAAAACATCAACAGCTCACCACAGAAATGTTCAGTTCACAAGGGCAACAAGGGATGATAATGTGCCTCCTGATTTACAGTTTCAGTTCAGACTTGCGGCTGTTGCCTGCGGTCTTGGTGAAATAGGCTGGAGCAAAATGCTCTTAACACCTCAGTTTGGTCCCTTACAGCGTGTAGCCTTTATTTTTACCGATGCCGAATTTGATGAATATGATGAAATGTATAATGGGGAGCCTCTTTGCCGCAAGTGCGGAGCTTGCGTAAGGGAATGTCCCGGTGGATGTATTCCTGCAATAAATTCCGGCAAAACCATAACGGTTGATATTGAGGGAAAGATTTCTGAGTGGGGAGATATAGATATGTGGCGCTGTTATGCCTTTTATACCCATGCCGGAAGATATTATAACCCATTTGTTCCAAAAGAGGTTTGGGATAAAAATGAGGGCGGTGCTCTTGACCTTATGGAGGGTGTTACCGATATAGCCGATGAAAAGGAAATAATCAAGGTGTATGGTGCGCTTCAAAAGTATTTCCCAAGTTGGGTAGGCTATAATATGGCTAAATGCGGTGGATGTATCAGAGCGTGCGTGAGTATGCTTGAGAAAAAAGGCGGCTGTATGGAAAACCGCTTTAAAGAGCCGCTTCGTACCCGCAAAAAAGCTTGGAAATTGGATAGATAAGGGGGAGAGATTATGTTAACGGCTGAAATTATTAAGAAAAAGGCAAAGGAGCTTGGTGCGGCAGTTTGCGGTATCGGTTCTTTGGATTTGTTTGCAGGTGAAAATCCTCAGCGTGACCCTAAAATGATTTTGCCTAATGCTAAGTGTATTATTGGTTTTGGCTTTGCGGTTCCAAAGGGACTTTATCTTACAATGGATATAAAAACGCAGTTTTATACATATACAACACTTGGTGTAAAGTATATTGACGAAGAAATGGCAGAAATTTTCCTCCTTAAAATGGGTGGGATGATTGAAAACGAAGGATATGATGCCTGCCTTCAAAAGGCTATTCCAAATCTGCGTATAAAGGGTGATAAAACCACCAATCCCGAGGTTATGGATACATACGAGCTGATTCATGCTGAAGCGGTTGAGGATGGAAAGCCTGCACCTGATGTTATTATTGATTTCGGTAAAGCGGCAAAGGCTTGCGGAATCGGTGAAATGGGACTTAGCGGCAAGATAATAAATAAAGAATATGGCCCGTTTATGCGTTATTGTTTTATTATTACCGATGCGCCGTTGAGTGTTGATAACCCGCTTGATGATTCACTTTGTGACGGTTGTGGTGAATGTATTAAGGCGTGTCCCGGAAATGCTGTTTCGCAAGATGGACTTGATAGCTGGCAATGTGCTGTTTATTATAAAGGCGCACATAAATCAAATCCCTTTATTACCGATGATTTTTTAAAGGATGAACCCGAACGGGATATGATTTTAAACGGTGAAAAGCGTTTTAACGCCGAAAGTGCCAGAGAAATTTATAAAAAGATGAACTTTTTACCAAATACCCAATGGGGTTATGCACCCTGTCTTTGCGGCAGAAAGTGCGATGTTGCTTGCTATCGCCATTTAAAGGGGGAGATTAAGTAATGAAGCAGGAAATTATTAAAATTGCAAAGGAAAACTATGCTGATATAGTGGGCTTTGCAAGTGCGGATTCCTTTGATAAAAACGATCCTATATTTAAAATCTTTCCGGATACAAAAACTGTAATTGCTCTTGCGTTCAGGGTTTTAAGAGGTATTTATAGGGGCACCGAAGAGGGAACTACATATTATCAGTATACAACGATGGCTGTTGAAAATATGGAAGAAACAATTATGCCTATGGCACAAATAAAGGTTGCAAACTTTATTGAAAGCAATGGCTTTATTGCTGTTCCGCAGCGCCGTCATCAGCAAATAATGGCAGAAGAAAACAGCACTAATCCCGAGGTTGCTTATGATGCTGTATATCGTGGTAAAACAGCGGAAAATCAAATAGATTTTGTTAATACGGCAGTAAAATGCGGTATAGGTGAAAAGGGATTATCGGGTGCTGTTTTAACCGATGATTTTGGGCCTATGGTTAGATATTGTTTTATCTTAACCGATGCCGTTATACAGCAAGATGAAACAGCAACACCGCATCTTTGCGATAATTGCGGAAAATGTATAAAAGCATGCCCCGGAAAAGCAATAAGTGAAAACGGTGAACTTGATGTATGGCAATGTGCTGTTTATTATAACGGAGCAAACGGAACAAAAAATCCTTTTATGCCTCCTGATGCTTTTGCTGATTTTGAAAACAGAATTGAAATTATTGCAGGTGAAGCAAAGGTTACGGTAGAGACCGCAAAGAAAATTCTTGATAATATTTATTTTTATCCTCCTGCACAGCACGCTTATCAATGCTCAATTTGCGGAAGAGCTTGTGATACAGCTTGCTATTCTCATCTTGAGGAAAAGGGTGTTCTGAAAAGAAAATTCAAACGCCCGTTCAGAACAAGAGATGAATGGAAATTTGATATAAAAGATTTTGAATAAAAATTAACGGCTCCTTAAAGGAGCCGTTTTTTTGTGGTATTTTACTTTTAAAATGTTCCTTCGGCAAGCAATATTTCGGTCAAAGCGCCACGAACATTTATATCGTATTTTTCTTCAAGATTTATTTCATGCAGAACTATTGATGGATTTTCCTCACGATGCATTAATTTACTGATGTGCCATTTATCTGCGTTGGACATCTGCATCTTCATCAGTAACTCATCAACCTCTTTGCGGTAGTCATTAGATAATGTATAAACATCCTGTAAAAATTTAATCTTTAACTGAGCATCAACATCCGTTACGGTGATAATAAGGGTTTCATCCTTATATTCTGCTGTGTATTCAACCGCTTTTCCGCCAACCGTTACTGCAATTTCTTTGCAGTTATTCACCTTGCGGAAGCGCAGTGTATAATCCCTTTTATTGGGAATATGCTCTAAATTACCCACAGGCTTTTTAATTGTGAATACAGGATTCTTTGACCAATCCCAAAGCATTTCTGTGGTGGTACAATCACCCTGCTTGTATTTAAGGGAAATACCATCATCCTCATAAAGTACAAATTTTCCGTTATCTTCAGGGAAAATATCAAGCTTTAAATGCTTGGGATTTGATATATCGTTACTGCCGTTAATAACAGCTTGAGGAATTATAGCACCGGCTCTTGCAAAAACAGGAATGTTGTAAATATCACGGTAAACCGTATAATTGCGTTCACCTGCATATTTACGGCCGTTAAAGAAATCAAACCATACACCCTTTGGCATAAACATTCTTGTTTTTCCCATCAATGTGGCTTTATCGGAAGGTGAGGTTATAGGGGCAACCACCAAATCATCACCAAAGAAGTATTCATTGGGACATCCGTGATTGGGTTCATAATAGTAAAGCGGACGAACCAAAGTAATATTATCAGCCCAGCATTTATAGTTCATTGTATAGATATAAGGGATAAGCTCATGGCGCAACTGCATAAACCTTACAAGTACCTTTTCAGCAATTTCATTGAAATTCCAAGGCTCTTTGCTCATAAAGGGATTGTTTGTGCAATGAATACGATTGATAGGGGAGAAAGCACCAAATTGCTCCCAGCGAACCATAAGCTCATCATCACGGATACCATTCATAAATCCGCCTATATCATGACTCCACCAACCAAAGCCAACATTTGACGCAGTTGATGTGAAATAGGGTTGGAAATCAAGCATTTCCCAGGTTGGCTTTGTGTCACCGGAAAATCCTATTCCGTAACGATGACCACCCATACCGCTTCTTCTTGATAGTAACATACCACGGTTACCGTTACGCTCGGTATCGATATAATTAAAGTGATTTATCATAAACGGCATATCAGCCTTAACAAAGGCACTCATATTTTCCGGGAAGCCGTCATACCACCAAAAATCCACACCCTCATCTTCGGATTTGTGGCGTAAACATTCAAAATAAGCTTCAATAAATTCGGGTGTACCAAAATCAAAGTTTATCTTTTGTCCGTTTTTAGTATCAATATTTCCAAGCCTTTTTGCCATTTCCAAATATCCGTCTTCATAAGGGGTTACACCTTCACGGTCGTGGATGTTAAGCATCACACGATAGTTACGTTCTTTAAGCCATTTGAGGAAAGCCTTGTGGTCAGGGAAAAGCTCCTTGTTCCATGTATAACCTGACCAGCCTGTACCGTATTGGGTATCAATATCGGTGATGTGCCAATCCATATCAAGACATGCCACCGAAAATGGTATATTTCTTTCCTCAAATTTTTCCATTAATGCTTTATATTCATTATCGGTATAGGCATAATATCTACTCCACCAGTTGCCTAACGCATAACGGGGCAGCATTGGCAATTTGCCGGAAATTTTAAGAAAATCATCAAGTAATGCTGTGTGCCTGAAGCCATAAGCAAATATGTATATATCTATAGCATCATCGGGTCTTTCTTCAAACCAACCATCATCTGCAATTATCATTGATTTGCTGTCGTCCCATTCGGTAAAGGTGGGACCCATAAGTCCTTTTTCAAGCGGAACAGGACCATCAAAATCATCCAATGCTCTTATGGTTCCCCAATAGTTTTGCACCTTTCCACCGTATGGAACGGTGGTATTTTTATATCTCCAGGTATGGGTGTTTGCGCCCCATTCACCATAAAAGCGTGCCGTAAGGCTTGACTCACAAAACGGATACTGTGTGTGATATGTAAGCTCAATATGTTCGGTAAATATTTTTATAGTATTTCCGTCTTTTTTAACGGTAAATTTAGGTACTTCAAGATTACGGTTGATTATTACCTGGGTGGCTCTATCCTCAAAGATACCATTTTCATTATATTCCATACGAATTATGGATGGTGTGAGCACCGTAAAACGATATTTTTCGCCTCTAACAACCGCTTCGGGATTGCATTGCGGTGCGATTTCGTATTTATAACGCTTGTTTATTCGTGCCATAAAGACTTCACCTCATATTATTGATTAAATTTATAATAATGTATAATAACGATTTTATCAATATAATAAGTTATCCTTTTTATGTAAATATATAATTTTTTAACAAATAATTACCAATTATAATATCATTCTATTATGCAATTTGTTGCCGTTCTTTTATAAGCGAATTTATTTGATTTGGCATTATAATTATAATAATCTTATCTTTAAATCAAAAAAATCCAATTTGATTTTTATTTGTTTTATAAAGCGGGTTTTATATAAGTATTCGCAAATTTTATTATATAATTATCCGTATTTTTGGCACTTAAAAGCACAAAAAAAGTAGTATTGTTATACCAAATGATATTATAATTAATTGTTTAATGTTAAGTGCGGATGTATAATAATTATGTAAAAAAATTAAATAAGGGGTGGAATACTTGGTTGTTTTAAACAAATCATTTCGTTGCAGTGTTTCAGAAGGCCCTTTATGGGATGATGATAATAACCGTTTGTATTTCGTTGATATACTTGGTGAATGTATTTTTAAATTTGATTATGAAAGCCGTAATATTGAAAAAATAGAAGTGGGTCAGCAAATAGGCTGTATGGCTCTTTGTGAAAACGGTGATTTACTTTTAGCTATGCAGGATGGTATTTATCGGATGAACCAAAAGGGTGAAAAGGTTTTGGCTCATCAGCCTATGAAAATTAAAGGTCGCCGTTTTAATGACGGTAAGGTTGGTCCTGATGGTTGTTTTTATGTTGGAACTACCGATTATAACTCCGAAGGTGCTTTTTACCGCTTAAAAAACGGTGTTTTAGAGGAATTGTTTGATGGCTGCGGTTGCTCTAACGGACTTGATTGGTCGTTAGATAATACAAAGATGTTTTATTGTGATACACCGCTTCAAAAAATTGAGGTTTTTGATTTTGATGTTCATAATAACTCATTGAGTAATCGCAGAACCTTTGTTGAGATTGAGAAATCGCTTGGTACACCTGATGGTTTTTCAATGGATTGTGATGATAATATTTGGCTTGCTCTTTGGGGCGGTAATGCCGTTATTGAAATTAAAAATAACGGTAGCTTTGGTGATAGAATAGAGGTTCCTGCAATAAAAGCTTCATGTACCTGTTTTGCAGGTGAAAATTTGGATGATTTGATAATAACCACCGCTTCAAAGGATGATGAGGAAACTTATCCTATGTCGGGATATGTATTTGTTCATAAATGTGGTGCTAAAGGAAAGAAACCTTTTAAATATAGGGGTTAGGAGAAATGAAAATGGATGTAATGAAATTAATTGAAAGCATAGGAATATTACCGGTTATCAATATAACCGATATTGAGAAGGCTGTACCGCTTGCAAATGCATTGGTAAAGGGCGGTATTCCGGTAGTAGAAGTAACACTCAGAAGTGAGGTTTCTTTGCAGGCGATAAAAAGAATTGTTACCGAAGTTCCTGAATGTAAGGTGCTGGCAGGTACTATCCTTACGGTAGAACAGGCGCAGTTAGCGCTTGATGCCGGTGTTTCGGGTCTTGTAATGCCGGGTTATGATGAGGAAATAGTTGATTTTGCACTTGGGAAGAATGTCCCTATTGTTCCCGGTTGTGTTACTGCGGCTGATATTCAGAAGGGTGTAAAGCAAGGGCTTTCGGTGTTCAAATTTTTCCCTGCAGAAAAAAGCGGCGGAATTGATGCAATAAAGCTTTTATCAGGTCCTTTCAAGGGTGTTAAGTTTTTGCCCACAGGCGGAATTGATTACAGCAATTTAGGTATATATTTAAAAGAAAAATGCGTTATTGCCTGCGGAGGAAGCTATATGGCAAACGCTAAGCTTTTGGCAAGCGGTGATTTTGATGCAATCACTGCCAACTGTAAAAAAGCCGTTGATATATCTTTAGGCTTTGAGCTTGCGCATATCGGCATAAATCATAACGGTGAAAATGATGCCGTAAATACTGCCGAAACAATTTCTGATATATTCAGAATGAATGCCCGTTATATGAACAGTGCGGTTTTTGCGGGAACAGCTGTTGAAGCCGTTAAATCACAGGGATATGGTGAAAAAGGGCATATCGGTTTTTTCACAAATTCTATCAGTCGTGCAATGGCTTATTTTGAGAAAAAAGGTATAGCACTTAATGAAGAAAGCATAAAAAGAAACGCTGCCGGGGAAATAACCTGTATTTATTTAAAGGATGATATAGCCGGATTTGCTTTCCATGTTGTTTCAAGATAGGGAGGAAAACATAATGAAAAAGGTAGTAGGTTTTGGCGATTTTATGCTTCGTCTTAATCCTGAAGGATATTTAAAATTCATTCAAGCAGATAGGTTTGTTGTGAATTATACAGGTGCAGAGGCTAATGTTTGTACAGCACTTTCTTATATGGGCGTTCCCACAAGCTTTGTAACAAAGCTGCCTGATAACGCAATAGCTGATTGTGCTTTGGCAAACCTGAGAAAATATAATGTCGGCACAGATTTTATTGCCAAAGGCGGAGAAAGAATAGGAATTTTCTATGCGGAAAAGGGTGCTTCACAGCGTCCCTCTAAAATAGTTTATGACCGCAAAAATTCATCCTTTGCAAATTGCTGTGCAGATGATTTTGATTGGGAAAAGATTTTTGAGGGTGCAACGCATTTTCATTTTACGGGTATTACTCCGGCTTTGGGTGTAAATGTTGCCGAAGCTTGTGAAAAAGCTTGTATTGCTGCCAAAAAAGCAGGGCTTACCGTTAGCTGTGACCTCAATTACCGTAAAAATTTATGGACAAGACAGCAGGCAAAGGAAACTATGTCAAAGTTGCTTAAATATGTTGATGTGCTAATAGCAAATGAAGAGGATTCTTCTGATGTATTAGGTATTTCCGCAAAGGATTCCGATATTATTTCGGGCGTATTAAGCCGTGAGGGTTATATTGATGTGGCAAAACAGATAAGTGATACATACGATATACCTGCCGTTGCCATAACACTTCGTAAAAGCATAAGCGCTTCGGATAATGATTGGTCAGCTTTACTTTATAAGGATGGCAAACCGCATTTTTCAAAGGAATATCACATTCATTTGGTTGACCGTGTGGGTGGCGGTGATTCGTTTGGTGCAGGTCTTATATACGCATTGCTTAACGGATTTGACCCGCAGCAAACTATCGAATTTGCGGCGGCAGCTTCGTGCTTGAAGCAGTCTATAGAATTGGATGTAAATCTTTCTTCTCCTGCAGATGTTTTAGCTCTTATGGGCGGAGACGGTTCGGGAAGAGTTCAGAGATAAGGGGAGTTTGAAATTGTTAAAAAAATGTGCATTGGTTACAGGAGCTGTAAGAAATTCAGGTCTTGGTATAGCAAGAAAATTTTTATCTGAAGGTGTACCCACCTTTATTACAAGCAGAGTAGAAGAGGATGCCGTAAAGGTTGCCGAAGAATTGACTAAAGAATTTAATGTTCCGTGCTTTGGCCTTGGTTTTTCTCCAAGAAACGCAAAGGAAGAAACCGATCCTATGTTTGCAAAAATAGAGGAAAAGGGATATTATGTTGATTCGCTTGTTTGTAATGCGGCAGACCTTGGCAGATGGATGGATCCATTAACGGTTGAAGCTGATAAGTGGGAGGATGTTATCCTAACAAATATTATGGGCTATTTTCTTCCGGCTCGTGCAGCAGCCCGCCAAATGATTGCAAATGGTGACCCCAAAAGCGGAACTATTGTTTTAATGGGCTCTATAAATTATAAAGATGCTCTTCCTGAAAGAAGTGCGTATATTGCAAGTAAGGGTGCAATCCGTTCGATGACAAAGGGCTTGGCTCTTGATTTTGCTCCTTATGGAATAAGAATAAATTGTATAGCTCCCGGTCCTATCTGGACAACACGCTATGATGAATGGACACCGGAAGAGGCGGTTGCAAGAACTGCAACCGTTCCGCTTAATACCATTACCACTAAAGAACAAATTGGTAATGTTACATGGTTCTTATCTTCCGAACCTTCACAAAATATGACAGGCTCCGTATTGGTTATAGACGGCGGTGTTGATTGCCTTAATGTTGATATAAACAAGTATAAATAACGGTGGTTTAAAATGAAAATTATTTTAGGTGCTATTAAGGAATTTAATGATGATGCTCTTATTATGGCACGCCAATTAGGAGCAGAGGGTTTTCATTTCAATACTCCCCCCATTGCTACAAATGATGAAAAATATTGGACAGAAACTTCTCTTAGGTGGCTTCGTGAATATACCGAAAAATTTGAATTAAGCCTTGATATGATTGAAAATGTACCAATTCGTTTTTATGATAAGATTCTTTTGGGGCTTCCCGGCAGAGACGAACAGATTGAAAACTATATAAAAACGATACAGAATATGGGAAAAGTGGGAATTCCGATTTTAGGTCACCATTTTTGTCCCACATGGGCTTGGCGAACAAGCATTTATGAGCCTTACAGATTAGGTGCATTTGTTTCCTCTTATGACCATTCTATTCATGATGATATTCCAAATGCATATACACAAAGTAAGGATCATATGGTAAGGCAAAATCCTGATTTAACACCTCCCACGCAGGAGGATCTTTGGAATAACTTTACCTATTTTATAAAAGCAGTTCTTCCCGAAGCTGAAAAGGCGGGGGTTAAGCTTATAACTCATCCATCCGATCCGCCTATAGCAAAGGTTGCAGGAGTTTCCCGTATATTTATAAGCCCTGATGATTATCGTAAGGCTGAAAAAATCACCAATAGCGATGCCTGGGGTATAAACTTCTGTATGGGAACATTCTCACAGCTTGGCGGTGAGGAATGTGTGCTTGAAATGATAAGAGAGTTTGTTCCAAAAAATAAGATACATATGGTTCATTTCCGTGATGTTCAGGGAACGGTTGAAAAGTTTAAGGAGTGTTTCCTTGGAGAGGGAAGATATAATCCCGCTAAAATTATGATGGAGCTTAAAGCTCATGGCTATAATGGTATTATGCTTGATGACCATGTACCGTATCTTACAGCCGATACCCGTTGGGGTCATACTGCCCGTGCATATACTTTCGGTTATCTTAAAGGTCTTGCCAAGGCTTTGGAAGCTCTATAAACAGGAATATATTGTCAATAGATATATTGCCTTAAATAAAGTAAAATTATTATAAGGCAAATTTTTATAACAGTAAAAAACGGAGGTTCGTTTATGTTGCGAAAAATACTGTCTGTAACCGTTATTGCAACAATACTTTTATCGGTTGTTGCAATATTACCGGCAAGTGCTGCGGTTACCGAAAATACCGTTGCGGTTAATAAAGAGGTTTCGGCAAATGCTGTAACCGTGAATTTTGATATACCGTTATCGGGTGATTACAAAATAGGTTTTTCGTATAAGGCTTTGGGAGAAGCTACCTCCAATCTTATTTTTGGGCTGAAGATAGATGGTGCATATCCGTTTGAAAACGCCAATAAGCTTGAGCTTGCCCGTATGTGGAGTCTTGGTGAAGAAAAGCGTGTTGACGGCTTAGGTAATGAGTTCACTCCTGAAATATTGCCCTATGATGAATATACATTTAATTATCTTATAGATGTCAGCGGTTGGACTGTTGACCCATACATATTTAATTTGCAACAGGGAACACATTCTTTGGAGATAATTCCTTTTGAGGGAAGCTTTGATTTGGAATCGGTTACATTTGAGGAAATTGCAGTAGCTCCCCAATATAAAGATTTAAAATTAAACGGCAAAAAATATTCAGGTAAGCCTATTGTTGTTGAGGGTGAGAATGCGGCACTTTTAAGTACATATTGGTTGATTCCTCGTTCTGATTCTTCAAGTGCTTCGGTTCATCCTGTAAGTGATGCCGTAAACCGTATTAATTATATAGGCGGTTCAACATGGAAATCTGCAGGAGAAACTATTTCTTGGGAAGTTTATGTTGAAAAAGCAGGATATTATCAGGTGGGATTTTCATATAGACAGCCTACCGTAATCAACGGTAATACATACCGTATGCTCACAATAGACGGCAAGCTCCCCTTTAGTGAAGCACAGGAAATTTCCTTTGCATACTGCACCGAATGGGAAGGTCTTACTTTCAGCGATAAAAATAATAATCCTTATTTAATATATCTTGATAAGGGTGTGCATACTCTTGCTCTTACGGCAACTCCCGGCTCTATGGTTGATATAAGCATGCTTCTTAAAGATACCGTAGCTTCCTTGGGTGAGCTGTATATGGAAATCACTAAGATTACGGGTGATACTCCCGATAACTATCGTGATTATGCTTTGTTTGAGTCTATACCTGATATGCAAACAAAGGTTGAAAGCTGTATTTCTGAACTTAAAAAAGCATCAGGATTGTTGAAAAATATTGGCGGTGATGAGGGTAGCTCTTATGATTCCACCATTAAATCAATGGAGCAGGTTTTAACCCAAATGCTTGAAAGCAAATATACTGCTCACCGCTATGTTACCGATTATTATTCAAAATATTGTTCCTTGGCATCTGTACTTAATGAGATGCGTGAAATGCCACTTGAAATTGACCGCATAATACTTTCATCTCCTGATAGCGAGGTTGATTTTGAGCAGGCAGGTTTTTGGGAGCAGTTATGGTTTTCTATTGAAAAGTTTTTAGCTTCATTCAGTAATGATTATAACAATATTTCAGGGATTAAAGATGGAGATGAACATCTTACACTTTGGGTAAACTGGGGTCGTGACCAAGCTCAGGTGCTTAATTTCCTTATTCAGTCTTCATTCACTGAGGAGTTTAAGGTTCCTGTTGATGTTAAGGTTGTAAATGCAACTATTGTGCAGTCGGTATTATCCGGCAGTGAACCTGATATTATTCTACAACAGCCCCGCAGTGAGCCCGTTAATCTTGCTATAAGAAATGTGCTTTTGGACCTTACTGAGTTTAAGGATTGCGATACTGTACTTGAGCGTTTCCAAAATGGAGCTGAAGCTCCTTACAGATATAAGGATGGTCTTTACGGTCTGCCTGATACTCAAACCTTCTTTTTGATGTTCTACCGTACTGATATTTTTGAAAGTATGGGACTCAATCCTCCGAAAACTTGGGATGAATTTATATCAACCGCTAAGCTTTTGGCAAGAAATAATATGGATGTATGGTTGCCTTACACCCAAATTACAACGGTTAATCAGGTAAATACGGGTATAGGAAGCCTAAATTTGTTCTCAAGTCTTCTTTTGCAGAATAATTTATCACTTTATGCTGAGGATGGCCGTTCAACAACCCTTACCGAAACTAATGTTATAAAAACCTTTGAAAAGTGGACTGATTTTTATACAAAGCTTAAAGTGCCCGTAACTATGAGCTTTTATAACCGTTTTAGGGTTGGTACCTGTCCGCTTGGAATTGAACAGTACACTAACTTTACAACACTAAAGGCAGCAGCTCCTGAAATTGAGGGCCTTTGGGCGGTGAGTGAAATTCCCGGAACTGCTGATGAAAATGGTGTTATAAATCATACAACCTCAGGCGGAGGTACTGCTTGCTGTATACTTAAAGCCGCAGAAAAGCGTGGGAATAAGGATAACGCATGGCAGTTCTTAAAGTGGTGGACAAGAGACGATGTTCAGCTTTCATATACAAATAATTTAGAGTCTGTTTTGGGAGCTACGGGTCGCGTTGCGGTTTCAAATAAAGATGCCTTTGCTCAAATGTCTTGGGATTCTGAAATGAAGTCGGATATTGTGAAGGCTTGGAATAATGTTAAAGAAATTGAAGAAGTACCCGGTAGCTATTATGTTACCCGTTCGGTAGACCTAAGCTTCTGGAATGTTGTAAACCAGAATGAAAACCCCAAGGATGTACTTTTAAAATGGGGTGCTGAGGTTGATGCTGAGATTGAAAGAAAATGGAACCAATATGAGAATAGGGGATAAGCGATGATTAATGCGTTAAACAAAACAAAGGTAACCGCAGGCAAAAAGCGTGAGTTAAGTGAAAATGCAATGTATGCTATTATCCTTGTTCCTTTTCTCAGTTTTTTCTTCCTGTTTACGGTGCTTCCAATCCTTTCTTCCATTGTATTAAGCTTTTTTGATTATGATATGGTTTCTACTCCTATTTTTACGGGACTTGAAAACTATATTCGTCTTTTTACCGGTGATTCAACCTTTATGACCGTATTTGTTAATACGCTTAAATTTTCGGTTATAACCGGTCCTTTAGGATTTTTACTTTCATTCCTGCTTGCTTGGATGATAAATGAATTTCATCCTGTATTGCGAACAATTTTAACCTTCTTGTTCTATGCTCCGGCACTTGTTGGAAATGCATATTTCATTTGGCAGATATTGTTTTCAGGTGATAGCTTCGGCTATGCAAATAATTTCCTTATAAGCTTGGGGCTTATTACTGAGCCGATACAGTGGTTTAAAAATCCCGAATACAATATGATAATAATTATGATAATCCAACTTTGGATGGGTATGGGTGTATCCTTCCTTTCAAATATCGCAGGTTTGCAAAATGTTAATACCGAACTTTATGAAGCAGGTGCTATTGACGGTATAAGAAGCCGTTGGCATGAGCTGTGGTATATAACACTGCCATCTATGAAAGAAATACTTTTCTTTAGTGCAATTATGCAAATACAGGCAGTATTTTCAATCGGAACAATCGTTACAACCCTTGCCGGTTATCCAAGCGTTAATAATTCGGTAGATACTATTGTTTCTTATATTGCCGATGTTGGTACAACAAGATACGAAATGGGATATGCTTCAACTATTTCGGTAATTTTATTTACGGTTATTCTGTTCTTCAGATATGTAGTAATTGCTTTGCTTAAACTTGTTGGAAAATCTGATTCTAAATAAAGGTTTGTTGAGGTGAAATAAATGTCTAAAATGCGTTCGCAGTATCGCAGATACACACGCTCAAAAGCAGGAAATGTATTATATTTTACAATTCTTACCTTGGCGGGTTTGTTTTCGGTTTTACCGCTTATATACTGCGTTATTACTTCTTTTAAGCCTCTTGACGAGCTTTTAATATTCCCACCGCAGTTTTTTGTCCGCCGTCCCACATGGAGCAACTATGTGGCATTACCATCTTTGCTTAACAAATTGCTGGTGCCAATGTCCCGTTATATTTTTAATAGCCTTTTTGTGGCATTGGCTTCAACCTTCTTCCATATAATTGCGGCTTCTTTGGCGGCATTTGCATTTTCAAAATCAAAGCTTAAATACCGTAAAATACTGTTTTTATTGGTTCAGGTAATGCTTCTCTATAATGCCTATACCCTTGCTGTTCCGCAGTATTTAATTTTCAGTAAGCTTAATATAATTGATACCTATTTGGTTTACATACTTCCTGCAATACCTTCAGCTATGGGATGTTTTTTGATGAAGCAGTTTATAGATGTGGGTGTGCCGGATGCCTTGCTTGAAGCTGCAAGAATGGATGGTGCTAATGTTTTCAGGGTATATTGGCAGATAATTATGCCAATGGTAAAGCCTGCATGGATGACATTGCTTTTATTCTCTTTCAGGGATATGTGGTCCATAGTTCCTGCAGGAACGGTTTTCAGTGAGGAGCTTAAAACTCTTCCTCAGGTAATGTCAACCGTTACGGCAGGCGGTATTGCAAGAACGGGTAGTTCAATGGCACTTACGGTACTTTTAATGATACCTCCTATTATTGTGTTTATGATTTCGCAGAGTCATGTTATTGAAACTATGAGCAGTTCTGGTATTAAGGAATAATTATTCGGGATATTTACTATTCGGAGGATAACTGTGAAAACATTTAAAAGAATAGCTTTAATTCTGCTTGCGTTAATAATGGTTTTTTCAACCACAATTACGGTTGGTGCAGAAAGCTTTACCCATATTAATGAAGCGGATTCAACCACCTCAATTGCCGTTTCCCGTGATGCGTATATTGTTGCTGAAAAAATACAGGCATCAGATTATGGTTTGGAAGATAGCTTTGAGGGGATAAATGATATATACCGTGCGGATAATGGTGATATTTACCTTGTTGGCGGTGAGGGTTCAAAGATTGTTGTTTTAAATAATGATTATACCCTAAAGCGTGTGATTACGGTCACTGATGAACAGGGTGAGGCTGTTGAGTTCAGTGATGCCAAGGGCATTTATATGAGCGATGAGCAAATTTATCTTTGTGATACCGCAAATTCAAGAATACTCATTCTTGATATGGAGGGTAAAATACAGGATATTTGGACCACACCGCAATCATCACTTATTCCAAAAGGCTTCCTTTTTCAACCTACAAAAATTGAAAAGGATGCGGATGGCTTTTACTATGTTTTGTCATTCGGCTGTTATTACGGTGCTTTAACCTATTCGCCTGAGGGTGAATTTATAGGCTTTTACGGTTCAAACAGGGTAAAGGCAACCGCACTTGATACTTTGTCGTATATATGGGATTTAATGACAAGTAATGATGAGAAGAAATCTCAATCGGTAAAAACACTGCCTTATTCATTTGTCGATTTTTGTTTTGATAAGGATGGCTATATGGTTACCTGCACAGGTGCCACCTCAGGCACCGGAACAGGTCAGCTTTCTAAAATCAGTCCATCAGGTTCGGTTATATTATTCCAAAGAACCCGTGATGGAAAATTTATTACTTCTGAGTCGGTTAATTTCCTTGAGAATAGCATTATAATTCGCTATAACAAGCAAAGGGTTCAGAATATAACCGCAGTTGATGTTGATGAAAACGGATATTTGTATGCACTTGAAAATTCATACGGTCTTATATATGTTTACGATGAAGAGTGTAACCTCATAACCGCTTTTGGAGGCGGTATAGGAAACGGCGCTCAAAAGGGATTGTTTAAAAATGCAACAGCCCTTTGCGTAAACGGTGATGAGCTTTTGGTTGCAGACTCCGAAAGTGCTTCAATCACCGTGTTTAAGCCGACCGATTTCGGTACACTTTTAAAGCAGGCTCAAACACTTTATCTTGCAGGCGATTATGAAGAGGCAAAGCCTCTTTGGGAGCAGGTTTTATCCTTGGATAGGGGAAATCAACTTGCTTATAAAGGACTTGCAATGGCAAGCTATAAAGAGGGGAATTACGAGCAGGCTTTAGAATATGCCGAATCAGGAATGGATTACAATGTTTACGATTTGGCTTTTCAGCAGTTGTTTAAAAGCTTTATAGCAGATAATTTTATATGGTTCTTTATTGGTGCAATCGCTTTAATTGTGGGAATAATTCTTTTAATTATTAAAGGAAGCAAACGCAAAACACCCATCATAAAGAATGTAAAACTTCGCACCGCATTAGCTTCGGCTGTACATCCCTTTAAGGCTTTTGAAGAAATAAAGGTAAAAAAATACGGCTCATTGGTTATTGCTTGCGTTGTTATTGCACTGTTTTATGTGGCTAAGGTTTTGGAAACCACCGCTTCGGGCTTTTTGTTTACCACTGTTACCTCACGTGAATATAATACCTTGTTCACTTTGGCGCAAACTATCGGTTTAGTAGTTTTGTGGGCAGTTGTAAATTGGCTTGTTTGCACTCTTTTTGAGGGTAAAGGTCGTTTTAATGAAGTGTTTGTTGCATCGGCATATTCAATTATTCCTTTGGTGATTTATACATTTATTCGTGTAATTACATCACACTTCCTGCCGCTTGACGGTTTGGCATTTATGGATGCATTGTATGTGCTTGTGTTAATATATACATTCTATTTATTGTGCGTTGCAATGATGTCTGTGCACGAATTTACCTTTACAAAATTTTTGTTGACTTCTTTAGTTACGGTTTTCGGTATGCTGTTAGTGGTATTTATAGGCTTTATGATAATAATATTGCTTCAGCAGTTCTGGAATTTCATATACGCAATTTATATGGAATTAACATTCAGATAGAAAGGAGAGTATGTTAAGTGTTAAAAAAAACAGTTGCTTTGGTGCTTTCGTTCTGTATGCTTTTTATGCTGTATGGTTGTTCTTCCGAAAAAAGCACTTCAAGCTATGACATCAACTCTCCTGTAAAAACACACCCCACAGGCGTTGTGGCTTCAAATGAAAAATTTGAGCTCATTTGGGATTCTTCCAATTACAGCGTAAAGCTTAAAAGCCTTGTAAACGGAAAAATTTGGTCTAATATTCCTGATGGCTATACAGGCACAAGCTCTGCTGTACAGTCTACCATAAATATTAATATTATGAATACCAACAGTATGAAGCAGGATATGGTTCGTGGTTACAGTGAAACAGCCGCAAAGGGCAGGGTTTCATGTGAGCAAATAAAGAATGGTGTTAAGGTAACGTATTATTTTGATAATTACTTAATATCTGTTCCTGTTGAGTATGTCTTGAGAGAGGATTCGATTGCAGTTTCCATAAGAACCAAAGAAGTGGTTGAGGGCGGGGAGTATGTTGTACTTTCTGTTAATTTAGCTCCTTATATGTGTTCTTGTGAAAATGTAGATACCTCAGCTTATCTGTTTGTTCCAACAGGCTCAGGTGCTCTTATGAATGTTGCTGAAAATGCCGATTCCACCCGTAAGTATTCGGGTGCTGTTTACGGTGAAGATGCTTCAAGAATACAACCTGAAATCACCATTGATCCCGAACAGATATATATGCCGTGTTACGGTGTTGCCACTTCAAACGGTAATGCACTTTTTGCAATTATTGAAAATGCGGCAGAAACTGCAGTGATTGAGGCTGAGGCAGGAAACTCCCGTACAGATTATTCTTGCGTTTCTTCAACATTTTATTTAAGAGGATATGATTCATTTGCAACCACTCAGTGGATTTGGAGTTATCAGGACTTAAATTATGTATCGGATGACCGTGCGGATAATGTAATAACGGTTGGATATTATCCTCTTTATGATGATATGGCAGATTATAACGGTATGGCAAAATGCTATCGTGATTATTTGTTGAAAAACGGCGGTTTAAGTAAATCTGATGTAAGTCAAACCCCATATTCACTCACCTTTGTGGGTGGCGCTTTAAAAACAGTTGCAACAGGCGGAATACCGCATAATGTAACATCGGTTTTAACAAGCTTTTCTTCGGCGCAAAAAATAATTGATGATATAACAAATAGAAGCGGTGTAAAACCATCTGTTCAGCTTATCGGTTACGGAAATAACGGAATAGATGTTGGAAAAATTGCCGGCGGTTATGATTTTATAGGTGATTTTGGTTCAAAGGATTCACGTGAATCACTTGAAAAGTATTGCAAAAATAACGGTATTGATTTGTATACCGATTTTGATTTGATCAGATATACAGAATCCGGCGGAGGTTTTTCATACCTAAGTGATGCCGCTAAAAGTGCAACGCTTCATATTGCGGAATCGTATCTTATAAATACGCCGTTAAGGGATTATGATAAATCAACCGTTTACCGCTTTATTAAGAAATCAGAAATAAAAAATGCAACAAAAAAGCTTATTGAATTTATTGATGATGAGGATGTTTCCGGTGTAAGCATTTCTTCGCTTTCAAATGTTTCATATTCCGATTTTACAAGTATCAAATACGGTGTTAAGGGCGAAAGTGAATCAATCGCCAAAAACAGTATAAACAGCTTAAAGAAATCAAAACATTCGGTTGCGGTAAGTGCCGCAAATCAGTATGCTGCTTGTGTTGCCGATACCGTTTATAATTCACCTTTAACTAATGGGGATTATGATGTATTTGATGAATGGATACCTTTTTATCAAATGGTATTTAAAGGCAGTAAACCCATTTATTCCTCGTATATAAATCTTCAACCCGATCGTAAAATGGCTCTTTTATCAGCATTGGCAGGCGGTAACGGTTTGGGCTTTGCTATTTGTGATAGCTATGATATTGATCTTTCTGTAAGCAAAACATTTCCGCTTTATGGTACTGTTTATACGGATAATAAACAGTTTATTGTTGAATCTTTAGAAAATTATGCAGATTATTATGAAGCTGTTAAAAACGCTAAGATTGACCGCTTTGAAATTTTATCTTCGGGTGTAAGCCGTACAGTTTTTGATAACGGTGTATCAATTTTGGTAAATCGTACAGAACAAAGCTTTTTATCGGAGTTAGGTGAGCTTGCGGCTAATTCTGCTGCTTGGTATAAAAATTAAGAGGGGAGGAGATTGGCTTTATGAAGATTAAAAAACGCAAAAAACGTGGTATTGAAGCAATGCAACAGCGTTATGGTTACATTTTTGTGGGGCATTGGGTTTTTGGTTTGATTGTGTTTTTCTTAGTTCCCCTTATAAGCTCTGTGTGGTACTCCTTCAGCGATATACAGTTTGGCGGAGGCGTTGTAAACAGTGATTTTGTGGGTATAGATAATTTTAATCAAATTTTATCAAAAGACCCCAATTATCTAAATAACCTGCGTGATGCTTTGGGTTCAATTTTCTATTCGCTCCCCATAATTGTTTCATTAAGTCTTATTTTGGCGGTTGTTCTTAATCAAAAATTTGTTGGAAGAACTGCCGCAAGAGCTATTTTCTTCCTTCCGGTAATAATAGCCTCAAGCGTGATAATGATCCATATGTCAGGGCCTTATGTAAATGCTCCTCTATTTACCGTTTCAAGCGGTGAAGAAGGTACTTATGGCGGACTGATTGACTTTACCTCAATTCTTTCGGGACTTAATTTACCCACACAGATAAATGATATGCTTGCAAGTCTTTTGGGTAATATATTCGGTCTTATTTGGAGCTGCGGAGTACAAACTATTTTGTTCCTTGCAGGTCTTCAAAGTATACAGGCTTCATTTTATGAGGTTTCAAAAATTGAGGGCGCCAATAAATGGGAAGAATTTTGGTTTATTACAGTGCCTATGCTTCGTCATGTAATGACATTGGTTATTATTTATACAATGATTGAACTATTTACTGCGGTGGATAGTCCGGTTATGAGTCAGGCATACACGCTTATGCAGGAAAAACAGATTTACGATAAATCATCAGCAATGCTGTGGCTCTACTTCCTTATAGTTTGTGCGGTTATGTGTTTGGTGCTTTGGATATACAACCGCTATTGCTTAAAAAAATGGGATTAAATAAATTACAGAAAGGAACGGTAAGATGCTGAAATTTGAATTTTCGCAATTACGCTTGTCTGCAAGAAAGGGTATAGCTTTGTTAGTAGCATTGCTTATTCTCATTTCTGCCTTTTCGGGAGTTCTTGTTTTTAATAACTCCATACAAACGCAGGCAGCAACAATTTTTGATTCCCAAAATCCCACTTCATATAAAGAACTTATAAATGAGGATTTTACCGATGGTTCTTTTAATGAAACCGCTTGGAAAGTTGCTTATAAAAGCGCACACCTCACAAACGGTTCGGGATTAAAGCTTGATAATCCAACCCTTACATACACAGGTTCGTCAAGTTATTTATCTAATTTTATGGCTGTAAGCAATGATAAAGCTTCTATAGATCAGCACATAAGTGTTGAATATAATGTTTCTGCAAATCCTTCTTCATGGAATAATAACAGATACAATTATTTATGGGGAAGAGTAAGCTTGGGAGATAAGTATAACGGTAACGACCGTGGACTGCACAATTCCTCCATAACAGGATATTTTGTAAGGTTTTCTTCTGTAAGCAATGATCCTATTGTGCTTATACGCAAGAGCGCTACCGAAAATGCAACCACGCTTATGCGCATCTCGGGATATACAAACCCCATAACACCGTCACTTCCGGGTGTTTTCCGTATTGATATGACCATTACAGGTAGTAGCCCCACTGTTATTAATGTGCGTGTGCATAAAAGAATGGGAACTCAGAATGAGGGTTATACTTGGAGTGTTGTAGCATCAAATACCTATGTTGATGAAAGCGGATTACAAAATACATCAGGTACAGCCGGTGTTGCAATGGATCCTAACGGTAACGCCAACACATATGTAAAGAACTTCCGTTATATAACCACCGATGTGGCTGAGGGTGAAGAAGAAACTTATAATTATGTGCAAAGAACAGATGTTGATACCACAGGTCGTCTTTTTGCACAGGTTGTAACCCTTGATCCATCAAAGACATATAAACTAACAGCCCTTACCGCTAATACCGATGTAAGTATTCTTGAACGCTTTTGGGTAGAGTATTACAGTAAAGCAGGTAATAATCAAAGTGGCAATAAGCACAGAGTTTTCATTGATTATCCTACCGTTTCGGTGGAGTCGGGATATTTTACTGCTTCATCAGCAACATTCTGCATAAATGAATATGTAAGTAAAAGCGGTGCAAGCCCTGCTGAACAAATTGACTCCGTTCAGTGGGCTAATGGCGGTAACAGAACCCGTGCAATAGTTGGTTTCCGTATTGATACCAGCAAAAATAAGCTTGCAACTCTTACTGATTTTGCGCTTTATGAGGTTGACCCCGAAACAGGCGCTCGCAAGGGTGGCAACCTTATTGTAAACGGTGATTTCAAGTTGGGATTATATGCTTGGAATGATAATCAGGAAAGAGTATATATCAATTATCAGGCAAATGAAGTAGGGGATAGCGTTACAGGCAAAAATCTTGTCACCTGCTATACCTGTTCAGATAAGGATGAATTTAACAGTATGTTTGGAAAGGTAGCGGTGGATTTGAACAATACCTATTATAAACTCACTGTTGATAAAAAGCTAAATATTACCTATATGGGCGGTTCGGTTACAAGCGGTCACGGTGCATCCAATACCGAAACCACCTCTTGGCGTGCCCTTACAACAAAGTGGTTTGCCGAAAATTATCCTCAGGCAACCGTTAATTCAAAAAATGCTGCAGTAGGTTCAACCGGCACACATTTTGCCTTGTATAACTACGGCAGAATTGAGAATTATAAAACAGATTTGTTGTTTATAGATGCCCCCATAAACGATCATTACCTCTATGATAATGCAATTTCGGGAAAAGCAAATCCAGAGAAAGTTGATTCCTATAATAATACATTAAGACAGTTGGAATCCTTGATTTTAACTGCAAGAAAATCTAACCCAAATATAGATATAGTTTTGGTTTTAACCTTTGACCATTGGTCATTGTCCGAAACCACGCTTCCTGGCTCAAAGGCGGTACTTGAACTTGCTAAAAAATATCAACTTCCTTTGGTTGACCTGCGTGAACCGCTTAAGGCAAGGGCTGCTGCAGATGGACTTGCATGGAACTCGGAAGGACTTAAACCTTACCGCACAGATAATTCTTCCGATGCTTATGAACAGCTTTATAAAACGGGTGATGGTGTTCATCCCTTAGATGCAGGTTATAAGATTTTTGCGGATTATATAGCAGAACAGCTTGACGATATTATTAAAGAAGCTAAAAAGGTTCCTCCCACGGGATTAGTTAAGAAACAAAACCCCGCAACTACTCTTTCATCAACTGTTATAAGCAATCCGACAATTATAACTGCTGATAAAATACCGCTTTCAAACGGCTGGTCTTTGGCTTCAGGTTCATTCTCCACTATAAGCAGTAAGTTTGGCAGCACATATACCTCCGGCAGGGTAGAATCAACCACTCCGGGCTCAACCCTTACATATACATTTACCGGAACTGATTTTGGTGTGATCTTTATGACAGGCAGCAGTTGCGGTAAGGTGTATGTTGAAATTGATGGTGTTCCTTATAAAAAGGGCGCAAACGGTGATTTTGGTGATGGTATTATAGATCTTTACCGCACAGGAAATGACCACCGCACACAGGTAATTATGTCAAATGCCGCAGATACACAGCACACAATAACTATTAAGTCTGTGGATGGTAAAACTGTAATAGGCGGTTATTATGTAAATGATACCGCAAACCTTAAAACACCGCTTGATTATAAAACCGATTTTGCTTCAGGTAATGATAGCGGCTGGATACTTTCATCCTCGGCTGATATTACAACTGGTAGCCTTAATATAACAGGCTCTTCAAGCACTGACAGTCACCTTAAAAATACCGCTTTCTATGCTGTAAATAAAACAGAACAGCGTGTAACGGTTGAGTTTGAGGTAACCGCTTCCAATAAGCATAAAAAGCCGATAGTATGGGCTCGTGCCGATTGGGATGATAAGAATGACCCCAATACAATTACAGGCTATTATGCTGTATATAAAAATTCAGGTACAGTACAGCTTTATAAGCGTTATAAGGATGGTGATAATTATAAAGAACAGCTTATCGGTAACTGCGGCTTCGTTCATGCCGATAACCGCCTTTATCGTTTTGAGATTTTAGTTGAAGGAACAGAACAAACTAAAATCAGCGTTGTAACATATAAGTATTCAACCGATAAGAAGAAATGTTACTTCCTTTATAAAAATACATTCTATGATAACACAGCCGATCTGCAGGATGCAGGTATGGCGGGTGTTGCAAATGTGATAGTAGGCTCAAGTGATGATACCGTTTCAAATATCACATTATTTGAATATACTTCTACTGACGGTGTAAAGGCGAAAACCTCATATTTGCAGAAAAACGCAGGTGTAAATTCATATATCACCTATGGTCAGGTAGTAGCTCTTGATCCTAATAAGACTTATGTTTTCGAGGGAAAAACCACCGAAACAAATCTTGGTCTTTGGGTTCAGTATAACACCAACAGTAATTCAAACGGTGTTCAGCGTATATTTGCAAACGGCGGAACTTTAAGTACGGCTGATAATTGGCGCAGAGTTTCATGTGAGTTTAATATTAATGAATGGGCTGCTGCAAATTCAGGTAAAGCCGCCTTTGTTGATTCCAATTTCACAAATGGTTCAACTTCGCAGGTTTTAGCTGTGGTAGGCTTCCGTATGGCTCAGATTACCCAGATGGGCTATGCTGAAATGACTCTGTATGAAAAGAATGACGCAGATAAGAAAAATCTTCTTATAAACGGAGATCTTAAATTAGGTCTTTATGGCTGGAGTGATGAAGCAAACGAAACCTTCCTTGCAATCCGTTCTTCCTTTGAGGGTGATACCAATAGCCCAAGTTCAAGGGTAAGCCTTGTAAATCCAAGTGTTGATACATACAAATCATTATTCGCCGTTGGCGATGTTGATTTTGGCGAGGAAGAAGATCCCGATAACGGTAACCAAGGCGGCGGCGAAGGCGGTTCCGGTGACGGCGGCGAAGGTGAAGGCGGAGATGATGTAGTAAGCGACCGTCCTGTACTTGAAAACACCAATGCAAACCTTGATTATTCACTTTCTTCCGATTTTGTAAACGGTTATAACGGCAAATGGCAAACTAACGGTGCGGCTACACCTAATGCTGATAATATTACCGTAAACGGAACATCAAAGCATTATGAAAGCCTCTCGCTTTACGGCGAAGCACATACAAATCAGGTTGTAGCGCTTGATTACTCTGCTACAAGCGGTGTTTCACCGGTTGTTTGGGCAAGAGCTGTTCTTGCGGATAAGAACGATTTGTCAACCGTTTCTGGTTACTATGTATTTGCGAACGGTGCCACACCCACACTTTACAAACGCACTTCTGACGGAACCGATACCTTGATAGGTACCTGCGGCACTCATACCGATAACCGTACATTCCGTATGGAAATTGCAGTTGAGGGTACAGCACCTACAAAAATTACCGTAACCACCTATAAATATCCTGCAGGTAAAAAAGACGGTACATACGCTTTAATGCTTAAAAATACCTTCTTTGATTATACCGAGGAATTGCAAACTCCGGGTTATGCAGGCTTCTCTGCAAGAAATACAACACCTGTAAAAGTTACTCGTTTTGAGTACGCTTCTTCGGATGGTGTAAGAGATAATTACTCCTATATTGAAAAGCCTGTAAGTACAAATATTGCTGCAATGGCAGGTCAACAGGTTACAGTTGACCCCAATAAAACATATACGCTCTCTGCTCGTGTAAGTCAGGCTAACGCAAGACTTTCGGTTAAGTATTGGTCGGCTTCGGGTTCAATGATAACCATTTCATCTTCAACAGGTACTGTTTCGGATGTGGACGGTTATCGTACCGTAAGCTATACATTCTGTATTAACGATTGGGCTAAAAAGAATAATCAGCCCCTTGCTAAAAAAGGTGACGGATACGGTGAATTGGCGCAGGTATTCGTAGGCTTTACAACCGAAGGTGCAGATGTTTACTGTTACAGCAACTTAAAATTAACAGAAGAGGGAAGCAGTCTTAACCTCCTTACAAACGCCGAGCTTAAAATGGGTATGTATGGTTGGTCTGAAGCTATAACCTCTAATAAATGGGCTTATTATGCCGGACTTTACGGCTCAAGCGTAGGCGCTCAAAATAAGCTTAATTTAAAGAGTAATCTTTCTAAATCACAGTATGATAAGATTTTCAAGGCTTCTTCATCTGACGGTACTGATATTGATTACTCAAAGATAGATAAATTTATGCTTCACCTTACAGGTAAAGCAGGTTATGAATACGGAAAAGTAGGTCAGATGATAGAGCTTGAGGTTGGTAAGACCTATGTTTACTCGGTAGATTTCGGTTATGACCCGAGAAATAAGGCGGAACCTATAGCATTCTATCATACAGTTCCCGATGAGCAGATTTCTCCGAGCACCGATAAGCGTAAAGAGTTTAGCTGGCTTATGATAAGGGATGGCAGCCGTTGCACATATACATTTACCGTTCCCGAGGAGGCTTATGTAAATCCTCAAACAGGAATGGCAACAGTATTTGTAGGCTTCTCAACGGGTGAGCCGGGTAATAACTGCTATTTCTATGATTTCGATTTATACGAGAAGAATGACGCTAATAAGAATAATCTTTTCGTAAATGCTGATTTCAAACAGGGCTTCTACGGATGGATGATAAACAGCAACTACTTCTATAACAGTATTAAATCAAGCATAGTTGTTGCTGTTGACGAGTTTGTTCGTCCGGGTAACGATGTTGAGCTTTTACCTTATGATGCTAAAAAGCTTAAGCTTGACGATAATACGCTCATTGTACCTGATATTCCGTCTGATGTGGATTATTCCACATATAAAGGCAAGTATATGCTTCATATTCCCGAAACCGTAACCTCTACCTACGGTAAAATCGGTCAGATAATATCGCTTGAAACAAAAACGGAATATGAATTTACAATGCGCTTTAAATACATCCGTCAGAACTCGGTTAAACCTACTATACTTTACTATACCGATAATCCGTTTATTACGGACGAAGAGATTACAGCAAAGGGTTATAAGGACAGACAGGCATATTTCATCGCAATACGCAAGGTTGCATCTTTTGAAGAAACTATGGATGATCCTAACTGCAGAACAACCCTTACCTTTAAAGTACCAAGTGAAGCATGGTTGGATTCTACAGGAAAATCTCCGGTATTTATAGGTATATCAACAGGTGAGTTTGAGCCTATATGCTACTTTACCGATCTTTGCTTCAGAAAAGTGGGTACGGAAACAAACCTGTTTGAAAATGCTGACTTTAAGGATGGCTTCTATAAATGGATTGTAACCTTCGGCTTCGGTATCACCCCTGTAAACGAAAAAGGTATTTTCTGGACAAGTGGCTATACCATTGCACAACTATTACCGCTTGACGAAACAATTTTCGTTAATGATACAAACGATGCTTTGTGGGATGACGGAGATTGGTTCTTGAGTTTCGGTGAGGACGATGAGGTAATGGCTGATAAAAATGACAATAACACCGTTACCGATACCGTTAAAAAGGTTGTTGTTAAAGGTAAAGTTAATGTTCCGTTAACATTAGCACTTTACGGCGGTATAGTAGTTGTTGCAGCAGGTATTGTATTCGTGATTGTTATTTTGGTTAGAAAAAAGCGTAAACAGACTAACTGATTGAATTGAATAAGCGGTAAATCACAAAAAATTTACCGCTTTATCTGAAAGGAGGATATATTTGAAAAAAGCAAAAGTACGTGCAGGGAAAATCGTTGCCAATCTTGCACGTTATACATTCCTTTTGGCGTTCAGTTATATATTGCTGTATCCGCTTATATTTATGATTTCAAGCTCATTGCAGGGAGCACGTGATTTTTTTGACCCAACGGTTGAATGGATACCTAAAACTCCTATTTTTTCAAATTTCAGTTTAGCATTTGAGGCAATGGATTTTGGAAATTCGTTTATAAGCACTTTGATTTACGAAATGTTATCTGCGGTGTTTGAAATTATTTCCTGTGCGGTAGCGGCTTACGGTCTTGCCCGTTTCAATTTTAAGGGGAAAAGACTGTTAAACGGTATGATGCTGCTTACCATTTTAGTTCCTACCACGATGATAATAATTCCAAGCTATATCAACTTTACTCGTCTTGATATATTGGGAATATTAAAGCTTATAGGCGGTATTTTCGGTGCAGAGCTTCGTCTTAACGTGCTTGACTCTCCGTGGGTTATGTGGTTGCCGTCAATATTTGCGGTAGGTCTTAAAGGCGGATTGTTTATCTATATTTATAAGCAGTTCTTCCAAGGTCTTCCCAAGGAATTTGAGGAAGCCGCCTGGATAGATGGTGCAGGTCCTATAAAGACCTTTATAAAGGTAATAATTCCGTCGTCAACCGTGCCGATAGTTACCGTTACGATGTTCTCGGTTGTATGGCATTGGAATGATTATTATTTGGCACAGATGTACCTTACAAAGGAATATCCTTTAAGTGTACAGCTTGCAAGTGTTGATTCACTTTTAACAAATGCACTTCAGGGTGCAGAATCGGCAAAAATCGTTTTAGGTCCCGCAATAATGGCGGCATGCCTTATGATGGTTTTACCGCTGATAATTTTCTATTTGGTTTTACAACGTCGCTTTATTGCAAGTATTGCAAACAGCGGTATTGTAGGATAAAACATTAAAATCTAAGGAGGATTTTATTATGAAATCTAAAGCAATTAAAATAATCAGTATTTTGTTGGCTTTGGCAATGACATTGTCCCTTGCAGCATGTGGCGGCTCGGGTGATGACAAAACAGATACTGCCGACAAAGGCGGTGCCGTAAATTCAAACAGCCAGGGCTGGAATGAAATTAAAGCAAAGCTTCCCGCTGATGCTTCCGGCAAGAGCATTGAGGTATTTACATGGAATGACCTTTCCGATGTAACAGGAGCTCCCGCAGTAGTTGAAAACTTCACAAAAGAAACAGGAATTAAGGTTGAATGGAATAAGTCCGGCGGTACAATGGCGGACTATTTCACCAAAGTAGTTGCCCGCGTTGCATCTAATGATGCTCCCGATATTGTAAGATTAGCCGGTACTAATTTGGGCGTTTTGCAGGTTCTTCAGCCGCTTGACAGCTTTGATTTTGATTTCAAGAGTGCTGATTGGGACAGCCGTATAATGGATATTTACACCTTTGGCGGTAAAACCTACGCAACCAATATGAGAAACACTCTTCTCCAGCAGCCCCGTTGCCTTATCTACAATAAAAAACTTATAAGCAAGTATGACCTTGAAGATCCGTATACCCTTTGGAAGAACGGTCAGTGGACATGGGCAAAGTTTGAGGAAATTTGCGAAATCTATGCTGATGAAGCAGGCGATAATGCTACCGCTTGGACTTCCTACCGTTGGGCAGATGCGGCTGACGTTTACGGTTCTGCTCTTATCAAGCGTGAAGGCGACAAGTTTGTTGCCAATACCGATGACGGTAATCTGCTTAAGGGCTGGCAGACTATGACAACATTGGTTGAAAAGGGAATTACAAACAATATCCGTTTTGACCGTAATAACTTTGAAAACGGCAAGGTACTCTTCTTTACAGAGTCTCCCATAGGTGTTCGCCGTACACATTACTACTTCCAGTCACTCAAATCCACAGGCTCTGTAGCAATTGTTCCGCTTCCGACAGTTGAGGGCGGTACAGACGCAGTTATCTGGTCTGAGGTTGAGGCTTACGGTATTCCCGAGGGTGCACCCAACGGAAATCTTTCACCGTATTTCTTGCGTTATTATCTTGACGGTGATAACTATGATAAAAAGACCTTCTTTGCAGATCCCACAATCCTTGATGTTTATGAGAGTCTTATGAAGGCAGACAAGATATTTGTAAACTATGATACCGAGCTTATTACCGAGGATGTAGGTATTGGCGGTATACATCTTAATGCAAGACTTGTTAATGCAAAGTCGGTTCAGATTAGGACAAGAATTGATGAGAATGCAAACATTGTAAAGGCAGCAGTTGATAATGCCAACGGAATGATCACAAAATTAGATTAAATCAGAGGAGTTATAAATGCGTAAGTTATTATTATCGCTTATTTCGCTGATTATATGTATGCTTATGCTTTGTTCGTGCGTGTATGAACCCGATACGGTAAAGGAAGTTGATGTATCGGGGGATTCCGCAGATAAAATCCAATCGGTTAACCTTATGGCAAATGAAATAGTGCCTGAAGGTAATACTGCAAATATTATGCGTCCGATGTCGGGTCAATCTGACGAGCAGGCAGAGGCAATGAGAAGCAAAATACTTAATTCCGAGGATAATCTTAATATAACCGGTACAAAGTATTATGTTTCCTCTAAAAACGGCAATGATGAAAATGACGGTCTTACTCCTGAAACCGCTTGGGCAACAACAGATGCTATATCTCTTAACGCATGGAATATGAAAAAGGGAGATGCGGTACTTTTTGAGCGCGGTTGCGTATTCCGCCTTTCTTCACAGATTTTCTGTAAAGAGGGCGTGAGCTATGGTGCTTACGGTAAGGGTGATAAGCCTGCGCTTTACGGCTCGCCGCAAAACTATTCAAAAGCAGGTTATTGGCAACCGTCTAAAAAGAAAAATGTATGGAAATTAAGCCTTCCGCTTCTTGATGCGGGTATAGTAGTATTTAACCACGGTGAAGCAGTAGGTTATAAGCAACCGGGACTTCTTACTCTTACCAAAAACGGCGATTTCTATCATAATTCTACTGATAATATTCTTTATTTATATCTTGATAAGGGTAGACCTAATCAGGTTTATAAGGATATTGAAATCGGTACAAAATGTGCTATTTTTACCATTAACAGCGAAATTTCGGATGTTACTATTGATAACATCTGTATGAAATATGCCGGAAACTTCGGCGTTCAGGCAATAGGATTCCATGATAATATAACCGTTACTAACTGCGAAATCGGTTGGATAGGCGGTTCATATATGACAGCAGGTCTTACAGGCCGCTACGGAAACGGAATACAGTTCTGGGATAATGCTTCAAATACAACGGTTGAAAACTGTTGGGTATATCAGTGCTATGATACAGGTATAACATTCCAGGGAAGCTACTATGCCGTTTACGATAATGTTAAGTTTATAAACAATCTGCTTGAATATCACAGTATGTCAATAGAGCTGTGGAACCAAAAGCGTGAAAGCTATCATACCAAACCTGACGGTGATATGAGAAATATAGAAATTTCGGGAAATATCTGCCGTTTTGCAGGCTACGGTTGGGGAGACCAGCGTTATAATCCCTCTGTTACCTGCCACATAGCGGGAGGAGCACAGTATCAATATTTCATTTCAAGTATGAATGTTTGTAATAATATTTTTGATCTTTCAACACACGCTTTAATTATATGGGGCTATCATGGCGATTCTCCAAAAGAGCCTGATATCAATTTAAGTGGAAACACTTATTATCAGGGAGCCGGCAAAACAAAGGATATTTTGTCTATGCCGGGGTATGGCTGGTTAAGTGCCACCAACCAATCGGAATTTAGTTCCATTGTATCTCAAATTGATTCTTCACCTAAGGAGGTGAAATGGATCAGTTAACCCAATTCCATACGCAAACATCCAATGGCAAAAAATATTATTGGAGGTAATAAAAATGAAAAAGAACTTAATTAAAAGCGCATTGTCGCTACTTTTAGCACTTGCTATGATTTGCTCTGCTATTCCCGCAATGTTCGCATCAGCAGAGGAAACTGCTTCAACAGCTGTAAACGCAGCTCCAAATACAAAGGTTTTTGCTTCTTCATACTTTAACGAAGCAGATTTCAAGGCAAACTTTACTGCATGGGGCAATAACAAAAAGGCTACCATTGCTGATGGCGTTTTGAGCATTGGAGAAGCTAATAATGTTAGAGCTTCAATGTGGTATCACAATGTTCCTTCTCTTAATCAAACCGTAACTGCTACAGTTGCAACAGGTGCTGACACAAACACCAACGCAGTTATTTGGGTAAGAATGAATGCGGTTGAGGGTCAGGCTGACCGTGCAACAGGTTACTATGTAAAGCTTTTAAATAAGAACCGTACCTGCACCGCAAAACTTTATAAGGCTCATTATAATGAAACTGATACCTATACCTTAACAGAAATCGGCGAATTAAATACCGTTGACCCATATAGTACCGGTAGCGGATTATATCTTGATGTAACCGTTCGTGTAAGCGCTCTTTATGATGAAATTGCTAAAGCTACTGCTGTAAATGTAGCAATTTATAAGGGTACAAACCTTATGTTCACTCAAACCTTTGAAGATAATGAGTCCGAGCTTCAGGTAAAGGGTCATGTAGGTCTTGCTGCAAATGCAGCAGGCGCTGTAGGAGAGGCTACCGCTGATTATAAGGCATTTGGCTACTATACCACCGATAACGATGTTGCAAAAACACTTGTTTCTACATCTTATTTCAGCGCAACTGATTTTGCAAATGATTTTATGACCGTTAATGGCAATACTGCTGCTTCCGTATCAAACGGTCAGCTTGTTATAGCAGCAGGTACTAACCCTAACCAGCGTAACACAGCTCAGTTTGTTAAGAGCGCAGCTGTTAATCAGTCTGTAATGGCTACTATTAAAAATCCGCACAGCTATACCGATGATGTTGCAACCTATGTTGCTTCTACCGCTTATGTATGGATAAGCTCCAATACGGTTAATCGTCCTAATAATGAAGTTGCCGCATACGGATATTATGTTTCTGTTGCATTTAATGCAAACAACCAAAATGTACAAGTAAATCTTTATAAGCAGGGTCTTAATGATGCCAAGACCGATATTGTAAGCCAGGTACTTCTCAATAGCTTCTCTTTTGAGACAAAGAGTTCCGGTAAGAACGAATTTGTAGATATTGCTATTAAGGCTTCTATCAGCTATGACGAAGCAACAGGTGCAAACACCGTTACATTACAGCACTTCAAGGGTACATATCACTGGTCTGCTAAGGATGTAACCGTAACCGATTATATTCTTGACGGCGCAGGTAACGCAGCTCTCGTTGGCGGTACAGGCGGTGCAACCTTTACCCAGTTTGCAGTTACCACAACCGATACTGTTGCTAATGCTTATGCAGTAGAAAATACCGCTAAGCAAGACGGCACAATGTTTGGTCAGATCCTTTGGGTTGATCCCACAGCTACATATCAGTTCTCTGCTATGTATGACGGCAATATTACCGCTGAGCCTCTTGCATTTATGTACCGTACAGCAAGCGGCGGTACAAGAATAGACCTTACCCCCGCTACCGAGGGTGTTACTGTTGATACCCGTTATAAGAAATATACCTATACCGTTGATATGAGCACCCTTGCAACGGGCAATTATGACACCACAGGTATGGTTCCTGTAAAGGTTGGTTTTGCCATGAAGGATGGTGCCGTAAACCTTGTTAAGTATACCAACTTTGAACTTAGAAAGGTTACTGACGGTAAGGTTGGTGCAAACCTTATCATAAACGGCGACTTTAAGATGGGCGGCTACGGTTGGTCCGAAGATGCTACAACAGGCATCTGGAATCCTTCTAACGCAGCAGTTGGAAGCTATAAGGAATTCTCATCCAATAAGCGTATGCTCGTTTATACAGATACTAATGACTTCAATTTTGCAAAGAGCTTTGCAGTTGATAATTATGCTGATTATTTAGGCGATGCTAACGGCGATGATACCATCAACGTTAAGGACCTCGTTCGTGTAAAGAAGAATACTGCAAATGAAGTTTATAATATCTATGCAGACATGGATCAGGACGGCACACTTGCTGCAGCCGATGTTCTTCAGATAAGATCTGATATACTTAACTCAAAAAACTAATAAAGCCGGAAGCTGACAAGGTTGCCGAAATTGATGTACTCTCTATGTATAAGAAAAACTCAATTTTGGCAACCCAGTCAATGGAAATTCCACAAGATGCTACCGTTTATTATGTTTCCGAGGACGGAAATGACAATAATAACGGCACGGAAAGTACTCCTTTTAAAACTGTTTCTAAGGTAAATGAAGTTGTAGCCGCCGCAAATGGTGCTAAAACGGTTATTTGCTTTAACAGGGGAGATACCTTCCGTGGACAGCTTCTGGCAAAAAGTAATGTTACTTATACTGCATACGGTAACGGTGCTAAGCCGATAATTACCGTTTCTCCGGAAAACGGAGCAGTAGCTTCTAAATGGACTCGTGTTTCGGGTACCGACAATATTTGGGTATACGAAGATGAAATGCCTGATGTTGGTGCAATATTCTTTAATAATGCAGAAAGCTATGCTATAAAACAATGTCCCAGAATCATAAACGGTGAATTTGAATTTGGTTATGAAATTTTGTCAGATAATCAGTTTATGACGGAACTCACTGTAGAAGAAGCTTTGGCACTTAATAATTCCAATGCGGCTTCAACTCTCGGTAAGCTTTATCTTTGCTGTGAAGCAGGTAATCCCGGTGAGGTTTATGATTCTATAGAGTTTTCTCAAAGATTATATGTTGTTTTCTTGCCAAACTATACTGAAAATGTAACCGTTGATAACCTCAATATAAAATTCGGCGGTGCTCACGGTGTAGGCGGTAGCGCCCAAACAAATCTTTTGGTGCAAAATTGTGAAGTAGCATATATCGGCGGCGGAATTCAACAGTATATTTTAAAGGAAAGTGCAGAAAATACCTATTTACCCGGTCGTTACGGTAATGGTGTAGAGGTAAATGCCGGATGTGACGGTTATACCGTACAAAACTGCTGGATACACGATATTTATGATACGGGAATTACCCATCAGCAGGGCACTAACCATTCAAAGGAATTGGAGTTTAAGGATATTTTATATACAAATAACCTTATTGAAAACTGCGTTTATTCCGTAGAGTATTTTGCTAAAGAATCGGCTACAACAGGCGATATTGTTAAGATGATAAATGTAACAATCAGCGATAATATTATGAGAAATGCAGGAGAAGGCTTCTGCGAACAGCGTTATTTGCTTGAAAATGGCTGGAATATGGGTACTCATATTATGGGCTGGCATAATGCTTATAATTATGCTGAAAACTTTGTTATTAAGGATAATATTTTCGACCGTTGCATTTATTGGGATCTTTCTAACGGTAGCCGTGTAAACAGCTCATTTATTGTTGTAGCTGCGGCAAGTGAAGAATATTTGCCCCGATTTGAGGGCAACACCTATATTCATTACCTGGGAAGTAAATTCGGCTATATCGGTTTAAACATCAGTGAAAACTTTAATTCAAGTTATTTTACAACCTATACAGAAGATTTCAGCGTATCTGATTTCTTGGGTGATACAACAGGTGAAATGTTCTTTATAGAATATTCCAAATAATATTTATTTATCTGACCTCTCGGTAATGAATCACTGAGAGGTCGGATACCATATAAAACATAAAAATAAGGTTATTTAGTAAAATGATTTTATTTTTATGCTTTAATTGGAGGAGAAAATTATGGACATTATTAAAAGCGTAGATATTAAAGCTGATGAAATGAAGGCTAAAATACTTAACAGTAAAAGTATTGTGCCACCGGCTGATGCGGCAGTTTTTTATGTCTCAAACAGCGGAAACGATAATAATGACGGCAAAACTCCCGAAAAGCCATGGAAAACACTTTCTAAGGTGAACTATGAGTTTACTAAGGAAAATAAAATTCCCTCATTTGTTTTGTTTAAACGTGGGGATGTTTTCCGTGGTCAGCTTACAGTTGGCAGTAATGTTACATATTCTTCTTACGGTGAGGGCGAAAAGCCTGTTTTAACAAGCTCATCTGAAAACGGTAAAGGAGCAGAAAAATGGAGTCTTTTAGAAGGAACTTCAAATGTATGGTGCTATTACCGTGATATGATAGATATAGGCTCTATCTTTTTTGATGATGGTGAAATATATGCCGTAAAGCGTTGCCCTGAAATTATTAACGGTAAATATGAATTTGGCATAGAAGAGCTTTCTGATATGCAGTTTTTATCTTTAATCCCTGAAGATATTGCTGTAAGTCTTAATAACAGTAACGCAACCTCTAAAAAGGGTAAATTGCTTCTCCGTTGTGATAAAGGAAATCCCGGTGAAATCTTTAATTCAATAGAATTTAATGACCGTATTTACACCGTATTTCTTACCTATAACAGCGAAAATGTTGTAATAGATAATATTGCCGTAAAATTTGGCGGTGCCCACGGTATAGGCGGCGGATTTATGAAAAATATAACCGTACAAAACTGTGAAATAGGCTTTATCGGCGGCGGATTGGCATATTATGGTAAAGGCGCACAGGAAAACCAATATATTCCTTGCCGTTACGGTAACGGCGTTGAAATTCATTCTTATTGTGATGGCTATGCCGTTGAAAATTGCTGGATTCACGATGTTTATGATGCAGGAGTAACCCATCAGCAGGGTACAAATCATTCTGTAGGTCTTCTCTTTAAGGATGTTTGTTATCAGTCAAACCTTATTGAAAGATGTATATATTCGGTTGAGTATTTTGCAAAAAGATCGGCCACAACAGAAGCTCCGGTTTTAATGGATAGCGTTGTGATAAAGGATAATATTATGCGTATGGCGGGCTACGGCTTCGGTCAACAGCGCACCCTTCTTCATAAGGATTGGAATATGGGAACACATATAAACGGTTGGCATAAGAGCTATAATTTAACCCGTGGTAATTTTACGGTTGAAAATAATATTTTTGACCGTGCGCTTCCTTCTTCACCCGATCGCCCCATAAAGCATAATACCTCTATAATTGTTTTAGCGGCAGGTAATGAAAGATGGCTGCCGACATTTAGCGGCAATACATATATTTGCGAAAAGGGAAATCAGTTTGCATATCGTGGGTTAACGCTTGCGCCCGAACAAAATGTAATTCCGTTTGTAAAGGCTGATGAATCCCTTACTGCAAAAGATGTTTTTGAGGATGAAACAGGAAAGATTATTATAATATAAGGTGCATTATGAGTAATTCAAAACATTACGGCAAATAAAGATGATGTGTATTATAAACGGTATGGAAGGCATATATAACCAAATCAAAGATTACTTAGAGGTAAAAATATTATGAAAATAAGACTTGTAAAAACAGATGGCAGTATTACTGATATAAAGCCGCAAATAATTGTAAAAGATAATAAAACAATAGTTTCTGTTTCAAAAGAAGCTGTTGGAGAAAATGTGGAATATGTAGATTTTTTGTATGATTATTTTACCGCAAAAACGGGCGATAAAGGTTATTTTGTACTTCCTTTTGAGTGCCTAAAAGGTGTATCTGCCACATATTTTACCGAGCGTCCCGATACCGAATATGCATCGGAATTTTCCCATATATACTGCTATGGTTATAAAAAAGAACAGGGCGGCATTTTCGGTATAATTACAGGATGTAAATATGATTACGCCCTTGTTGCAGGTGTAAAAGACGGTAATTATTATACATATCCCCGTTTTTTGCTTGAGGGCGATATTGCGGATGAAGATATAGCCGTTGAATATTATGAGCTTGAAAACGGTGATTACTCTGAAATGGCTCGCCTTTACCGTAAGCATCAAATTGAAATTGAGGGATGTGAGGCTCTTTCCGAAAGAATAAAAAGAGATAACCGCCTTGAAAGAGCTGCCGCATCTATGGCAATACGTGTTCGTCAGGGCTGGAAGCCTGCTCCCAGTAAGCAGGAAAATCAAACCCTTGAAACAGAACCTGATATGCATGTTGCTTTAAGTTTTGATGATGTGGGTGAAATAGTTGATGAATTTAAAGCACAGGGCATAAATAATGCTGAATTTTGCCTTGTTGGCTGGAACCGTATGGGGCATGACGGCAGATACCCGCAAATTTTTCCTGCAGAGCCTAAGCTTGGCGGTGAAGAGAAGCTCAGAAAGCTTATTAAAAAAGCCAAGAATAACGGCTATAATATAGTCGGTCATACAAACGGTTCTGATGCATATACCGTTTCCGAACTTTGGGATGAAGAATACCTTTTAAAAACTAAAGACGGCGGCTTACATACAATGGACATCTGGTCAAGCGGCAGGGCACATAAAATATGCCCTCAGCGTATGTATGAACGGTTTGGTTATGAGCATAACGAAAAGCTTAAAGAACTCGGTTTTGAGGGTATTCATTACAGCGATGTTATAACCATTTTAACCTTGCTTAAATGCCACGATAAAAATCATCCTCTTACCCGCCGTGAAAGTGCCGAATGGTACAGAAAGCTTATGGAACGGGGAAGAGAGGTGTTTGGTGGATTTTCTTCCGAATCGGGTTATGATTTTGCGGCATCCTCCCTTGATTATGCCCTTTATACCAGTTTTTTGCTTTCAGGTGAGGGTTTGCCTGAAATATGTGATGAACCAATACCTTTCTGGCAGATAGTTTATCACGGTATAATCCTTTATAATCCCGGTACATACACCCTTAATTATCCCGCAAAGGGTAAAGCAAACCGCCTTAAATACTTTGAATTTGGCGGCAGACCGCTTGCCTGTATGTATGCCAATTTTGCCGAGGGTAAAAATTGGATGGGTAATGAAGATCTGCGCTGTGATACAGAGGATGAGATGAAGGCTTCGGTTTCAAAAATTAAGCAAATGGCAGATGATTATGATTGGCTTAAAGAGGTGCGTTTTGCCTTTATGGAAAGTCATAACCGCATTGCTGATGGTGTATTTGAAATTGAATATTCAAATGGTTATATTGTTACTGTAGATTATAACGCTTCAACCGTTACAATGAGTGGTAACGGTATAGAAAAGCAGTTAGTAATTTAAGGGAAAAGGAGCTTAATAATGGGAGAACTTTTTTTAAAGGCTATGCCCGTATGGATAAATGATGCGCAAAAAGAGGTAAACTGCCGTGTTCAGTTTAAGGCTTTTTGTGCAAAATCCGATTGTGCAAAAATACATATTGCTACAAGCGGAGTATATCAGCTTTGGATAAACGGAAAGTTTGTTTCATACGGACCTGCAAGGGCAGGTAAAAACCATTTCCGTATGGAAAATTTCGATATTTCAAAGTATCTTACTTTAGATAATAACACCGTTGTTATTGAGGTTGCAGGTTATTACTGCTCTAATTTCTATATTATGCAGCAGCCTTCTTTTTTACAGGCTGAAATTGTTGATAAAGAAGTTGTACTTGCATCAACAGGATATGATTTTTCTGCACGCAAAAGCCCTTATTATATTCAAAAAATACAGCGCTATAGCTATCAGCGCACCTTTGCTGAGGCATATACCAATTCAACAGTTGATGAATTTTTCACCAATGATTTATCAGGCACGGATAAAATTGCCGTATGTGATGATAAAACCATTATAGAGCGTTATGTACCATACCCGGAATTTGAGATTATAGGTGCAAAAGCTGTTTTTTCGGGCTTGGTAGAAAAAATAATACCCGAAACGTATGTTTTTGACCGTTATTGCTATGCTGTCGGTATGCGTGAAGGTGAGTCTACCGGTTGGAAATTAAATGAGGTTGAAGCAGCTCCCGAAAGGGATTATCAGGAAATGAAGTTTATCCATTCAAATACCGTTTCAAACAGCTCAACACTTAATAATTCTTATAATATTTATGAATTTCCCCATAATGCCACAGGTATGATTACCCTTGAAGTAAATGTTAAAGAAAATATTACACTTTATTTGGCTTTTGATGAAATAATTGAGGGTAATAAGCTTAATCCAACCCGCTGCAGGGGATGCAATATCATAAGGTATCAGCTTTCTTCGGGTATACATAAAATTCATACCTTTGAAGTTTATACTATGAAGTATCTGCAGATTATCGCTTTGGGCGGTGAATGTGATATTAATGCTGTTAATATCATTGAATATAAGCATCCTGCAATTCCTGTTCCGCAGTATAGCGATAACGATATTCAAACCGTTGTAAATGCGGCTGTTGAAAGCTACCGCCAAAATGCTGTTGATATTTTCACCGATTGCCCATCCCGTGAGCGTGCAGGCTGGCTTTGTGACAGCTATTTCCTTGCCCGTGCAGAGTTTGCGCTCACAAATAAAAACATTGTTGAAGAAAGCTTTTTGGAAAACTTCCTTCATGAGGATATTTACGGTAAGGTGCCAAAGGGTATGTTCCCGATGTGCTATCCTGCCGATCACCGCTTCGGCAGGCATATTCCAAATTGGGCAATGTGGCTGGTTGTGGAACTGCGTGATTATCTTGACCGCACCGGTAAAAGAGAGCTTATTGACCGCTTTAAAAGTAAGGTTTACGGCCTTTTGGATTTCTTTAAAGGTTTTGAAAATTCAGATGGTCTTTTGGAGGATCTTCAAAGCTGGGTATTTGTTGAGTGGTCAAGAGCAAATGATACCGATATGGTGCAGGGTATAAATTATCCGAGTAATATGATGTATTATCTCACCGTTAAATGTACGGGTGAGCTTTACGGCGATGATGATTTACTCAAAAAAGCAGAAAATATAAAGGCGAAAATTTTGGAACAATCGTTTGACGGCAATTTCTTTGTGGATAGAGCTGTAAGAACTAATGACGGTGTATTTCCTGTCCCCGAATCTACAGAAGTTTGCCAATATTATGCCTTTTTTGCAGGAATTGCCACAAGGGATTCTCATCCCGAATTATTCAAAAAGCTTGTAAATGAGTTTGGTCCTAAAAGGGATATTCAGTATTGCTATCCTGAAATTTCTCCTGCGGCACCGTTTATAGGTAATTATCTGCGCTTGGAAATACTTATGAACTACGGCCTTTATTCTGAAATTCTTGATAATATCAAGGGTTATTTCCTCTATATGGCAAAACGCACAGGAACATTGTGGGAAAAGGCAGAAAGCACAAATAGCTGTAACCACGGTTTTGCAAGCTGTGTGTTATATTGGCTTAAAAAAATGGATGTGTAACTTGTATGAATTACGATAATAAAAGTATCCTTTTTATGGGGGATAGCATAACGGCTCTCGGAACGGATAAGCGTGGTTGGATAAGGTATTTTAATGAAATAATAAAACCGGCACATTTCGTAAATGTTGCAGTACCGGGAGCAACTATTGAGGATAAAGAGGGTACTGTTTATGACGGTGAGCCTGTATTTATTCAGTCTGACAGAGAACAGCTTAACAATGTGTTGGGCAATCAGCTTGAAAAAATATTAAGGGGAAAGGATAGTTCTCATCCGAATTATCGTAAGGTTGAGGATTACCAAGGCTTTGATTATATCTTCATTGCCGCAGGTACTAACCGTGGGCATAGAAAAGGCCTTACCGAAACGGCAGAAATGGTAGACCGTCAGTTTATCGATAATCAAGGTAATGCTTTACCGCTTGATAAAGCAGACCGTAAAACCTGGTCGGGGGCAATGCGTTATATTTATGAGAATTTAAGAAGAATGTATCCGTGTGCTAAAATATTCTTTTGTTCTCCTGTTCAGGCGGCAGATTCGCCAGAGCGTGCCTATGCTTCTATAAAGGCAAAGGGTGAGGTTATAAAAGCTGTTTGTGACCGCATTTCAGATGTTTGCTTTGTTGATACCTTTAATTGCGGTATATGCGGCATTTATGAACAAAGAGGTAAAAACGGCAGGGATTTAATAGATGGATTACACCCGAATGAAAACGGTGCAAGAAAAATAGGAGAATATAATGCCCGTGCTTTAAAGTGGTTTACTTTATAGGAAGTGATAATATGAGTAAGATAATTAATCAATATAATTTTAACGGTATGACCGTAAGCTATGTTTTGAACGATAGCCAAAGGGCAGTAATGCTATTGTTGCCGAAGGAAAAAAACTGTGATATTTTAAGCGATAAAAATACCGCAGTTTATAATAATTCTTCCCTTGTGCATCTGCTTCTTTCGTGCCATAACAGCGGTATGCTTTCAAATAGCTTTAAGTTTAGTGAAACACTTAAAACATTAAAGTTTAAAGAACAGTATACAGAAGAAAATGCAGAATATATCACCGTTATTACTATTGAAGAAGCCGATGCAGGCTATGGTATTCGCCATAATCTTCGTTGGTATAAAAACGAAAACGGCTTTGAGGTATTTACAGAGTTTTATAATAATTCTGCCGATTGCTTGGAGCTTCAGTATATAACAAGCGTTTCTTTGGATGCTTTAAGTCCATTACTTAATAACGAGGGCAGTAAAAAACTTAATTTCCACCGCTTTAAAGCAGGCTGGTCTATGGAGGGCTTGCATCAGGTAAATAACCTTTGTGAATTGGGTCTTGAAAGGGCATGGACAACCTCTGCCGAAAGCCTTAAATTTGGTGCTGTGGGAACAAGAAGTGTAAGAGAATATCATCCATACGGTGCTTTAGAGGATGCCGAAAATAATGTTATTTGGGGTGTGTATCTCGCCCATAATGCATCTTGGCAGATGGAGCTTACCCGCCTTTTAGATGGTGTTTCTCTTTCTATCGGTCTTGCAGATAGCGTTACAGGGCTATGGAGCAAAAAGGTTTGTGCAGGTGAGTGCTTTGTAACACCGTCTGCCTATATTTCTGTTGCAAACGGCTCTATAGCTGAACTTTCAAATCGCTTGCTTTCAATGAGACACAGGGCGATAGATGCTTACGGTGAAGAGGAACTTCCCATTGTTTATAATGAATTTGTAACCACATGGGGTAATCCTACCGAAAAAGCCTTACTTGATATGGCGGATATTTTAAGTAAAGGTAAAACAAAATATCTTGTTATGGATGCAGGTTGGTATAAACCGAGTAGCTCTGTAGGAGATTGGATTGTAAGCCCCACAGCATTTCCTAATGGTATGAAAGCATATTGCCAAAAGGTGAGAGAAAAGGGTATGATACCCGGTATCTGGATGGAGTTTGAATGTGCCGAAGCTCCCTCAAAAGCTTTCGGCAAAGAATTTGATGAACTAAAACTTAAATTAAACGGCAGGGTAATTATAGGTGAGGTTATTAACGGCAGGCGTGAAAACTTCTTTGATTTCAGAAATCCAAAAGCTATAGAATACCTTGATGAAAAGGTTATAAAATTCCTTAAAGAAAGCGGATTTGGTTATATCAAGGTTGATTATAACACAAGCCCTGGTGCAGGTGTTGATGGGGAAGAAAGCTATGGTGAAAACCTGCGTCAGCATATGCTAAAGGTTAGAAATTTCTTTATAAAGATGAAGAAAGAAATTCCTGAGCTTATAATTGAAAACTGTGCTTCGGGCGGTTGCCGATTAGAGCCTAGTATGATGGATATAACCGCTATGACCTCTGCAAGCGATACCCACGAGGGTTATGAGTGTGCTGTTGTTGCGGCAAATCTTCATTATTTAACTCCGCCACGCCAAAATCAGGTTTGGTGTACATTAAAGCCTCAGTATTCCAAAGAAAGATTTTCACATATAATTTCTCAGGGCTTTTTGGGTCGCCTTTGCTGGTCGGGCCTTATTGCGGACCTTTCTCATTCACAGCTTGATGAAATGTTTGCTGCAGAAGAATTTTATGAACAGCTTTCTCCAATAATCAAAAGGGGAAACAGTTATATTTACCGTACCGATATTTGCAGCTTCTATACTCCCACGGGAACACAGGCTGTGGTGCGTTACAGTGAGGATGAAGGTAAAGCTATGGTTGTAGTTCATTCTTTTGAGAATGCTAAGGCTCTTGAAATAGAGCTTAAAGGAAATTATAAATTAACTAAATCGCTTTATGGAGAGGATTTCACTTTAGCCGGTAATCATCTTGTTTTAAATCCTCAAAATGATTTTTGCGGTAATGTTTATCTTTTCGAAAGGGTATAAAAATGAAGATAAATCAAATTTTTACAAACGGTATGGTTTTGCAGGCAAATAAGCCGATAAAGCTTTACGGAACGGGTAGCGGTACCGTTACTGCACAAATTGCAGATAATATTGTTAAGGGTAAGTTTACAGGGGATAAATGGCTTTTAACATTGCCTGAGCTTACCTATGGCGGTCCTTATGATTTATATATTGATTTAAACGGCGAAAAACTCACATTTTCTGATGTTTATGTGGGTGAAGTAATACTTCTTGCAGGGCAGTCTAATATTGCAATGTCTTTGGGCGGTTCTTCATATCCAAAGTCTGATTATGAGGAAAACCCGCTTGTGCGTTGCTTTAATGCTAAGCATTATGAGGGTCAGGGTCATTTTCATCCTGAGGATGGCTGGGTAAAATGTACTATAGATAATGCACAGCATTTTTCTGCAATAGGTTATCACTTAGCCACTCAGATGAGTAAGGAAAAGGGAATAACGGTTGGAATTATCGCCTGTTATATGGGTTCTTCGGTTATTGAAAGCTGGTTGCCTGCAGAAATTGCCGATGATGAGCGCTTTTATCTCCCAAAGGAAGAAAAATACGATTCTCCGTATGTTCACGGTCCGCATAATATCAGCGGAACACTTTATGGCGTAAGGCAACAGTCTATAGTGCCGTATTCCATAGGAAATGTTGTTTGGTATCAGGGTGAATCAAATACAGGCAAAGGCGAATGGAAAATATATACGGATCTTCTTGAAGCTTTAATAAAGCGCTGGAGAGAGGATTTTATGGATGAAAATTTGCCGTTTGCCGTTGTTCAGATAGCCGATTGGGACGAAAGAAATGATGATGCCTGGCATGGTATTCAAAAATCTCAGGAAAAAATTGTAGAACGCACTCACAATGTAAAGGTTATAAAATCAGCTGATGTTTGTGAAACATTTGATATTCATCCGCCAACTAAAATTAATTTAAGCAAAAGAATATATGAAGCAATAAAATAGATAAACCCGCCATACACAATAGATGATTGTGTATGGCGGGTTTTGAATTTTTAATAAGCATAATCAATCTATTTATCAATATTTTTTGATATTTTTTCTCGGTATTCTTTAGGTGAATAGCCTGTATGCTTTTTGAAATAACGGCTGAAATGGAATGGGTCTGTATAGCCAACCACCTGCGCAATTTCATTAATGCTGAGTTCTGTTGAGGAGATCATTCTTTTGGCGTAGTCCATTCGTATTCTTAATTTATAGTCAAGTGGGGAGGTTCCTGTTGCCTGTTTGAATTTTCTTAAAAAATGAGGAACACTCATACCGCATTTATTTGCATATATTTCGTTGGATAGATTATCGGCATAGTTTAGCCTGATTTCATTAATGATTTCATCAATTTTTGAAAAATTATGCTTTGCCAAATATTTAAACTGAGCAATTTGTGAAAGCATGGCATAAAGCTCTCCGCAAATAATTTCATCTGAATAAGGACGGGAAGTATTTATTTCGTTTATTATTCTTTTTATGGTTTTTGGTATCGGTATAGAAGAATCGGTAAGCTTTAAAACTTTTATATCATACAAATCAAGCTTTTTCATAATTTCGGTTGCTTCGGTACCGTCAAAGTGAATCCAAAATGATAATGTTTCATCATTCATTGTGTAGCTGTATTTTTGGGTTTCTCCCGGTCGATACAGTATAATATCATCCTTATCCGCCGTAAAAACCTGATTGCCAATAGTAAAGGCAATGGTATTTTTTGTATCCTTAATATATATAAGCTGATAACTTGGCGTTCCTTCTGCACGATAAGTTGGCGCTTTAGTTTCAACCGACATATATCCTGCACCGATTACGGTTAGCGGTGAATCCAAAACCGGTGTGAATAAATCTCTTTTCTTATTATATGCAGCACAAAACATAGAAAGTCTCCTATAACCATAGATAATGTGATTAAAGGATATACCACAGATTGCAATTTGTCAAGCGGAAAAAGATAGTTTTTTCTATTGTTTTAGTTTTTTTTGAATGTTAAATAGTATTCTGAATCCATAATTTTATTGTGCTTATTGGCAATACACACAAATAAAGGGTTAATTATATATGTCAAAATTTACATATATAATTTGAAAATTACTAAAATTTGCATTTTTTTCTTCAAAAGCGCAAAATGATAATTTTGTTCATATATATAGTTTCTTTTCTGCATTTACATTTTAAGCATTACATAATAAAATCAAATTATAAGGAGTATTGTATCCAAAAAAATAGGGAAAGGATGATGCCAATGAGCAAAAAAAGAGCCTTTGCATGTGGTCTTTCAATATTTATTTTGCTGGCAAGCTTATTATCCGTTTTTTCTAATGCTTCCGAAACCTATAATGTAAAAACCAATTATTTGTTTTCTGATGATTTTGAAACAAATACCTTTTGGTCAAGCGGAAGAACTGTGAGCAACACGGCTTTTAGCGGAAATTATGTGATAAAAGGAAACAGCAATTCATCTTATGTTTATTCTAATAAGCTTCCGCTTGAACTTAATGTTACATATACTTTCGGCTTTTGGTATCGCAATCCTGATTTATCTGCAAATGATAAGGTGGCTGTTTGTTACAAAAATTCAGGCCGTTATACCGTTATTAAAAGCGTTAAGCTTGAGCAATCGGCAGATTGGAAATACTGTTCCTTTGAGTTTAAACATTCAAAATATTCTGATTTTTATTTTGCACTTCAGGGAACGGATGTGGAGATAGATTCGGTTACTGTACCGTATACATACAGCACAACCGGCAATTTAATAAAGAACGGTTCATTTGAAAAGGGAACGCAAGCTATATATGAGATTTGCGAAAACTCTGTTAAATTCAGCGGAAATGCGGCAGAAGGTGTTGCATGTGCTGTATTGAACACACAAGGCGGATTATATTGTGATTTTGATACAGTGCCATTTGCTGAATATAGATTAAGCTTTAAATATAAGGGAAGCGTAACAGATGCATGTTGGGCACTATCACGGGTGAGAAACGGTTTATGTGAAGCTGATTTAATAACCGATAAAAAGCCTCTTTCTTCTGTAAACGAATGGAAAACCGTTACATTTGATTTTAATTCAGGCAACCGGAAAAATCATAGATTTATTTTGTGGGCTTCAAATAATGATGAAATTTATATAGATTCTGTTTCGGTAACGGTTAATGAATCTAAGAATATTCTGCAAAACGGCAGTTTTGAATCAGGAACAAGCGGATGGAATGTAACCGATGGTTCGCTCACTGTTTCTAATAATTCTAACAGCGGAGAAAAATCATTAATTCAGCCTTCGTTTATTTACCGTAAAGTTTGGCAGGCGGTTGATGTTGAACCAAACACACAGTATCTGCTTTCTTTCTGTTATAAAGGAAGCAGTTGGTTAAAATGGGTGGTATGTGATGCCTCTTTAGATTCACAAGCGGGTTATGCACCTAATACTGATAAGGATTATATTATTGGAAACTCATCCGCTGTATATGATTCGGTTAATTGGGATAACATTACTGTTACATTTAATAGTGGCAGCCTTGAGCGTATTGCATTTGCAATACAATCGGCAAGTAATAGCTGTGATTTGCTGTTTGATGATATTTCAATAACTAAAATTAATATTACAGAGCAAGCTGAAGGATATTTTGATTCGTTCGGAAAAAGAACACCGTATAATAATTCTCTTTATATAACCGATAACACTTCAAATCTATTTGGTGATTCAAGCTTCGAAGATGCAAAAAACAGTGCGTGGAACACCAATACATTTCTAAACCAATCGGGTTTAATTACCGATGATGGCGAAAACGGTAAGGTTTATAAATTTATAGCGGGTGATAGTGAAACGGTTAACAGCATAACCTTTGATGTTTTGCCCAATACCGATTATTGGCTAACTCTAAAGGTGAAAAATCCACCAATAACAGCGGATAATACCTATAAATTTACATTCGGGCTCGCTAATACAGATACAATGGACTTTCTTTTAGGTAAAGAAATAGATTCTGAACAATACAGAGTATTTACCCCTTTATCACAGCTTTCAATGGTTGCTGCCGATGACAAATGGCATTTAATATCTGCAAAATACCATACAAATGATGAAACAAAGCTTACATTTATTGTAAAGGGGACTAAAACAGTAGCATTCTTTGATGATGTTTATCTGTTTAAGGATAGTGACCGAAAACGCTATATATCAGAAACAGAAAAGCTTACTGATATTAAGGTTACTAATTCTTCACCATCTCTTTTGTATTATAATTCGCAGGGTGAAAATCTTTTTGAAAATGGAGATTTTTCTAACGGAGAAGATTATTGGAATACGAAGGATGATGGGAATGTATTTTTTGGTACAAAGCTTTCGTTAACAGATAGCGGAACCGAAAAATACGGTATATCACTTAATTATTCTAATAAAGCTAAATATCCAAACAGAAATTACTATATTAAATGGGTTGATGTAAAGCCTGATACCGAGTATACATTTGCGGCTAAATGCCGTATCTTGGAGTGGAAGAACGATAAATACATTCCCTCAACAGAGTATAGTAATGCACACACCTTTAAAAGCGGTAGCTTTGGAATACTCGGCGGATACGGATTTGAAAGTGATATAACCCAAAATCAGCTTTTACCAACACCAATTCTTGAGTATAAATTCAGTTCTCAAAATTATAATAATTCGGATTGGAAAGATGTTGCGGTATCCTTTAATACTAACGATAAAAACCGAATAGGCTTTATGGTTTATGATGGTGGCGGTGAAGCATTTATTGATGATATTCGTCTTTTTGAAACTGTGTATGCAACCTCTAAAGTACCTTCGGATAAACCTGAATGTCCAAAAGCGGAATTTATTTCGTTTGATAAGTCTTCTATTGTTATCGTTAGGGACGCAATTTATGGTATAAGCACCGATAATGTTAATTTCAGCTGGCAAACAGATAATCTGTTTACGGGGCTTAAAGCTGATACTCAGTATTATTTTGCGGTTAAATATCCTGAAACAGAAGATAAGCTTGAAAGCTTACAATCCGATTCATTGGGGATTAAAACATATAAAAAAGGCGATATAAACAGGGATTCTAAGGTTAATGTAAAGGACCTTGTAGGGCTAAAGAAGAATATAGCTGCCCTTTTGGGTGATTATGTTTCGGATTTAAATGCCGATGGGGAAATTGGTGCAGGTGACCTTATTATTTTAAGAAAAATTTTGTTGAATTTAATTTAACATTAAAAAATAAAATGGAGGAAAAATTATGAAAACAAATGTTAAAACTCTCAGGGCAATACTTGCAATTATGTTATGCTTGACAATGCTTTTTTGTTTTTCGGCTTGTGGCGATGACAAATCAAAGGATGACGGCATAGTTTACGGTGATGAAACCGATGACGATTTTGGAAACGGTGATACCGAAGGTGATAGCCAAGACGGTGATGTTATCACCAATACTACAGAGTCCGGCTCTTCCGGCGGTAATAACGCACAGAACTATGATGATGGACTTGTTAACAAAAATCAGATTGATGATAACAAGAAAAAAGACTTCCTTTTAAGCGTTCCTAAAAAATATTCAGGTCAGGAGGTTACTATTCTTGTATGGTGGGATCCTTTTGATTATGAAATTGAAAAGATGCAGCGTTTTACAGAAGCTACCGGAATAAAGGTTAAATTTGTTTATGCTGATAGTGCTTCTTATATGCAAAAGCTTTCTTCTCTCAAGCTTCAGAAAAACTCTCCCGATATAGCTTGCATTACCGCAGGTCAGTATCCAAGTGCTATTATACAGGATTATTTCCAACCTATTGATAATTCTAAGCTCAGCTTTAATAAGGAAACCTTTGATTTGGATTCTATGAATAAATTAAAGTGGAACGGAAAGCGTTACGGCGCAATTATTAAGGGTAATTCACATATCAACTTTGGTATTATGCTTTACAATGCGGATATGTTCAGAAAGCATGGTGTTACCGATCCTCATACACTCTGGCAACAGGGAAATTGGAATTGGGATACATTGGTTTCCACTGCTCAGGATATTCAGAAAAAATCAGGTATTACAGCTCTTTCTACCGAATATCACGGTTATCGTTTATCACAAAGCTCAGGTGAAGATGCTGTTATATTTAAGGATGGAAAGCTTGTAAACAATACCGCAAGTGAAAATTATCGCAGTGCTTATAAGTTTATTTATAATTTAGGAACAAAAGGTCAGTATAAGGTTATGGATGCAGGTCTTAACCGTGATGGATTTATGAGTGGTCAGTGTGCTATGTTCCTTGATGATTCTTGGGCATTACAGAGTGGAGAAAGATATGAAAAGCTTTCATTCACATTAGGCTTTGCGCCAATTCCTTGCAAAAAGGGCATAAACGCCGTTCCTTCTGACTTCCAGCTTTGGGGCTTCCCTGTAGGAGCTAAGAATACCGAAGCTGCGGCTTATGTACTTGAATACTGGCTTTCTCCTCAGTTTGATGAAAAGGGTCATACCACTTGGGTTAATGAATCTGCAGCAGCAATGCTTGATTATCTTTGGGAACAGCCTAAGGTATTTAAGCTCAGCACAGGTGCCATTGAGTACGGTGGCGACTATGATTGGTGGGATTATAACCAGCAGTGTGCAGAAAAGGGTAACGATATAAATGCTACCATGGATAGATGGTCTAATGTTATAACAGAAAATTTAAGAAAGATTTATTTAGACTAATTAAATTTCATCTCTTTGACGGGGGTAATTTATGAAATTATCAAGAAAAATGTTTGTAATAGCGGCGGCTGTCTTTATGGTAGCCACTGTTACGGCAAACTCGGTATTTTCTTCAGATATATTTAATCGAATTTTATCATCTTCTAAGGATAACACTTCAGGGGTTCAGGGCATAATCAACGGCTCATTTAAACCTCTTAATTCAGAATCCGGAAATAAGACTGTTGCCCACGGTATTACAATGAATTCTGACGGTACATTTGATTTTACCGTGAATGGTGTTACCTATAAAAATGAATATGAGCGTATTTTAGCGGAGGATGGTTTTATCTATGGTATAGACTATAACCGTTTCGGAACCTATGCTCAGTATGCTCAGGGCTTGGGATATAATGAGATTACAGGCAAAAAGTCGGTGTATAAGCCCGAATATGTTGAGCGTTCGCTTTATAATCTTAAAGCTCTTGGCTTTACTGCTGTAAACTCTTGGGTTTTAGGCGGTGGTTCCGGTTATACCTATGATGAAAACGGACTTGTTACAGGTCTTGGTGATAAGTTTGTAGAAGAGCTTACTTGTTTGCTTGAATCCTGCCGTAAAACAGGTATGGATATAGTTCCTACAATTCTTGTACATGGTTGGGGAGCTCTCTTTAATTATGAGTATAACGGTCTTACACCAAGTGAGATACGACTCAAATACAGCCGTTATTATTATGACGATATCGCAAGAGATGCTTACCTTAATAACGGTGTTAAAAAGGTTTGTGAGATTTTAAGCCGGTATCAGGATGTTATTCCGATTGTTAACCTCACGGTTGAGAACGGAACACTTACCAATGATATTAACAATGGTATGATTTATGCCGAGGATGGTGTTGCTTGGGAGGATTTTGCATCTCTTGTAAACGATTTGCATGATGTTTCCAAAGCATATATGCCTGATATACCTACAAGTGTTGAAGATGTGGGCTGGGATATTAACGGTTTTAAATATAACGATTTAAAGGTTGATATTATAGGTCACAACTACTATAGCGTAAAGGGTACACCTGATATTTCCAATCGTTATCAGCAAAGACCTGCATATCTTGGAGAAATGAATGTCGGTGAGTCCACAAATGTTAATCAATACAGTGATGAAGTGCTTAATAAAGCCCGTGTTGGTCATTACCGTAATGCGGTAGAGGCAGGTTATTTAGGCGGATTCTTCTTCTGTGTTCACAGTATGGCACCTGGTAGAAACAGCAACCTTTTTGCCGAACACCGTTTGGATGATTATTCACTTTTGCAGAATTATGCATTGGATATTTCTTATACAATAAGCGATTTAAAGAATGAATATAGAGGCGTTACCACAACAATGGATAAGCCTGTTATGCTTTATAATTTTGATTCCGATACTAATTATTGGGTAGGCGGAAGAGGTGTTGACTACTTCATATTAGAGCGTAGCGATAATGGCGGAGCGTGGAAAGTAATAGCAAACGATATTGACTCCATGGATAATTCTATGACTAATGGTCTTATAAAATGGGTTGATAATAACCGTGTTGCAGGGGTTAAATACCGTTATCGTGTAACGGCAGTAGGTTATAGCGGTGAAAAATGCACATCTGATCCTACAAATGAAAATGAGGTTTATGTACCTGTTGAAATGTTTGTGGATGCAAGCGGTAATTATTCCGGAGGCTTTGAGGATGGCGAATATAAGGGTGATGAAAACCTTGAAAACAGTAACGGTTGGTATGTTGTAGGAAATACAGGTGAGTTTACTACCGAAGAGGCACATTCAGGCAGGTATTCCTATAAGGTTGATTATGAAAACGGTATAGGTGCTGCCGGTCAGTATACAACCTTTATGACATATCGCTTGAAGTTAGAGCCATCAAGAACATATCATTTTGGTTTCTGGTATAAGTGCAAGCGTGGTTCAACCTCTATTACTGTTCGTCCTATGGATAGCAATGAAAACTTGGTTTATACAGGTATTCCAAATTCAGCAGAGGAAGACCTTGAATGGCGTTATACAGAGGTTGATTTTACCGCACCTGATGACGGTCTTGTAAGGATAGTTTTGATGAACTCATCCAAGACTGTAACAGATACTAAGTTTTATATTGACGATATGACAATTACAGAATTCAGATAACAGAAAGGAAGTAAATAAATGACTAAAATATTTAAAAATAATATTTTAAGCCGTATTTTAGCTGTTATTTTGGTTTCCGTAATTTTGTTGATATCTATTCCGATTTTTACCGAAACCCAATATTCAGGTGCCGATGTTGGTTATGGATATATTGTTGACGGCAGCTTTGAAACGGGTGAATTTTGGAAGAATGGAAGAGTTAAAAGCTCAACTGCCTTTGATGGTGAATATATCGTCAATGGAGGTAGCACATATCTTTATTCCGAAAAACTCAGTCTCAAAAAGGATGTTACATATACCTTTGCTTTTTGGTATCGTAATGATACTGCGGCCACTACGGATAAAGTAGCAGTTTTTTATAAAAACACCTCAGGAAAGTATGTAACAATTAAGAGCCTTACACTTGAGCAGACAAATGATTGGAAATATTGTACTTTTGAATTTAAACATTCAAAGTATACCGATTTTTATTTTGGTGTTCAGGGTACGGATGTTGAGATAGATGCGGTTTCGGTTCCTTATTCTTATAAAAAAAGTAATAATATCATACAAAACGGTTCTTTTGAAAGCTGCTTTGAGGGTTGGAAATCTTTTGGAGATAGTCCTTCGTTCAAAGGTAACGGAACAGATGGTTTTGTAACACTTGGTATTCCATCAGGTGAAGAAAACGGTATATATTACGATTTCCCAACAGAAAAGGAAGTAAACTATACGGTTTCCTTTAAATATAAGGGTGGTGCCGCTTCTTTTGGAATTTCAAGAGTGCGTGAGGAAGTAAGCAGTACCAATCTTATAGGCGAAAAATACGCTTTAGAATCAACCGATGAATGGAAATCCGTAACTGTTGGATTTTCTTCTATGTTCCGCACAGAACACCGTTTGGTAATATGGGCAGGAAACAGCGGAGAAATTTTAATTGATGCGGTTTGCGTTACTATTGATAGCTCTGATAATCTTCTTAAAAACGGCGGATTTGAAGATGGATTTAATAATTGGAAGAAAAATGCAGGTACATATTCTGTTGTTACCGATCCTGTAAATAGCGGTGAAAAGGCTTTGAAACAGCCTTCCGGTTTAAATAATAAAATGTGGCAGGCGGTAGATGTTGAGAAGAATACCTTCTATCAAATTTCTTTTGCTTATGCATATACTGCTACCTCAACCGCTAAGACCAGTTGGGTTAAGTGGGCTGTATCGGATGCAAGTGAGGATTCCGTTTCAGGATATGCTCCCGAAACAAATGAGGGTAAAACAGGCTTTATCACAGGCAAATCACATAAAATTGAAAATCCTGATTGGACTAATGTTATAGTTACGGTAAACAGCGGAAGCTATTCTCGTTTGGCAATCGCTTTCCAAACGGCAACATCCAACACCGTTGTTTTTGATGATGTTGTTATTAAAAAGGTTAATTTGCCACAAAAAATAGAATCGGTATTAACCAATGCAGGCTTTGAAGCCGGTCTTTCAGGCTGGGATAAGGATTCAACTGAATTTTATGTAGGCAATGTAACAAATTCAGGCTCAGGCTCTCTTAAAATGCCTAACGCAAACTATTATCCTAAAATCAGCCAAAAATTTAGCGTGCAAAAGAATGAAAAATATGTTGCAATATTCAGCTTCAGAGGTAATATGTCATCTTCAAGATGGGCAATTACCAAGGCTTACGATAATGAAAATCAACCGATAACAGGTGTTGAACCAAGTACCGAAGGGTTTGTTGTCGGAGGGATTATCGGAAAAGCTGATACATGGCAAACGGTTATAAGCGATGTATTTGTCCCCGAAGAGGATGATGTTTATTCAATCAAATTCCAATCACATAAATCGGTTGACGGCTTTATTGATGATGTACTCATCTTTAAAATGGATGATGAAGGCTCGCTTATTATGAACGGCGATTTCAGCAAAAACGAAATTGCATGGGCATTTGATTCGGATTATTTTGAACTTTCAAATGAAAACTATGGCGGTAACGGATACGGTATGAATGTTTTGGCAGGCTTTCACAAGACCATAAGTCAAAGCTTTAAAACCGAAAAGAACACAAATTATGAAATATCCTTCCGCTATAAAGGTACTTTTAGCAATGAAACAGCTGCATTTTGCATTTCAAAGGACGGTACTTTTGATTTTGAATCAATAATTGCAAAAAGCAAGCTTGAAACAAGTAACGATTGGAAATATCACTCTGTGGTTGTAAACAGCGGAAAAAGTAATCTCCTTTATGTGGTTTTCCAAACCATGCTTGAATCACAATATTATATAGATGATATTAAGGCTGTAAAAACCGATAAGGTTGCCGATACAGCTCAAAGCTTGGTAAGACCGTATTTCATTGATATGCATAATGCTAATCCGTATAACGATTTTCCATATATATGTGATTTGGAAAATAATCTTTGGTTGGATTGCGGATTTAATGCTCCTAATAAATTTTTAGGAAAGGGAACACAGGTTGTTTCAGAGGGTGAGAATAAATACCTTGAGTTTACGGCTGATAATAAGGAAAATATCGCCTATATTATGTTAGACGTTAAACCAAATACGGTGTATTACGCAAATCTTTTGGTGCGATATGACAAGATAGACGGAAGTAAGCTTGGTAAAAATCATATTTCTTTCGGCTTTGCAGACCCCGATACCGATACATTTATACTCACATCAAGTCCGGATTCTGAGTTTGGACGTTTATATACCGCTACCATGCAGTGTTCACCATCTGCGGCGGATAATAAGTGGCATATGCTTAACTTTAGTATAAAAACCAATGATGCCACCACCCTTAAATTTATGATAAGGGGAACGGATGACTCTATTGATATAGATAACTTATATATCTTTGAGGAAGCTAATGCTAAAACTTATGTTTCGGATTTTAATAAAATTTCGGATGTTGAGATTTTAGATGAATCGCCTGATAAATTGGCAACAAAGACCGATTCTGACAATCTGTTAAATGAAGGCTTTGATTTTGAAACAGATTCAAATTTCTGGAATTTAACTAATAGTACATTATTGGGAACCGACCTTAATAAGGCTGATAGTAAGCACAGTATTCAGAAAAACGCATTTTATTATAACAGCACGGCAACACATCCACGAAGAATTTATTATATCCGTTGGGTGGATGTAAAGCCGAATACAGAATATACCTTCTCGGCAAAATGTTCCGTTACTGAAGAGGGTGGCGGTGCAGTAGGTATTTTAAGCGGCTATAGAAGTGAAATGTATGCTCAGGTTACCGAAAATATGAAACTGCCTACCGTAATCGGCAAGCTTGATTTTGCAGGAGACGGTTTTGATGAAAACTGTAATTGGCAGTCATTCGGTGTTACCTTTAACACCAAGGATAGAAACCGTGTTGGTATATTCGTTTATGATGGCGGCGGTGCCGCATATATAGACGATATTCGCCTTTTTGAAACCAAGAATGCTGCTGTACTTAAAGAGGTAGAGGATAACTTCCCATCAAAATTACACTCTTTTGATAAATCTTATAGCTTTACAAATGGTAATTTACTTGGTGTTAATACCAAAACATCCGTAAAATCAGTATTGGATAAGCTTGAAAACTCTGAATATATACGCTTATTTGATAACAGTGGCAAGGAAATTACGGATAAATCAATGCTTCTTGCAACGGGAATGCAGTTAAGACTTATGGACGGACCTGTTGTAAAGGATAGAGCCGATGTAATGATTATAGGAGATGTAACAGGTGACGGCTTAGCAGATAAAGGCGATGCTTCTGCTATACTTAAACATCTTGCAAAGGTTGAATTGCTTTCGGGTAATTATTTTAAAGCGGCAGATATTGATAAAGATGGCGAAATTACCGTTTATGACAGTATGCTTAATTCTGCGGCACCAAAAAGCGGTAAATCAAACTTCATACTTTCAGGACCTAAAAGCTTTGGTGCAGGAGAAGAAATTAATGTAGCACTTATTTGTAACACAAATAATACCTCTGCTCTTAACGGTAAAATCCAACTCCCGGCAGGATTGTTTTTTGTTTCTGCTTCATCTGATGGTGAATTTTATTACAGTGAGCAGGAAAAGGATGTTTATTTCTCGGCTTTGGGAAGCTTTACAAAGGGTAAGGTTGTAGCAACCTTCACTTTGCAGGTTGGTAATATAAGTAAGTATAGTGAGGCTGAGGTACTGCTTGCGGATGTATTTGCTACAACAGGTAAGGATTTACTAAAGGCAAGTGATTTTAAGTGGACTAATGCTACAAATGAATCTTCCGGCGGTGATTCATCCGGAAATAACGGTGATAACCAAACAGAAGATGAATCTAAACCTGCAATCAGTACAAGACTTTCCGTGTTAAAGCTTAAAGAAGCAAAAATTTCACCTGCATTTGATCCCGATATTAAGGAATACACAGCTATAGTTCCTTTTGAAATTTCAAAGGTTACCTTAACGGCAGTTGCAGAATATGACGGCGCAAAGGTTACGATAGGTGATACAAACCTTGAATATGTTGGTAATAACATTATAAAGGTTGTTGTAGAAACCGAAAATGGCGGTCGCCGTACATATAAAATTACGGTTACCCGTGAAGCACCGCAGGATACTTCTGATGGTATAGCTTTATGGATTATACTTCTTATATGCGGTATAGGTGTTGTGCTTGTAGCGGGAGGAGTAGTTCTTACTGTAATTCTTATAAAGCGCAAGAATAAAAAGAATAAATAATATTTAAACCTAATTGCGGAAATTTGTATTTGGTAGTTTCCGCAGTTTAGGTAAAGTAATCGGATTTTTTCGGTTGCTTTACCTAAGCTTTTGAAGTTTAATCCGATAGGAGGAAAAAATATGTATAAAAGGATAATGGCATTAATACTTGCAACTGCAATGATTACCATGCTTGGTATGTGGAATGTAAATGCTGAGCCTGAAAATCAAAATTTTCAAGCAGGTGGCATAGTAATAACGGCCGAAACCGAAAACGGTTATGTAGATTATTTAGAAGCAAATAAGGATTTTGCTAATGCTACAATGCCTGTAATTATGGACACAACCTCCGGATTTTCACATTCGGGTTCAGGTGTGGCCGTGCTTCCTGAGGGTGTTGCTTTAACACAGGTGGGGGATAGCATAAGTTGGACAATAGATGTGGCGGAAAATGCCTTTTATATTCCTTTTATATATTATACCGCTATTGACGGTAACGGCAGTAATATTGAATTATCTTTAAGTATTGATGGTGAAATTCCATATACACAAGCCGAAAATTTCTTGCTTTACAGGCAGTGGAAAAATTCAACAGATACCTTTGATAAAAGCAAAAAAAGCAATGATGAATTTTCACCCGAGCAAATAGAGGTTTTTGAAAAACAGGTAAGCGGAATTTTTGATAGTGAGGGTTTTGTTACTGATGAACTTAAAATCGCACTTAGCAAGGGTGTGCATACAGTTTCTCTATCTTTAAAGGCTGAATCTGTTAGGATAGAAAAATTAGTTTTTGAAATTCCGCAAGAATTACCTTCTTATAATGAGTATGCTTTTGGATTTAAAAATTCTCCTTCATATTCCGGTAAAGAAATTGTAATAGAGGGCGAAAAGGCAAAGGCTAAAAGCCAAAAAAGCTTTGTTCCCATGAGCGCAAGAAATGATGCCGATGTTTCTCCTGCTGACCCATTCAGTAAAAGGATGAATTACATAGGCGGTACTAATTGGAACAGCTTGGGCGGTGCAATTACTTGGGAGATAGAAGCTCCAACAGATGGTTGGTATAAATTAGGATTCCATTTTAGGCAAAATTATCTTCAAGAGGGTACTTCTTACAGAAGATTATCAATAGACGGTAAAACACCATTTAAAGAAGCCGAAGCAATACCGTTTAATTACAGCAGTGGTTGGCAATATTTCACCCTTGAAGATAATAAGGGTAAAGAAATGCCTGTTTATTTAACAAAGGGGAATCATACCCTTACTCTTACCGTAACATTGGGTGAGCTTGCGGATTATGCTGCCCAGCTTAAAGAAATCACCGATACTTTAGGTGTTCTTTACCGCAAAATAGTAAAAATCACCGGTGAAACACCCGATAATAATCGTGATTATGATTTGTTTGTAGCTATTCCTGAGCTTGGCGAAGAGTTACCTAAGCTTTCTAAAAAACTTGAAAGCTTAGCAAAATACAGTGAAAAAATATCAGGCTCTAAGGGTGGCTCCAATGCACAAATAGTAAGAAAAGCCGCCGTTACAATAGATCAGATGCTTGAGGTTAAATATAAGGCTCATACAAAGCTTTCTGCCTTTTATGATAACTATTCAAGCCTTTGCTCATGGGCTTATGAAATGCAGAATATGGCTCTTGATATAGATACTGTTTTACTAACAAAACCGGGCTGTGAATTTAAGCATGGCAATGTTGGCTTTTGGGATGAGGTAGAGTTTTTCTTCAAAAGATTGTTTAGTTCTTTTGAGGATGATTATACCGCCGCACAAAGAAATGAGGAATCTCTTGTTCTTTGGCTTAATTGGGGTCGTGACCAGATTACACTTCTTGAAAATTTGATTTCAAATGATTTCACTCCAAAGTACGGAATAGATGTAGATATAAAAATCACTGCAACAACCTTGGTACAAGCAGGTCTTGCAGGAAACGGACCTGATATGCAATTAAGTGTTGCAAGAACAGATCCTCTTAACTATGCTATGCGTGGTTTATTGTATGATCTTAAAAAGTTTGATAATTATAATGAAATAATAAAACGCTTTAGCAAAACTGCAACAGTTCCTTATGAATATCAAAACGGTGTTTACGGTTTGCCCAGCACCGAAACCTTTAATATGATGTTTATCCGTACCGATATTTTTGAGGAATTGAATCTTGAAATACCTAAAACATGGGATGAATTTATAAAGGTTTCCAAGGTATTAACCCTTAATAATATGAACTGCGGTATGACTACCGATGGATTTATGTTTATGGCACAAATGGGTGTATCACCTTATAAAGAGGATAAAAGTGCAACCAATTTGATGTCTGCCGAAGCGGTAGAGGCTTATACCTTTATGACCGATTTTTATACAAAGTATAAATTCCCAAAAACATATAGTTTCTTCAATCGTTTCAGAACAGGCCTTATGCCTATGGCTATAGCCTCTTATGCAGAAAACGCAACACTCAGAGCAGCCGCCCCTGAAATTAACGGTAAGTGGCGTATGGTTGAGCTTCCCGGATTTTTAAATGAGGACGGCACTGTTTCAAACTATGTTAACGGCACAGGTACAGCTAATGTAATTCTTGAATGGTCAGAGAAAAAGGATAAGGCTTGGAAATTCCTTGATTGGTGGACATCGGATGACATTCAGTATAGATTTTCAACCAATATTGAGTCTATTTTGGGTGCATCGGGCAGATATGAATCGGCAAATCTTAATGCGGTTTATAAGCTTGGTTGGGATAATGTAACACTCAATGCATTGCAAAATCAGTTCTCAAAGGTTAAGAATTTCCCTGAAGTGCCGGGAAGCTATTATGTTTCCCGTTCTGTACAACAGGTTTATTGGAATGTTGTAAATAATGGGCAAAATGTTGAGGATATGCTTGAAAAATGGATTCCTGAGGCTGATGACGAAATTCGCCGTAAAACCGAAGAATATGTAAAGAAGTAAGGAGGGGAGATAATGACAAAGTTAAAAAAGCGCAAAGGGGTAAGTAAATGGAGTACGGGTGATAAAATCACCCTCACACTTATGATAATGCCCTTTTTGGTTGTTTTTGTAATGTTTATGATAGTGCCGGTATTTGCCTCTCTGGCTCTTAGCTTTACAAAATACGATATGATAAATACCCCGCAATTTAACGGGCTTGAAAACTACTTCAGAATGTTTATTGAAGATAAGGTTTTTATGATTGCTTTGAAAAATACCCTTATGTTTGCGGTGGTAACAGGTCCTATAGGCTTTATGCTTTCGTTTATGTTGGCTTGGATGATAAACGAATTAGGTCCAAAGGTTAGAACCGTTCTTTCATTCTTGTTTTATTCTCCCGCTCTTATGGGAAATGTTTATTTTATATGGCAGGTAATGTTTAGCGGTGATAGCTATGGATATGTAAACAGCCTTTTGCTTTCGATGAATGTTATTAGTGAGCCTATACAATGGTTTAATGATGCAAATTATGCTATGACCTTGGTTATAATTGTTCAGCTGTGGATGAGTATGGGTGTTTCATTCCTCGCTAATATTTCGGGACTTCAAAATGTGGATACCGCACTTTATGAAGCGGGTGCTATTGACGGAATCAGAAACCGCTGGCAGGAATTATGGTATATAACAATGCCTTCTATGAGCAATATTTTGCTTTTCAGTGCAGTTATGCAAATACAGTCGGCATTTTCTGTAAGTGCTATTGCAACCACGCTTACAGGCTTCCCAAGCGTGAATTATTCAACCCATACAATAGTTACCCACCTGAGCGATGTATCAGGAACAAGATTTGAAATGGGATATGCGGCGGCACTCTCTGTATTCTTGTTTGCACTTATGGCTATAACCCGTGTGGTTATAGGTAAGCTCATTGATTCAACAGGAAAGTGAGGGTGAGTAAATGAAAAAACAAAAAGCTCGTTATAAACGGTTTACCCGTTCAAGATTTGGCAATGTGGTTTATTCACTTATTCTCATCCTTGCCGGACTTTTTACAATAATACCGCTTATTTATTCGGTGGTAACTTCATTTAAGCCTTTGGATGAATTACTTGCTTTTCCGCCTAAGTTTTTCGTGGTTCGTCCCACATTCAAAAACTTTGCGGCATTGCCGGAACTGCTTTCAAATTTGGAGGTTCCGCTTAGCCGATATATAGTAAATACCCTGTTTGTTACAACAAGTATTACTGTTTTACAGGTAGTAGTTTCCTCAATGGCAGCATTTGTTACCTGTCAGGTAAAGAATAGATTAACCAAAACATTCTTTACCCTTGTTCAATTTGCACTTCTTTATAACGGAACCACCCTTGCAGTACCGCAGTATCTTATTTTTACTAAAATAGGTATTATAGATACCTATTGGGCATATATACTGCCGGCAATGGCAAGCACAATGGGAGTATTCCTTATAAAGCAGTTTATGGATCAGAATGTGCCTGATGTATTGATAGAAGCTGCCCGTATAGACGGTGCGGGAGCAGGCAGAATATTTTGGCAGCTTGTAATGCCACTTGCAAAGCCGGCGTGGCTAACACTTACACTTTTCAGCTTCCAAAATGCATGGGCGGCAACAGGAGGAAACCTTATTTTCTCCGAAAGTATGAAAACATTGCCGAGTGTTATGGGTTCGGTTGTATCAAGCGGTCTTGCCCGTTCGGGTTCAGCAATGGCGGTTACTGTGCTTATGATGATTCCGCCAATCTTGGTTTATATGTTTACACAGTCTAATGTGCTTGAGACTATGAGCAGTGCAGGTATTAAGGAATAGGAGGAATATATATGAAAAAAAGCAGTAAATTTATATTCCGTGTGTTATCCTTAGTTCTTGCTTTAATGGTAGTTTTATCTTGTGCTGTAACTTCCTTTGCAGAGTCTATTGAGGATGTTCCTTATACCACATATACCTATTGGGAGGGATATGATAATAAAACACCCGTAAAAACAAAGGCTACGCATAAAGCTTTAGGCACAGTTGAGGGAAATCTTTTGGGTATAGGCGCCTTTACAGAACTTCAACACATGGTAAGCCATGACGGCCTTTTGTACATACTTGACAGCGGAAACAGCCGAATAGTGGTGCTTGATAATAATTATGCCGTTAAAGAACAGATAACAGGCTTTGATTATGAGGGCGAAAGAATGGAATTTAAAGGTGCAATGGGAATATTTGCCGATGAAAGCGGTCTATATATTGCCGATACCCTTAATAAACGCCTGCTTTGCACTAAAAACGGCGAGATTTTCAAGATAATAACAAAACCCGATGACCCCACTATACCCGAAACATTTGACTTTGCTCCCACAAAGCTTGTAAGGGATGATAACGGTTATATTTATCTTTTGTGTCAGGGTTCGTATTACGGAATGATGGTATTTTCCGAAACCTATGAGTTTTTCGGATTTTTTGGTGCAAACAATGTTACCACATCATTTTCAAATGCCTTAAAGGATTTGGTTACATCACTTTTTGAAACCGAGGAAAAGCATAATGCTTCGGTAAAACAGTTGCCGTTTTCACTTATTGACATTTGTATTGATAGCGAGGGCTTTGTAACGGGACTTACCGGAACTTCGGTTGGTCAATTAAAACGTTTTGGTTTTTCGGGCACAAACATACTTATAAAAAATTCTGAATTTGCAAGCACATCTTCCAATAGCTTCAACTTTGCCGATTATCCGGTATCTTTTGTAAATATGCTTTCAAAATACCGTGTTTCGCTTACAAGTAGCTTTTGTGCGTTGACAGCGGATAATAACGGTTATTATTACGCAGTTGACGGTACTCACGGAAGAATATTTATGTATGATACAGCTTGTAATATACTTTCTGTTTTTGGCGGTGGAAAGCAAAAGGGTGACCAGCTTGGTACCTTTATTTCACCAAGCTCTGTTTGCGTTTATGGTGATGATTTGCTTGTTTCGGATTTTTCTACGGGCAAGATAACAAGGTTTTCCATGACCGAATACGGCAAGCTTTTGACAACAGCCAATACACTCACGGTTAAAAGTAAATATGAGGATGCAAAGCCTTATTGGCAGGAAATTCATGCTCAGGATAAGAATTGTCAGTTAGCTTACAGGGGTCTTGCAAAGGCGGCACTTAAAGAAAAGAATTATGATAGTGCCATGGCTTATGCAAAGAGTGGTCTTGATAGAGAAATCTATGCGCAGGCCTTTGAACAGGCAAGAAACAACTTTATATCCGATAACTTCTGGTGGATTGCAATAGTGGCTGTTATGGCGGTTGCTTTGCTGGTTGTTTTTGTGGTTCAGAGCCGCAAGCGTAATTTAGTTCTTATTAAAAATGAAAAGTTAAGGGTAGCATTAAGAACTACAGTACATCCTTTTGAAAGTATGGAAAATATTAAAATCAAAAAAATGGGTTCTGTTGTAATTGCTACGGTATTTATGTTGCTTTTTTATGTGGCAACAATATTAGCCGAATTGAAAGGCGGATTTATGTTTAAGATAAATAACCTTTCAAATTTCAATGCTATTCTGCCGCTTATAGGCACAGTCGGAATAGTAATTTTATGGACAGTTGCAAACTGGCTGATTTGTATTTTATTTGAGGGAAAGGGTAATATAAAGGATATATATTGTGCTTCTTGTTATTGTCTTTTGCCGCTTATAGTTTACAATTTTGCATACATAATACTCTCTAATGTAATGATTCCTTCGGCAAATTCGCCGTTTGAACTTTTTAGCACTATATGCTATCTGTTAACAGCAGTGTTATTGCTTTTAATGATTACCGTAATACATGAATTTAGTTTCTTTAAAGCAATAGGCACAGCTATTGCAACGGTTATAGTAATGGCGATAGTTGCCTTTATAGTATTCTCAATGCTTACACTTTGGCAGGAGATACTTGGATTTATATTTAGCGTGTTTAACGAAGTTACATTAAGATAGGAGGATGGATATAATGAAAAAACGAATATTAAAATTAATATCAACAGTGCTTTTATCCGTCCTTTTAATTTCAGGTTGCACATCGCAGGATGTTCCGCTTAATATGCTCAGAACATATAAATTACCTCAAAAGGTATCAAGCGTAAAATCGGGGGTTATTGCTCAAAATGATAATTTGGAGCTTAGCTGGGATTACGAAAAGCAGTGTGTTTTGATTAAGGATAAAAACAGCGGATATATATGGTCTACCATTCCGTATGATTTTTATATTTCAGGCGAAACCGCTGATAGCTACCGTGCAGATGGTATCTGCTCAGCTTTGCGTGTTACTTATCTTGATACCAAAACCCAAACGGAAAACGAAGTTAATACCAATTTTGATGCTTCGTATGTTAATGTTGAAAAATCTGATATAGGAATTCGTATTACATACTATTTCGATAAGGTGAAAATATCTGTGCCTATAACCTTTATTCTTGAAGAAGACGGGTTAAGTGTATCGGTAGAAAACTCACTTATCACCGAGGGCGAAAATAAGGTAATAAGCGTTGCGTTATTACCGTTTTTAGCCTCTGCTCCTAATGATGATGCTTCGTATCTGTTTGTTCCGTCAGGCAGTGGAGCGTTAATGTATACCGATGATGAACAGCGTTCTGCACGAAAATATAAAGAGCAGGTTTTTGGTAAGGATTTAGCAGCACAAACTATTTATGAGGATACCGAAAGCGAAAGCATAAGAATGCCGATTTTTGGAGCAAAATCAAAGGAAAAGGCAATCTTTGCGGTTATAACCGCAGGTGCAGAAACAGCTGAAATTGCGGCAATATCGGGCGATAATCAGTATAAGTTTTCAGGTGTTTATCCTATATTCAATTTAAGAGGTAGTGCTTCTTCGTTAGTAAAAGGCTCTGCAAATACCAATAACAATATTACCAAATATCCTGATGATGTAGTAAAGCTTCAAAAATGTACCGTTAAGTATTTTTTACTTGCTCCCGATAAGAGTGATTATAACGGTATGGCTGAGTGTTATCGTGATTATCTCGCAAAAAACGGCGGACTTAAAACACAGACAAAAACCGCCGATGCAATAATTACATTATTGGGTGGTTTGCAGGAAAGAAAGCTTGCGCTTGGTATACCATATCATTCCGTTTCCACCGTAACTACTTTTGATCAGGCAAAGGATATACTTTCAGATATACTTAAAAATACCAATGCAAAATTGGCGGTAAATCTTAAAGGCTTTGGTTCTTCCGGTCTTGATTACGGTGAAACCGCAGGCGGTTTTGAACCGCTTGGTGATTTTGGCGGTAAGGATGGACTAAGCTCATTAAATAAATGGTCGATAAATAATAAGATTGATTTGTTTTATGATTTTGATATGGTTTTCCAAACCGAATCATACGGCGAATTTAATGTTAGAGAATCAGCAATTTCAGCCAATGATGTGCGTGCAAGATTTTGTCAGTACGATATAGTCACAAGAGAACAAAGGGAAGATGTTTTCGCATATTTAACAGGTAGAATATTGCTTGCAAAATCAACAGGAATAATTACCGAAAAAATAAATGATTTAGGGCTTAAAGGTGTAGGTCTTTCAACCCTTTCAAGCGGTGCATACTCCGATTATAAAGACCCTAACTATTATTGTAAGGCGCATATGTCGGATGATGTTGCGAATATTCTTAAATCACTTAAAAAGGCTGGATTAAGCACATTTGGAGAAAGTGCAAACAGCTATGCCGCAACAAGACTCGACTATGTTTATAATGCACCTGTGAAATCCTCTAAGTTTTATGCCATTGATAAAGATATTCCGTTTTATCAGCTTGTTTTCAGGGGAAGCACAGTTTTATCGGGTGAGCCGATAAATCTCTCCTCTGAGCCTAAAGCGGCATTTTTAGAAACGGTATCTACCGGTAGTGCTTTAAGCTTTACACTTTGTAATAATTACAATGATACGGTATTCAAAAGTATTCACAGTGCAATAGCACTTGGTGTATATGATGATATTGCCGATACTGTAAATGCCTTTATAAAAGAAGCAAAGCCCTTGCAGGAAAGAATAGGAAATTCTGCTTTGGTTTCATATTCAAGGGAAGATAATCTTTCAAAATCGGTTTTCAGTAATGGCGTAACTCTTTATGTAAACCATTCAATGACCGAAAAAAATACGGATTTAGGTGCGGTAAAACCGCAGTCATTTATATTTGAATAGGAAGGGGTGGCGTGATGATAACTGCTAAAAAACATCGTTCTATCGAAAGCAGGCATAGACGAAACGGTTTTTTGTTTATATTGCCGTGGTTTATTGGTGTTTGCTTGTTTTTTCTAAAGCCTTTATTTCAAACCGTCTACTTTTCCTTTTCAAAGGTATCGGTTGATTTGGGTGGCTTTGAAACAAAGTTTGTAGGTTTTGAAAACTATAAATATGCACTTTTCGGCTCCCCTGAGTATCTTAACAATCTTATGGATAGTTTAAGCGATTTTGCTTATCAAATCCCAATAATACTCATTTTGAGCTTTATTATAGCGGTTGTTCTTAATTCAAAATTTAAGGGCAGAAGTTTTTTCCGTTCTCTTTACTTTATTCCTGTAATTATTATAAACAGTGTTGTAATGCAGTTTTTGGGAAACAGCTCTTCTGTGGAAGAATTAAGTGGTGCTGCACAGAGTGCATATTTAGGAGGACTTATTGATTTTGAAGGGCTTTTCCTTCAAATGGGAATACCTGTTGAAACCACAAATCTGATTTTTGGATATGTAAATCAGATATTTGACCTTATTTGGCAATGTGGTGTTCAGATAGTTCTGTTTATTTCGGGACTTCAGTCTATACCGGAACAGCTTTATGAGGTTTCAAAGGTTGAGGGTGCTTCTAAATGGGAGGAGTTTTGGTATATTACCGTACCAATGCTTGGAAACTCAATAGTTTTGGTTGTTATTTATACCGTTGTTGAGTTTTGTGTAAGTCAGAATAATAAGGTAATAACACAGGCGTATAAGGTGCTTTTAGACCAGCAGATATATGATATAAGCTCTGCAATGCTTTGGCTGTACTTTGCGATTATCGGAAGCATAACAGCAACGCTGTTTATTGTTTTCTATCGCTTGTGCCTTAAAAAATGGCAATAGGAGGAACTGCTTATGAAAAAACTTAAATTGCCTGATTTAAAGGTTAAATCCACCTATCAGCTAAAGCGTAAGGGTGTAAGCGCAGTGGTTTCTGTTATGCGTTACGCATTTCTTATAGCCATAGGTTATGTAGTGCTGATACAGCTTATTTATATGTGCAGTTATGCGTTCAGAATTACAGATGAGGTAAATGATGCAAGCGTTGTATGGGTTCCAAAAACATATACGCTTGAAAATTTCAAAGTAGCTTTGGAGGCCTTGCAGTATTTTAAGGTTCTAATAAATACTCTTGGTGTTCAGGTGCTTGGCGGTCTTATAGAGGTGTTTACCTGTTCGGTAGCGGCATACGGTTTTGCAAGATATAACTTTAGAGGCAAAAAATTCTTTTTTGCTATAGTTATTCTTATGATTTTGGTTCCGCCTCAAATGACGGCTGTTTCGATGTCGCTTAACTATGCTTATTTCGATTTATTTGGAATACTTGAATTTATTGGAAACCTTATAGGAAAAGAAATCAGACCCAATTTATTGAATTCCGGTATGGTTTTCTGGATGCCGTCACTTTTTGGTGTGGGACTTCGTTCGGGATTGTTTATATTTATTTATAACCAATTCTTTAAAGGATTACCTAAAGAGCTTGAGGAAGCGGCATATATTGATGGCGCAAATGCATTTACAACATTTATAAGGGTTGTTTTACCGTCATCAGGTGTAGCTTTCTTAACGGTTACAATATTCTCTGTTGTGTGGCATTGGAATGATTATTATTTGTCTATTCTTTATCTGAATGATAATCAGCCGTTATCGGTATCACTTTCAAAGCTTGCATCAAGTATTTACAATATGTCAGGTTACGGCAGTAATTCTATTTCATACAGTATGGCAGCTTGTATTCTTTATATTTTACCTGTTATAGTCATGTATTTACTGTTGCAACGAAAGTTTATTGCAAGTATTGACCGTGTAGGTATTGTAGGATAATTTCTGCAATTTTAAATATTTACATACACAAATATTTGAAAGGGGGCAACCTTGATTTAATTAATATGTTCTGTGGCAGGGTCACATAAATATCAAATATTAAAATGGAGGTAAATAAAATGACAAAAACATTGAAAAAGATTTTAGGCGTTTTTCTTGCAGTTACTATGATTGCTTCATTAGTAGCTGTTCCAACAGCAGTATCTGCCGAAACTGCTGTTGCAAAGGGAGAATATACTGTTCAGGAATGGGACTTTGATTCTGAATATACAGCTTCCTATGAGGCGGCAGATAAGGTGACATTTTTAGATGATAATGAAATTGCAATAGCAAATAAAAACTGGCATGATAGCTCAGCCGCACCTACTGCCCGTACAATTAAAAATGGTGTACTTAAAATTGAACTTAAAACATCATCCAATTCCAAGAATTTTTCTACTACCAATCTTGCTTTACGATTGGATACAACCTTAAAGGCTGGTAAGGAATATACCTTTAAGCTTGGTATGTACAGTCCTGATAAAATCTGGTCTTATAAAACCTATATTATGTATAGCGATGCGGCATCTTTGAACAATACAGGTTTTGCCAACTACGTTGCAAATAAGAGTAGCACTCCAAGTGTTGATAGCGAGGCAAACTTTGGTATAGGTACTCATACAACAAAACTTAATGTTACACAAATTGGTTCTCTTACAGACACATACAAAACACATACCTTTGCCTTTACTCCCGAAACCGATATCACAGCAGGCAATTATATCAGAGTTGCTTTAAACTTCAGAAATACCGCTGCTGATACCGTTAAGACCGTTTATGTTGATGAAATGATGATTAAAGCAGGTTCTGCAGATGTTGAAGTTCCTGCTAATGAACAAATGGTTGATGAAAACGGAAGATTAAAGGTTCAGTCCTGGCAGTTTAACTCTACTTACAGCAACGCCGAACTTCAAGCCGGCACTGCAGATGTAGTTACATTCCTTGATGAAAATGAAATTGCCATTGCATATAAGAATTGGCATGATAATACAGCAGCTCCCACTACCCGTACAATAGAAAACGGCGTTTTGAAATTGGAGATTGCTAAAAACTCAGCAACTAAGTATTTCTCAACAACCAATATTGCTTTGAGATTGGATCAAACCCTTATTGCAGGTCAGGCTTATAAGTTCCAAATCGGAATGTACAGCCCCGATAAAATTTGGTCTTATAAGACCTATATTATGTCAAGTAACAGCACCTTGAACACCACCACATTCACACCATATCTTGCAAATAAGGCGGGTCCCAGCGTTGATAACGAAGCAAACTTCGGTATTGGCGAATATACAACAAAGCTTAATGTAAGACAAATCGGTTCTCTTACAGATACAAATAAGGTACATGAGTTCACCTTTGTTCCCGAAACAGATATTAGCGCAGGTGACTATATAAGAGTTGCATTAAACTTCCAAAATACTGCAGATGCGGTTAAGACCGTTTATGTAACAAGCTTGGATCTTTTGGCAGTTAACCCTAATTTAGCTCAAAAGGATGAAACAGGCAAATTTTATGTTCAGGATTGGGAGTTTGATTCCGCTTATACAGCATCATATCTTGCAAAAGATAATGTAACACTTTTGGATGAAGATGAAATTGCGATAGCTAATAAAAACTGGCACGATGACACCGCTGCTCCTACTGCTCGTACAGTAAAAGACGGCGTTATGAAAATTGAACTTAAAACATCATCTAATTCAAGTTATTTCTCAACAACCAATGTTGCTTTAAGATTGGATCACACTCTTAAAGCAGGTACTGAATATACATTCCAGCTTGGTATGTACAGTCCAGATGAAATCTGGTCTTATAAGACTTATATTATGTATAGCGATGCGGCATCTTTGAACAATACAGGTTTTGCCAACTACGTTGCAAATAAAGCGGGTCCCAGCGTTGATACCGAAGCAAACTTTGGTATTGGCGAATATACAACAAAGCTTAATGTAAAGCAAATCGGTTCTCTTACAGATACTGAAAAGGTTTACGATTTCACATTCACTCCCGAAGAAGATGTTACCGCAGGTAACTATATCAGAGTAGCTCTTAACTTCAGAAACACAGATGCCGATACCGTTAAAACGGTATATGTAACAAGTTTTGGTCTTAAAGCAAGCGCTAATGAATATCTTGATGAATATATTTTCACAGATGAAGGCTCCCGTGAGCGTGTTTGGGAAAATGCTGAAGAGATTGAAGATGGTGCATACAAAAGATCCGGTCAGAATATGATAGTTGTTCTCAAGGATGAGTATTTGAAGGCTAATACGGAGTATACTGCAATGCTTAGTGCAGCTGTTACATACGAGGGTGCATATCTTGATGTATATGCCTTTGGTGAAAAGCCTGTGGATTATGAAGGTAAGGATGAATACGATACCTACTATAACAATCTTGAAAATGCAAAGCTTATACAGCAAAATGTTGTTTGGATAAACAATATTACAAACGGTGATACAAGCACAAGATTTACCATTAAGGCTGTATTTACAACCTCAGGTACCGATACTGATTATAACGAGTATAAATATCTTGCTTTTGTTATCAGAAACAAGAAAAATGCTGACGGCAATGTAAATTGGAGCAATCAGATTTTCTTGGATGAAATTATGCTTTATTCCACCGTTAAGGGCTATGCTCCTGAGGGTATGCGTGAAACTGTTGTTATAAACAGCTATGCTAAGAAATTAAAGGTTGAATCAGATAGATTTGCAAGATACTATCTCAAAAATGCTGATGGCTCTTATACCGAGCTTTCTTCCACCGCTGATGCAATCACAGGTCTTACTCCTGATACAGAGTATACTGTAGTTACAAAGTGGATTGATGACGGAAGATTCTATGCAAGCGAGGGTTATGGCGAGGAATTCACCTTTAAGACTCTTAAATACGGTGATGTAAACCGTGATAATGATGTTGATGTTATTGATCTTGTAGCACAAAAGAAAGCGGCTGTTGCTTCAAGCAATGACGAAATTTTCGATATGGATGATGACGGAAGCTTTTCGGCTGACGATATCGTTAAGATGAGAAAGGTTCTTTTGAATATAGTAGATTAAAATTTGTAATATCGGGGCAGGGAAATACTTGCCCCGATATACAAGCAAGGGGTAAAAAATGAAAAGATTTATTCGTTTTTTAACAGTTTTGGTTTCTGTAATTATGCTTTTAACCAATATTTGCGTTTTTGCGGATTCTGATAAAAGCATCACTATCTCTTCGGCTACCGTAGCGGCAGAATCTGAAGCTGTATTTACCATAACCTTTAATGGTTTTGGCGGATTTACCGGTGCTTATGATTTAAAGATAGGATTGCCTGAGTTTGTAACAGTAAATTCGGTTAAGTGTAACGGGAATTTACTTGTTAATGAATTTGATTATCAGGTAAATGGTAATACACTTAAATTTATAGATGATTTTGGATACGATGATGATGCCTTTGGCGAAAATGTTGTATTCACGGTAAATTTCAGCACCGCAAAAGCGGCTTCGGGTGTATATCCTGTAAGTGTGCTTTCGGGAAGCTTCTTTTTAAGTGATGTTGATGGTGAATATACCAAAATTTATGTTGATGATATTTCAACCGCAGGCAGTATAAACCTTATAAGCAATGTTAAGGCAGATATAAACGGTGACAACACTGCCGATGCTAATGACCTTGTTGCTTTGAGGACTTTCCTTTTAGGTAAGGGAATAATCGGAAGTTTTAATGAGGAAATTGCCGATATAAACTTTGATGGTAATCTTAATGTAAAAGATTTGGTTGCTTTCAAAAAATATATTGCAAATACCGTAGTTTATCTTTCCGATAACGGTGATGACAGCAATGACGGTAAAACTGCTCAAACTGCAGTAAAAACCTTTGATAAAGCAGTAGAAATGGTTTATGAGGGAGGAACTGTATATATTGCAGATACATATACTTTGTCAGAAGATTTCATTTGGATAAATCACTTAAAGCCAATAAAGATTTCAGGTGGAGTATTTGATGCTTCGGCGGTTCATCCGTTAAAAATCAACGATGATGTAACATTTACCGATTGTACCGTTAATTTCCAGAATAACGCTAATGTTTATGCAAACGGAAATAAGCTTGTTATAGACAGTAATGTTACGGTTAATAATCTTACCCACCTTTACGGCGGTGCTTCCTCCACGGTAGATAGCACCGATATTACAGTTCTTTCGGGCAGTTATTACGATATTATAGGTGGAGGTAACGGCTCAAATGGTAATGTTTTGGGTGATGTTAGTGTAACGGTAGGCGGTAATGTAAACCACGATGGTGAATTTGATGTAAGCAATCATAGCCTTATGCGCCGTATTATAGGCGGTAGCATCAACGGAACGGTTGGCGGAAATGTTAATCTTGTTATTAAAGATAATGCACAGTCTATTAATATTTACGGCGGCGGTAGGGGAAGTAAATCCACTGTTGGCGGCAAGACTAATGTTACAATTTCCGGTGGTACACACATGAGCGCTTATGCAGGTTCTTATGAGGGCGTTGTAACAGATACTATGCTTAATCTTACAGGCGGCACAATTCAGCAGTTGTTTGGTGGATGCTTTGGTACCGATATGGTGGGCAATACCCGTATAAATCTTTTGGGCGGAACTGTTACAAGGCGTGTTTATGGCGGATGCTATAACGAGCTTGCAAGCTCAGGTGTTCTTTCGTATTCATGGAGTAGCGATTACCATGTAACAGGTAATACTACCGTATTCCTTTCTTCTTCTGCAGATGTAAGCTTTGATTCATCATATAGCGATAGGGGTATCTTTGCTTGTTCAAGATACAGTTCGGCATTTGATGATGAAAATGCGGTTTTAATTTACGAGGATTCTGCTGCTGAAAGTGAGTTTAGCGGAAAGCTTGGCCAAAAGGATTCATCGGCTAATTTTATCAGTAATTGGCCTTCTGCTTATGATAGCGTAGAAACTCAAAATAGTTAATTCAAGATATAATATGGAGCTGTTGCACCTATCTTAATGAAAAATGTAGCAGCTCCGTTTATGGTATAAAAAAGTTGTTTTGAAAGGTGTAATTCCTAATATGTCAGAGAAAAAAGTAATTTCAACACTTGAAAATGGGATATTACCCAATATTTTAGAGGATTCTTCTCAAAAATTCATTGAGCTTTTAACCAAAAATAAAGAAAATGCTACCTTTGTAATATCTGCGGGTAGCTACTATCTGAAATCAAGGATAGAAATTGAAAATTTAAAAAACATAGATATAATCGGCTATGGAGTTAGATTTATAACCGATTTTAACCCTGCTGTAAATTATAGTAGCAGCGGGGGATTCAGATTTGATAACTGTGATGATATAAAAGTATGCGGTATTACCTTTAAAACCAAAAAGCCCGGTAATATATCAGGAACGGTAACCGCAATTAATTTAGAAAATAACACCTTTGATGTAAAGGTTGAAGATAATTTTGATTTTAGTGGTAATGAGAGAATTTTAGGGCTTGATAGCCTTTCAATAAACGGTACCCCGGATTTTCGTATGGGACTTTCTGACAGTAATTCTTATAAATATGAATTGCTCTCAGAAAAAAGTATCAGAATAAGCCTGTGGCATACCGTAGCTTATACATTAAAAAATATAGCAGTTGGCGATAAGCTTTGTTTAAGATATGCCCTTTATTTTAAGCCTCCGTTTGTATTTACTGCTTGTAACAGGGTATTGCTTGAGGATATAACCATAGAATCAACGGCAGGGCATTGTTGCGGTGTATATCCACGAAGCAGTGATTTTACATTCAGAAGATTTAATGTTCGCCAAGGGTTTGGTTCTTTATCTCCTTATTCCTCTTGTTCGGATGGTATACATATTAAAGGCTTAACAGGTAAGCTTTTTATGGAGGATTGTCATTTTTATAATATGGGGGATGATTCTCTTAATATCCATAATAAAGCAGGTACTGTGTTTGATGTGCAAAACGGTATACTCAAAATAGGTATAAAAAGTCCCCAAAATTCGCTTGAGGAAGTACCTAAGGAGCTTTTGCCTGATGATTGGGCAGAAAAGGGCGATCTTGTTTATATGTATGATGAAAATACATTGCAGCGAATGGGTAGTTTTAAAATAGAGTCGTTCGGCAGTAGGGATGGATACAATTTTGCCGAAATTTCTGAACTTTGCGGTGAAATAACCAAGGGTGTTAAATTGGCAAATTCCGCTTATAATGCGAAGGTTTATATTAATAACTGTTCGGTAAACGGAAGCAGAGCCCGTGGATTTTTATTACAAACAGAGAATGTAACTGTTGAAAATTGCAGATTTTCTCAAACCGCATCTGCCGCTTTGATGCTTTGTTGTGATGTTTCCCGTTGGAATGAGTTGGGTCCCACTCGTAATGCTGTAATAAAAAACAATGTGTTTGATAATTGCGGTGTTTCGGTTAATTCTATAAGAGCTTCCGGAATTGTAATCGGTGTTAATCACGCAAATTCTTGTGCCGAAAGGGTAGAAAGAATGGGTGTACACGAAAACATCCTTATTGAAAATAATAGGTTTATAAATATAAAGGATTCTGCTATATTTGCTGATGCGGTAAAGGGCATCAACATTCAAAATAATACCCTTATTAATTGCTGTTTTGATATTCAAAACAGACCTGATGATTATAAAGCACAGGTTGTATTATTTAACTGTAATGATGTTAAAGCAGATGATAATATAGATTTAACAAATGAAAAAGTAAGCTTTATTAATTGTTAGCGGAGGTAAAAAATGAAAGAAAAATTTATTCCGTTTTATTATGAACAGTTTAAGTATACAGGCGTTTGGCAAAGTGATGCAGCTGATATGATTGAATCTTATCACACATCTGCTCAGGTTGAGTTTGGTTTTACAGGTAATACCTTAAAAATTAAGGCAGAAACGGTGAAAAATGAGTATATAATTTTCATGCTTGATGAAAAAGAGGTTTTACCGCAAGAAAATAATGATGGCTTATTAACCTTTTTAACAACCGATTCTGCTCATAGGTTTAAAATCATTATGACAAGACATAGTAAACTTAAATTTTTTGGGGTATATATAAGTGAATCGGGTGAAATCTTCAGAACAAAAGATAATATGTATATTCAGTTTATTGGTGATTCCATTACAGATGCATACCCGGGTTATGCTACAACTGTAGCTAATAATCTCTCGGTGGATTATTCTATAGTTTCCCTTTGCGGTATGTCACTTGTTGATAAGTGGGGCTGGTATAAACTGATTGATGGAGCAAGTGAACGAATAGGAATGGAAAGTAACTATTTCTGCCTTCAAAATCCGCAAGAGGTTGTAACTCCTTTAAGCTATGATTTTAAAAAATGCCGTGTACCCGATGCTTTTGTTATTTATCTCGGAACGAATGATTATATAAGTCAAAAAGAACATAAAGATGCGGGAAACAGTAAGATTTTTGCCGAAAGATATTTTAATTTCATCGGCAAAATTGAGGCTCGTTTCGGAGAAAAACCAATATTTATTCTTCAAAATCACCGTAAGGATACAATAAGAACAGAGGCTATCAATATGGCTTATAATAAAATAAAAAGTAAGTATAAGCATATATATTTGATTGATTGCTATAATTGGGATGTTGAATTGGTGAGTGATGGTGTGCATCCAAGCCAAAACGGCTATAAAACAATGGCAGAACATATTACCGAATTAATAAAAGAGAATATTAAAGGATTGAACGAATGATGGGAAAAAAGGTACTTAAAAACGGTATACCTTGGCTGGATACCGATGGAAATATAATTCATGCTCACGGCGGTCATATTCTAAAGTTTAACGGCAAATATTTTTGGTATGGAGAAAACCGTGAGGATAATATATATGTAAGCTGTTATGCTTCTGATGATTTGGTTAATTGGGAGTTCAGAGCAAATATTTTAACAACCGATTCACCTGTATCGGATATAGGCTTGGAGGGAAATACAAGCCTTAAAAATAATGGTGTAAAGGTAAATATAGAGCGTCCTAAGATAGTTTATAACGAAAAAACAAATAAATATATTATGTGGGCTCATTATGAAAACGGCTTGGATTATTCTGAGGCGGCTATTGCTATTGCTTCCTGCGATACTCCCGATGGCGATTTTGTATATCACGGCTTTTTCCGTCCGTTTGGTTTTATGTCAAGGGATTGTAATGTTTTTGAGTTTGAGGGAAATATGTATTTTATTTCTGCTTCAAATGAAAATGAGGATCTTCATATATATCGTCTTACTGATGACTATATGGGTGTCGCAGAAAGGGTTAATTTACTTTTCAAGGGTGAAAGCCGAGAAGCTCCTGCACTTTTTGTTCATAATGAAACGATTTATATGCTAACCTCAGCCTGTACCGGATGGCGCCCAAATATGGGAGGGTATTCATCTTCTGAAAGTGTTTTAAATGAGTGGGAAAAAATAAGTGATTTTGGCGATGATACAACCTATCACAGCCAACCTACAGCCGTTTTAACCCTTAATGTTAATGGCAAAAATCAGTATATTTATATAGGTGACCGTTGGGGCGGAAATCAGTGGGATGGCTATAATCTTGATGATTTTCTTTATAAAAATTCTTCATACTATTTTTCTCTTATTGAAATAAATGAGGAAGGTCAATTAACCCTTAAAGAATGCGATGAGTTTACCATTGATTTAAACGGTGCCGGTTTTGAGATAGTAAAATAAACCATATTATAATTTTTTATAACGTAAATAGTAATGGGGGTTGTTATGAGTCAAGAAATAAGATTATCTGATTGGTTGTTATCAATGGATAGCCGTTGAACATAGGGGAGAGGCTATGTGGCCTGCGATCTGCTCTAAATCAGGCGCATTGGATTTATTTTTGCAGAAAAAAGGTGCTTTCTACCAGAATAAATCCTTTTGGAGTAATGAGCCTATGGTGCATATAGTTCCTCATTGGAATTTTGAGGGACTTGAGGGAAAGGATATCCTTGTAACCGTTTATACCAACTGTGATGAGTTGGAGCTGTTTTTAAACGGAAACAGCCTCGGTAAAAAATTAATCGAAAAATACGGTCACGGTGAATGGAATGTACCCTATACGGCAGGCGCACTTGAGGTTAAAGGTTATATAAACGGAGAAATCGTTGTTACGGATAAAAGAATAACAACAGGTAAACCCGTAGCCTTAAAGCTCACTTTAGATAATGATTTTGAAGTAAACGGCAGGGATATAGCGTTGTTTACCTGTGTTTGTGTTGATGCAAATGGCAACGTAGTACCTGATGCTTCGGAATATGTAAGCTTTTCGGTCAATTCGCCTGCGGTTATAGTGGGAACAGGCTCTGATAATTGTGATCATAATAACGTTGCAAACAATGATCGCAAAATGTATATGGGCAAAATCCGTGTTGCCGTAAAACCTGCTAATAATCAAAAGTGCTTAAAATTATCAGCGTTTAGCGATAATTGTGCAGGCGATATTATCAAAATTGATTTGTAAACGAAAAGATGACTGATACTATTAATTAAATATAACATTTTTTTGAACTCGGTGTTATCTGCACCGAGTTTTTTGTTTTAGCTAAACCGATATATTTTATATTGAATACAAAAATTAACAGTTGATATTTTTTGAAAAGGTGATATAATATAACCGAACAAATGTTCGTAAAGGCGGTGTAAAAATTGAAAGAAAGGCAATATCTTTGTATAGACCTCAATAATGCCGAAAGTAAAGTAATGCCGAATAATTTAATTATACCATATTTTCAAGCGTAATTCAAAATATTATTCGGCATTATTGATTTTGAC
>SVPW01000005.1 GCA_015065645.1 Oscillospiraceae bacterium | reverse complement strand
ATTCTTTAAATGACGATTGTTCAGTCATTACATTTACTATGTATAATATGAAATATTCATATAAAATAATAGTAGATGATTTCAATGAATCAATTATTCTGCGAGTTGAGCAGATACAAGTAACTAGCAAACCGGCTTTTTATATAAACGAGTTTTTTATTAAGAAATTTAATGCAACACCATTGGAATTTGAAAAATATTCTTTTTAATATAAAACATATAAAAAATCAGGTTTTTAGACCGGTTCCATTTTGAGTGTCGGTCTCAGAAAAAATAAGACTAAGTCGAAAGACTTGGTCTCAGCCTGTCGAAAAACCTAAATTTTATTTTTTATGCGGCTTGTAGCCGCATTTTTTTTTTTCAGCGACAGGTGCGGTGAAAAAACACATCATAAGCGAAAATCCGCTTATAATGCGGATTTTCAAGGGCACAGGGGTGGTATTGGCGGGGATAGAGTGCAGTCAAAAAAATTTTTAATTTTTTGCGAACGGCATCCCCGTCCAAGAGAGTGGAGACTTTGTCGACACTCTCAGACCCAGTCGAAATACTTGGTCTTATTTTTTCAACTAAATCCACTCTAACGAGTGGGTGAAATATTGCTTCGCAATGTGAAATCCTCACAGTGTTCGGGTGAAATCGCTGCGACGGTAGGTGGATTTAATTTCATCTGCGAAGCAGATTTCATCCAAGCAACGATTAGATTTCATCGTGAGCAAAAGCGAACGATTTCATTATCCCTTGCCCCTCCACCGCTTTTATGCTATGTTTGTGCTACAATAGGGACAAATAATCATTTATCCTTACTTTTTTATTAAATTTGTAAGGCAAGGCAGGAATAACCGTCATACTGTCGGCTGTTTTACTGCTTAAAAACAAAGTTTTCAACGGTATTCTCTTTTGTATGATTTTGGGTGTGTCAGTATGATTTTTGTCATACCTTAAATTTCACTAAGTTTATTTTAAACATAAGACGAAAAACAGATCTTAAAACAGAGATTTTATACTTTTTAAGGTTTGTTTTTTAAAATTCAATAAATTAAAAAATGCTTTATAAAATTCAAGAAATAATTATAAATTTTAATAAGTCTTTCTTACCAATTGAATAAGATTGAATTTTATGCTACAATCAAATTAAGTAAATTTTTTACAAATTACTGAGAGTTTTTATATCCCTTCTCGTCTAATAAACGGGGAGAAAACAAAGAGAGGGATACCAAATGGATAACGATGCAAGTAGCTACCGCCGTTTCCTTGATGGTGATGATGAGGGTTTAACCTTAATCATTAAAGATTATAAAGACGGTTTAATTCTTTATTTAAACGGTTATGTAAGTAATATTTATGTAGCCGAAGAGATAATGGAAGAAACCTTCTTTAAGCTTGCGGTTAAAAAACCTAAATTTAACGAGAAGAGTTCATTTAAAACTTGGCTTTACACCATTGGGCGAAATGTTGCAATAGATTATACAAGGCATAATTCTAAATTTTCTATGTCTTCAATAGAAGATATGGAAAATTATTTGAAAGATGAAACAGACCTTGAATCTATATACATAAAAAACGAAAGAAAAATTATTGTACATAAGGCTATGTCCAGTTTGAAACCTGAATACCGTCAGGTTCTGTGGCTTTGCTTTTTTGAAGAATTTACAAACGAAGAAATAGCACAGATAATGGGAAAAACCAAACGCCAAATTGAAAATTTAGTTTATCGATCAAAACAATCTCTTAAATCATTACTAGATAAGGAGGGATTTCAGTATGAAAAGTTATAACGAAATAGCTAATAGTGTTTTTGAACGCAGAAATAAATATATAGCAACGCAAAAAAGAAAAAAGCGAATTATTATAAGTGTAGTTGCTCCTGCTCTTTGCTGTTGTATTGTTATAATTACAAGTTTCACATTATGGGAAATCGGATTTTTTAACAACAATATACCTGTTATAGATAACTCACAAAATGTGTCGGATGATTCTAATAATTCATCAACTGATAACAATCAAAATAGCACTACAGACAATAGCAATTCATCGCAAGACAATAATTCATCATCTGCTCCATCATCTAATCCAACTGATAATAACAGTTCACAAGATGAGTTTATTCCTGATAACAGTACTCCTTCAGATCCGGATGTTGAATACCCCTCTGAGCCTTCTGTGGATACCCCGTCAACCGTTGTTCCAAGCGATCCACCTGTTATAGAAACGAATTACAATATCGATAGCATTGATAAAATTAACTTTTATTCTGCCAAAAAGATTATCAGCGAAAATTCGCTTTTTCCGATTGGGATGAATTTCAAAAAATCTTTTATGTCAAATATTATTTCTTTGAACAATGTCTATGTAGAATATCCTATTGACAGAAATAAAATTTTTACCACAACTATGGTAACATATTTTACTATCGAGCTTAATGATGAAAAAGGATTTTTGGCGCAGAAACTTGGCGGAACAGGTCTTGTTGAGGTTGTTGTTACAAAAAACAATATAGACGATGTAGGAGAACTGATAACTTTTAAACGTGAAGACAGGTATTATACCTGTCTTCGGAATGGTGGCGGATATGATACTGATACTAATATAACCAATTCAGAGTTTTCATCGCACAAATATATAGATGGCTTTAATATAGTAAAAAACAAATTACAATATAATTTCAAATTCACCGTTTATTATGAAGGATCAAAGGTTATTGGCTTTGAATGTGCACCATTTGGAAACACATCATTTGAGTACAGAACAGATAGTGTGACATTTATCGAAGATTTCTGTGTTGTTCTCTACACAAAACAAACCTTTACTATTGATGAACTGGAAGTATATTTTAAAAATGAAAGCGAGGAAGAGGCTTTATGAAAAAAGTTATATCAATAACCCTTGTTATTTTATTGGTTGTGTGCCTTTCGGCGTGTAATAATATTGCCGAAAAAACAAATCTTGATGTGGATGTAACTCAAAATTCCGATATAAATAGCGAAAGTACTAATCAAGAAGTGGATAGTTCAGAAAAAAGCTCTATGCCTGCTTCTTCTGATTCGGATAATTTGAGCAAAGAAAATGTGTCAAAGCCAACACAAAACGATACAGTTAGTTCGACACTGAGTAATAACGGTTCTGATGAAAATCAATTTGAAACAGTCTTACTTGAAAATCTCAATGACTTTCATAATACTATACAGGAACAAAATCCGGCTCCGGATGCAAGTGTAGAATTTAAACCTATAACCGATTCTGGATTTTCAAAGGGTAACGGAACGCAAACCAATCCTTATATCATAACGACGGCGGAGGAATTGGTTTATTTTTCCGCGAAAATAAATACAGGCAAAATGAATGATGGAGTACATTTTGCTCTTGGTGCGGATATTGATATGACCAATGTAGAATTTTCACCTATCGGAAATGGTACACATCGCTTTTCGTCCAATTTTGATGGCAGAGGATTTGTTATTTCCAATCTGACCCCTAAGCTTATCTATGAGGACTATGGCAACAACGCAAATTACTCTTGCGGATTTTTTGGTATAGTCGGGAATGCAGAAATCAAAAATCTACGCCTTGAAAATGTTAATATAACATATACTTATGAAAGTAATTATTTTACTGAAGTAGGCATTCTGGCGGCATGTGTTTATCCCACGCGTGAATGTAAAATTACAGATTGCGTTATTAATGGGAATATTAATGTTGATACGGATGTTTTACTTGCGGGAGGAATTGTGGGCGATATTTTTGTGACCGAAGGTGCAAAACTTTATTTGGAGCGTCTGCAAAGCAATACGAAGATGCAAGTTCGCTCGGATTCGGTGAATGCGGGTGCAGTTTCGGGAAGCTTACTAGGGAGAGGCGAGGAAGCCTTTTCGGATATTTGTGCACAAAGTGAGATTTTACACAGTTCTAAATATAGTTCTTATATCGGTGCGTTTGGTGGATTAGCCAATCCAAACGGATGTGTGAGTATAAGTAATTGCTTTTTCAAAATCAATACTAATAAAAAATATAATGATGAAATACATTTGTTGGTTGGTGGAATTATCGACTCCTACCAACCGAGTGGTACATTTAATTTTAAAAATGTATTCGGTTTTATAGATAGTTCTTCTGAACTATATGAAATACCGTCTGAAAATCCCGTAAATGAAGAAAATTGCAGTTTAACAGATGTATTGCCATCGGAATGTAATTTCAATACGGAAATATGGGATATCTCTGACCCGACCGTCCCCTTTATTAAGTTTAATTATGAAACAAATTAAGTATTAGCAGGTATATTAATTAAGTTTTTATAAGCCTTTGACATTATAAGCAGATTTTTTGACAGACGTTAGTTTTGCTCTACAATAGCAATTTATCCCCGATTTGACACAAGCATATAATACACTTAAAGGTCGGTGAAGTTATGAAAAGAGTATTTATTATTATACTTTCGCTTACAATGCTTTGCTTTTTTGTGGGATGTTCTGCTGTGGAAAAAGATATATTAATAACTTCTCAAAACAGCCCGGATAACGATTATACAGTTTATTTATATCAAGTTGGTAGCCCGCAATGGTCTTTTGGTTCTGTAGGTGCTAAATTGGTTTTGAAAGATTCAAACGGCAAGGTTGTGGACGAAGAAAAATTTTCATTGGCAAATGATGGTGCAGGTATTTTTGAAGGTAATATAAAAGGAATAACTTGGTTGGAAAATCAGGTTGAAATTATAATGGGTGAATCTGATACAATACAACAATATACATATATTTTGAGTTATAACAGTAATTAAAAAATTCGGGTTTCAAAGCTATTTATTCATGCCACTTTAAGCCTATACTTAAATATCCTAAAGGTTGGTGAAGTTATGAAGAAGGTAACAGCAATTTTTCTTTGTTTGGTAATGTGCATTTATCTTTGTGGTTGTGGCGATACCGAAAAAAAGGATAATGAGGCAAAAACTGCATTAACACAGGTTTTAAACAAAGAAAAAAATTTTACGGTTCACAATGTTTATGTAGATAAAACAACCGAAGAAAATTTAGAAAAATTCCGTTATCCCACATATAGTAATGCACTGAATATTTTTGTGCCTGCTAAGTATACTTTTGCCGATTTTGATGCGGATGGTATAGAGGAGCTTTTGATTATTGATGCCTATTTAAGTGATTTTCTATTTTTAAAATATGATAATGGCAAGGTTTACGGTTATGTACATAAAAGAATAAGCACTCAAGATGTAAAGACTGACGGTAGCTTTATGACATTTAAGTATAACGGATATAAAGCAATCAGCAGAATCTCTTTCTCGGGTAACTCTTATAAAATAACAAATCAGGCGTATTTTGATGATTCGCAAAACAAGTATCTGATAGGTGATAAAACTGTTCAAAAGAATGAGGTTGAGGAATATTTTGAGAATTGGAATAAAAATACAACCAAAGTAGCTTGGAAAGATATAAATTAAATATTTCTCTTATAAAAAAAGATACTCGTGGATTTATAACCACGGGTATTTTTTAATAAACACTTTAATAATCGGAAAAATTGTGATATAATACAACCATCGATAAATCCCATTTTGTAGAGGAGATTATTATAATGGCAAAAGAAAAAAGATTTGAAAAAATATACAGCCAAGGGATTGGTTCTGTTGAAATTTGGGTTGATAAAGAAACGGGAGTAAACTATTTGTATCGTGCATGCGGTTATGCAGGTGGATTGACTGTTTTATTGGATAGAGACGGTAAACCAATAGTTACACCAATTATTGAATAATAAATTATGATTGTGTTGTATGGGCATTATTAAAAGTTTAGTGTTGATATTAAAAACAATATATGTTAAAATATTATATTATAATTATTGTTAATAAGAAGCGAGGTTGTTGTTATGAGAACCGTTATTTCGGTAATAGGAAAGGATACCGTTGGTATTATTTCAAAAATCAGTGCTGTTTGTGCTGAGAGTAGGGTTAATATCATTGATATTACACAATCGGTATTGCAGGATATGTTTGTTATGGTTATGCTCACAGATATTTCCGATATGCAGTATTCGTTTAATGAATTCAGCGAAAAAATGACTGTTTTAGGAAAAGAAATGGGACTTGATATCCGTGTTATGCATGAGGATATATTTAATTCTATGCACCGTATTTAAAGAGGTTTTTATTTATGATTAATTTGAATGATATAATGGAAACCATCAATATGATACAGCAGGATAACCTTGATATCCGCACTATCACGATGGGTATTTCTTTATTAGACTGTGCTGATCCCGATGCAAAGCGTGCTTGTGAAAAGATATATGATAAAATAACCCGCTTGGCAGGCAATCTTGTTAAAACAGGTGAGGATATTGAAAAGCAATATGGTATTCCGATAATTAATAAGCGAATTTCTGTAACACCTATTGCTATGATTGCGGCGGCTTCGGGTGCAGATCCTGTTATGTATGCTCATGCTTTACAGCGTGCCGCTGATGCTACAGGTGTTAATTTTATAGGCGGATATTCCGCACTTGTACATAAGGGATTTTCTGCAGGGGATTTAGCCCTTATAAAATCCATTCCTCAGGCTTTAAGTGAAACAACAAACATTTGCTCATCCGTAAATATAGGTTCTACCAAGGCAGGCATTAATATGGATGCCGTAAAGCTTATTGGACAAACCATAAGACAGGCTGCTGAAATTACTGCTGATAGGGATTGTATTGGCTGTGCAAAGCTGGTTGTATTCTGCAATGCTCCTGAGGATAACCCGTTTATGGCAGGTGCTTTTCACGGTGTGGGTGAGCCGGATTGTGTTATTCATGTTGGTGTATCGGGTCCGGGTGTTGTGCGTTCGGCATTGAAAAAATGTCCTGATGGCGATTTTGGTGAGGTAGCCGAAATTATTAAACGCACCGCATTCAAAATAACCCGTATGGGTCAGTTGGTTGGAAACGAAGCATCTAAAAGATTAGGTGTGCCATTTGGAATAGTAGACCTTTCTTTGGCTCCAACTCCTGCTGTTGGTGATTCAGTGGCTCATATTCTTGAGGAAATGGGTCTTGAGCAATGCGGAACTCACGGTACAACCGCTGCCTTGGCGCTTCTTAACGATGCTGTTAAAAAAGGCGGTGTTATGGCTTCATCTGCTGTTGGCGGACTTTCCGGTGCGTTTATTCCTGTAACAGAGGATGCCGGAATGATAGATGCTGCACGTATGGGCACTCTTTCTATCGAAAAGTTAGAGGCTATGACAGCTGTTTGCTCAGTAGGTCTTGATATGATAGTAGTACCCGGGGAAACTCCCGCAGAAACCATTTCAGCAATCATTGCCGATGAAGCGGCAATTGGTATGGTGAATTCCAAAACAACAGCTGTTCGTATAATTCCCGCAATAGGTAAGAAAGCGGGCGAGGAGTTAGAGTTTGGCGGTCTTTTGGGAACAGGCCCAATTATGCCTTTGCATCTTGATAAGAGCAGCAAGCGTTTTATTGACCGTGGTGGCAGAATTCCTGCACCTATGCAAAGTCTTAAAAACTAATATTATTTGCATAAAAACGAGCTGTCCGTATTTTACGGACAGCTCGTTTCAGGCGGACGAAAAACCTAAATTTTAATTTTTATGCGGCTTGGAGCCGCATTTTTTATTCCTCTAAAGCTTCTTCTTCAGTATCTTCGTTATTAATATCAAGGTCGTTAGCAATCTGCTCACGCATTTTTTCAATGGAACGGTAATGGAAATAAAGCGCTAAATCTGCGGTTACCATTGCAAAATTGATTATGTAGAATATAAGAGCAATTGCAACTAAGCTTTTATCATCATTAGTAACGATAATAGAGGTGATTTTACTAACTATTCCGCAAACATAACCAAAGTCAATAAGAATTAAAAAAAGCATACTTTTTCCTTTGGTGCTTTTGCTTTTAATTGTTTTAAAAATACTGCTTGGCCATGAAAAGCCGAAAGCAATCATCATAAGTATTTCAGTAATGGTTGCAAATTCCATAATAAAAACTCCTTAGTAATTAAATTTACTTTTATAAATTTATTATATTATTCTTTTTTATAAAAAGCAATAAAAATTTACATATTTTTACTTGGTTTAAATATACACTTATCTGATAAATATTACTTGTTTTTTAGTTGGTGAAAAAATTGTAACCTTTTTCTTTTTGAAAATGTGGGTTTATAATGAATTTTTCAGATAAAAAAGGGTTTAAAATTTTAAATCGTAACATTTTGTAATAATTTCCAAATATGCCAAAAACGGCTTAACTAAAGGGATTTTAAGCTTTTTGAAAATGTGAAAATAAAAAAATTTTAAATTTTAGCAAAAAAAGGTTGCAATTTTGTAACTTTTTGTTATAATAGTAATGTCGGTTACAAAATTGTAACCTTTTTGTGATTACTTATGAGGGAGTTGAGTCTTATTTTTAACGAAACACTTGCAACACTGACAAACGGCGCACAAATATTGTTTGACCGTATCCGCAGTTGCGGTAGATCAATAAAAATAGGTACTTTTAGTTTTTTTGCTATTATTTCGCTCATTATGAGCGTGTTTTTTGCAGGAGCAACAATCGGTTATCGTGTAAATTATAATGGTAAAACCATTGCAACCGTGCTTAATAAACAGCAGTTTGATACGGCAGCTGTTATGGTAACACGCAGTCTTAATCATTCGGAAAGTGAAACCTATAATATAGTTAAAAAGCCGGTTTTTACCACAGCATTTGTTTTAAGTGGTGATATTGACAGCAATGAGGATATAGCTGCCGCTATTATTGATAATACTGCAGAGATTGTTTCTGCAACTGCAGTAGTGGTTAACGGCAATGTGATAGGCTGTACTGATAATGATTTGGTTTACTCGGTTGTTGAAGAATGCCGTAACAGATTTAATATAGCAGGTTATGAGTGCGTTTCATCCTTTGTTGATGATGTTGCTCTTTCTCATGATTATTATCTTTGCGAGGAAATTCTCACTATAGATGAAATAACCGAAAAGATTATGGCTTTAAGCGTTTCAACAAATGTTGTTGTTTCTACAGATTCAGTCATTCCTTTTAAAACTGTAAAGCAGCAAAACGCTTCTTTGGAAAGAGGAAAAAGCAATATTTTGGTTGCAGGCTCAAACGGTGTTATGCGTACAGGGGAAACCGTTACCTATGTAAACGGTGTTGAGGTATCACGTGTTCAAAATAATGCAACTGTAATTGCCCAGCCTGTTGACCGTGTTATTGAGGTTGGTACTGCTAAAAAGATAGTAAAAAATTCAATCACTGTTTCAGGTCTTGTTTTCCCGCTTGAAAGGGGTTCATGGCAGGTAAGTGCATATTTTGGTGATGGCCGTAATCATCAGGCTGTTGACCTTCGTGCTCCTGCAGGTACTTCTATTTATGCCGTTAAGTCCGGTACTGTAGTACAGGCTGGTTGGGACGGAAATTACGGTTATTCTATTGTAATTGACCATGGTAGCGGCTTTAAAACACGCTATGCACATGAAAGCACAATCTATGTTTCTAAGGGCGATGTTGTTTCAGCAGGTGAGGTTATCGGTACGGTTGGTCGTACAGGTAATGCTACAGGAAACCATCTTCACTTTGAAATCATCATTAACGGTGTAAGAATTGACCCCGCACCATCTTTAGGACTTTATTAATTGATAAAATAATTAGGGCACTCCAAACGGAGTGCCCTTTTGTTCACTTAATTAACTTTTTAACGGCAAATGCTGCTGCGGTTATTCCTGCAGTGGCAGGAACAAATGTCATACTTGAAGGGGTGGGTCTGCCGGTATTTCGCTTTTCTGTGTTATCGAAAGCTTTTATTGGGCGTTCATCACTCCACACAACCGAAAGCTTTTTAATACCTCGTTTTTTAAGCTCGGTTCGCATAACACGGGCAAGCGGACATTCACGTGTTTCGTAAATATCACTCACCTTTATTTTTGTGGGGTCTAATTTATTTCCTGTTCCCATAACACTGATGATTGGGATTTTATGCTCTTGTGCCGATGTTATTAAATAAAGCTTTGCGGTTACATTATCAACCGCATCAATTATAAAATCAAAGCTATCAAAGGGTATTTCGGTTTCGGGAGTTACGAAAACTGTGTTTTCCACCACTTCTATATCAGGGTTTATCTGCCTGCAACGCTTGGCACTAACAGCAGTTTTATAAAGCCCTATTGTGTTTTCAAGAGCAATAAGCTGGCGGTTAAGATTGCTTGGAGCTACGGTATCATTATCGTAAAGGTATAGCCTTCCAATACCGCTTCTTGCAAGTGCTTCAACCGCATAAGAGCCTACCCCTCCTATGCCAAAAACTGCAACAGTACAGCCTTTGAGCAGTTGGGTATTATTTTTTCCTATAAGTGCTTCGTTGCGTATAAAGCGTTCTTCCATAAGCATAACTCCGTATATTTTTGGGGTATTATTTTTTTATGTTTTTAGGGCAAATATCTTCAAGTGGGCATTTTTCGCAAAAAGGCTTTCTTGCAGTGCATATATCACGACCAAAAAGTACGGTGCGGTGGCAAAAATCATTTGATTTCTGAGGGTCAAGAAGCTTTCGCATCTGCATTTCAACCTTTAGGGGGTCGGTAGTTGAAACTAAACCTAATCGGTTGCAAAGCCTTATAAAATGAGTATCTGTAACAACGGCGCTTTTACCGTATATATCACCGCATACCAAATTTGCGGTTTTTCTGCCAACACCGGGAAGCGTTATAAGCTGTTCAATGGTATCAGGAACTTTTCCTGCATAATTTTCACAAATTCCTTTGCCGATTCCTATAAGGTCTTTGGCTTTGGTTTTATAAAGACCACAGGTTTTAATAAGCTCCTCAACACGCTCAAGCGGTGCCTTTGCCATGCTTTGGGCTGTGGGAAACTCAGCAAAAAGGGCAGGGGTTACCATATTAACTCTGGCATCGGTGCATTGTGCAGAAAGTCTGGTGGCAACAAGCAACTGAAACGGGTCGCTGTACTGCAAGGAGCATATAGCATCAGGATATAATTTTTCAAGCCTCTCCACAGCCAAAGCCGCAAGCTCTTTTTTACGCATAAATCCACCTTTAAACCTTTTCTAATTTAAGATCGCCATTTTTAATCCAGCCAATCTTACGCATAGCTTCGGATATTCCAAGGCATATAATTGCCGGGGCTATAAAGTGCATAATTATTATCTCCAAAAGTGCTATTGTGGGTTCAGAGCCTGCCTCTAACATTGTGGCATAGGTGGAAAACTGTCCCACAAGACCTGCCGAGCCCATACCTGCACCCACACTGTTACAAACCATTTTTAGCACAGCCGCTGAAATAGGACCTAATATAGCACTTGAAATAATGGCAGGCAGCCATATAAGAGGATGGCGAACTATATTTGGCATTTGTATCATAGAAGTACCTATTCCTTGAGCAATAAGGCCGCTTACCTTATTTTCACGATAGCTTATAACGGCAAAGCCTACCATATTGCAACAGCATCCAACAACTGCCGCACCTGCAGCAAGACCGCTGATATTCATTGCAATTCCTATTGCGGCAGAGGAAACAGGTAATGTGAGAAGCATACCCATAGCAACAGAAACGATTAATCCGCCAATAATAGGGTAATTTGTTACATTTATATCTATAACATTTCCAATCCATGTCATAGCACTGTTTATATACGGTCCTGCAAAGTAACCAACTGTGGAACCTGCAAATATACAAGCTAATGGGGTTAATATTATTTCCATTCTTGTTTTTCCTGATACCAAAGTTCCAATTTCTATAGCAACATACGCAGCAACGAATGCTCCAAGCGGCTCACCGGGTTTTCCAACTGCAAAATTTGCAAGGCTTACAGATGGGAAAGCACCAACCATTCCTGCAACTGCAGCAGATACAGTGGTTAAGGGAGAAGCCTTTAGCTTGCAGGCAACACCCACACCAATTCCGGCACCGGTAATTGTTTTTGCAACTGAACCCATTGATGTGAAAAAGTTACCTATGTAGTTGTTACCTATGATTGTACCAATTTGACCTATTATAGTACCGATTATAAGTGTGGCAAAAAGACCGTAAGCCATACCGGAAAGACCATCAATAAAAAGCCGATTAAGGTATTTTTTAATCATATTAAACTTCCTTTACTAAAAATGGTTATATGTTTTTATTATACATATTTTTATTCGTTTCGCAACTATTTAAATTCAAAAGGTAATTTTATAAAATAATAATTGTAAAAAAGGTAAATGTATGATATACTAATTTAGCCAAACAAACTTAATATTTTCCGTATAAGCTAAGTGTGTATTTTTATTTTGGTAAAAATGCATGCTCTATTTTGCATACTTGGTTTTATGCGGAAGAAGTTTGTTTGGCGACAACTTGGAGCTATGCGTTTTTCGGTGTGTGTAGCTTTAAGTTGCACACACTTTTTTAATTTTAGGAGATGTAGAAAAATGGAAAAAACAACTGAATTAAAAGCACGAGCTGCGGCAGAGGTTATGTCGGTACTTTTGAAGATGTTAAGGGAAAATAGGGGATATACCGTACAAAAAGCAGCCCAAATTACAGCTTTTTCCGAAGAGGAAATTATCAATTATGAATCTGCAGTTTTGACTGATGTTTCAATGGATGTTCTTGTGCAATACTGTAAGCTGATGAATTGTGATTTTTTCAAGCTTTTAATATGTGCAATAGAAATTACGAATGATAATAAAATATAAAAAATGCGTTCACACAGGCTTTGAACCTATGTGAACGCTTTTTTTATGATGAAAGCATATTTAATTAATCTTTTTGTGCAGCGTCAATAATCTTCTGAGCAATGTGTGCAGGAACATCCTCATAGCGGGCAAATTCAAGTGTAAAGCTTGCGGTGCCCTGTGTTATGGAGCGCATTGCTGTGGAGAAGTCAGACATTTCAGCGATAGGCACTTCACCGATAACCTCTTGCATCTTGTTTGCGGCAGGGTTCATACCGATAATGCGGCCTCTGCGCTTATTAATATCACCGATAACATCACCAAGCATTTCATCGGGAACAAGTACGGTAAGGGTACCTATCGGTTCGAGCAATACGGGGTTGGCGTTTGTAACACCTTCCTTAAATGCAATGGAAGCGGCTGTTTTAAATGCCATTTCGGAGGAGTCAACAGGGTGGTAAGAACCATCAACCAAGGTTGCCTTAATGCCAACCATTGGGTAGCCTGCCAAAACGCCCTTTAAGGTGCTGTCACGAAGACCCTTTTCAACAGCGGGGAAGAAGTTTTTGGGAACAGAACCGCCGAAAACCTTTTCCTCAAATATGAGTTCATCGCTGTCACAAGGCTCAAACTCAATCCAAACATCACCAAACTGGCCATGTCCGCCCGATTGTTTCTTATGTCTGCCTTGAGCCTTAACAGATTTACGAATGGTTTCACGATAAGCAACCTTTGGCGGCTGTAAAACAACCTCTGCTCCGAATTTTGATTTAAGACGGGAAACAACTACATCAATATGTTGCTCACCAAGGGCGGAAAGTATCTGCTCCTTGGTTTCGGTGTTAAGTACAACTGAAATGGTGGGATCTTCTTCGCAAAGACGAGAAAGACCTGCGGAGATTTTTTCTTCTTCACCCTTTTTCTGTGGATATACAGCAACAGAAAGCGAGGGAGCAGGGAACTCAATAGCAGCTGCGGTAATGCTTCCGCTTACGGATAATGTGTCACCTGTAAGGGTATCGCCAAGCTTGGAAACGGAGCCAATGTCACCCGCACAGATAACGCCTGCATCCTCCTGCTTGCCACCCTTTAGCCACATAACCTTTGAAATACGCTCTTCATTACCTGTACGGCTGTTTTTAAGCTTCATATCACCCTTAACGGTTCCTGAAAGAACCTTGAAATAGGAAAGCTTACCAACAAACGGGTCAGCAATGGTTTTGAATACCTGTAAAACAGTTTCACCTGTGGGATCGGCTGCAATTTCATCACCGTCAGCGGTTAGTGCGTGACTGTCAGCTGCGGCAGGCATAAGCTCCAAAATACTGTCAGCAAAAACGGAAACACCGTCACCCAACTGCTGAATACCTGCATAAACAGGGCAAATATCGCCTGCCTTAATTCCTGCACAAAGACCGGTTACTATTTCATCACGGGTAAATTCTTCTCCGCCGAAATATTTTTCCATAAGGTCATCATTTGTGGAAGCAACCGCTTCAAGCATAAGGCTACGCATTTGGTCAATTTCATTGCTTACGGGCATACGCATCTCTTTTTTCTCAAGACCATCAAAGCTGTAAGCCTTGTTTTCAATAAGGTCAATAAAGCCTTTTAAGGTTTCACCCTCAACATAGGGAACAAACAACGGGCATATAACTGAGCCGTAATTTGCGGTAAGTAAGGAAAGAACCTGATAGAAATGAGCATGTGAGGAATCAAGCTTACCGATAAAGAAACCAACGCTTTTACCCATGGCACGAGCCTTTTCAAAAGCCTGCTTAGCACCAACCGTAAGACCTGATTTACCGGAAATTACAATCACAGCCGAATCTGCTGCTGCAAGTGCTTCCTGAATACCTCCTGCAAAGTCAAACTGACCGGGAGCGTCAATAAGGTTTAATTTCTTATCGCCCATTTCCAAAGCGTAAACTGCGGTTGAAACCGAAACCTTACGCTTCTTTTCTTCGGCATCAAAATCCATAACGGAAGTTCCATCTGCCGACTTACCTATTCTCTCACTTGCCTTTCCATAAAATAAAATTGCATCGGCCAATGTGGTTTTTCCCGAACCGCCATGGCCGAGCAATGCAATGTTTTTAATTAGATCTGCTGAATACTGTTTCAAGTTGATACACTCCTTAAATATGGGGTTAAAAACTGATTACAAAAATCAGTTTTAGATTATTCTAAGTATATCACAATACTTTGGATATTACAACTAATTTTTTTAAAATTTTAAAAAATAATTTATGTAGATAGCATAAAAAAGACAGCTTTTGTCGAACATTAACAACTAAACTTAAAAAATCTTGAATATATTACCGAATGATGTTGTTAATCAAAGAGCAAATGCCGCTAAAAAGTGTTACAAAATTGATATATTTTGTAACCGAATTGTTTCTGCCATTTTTGAAAGTAACATGTATAATATTAATATAAATTAATTTAAGAAAAGGTGGGTGCGTAATATGAGGCATAGGTTTGCGGCAGTTTTGGTTATAATTCTTTCGCTTGTACTTTGTACCGGTATTTTCGCACCGGCTCCTGCAGTTGTGGCTGAAACAAAAAAAGATGCCGTCCTTTCCGATGAAAAGGTTAATGCGGCACGCTTTTTAAATATGCTCAATCACAACTCTTCTTATAATGATGATTTTTTTGATGTTGATGTTTTGGTAAACAATGCTGTTCTGCAGCTTTTGGATCTTAGAAGTGCTGAGGATGAGGATTTTATTGCAGTGGGCTTTGTTGCTGAATATATGAAGGATATGTATGGTATTGAAATTGTGGATGTTTCGGCTCTTAATGCTGAATTTCCTCAAAAGGAAGGCCATATATTCATTGTTCCTCGTGGTTTTTCAACCTACACTCACGAATTTGTGAGTGCCCGTGAAAATGAGGATGGCAGTTTTACCGTTGAAACAAAGGTTACGGTTGATTATCATGACGGTAAGGTTGAAACCGTTTCAGCAGTTTCACTTTTTGTAGTTAATGAGGCTTCGGCTTTTGGCTACAATTTGGTTTACAGCAATTTGCTGATAAATGTAAATGCAATGTAAAAAAATAAAGTAGCGGCGGGCTTCAAAAAAGAAGTCCGCCTTTTATGTTCTATTGACAGTAAAAATTAAAGATATTATAATGAATTAAATTGATTTTGAGTGGGTGTAGATATGTTTGGTTTTGGAAAACGCAAAAAGGATAAGCAGGATAATGTTTTGTGTGAAATGGATGGTAGGGAAGTAAAATATGTAACACGCCGTATTAAGGGTGAAAACGGCGATGTTAAGGAAATGATAGTTGGTAAAAAGGGCAGAATAGTTGTAATAGACGGTGAGATACGCATTATGTGCGGTGAGACCGATGTTTTTCGTTGTATGGCTGAAAATGCTACATATTATACATTGCTCAGCGGTGACGGTATAACGGTTTCGGGGGTAAACAGCATAAACGGTGAGCAAATGGATATGATCGTTTATTATTCATATTATAGGAAGTAAGTTAAAAACAGCATCTATTTGGAACTTTCCATTTAGATGCTGTTTTTTTATTTTTTATATGTTTATTAAAACAGAGAAATGAATATCCTTTTCATTGAGTTGGTATTTTTCCTGCAAATCAGGTCCGCAGGAAGCAGAGCCTATGCCTGAAGATTTATAATCTATTCTCAGGTGTGTTTGTCCGTCTTTTACCAGCTCATTTGTATGTGTGGCATTTGCAATTATATCATAACCGTGGGATAAAACGCAAATTTCCATTTTATCCTTGGCACTTATCTGCAAGCCGTTTTCAAATTTAAGCTGTTTTACATCAACATGATTACCATGCTCTTGCGGACGCACATAGTTTACATATTCTTCATCTGCCGTGCTGTTATGCCAGTCTACCGTGCCATGATGTATCATATCACGGTAGCTTTCCATAGGTCCGTTACCAAAATATGAAAATGCGCTGTTTTGCTCATTAAGTGTAATCTCAAAACCAAGACGAGGAAGCCATACAACATTTTCACGGATTTTTCCGTCAAGTGTAATTTCCACACTGCCATCCGCAAAAAAGCTGTATTCAAGGGTGTAACGCAAAAACGGATGCCTTGAAATACCTGCCAATGAGCCTGTTACGGTGAACTTATTATCCGAAACGGCGGTATCGTATACCTTTGTGAAGGTGCAATCAAGATTTTCACCCTGCCAGATATTAACAAAATTCCACTTTGCCCTCATTCGCTCGTCATTATCGGTAGCGGGTCGGCAACAGGAGATTTTCATATCATCCAAAAGCTCTTTGCCGTAACGGATAATCGATGTAAAGAAGCCGGTTTGCTTTGAAACGGTATAGCAGAAGTTATCCCCCTTAGCGGTGATTTGAAAAGGTTCATCACAAATTGTTAATTTTTGTGCATTTGCTGTGGGGGTGGTAATTTGTGTCGGGATTTCGGTTTGCAGGCAACCAAGCTCAAAACCGTTTGTATCAAGCATACGAACGGTGGCAAAACATCCCAAATCACACTGCTTTGGAATTTCTGCAAGAATCTCTATATCAAAGCTTTCGTGCGGTGCGGTTTCGGGGAAAATATTGCGGCTTTCTAAGGTTTTGCCGTCACATTTAAGGGTGTATTCAAAGCGGTATCCTGAAAACGGTGTGTGATCAAAGTGGTTTGTAACGGTTATAAAGCCGTTTTTATAGGATATACGAAGCGGTGCATAGGCGTTTTTGATTTCAAGTGTTCCCGGTTTAAAGGAACGGTCGGAAAACAGCATACCGTCACAGCAGAAGTTGCCGTCATGGGTAAGCTCACCCTCAAAGTCACCGCCGTATTTTTGAACACCGTCAACCACTACAGTGTGGTCTGCCCATTCCCAAATACAGCCGCCCAGCATTTTTTTATGGGCATAAAACATTTCCCAATAATCCCAAACATCTCCGGGCCCGTTGCCCATTGCGTGGGAATATTCGCACAGTAAGCAGGGTTGTTTAAGCTCTTTATCATCAAGCCATTTTTGTAAACCTTCAAAGTTGTGATACATTCCCGAGCATACGCTGTTATATTCGTGCTTGCCTGCGCCCGAAGCATTTTCGCACATCCTGAGCGCTTTGGGGTTTCGCTGTATCATCCATTTAAGCATTGCGGTATGGTTAGGCCCATAACCGCTTTCATTTCCCGTAGACCAGAAAACAATGCTTGCGTGATATTTATCACGCTCATAAGCACGCTGCATACGCTCAACAAATTCCTTTTCCCATTCGGGGAAGACGCAGGGCCAATCACCGTTTTCAACATCATATCTGTGAGGAATACTTGCAAAGCGGCGAACAAAGCCGTGGGTTTCAAGGTCGGTTTCAAGAATCACATAAAAGCCCAATTCGTCACAAAAATCAAGGAAGCGGGGTGTGGGAGGGTAGTGGGAAGTGCGTATCGTATTTATATTGAGCTGTTTCATAAGCTCAAGGTCGGCTAAAATTTCTTCCTCGGTCATACACCAGCCGTTATTCGGGTGGGTATCGTGATGATTTACACCACGCATTTTTATAGGGCTGCCATTTACCAAAAGCTCATATTCATCGTTAATTTCAAATGTACGAAGTCCGGCGTTGCGGGATATGACCTCACCTGCCGATTCAAAAACAACGGTGTAAAGATATGGGGTTTCGGCGGTCCAATAATGTGGGTCATCTATATTAAAGGTATATTCACCGTTTTCACATTCGGCAGTTTGTAAAAGCTCCTCACCGTCATAAAGGCTGATTTTACAGCTGCGGTTGGCTTTACATAAAAGGCGGTTTTCATCAGAGGAAATTTCAATATCAACAATATGCTCTTTTGGGCGGCAAAGCAGATAAACATCACGGAAAATTCCGTTGTAACGGAAATGATCCTGATCCTCAAGATAACTGCCAACACACCATTTGCGAACATTTATCCTGAGTGTGTTTGTGCCTGCTTTTACGAATTTTGTAAGATCAAATTCAGATTGCAAATGACTGCCCTGGGTGAAGCCCACATAATTTCCGTTAACATAAATTTCTGCGTGGGATGATACACCCTCTAAAATAAGATAGGTATTTTTGTGTGTATCGTTAATTTCGATTTCACGCTCATAAATACCCATTGGGTTAATATCGGGTACAAAAGGCGGATCGCAAGGGAAAGGGTAGTTTACATTACAGTAATTAGGGTTTTCATAGCCCTGAAGCTGCCAGCAGGATGGTACAGGAATACTATCCCAGCTTTCAGGCTCGGTTGCGGTATCGCCGTTAGGGAAAAAGGCGAATTTCCATTCACCGTTAAGTAAAATATACTTGGATTCTCCTTTTGGTATGTACCAGCTTCTTGGGGCTAAGCGGTTTTCGCTTGTTTTTTGAGGGTTTTCATAAAATCGCATATTATCACTGCCTTTGTGAGCTGAAATAAAATCAGCGGTTATTATATTTTGATTTAATATTAGAAGTGTTATAATGTTAAAAAAGTTATTATTTAATTGTGCCGTTTAAAAGATTATTGTGATTTTGCTTGAATTTTTCAGCAGGGTGAGAAAGACCGTTTTTAACCTCATAATTCCATGTGCCGTTATAATTTACCTCTTCAAGGGCTTTCATTATATTCTGCCAGCAGTTTTTACCCTCACCGGGGAAAAGGTGGCGTTCATCAATAAAATCATAATCCGAAATATGAAGCGTTATGATGCGCTCACCCAAAGCGTGAATAAGGTCAACATTATTCTCTTTGAGAGAATGGTTGGCATCAAAGCAGGCAAAAGCTTCGGGGATGGCTTCAAAGATTTTAAGCATATCAAAAGAATCTCTGCCAATGCAGGTTCTTGGTAGATTTTCCACCGCTAATTTTATGCCGTTTTCTTTGGCTAAAAGCTGTAGCTCAGAAAGGCATTCAATGGAATTTGCCAAATGTGTAGGGCGGTTTTCTTCACGGTAAGGCTCACCGCTTGGATGAATAACGGCAATTTCTATTCCGCTTTTTGCGGCAGCATAAAGTATGGGCTTTTGTATTTCTAAAAATTTATTACGAACACCCTTTTCCAAATGAGCCGGATCAATTTCTTTAAAGGGTGAAAAAGGAAGATGTATTGAACGGATAGTAACACCGTTTTGTTTTGCGGTATTGAATATTTCATCCGCCTTTTGCGTATAGCCGTCATAAATAGAATAATCGCCTGCGGTAAGCTCTATATAATTAATTCCTGATTTGGAATAAGATTCCATAAGCTCAGCCGAAAAACCGTATGCATAAACCGATACACTTGTTTGCCAATCTTTTCTGTTTGTCATAAAATAACCCCCACCAATATATTTACTAAATTCTGCTTTCATTATATATATGGGTGTTTTGTTTTGCAACAGTTAAATTTTTTAAGTTACATCTGTTAATTTTTTAAGTTAATAATGGCTTTTTTTATGTTTGAAGTTTACTATATAAAATATGCACTTTGTGCAAAATAGATAAATTCAAATTGGTGTTATTGACAAAACAGTGACAAATATAATATAATTTATCTGTTAAAAAGTCTTTAAATTCAATGATAGGTGGTTTATTATGAAAATTAAAAAAATAATTAAAGTGGTATCGTTTTTACTCGCTTTATGCCTTGTTACGGCTGCTATGCCGGTTGCCTTAGTTTCGGCTGAGGATTTGGAGGTAACGGCGGATAATATTGATGCGCTTGCATCATCCGCTTCGTTTACATATACCTTTAATAATACCAAGGCAGGCTCTGCTGAGGGTATTCTCACCTTTGATTTCGGCACTCTGCCTAAGGAAAATGTTAGTTCGCTTAAATATTATTGGGTGGATGAAAACGGTGTTAAGCTGTCAGACTACAGCCATATTGTTGAATTTGGTTCGGCTTATATTCCTGAGCATAATAAAACTGCTACTCATAATTCCATAGCAAATGCCGTAACGGGTTATACATTTTTAAACAGCAGTGTAATTCCTTTCGGTGCAAGGGCTATTTTAGCTGAGCTTGCGATTACGGTGGGTGATACCACGGTACAAAAGAGTATAACAAGCGGAAAATATGTAACTGTAGTTGACGGTTCGGTTGTAAACAGTGCATCCTTGCCGGGAAATAAAATTCAGCTTACAGATTATACTGCCGATGTGGGCGGCAAAGAGCTTTATCAGCTTATGTATTTTGCCGATTTTCATAATTATTATGAGTGGAAAGGTGCCGCCGATGCAGACGATGAAGCATTTAAAAGCATAAATTATACATATATATCTTCGGACGGTAAATCCGGCTCGCCACAGGGTAAGGCTATGTATGCCGTAAATAAGATACTTGATAGTGACCCCAAAAGTATCGGAACCTTTGATGTTGGCGATATTATAGATGATGCTTCGGGTGGTACAGGCTCCAAAAAGCTTGCCGAAAGAGGAGACTATAATGCTGTGCTTGCAACCTATTATCAGGCAGGGCTTATGGATTATTTTAACTTCTTTGCCGTTGGTAACCATGACCTTATTTCTGCCTATGCCGCTGAGGGAAATAATTACTTTATAGATATGCTTAAAAAGGCAGATGCCGCAAATAAGTCACTTATTACAGAAAATTCTTTGGTAACGGGGCTTGCCGATACCGCAAACAGCTATTACTATGATTTTTATATAGGAAAAGACCATTATATAGTTTTAAGTGCTCCGCACGAAAATCCTGCCGCTTTCGGTGAAGAACAGCTTGCTTGGTTTGAAGCACTGCTTGCCGCAGATAACGCAAATGGCACACGCACCTTTATTGCCTGCCACGAATCCCTTTCCGGTACAGGTGTTTATGGTGGTGGCTACCTTGCCGATGAAGCCCAAATGAAAGCTATACTTGATGAAAACTCCGATAATCATAAGGTGTATTTCTTTACCGGTCACACTCATATATCTTATCTTGATAATATACAGAATGTTTATATTTCTAAAATAGGTAATGTTTCTTATATTGGACTTCCTTATATATGTAACACATCAACTAAATACGATTCTCAGGGTCTGCAGGTAAAGGTTTATGAGGATAAGGTGGTAATGCTTGGTCGTCAGCTTTATGATGATAAAGCATACTGCACCGATTATCTGCCGAGTGCTATGTTTGTTGCAAAAGAGGATGAGGCGGTAGAGGAAATACCATCTCTTATAACCATTTCAAACGCATATCAGCTTTCACGCATAGGTGTAGACCCCCAAATGCCTTTGGATGGCAATTATTTGCTGACTGCCGATATTGACCTTTCAAGCTTTGAAAAATGGACTCCGATAGGTTATTATACAGGTGATTCCAATATAAACGGTATAACAAACCAGTTTACAGGTACTTTTGACGGTAATGGTCACACAATTTCAAATATGTACTGCCTTGTTGACAGCGGTACATATCGTTTTGCAGGTCTTTTCGGTTCTTTAAAGGATGCAACGGTTAAAAATCTCTGCCTTAAAGACTGCGTTTCTTATGTTTATAACGGAAATAAAACATCTGCGGCAGGGATGCTTGCAGGAGGTACTGTTTGCACAAGCGCATCTCCTTATTCTACCGTGATTTCAAATGTTGCGGTTATTGGCGGATGGGTTAAATGTGCAAAGGCTAATGCTTCAAATCCCGGTGCCGCAGGCGGACTTGTAGGATTTTCTCAAAGCGGTGTTACAATAAAGGACTGCTTTATTGATACTACCGTTACCGCCGTACTTAATTTGGCAACCGATGCTCAGTCAAATCAGCTTGGTGTAGGCGGTCTTGTAGGATTGGCTTATGATGCTAAAATGACTGCTACTGATTGTATATTTGCAGGCACACTTGATGCCACAAAGTATTACGGTACAGCTTGTACCGAGCCTACCGTTTCTCTTTGGAGACAAAATGCCTTTTTGGGCTTCAACAACCGTGGAATGAGCGATACCAAATACGATAACGCCAAAAATGCGGTTCTTACCGATTGTTATTATATTGATAGCGTGGTTGTCAATTCGGCAAATTTGAGAGGTGCTGACGGTACGGCTAAAACTGCCGAAGAGCTCTCTCTTTGTGATATTGCTGATTTGGGATTTGAAGAAAATCTCTGGGTACACAACGGCTTTACTCCCATACTTAAAGTAAGCGGTGAAAAAGCATTTGTTACAGGTGACATAAACGATGACGGCGCCGTTAATGTAAAGGATATTGTGAGATTTAAAAATTATGATGCAGGGGTTAAGGTTGCGGCAGCATTAAAAACTGTAGATTTCAACGGTTCAAAGATAATTGAGGCTGATGATTTGATTTCTCTTCGCAGATTACTGCTTGGCATTTAATAATTTAAACGGAGAAAATTTATGAAATATAAAACTAAAAAAGCAGTGTCGCTGTTTTTAACGGTGACAATGCTGATGACAGCATTGTTTTCGGTGGATTTTTCCGCAGTATTTGCCGTAGGCGAAACTGCAACACAGTTTGCTTTTGATTCTATAGATGAAATAAAAGAAAACTTTGTAAGTTTTTATGCACCTAACGGTAAAGCTATAGAAGCTGTTGACGAAAATGGAAATAGTCTTTATAAGGAATGTGACCCCAGCCTTACTTGGAGTGCGGCAGATGGCATTTTAAAGCGTACAGGTAACGGTGTATATGCCGCAGGTGCAGGCAGAAACGGAGCAGGCTCACTCTATTTTAAGGATTTTTATAAGAATTTTGAAGTTGAGTATGATTACTATATTGGCGGTCTTTCAAGCTACCGTTGGGCAGGCTTGGGCTTTGGTGCATCACAAATAGGTAATCATTATATTGCAGATGGTTACTATACCTATGTTGAAAAAGAGGGTAGAATAAGGCTTTATAATGAAAGCACATCCGCCCCTGCAATTCAGAATACCACTTATAGCGATTTCCAAACCTACTGCACCACCGTAGGTAATTGGGTACACTTTAAGGCAAGCGTTTTGGATGGTGTGCTTAATGTTACCTATACATATACAATAAACGGACAGAAAAAATCCGTAACAGGAACCAAAACACTTTCTGAAAGCTATAACGGCGGTTATGTATATCTTAGCTGTTATACACAAAATATGCAGTTTAAAAACCTTACCATAAAAAAATTGCAAAGCTATGACCCCACTTATACCACTGAATATGTTTTTGATGATATGTCGGTCGTTACCGATAATTTCACAAGCTATAGCTTTTCAAATACCGAGGATTTCGGTGCAAAGGATGAAAACGGAGTAAGTCTTATAGATAAAACCGATGCCTCGCTTGTGTGGCGTATAAATGAGGAAAATCAGGCACTTGAACGCTACGGCACGGGAGAGTATGCCGGCGGTAGAGGTCATAAAGGTGCGGCATTGCTTTATTTCAATGAAAAATATGATGATTTCGTGTTCAGCGTAAAATACCGCTTTTCAAGCACCTCCACAAACAGCTCCTATAAATGGATAGGACTGGGCTTCGGTGCGGAAAATATTGGAGATTGTTTCCAAAAGGATTCATATTTTGCCGTAGTTCAGCAAGAGGGTGAAATTTTTCTTCATCTTAAAAGAACTGCTGAGCAGAGTGCACTTGCCCGACATAACGGAAAACAGGTTTCTGAATATAATGAACAGGTAAAAACAAATCTTAATACCTCAATTTGGCATACTTTGAATGTGCGTGTTGTAGGAAATTCCTGCTTTATATCTTTTGACGGTAATGATGAATATAAAGTAAGTATCGCTCAGGATACCACGGGTTATATGTATTTATTTGCCAATACCCAGTATTTGCAGTTAAAGGATGTAAGAGTAACCCGTATACCCGGGGCTAACGATGCACCAAATACCGCAACAAATATTGAGGTATGGCCTGAGGAATATGAAGTAGATAGCTATATTTCTTCTGCAGTCAGCGGTATTTCTAAAGGCAGTACCAAATTTTCCTTCAAAACAACCGTTAACGGAAACTCTGTACCGGTATCGGTTTCTTTCCCAAAAGACGGCGGTGTGCGTATAACGGGGCAAAGAACCGGATTTTTTGAGCCAAAGGCACTTAATACCATAACATATCAAGAGGTTAGTGGCGGAATAAACCTTACATCGGGTAATGAAACTGTTAAATTTAGGTACGATACAGCCTCTTGGCAGATAATAACCCAAAAGAATGGGGCAGATAGTTTAGCCCTTTCAAGCGATAACCTTTCGTTTGGTTATAAGGATGGAAAAATTGCAAGAATTAAATATAGCTTCCCGATAAATTCGGGTGAAAAGCTTTACGGCCTTGGTGAGCGCTATAATGCCGTTAATCAGAATGGCTATACTGTAACACTTTGGAACCACGACCCCACATATCATACAGGCGGTGCTACAGGTGATAAGACCGATTCTTATGCTAATGTTCCGGTGCTTCACAGTACAAACGGCTATACATTATTTATAAACTCCACATATTATGCTGAAGCAGATATTGGCTATACCAATGCTTCAAGCTATTCCTTTGATTTTAACGGTGATATATTTGATTTGTATATCTGGAACGGCACACCTGCCGATAATATGCAGTCATATACCCAAATTACAGGCAAACCCTATGTTCCGCCAAAATGGGCATTCGGTTATTGGGCAGGAAGTGCAAGAGGTCTTTACGATACCGCAATAGAAGAGGCTGAGGCAGCCCTGCCCCAAGGTGAGACCCTTACTGCAGATGCCAAAAAGCAGGTTGTTGCCGATAAGGTTCAAAATGTACTTGATAACTATGCGGCGATGGGAACAATGCCTTATGCCTATTACGGCGAGGGTGAATTTATTGACAATTCAGCCCTTACATTCCCGCTTCTTCAAAGCTATGGCATAAAACCGCTTTCGTGGTCAAGATGCAGTACCACATATAATAATGTATATGATTATCTTATGTGTGATCCTCTTGATCTGCCGCTTATAATGATGAAAAATGATCCGCTTAAATATTTCGGATCTATTGATAAGGCTTATATTGACTTTACAAATCCGCTTTCAAGCACTCTTGTGAAAAATCTGTATACAACACGAGTTTCACATGGTATGCGTGGTTATATGGTTGATATGGGTGAATATATCGGCACCGATACCGCTTTCTTTAACGGTATGGATGGCGATGAAATGCACAACCTTTATTCGTATTATTATGCTAAGGCTCATAATGAGGCTATGAGTGCTCTTTTGGATGATGACTTTGTGCTGTTTGAGCGTTCGGGAAGTGCAGGAAGCTGGCAGTATGCTATGACCTTCGGTGGAGACCAGGCGGCGCAATGGTATGGAATACGCCAACAGCTTAATGGTATGCTTACGGGCGGGGCAAGCGGCTTCTCTATTTACGGAGCTGATATTGGAGGACTTCACGGCAGACCTACAGATGAGCTTTATACCCGTTGGGTGCAGTTTTCGGCGTTCTCACCCGTTATGCGTGAGCACGGAAACACCTCTACCGATATGCTACCTTGGACATATTCTGCTGATGCTAAGCAAAACTTTATTAACTATTATAATGTTCGTGAGGTTTTGATAGACCATATCTACAGCGGTGCTTTAAAAAGCGGAAATACAGGTATTCCAATGGTTCAAACTCTTGCTATGGCATACCCCGGTGATAACAAACTTATAGCTGTTGAGGATGAGTATGTTTTCTGTGATAATATGCTTGTTGCCCCAATAGTTACAAAGGGTGCTGTTTCAAGAAATGTTGTACTGCCGAATGGTACCTGGTATGATTTTTGGAGTGGTAAAAAGCTTTCGGGCGGTATTACAGTTTCATCTCAGGGCAATTCCAATACTATTCCCGTTTATCTTAAATCGGGAACAGTAACACCGCTTAACCTTTCTGATGAGCTTTCCTTTACAAAGTCGGGAGAGCGTAAAACACTTCTTGTAACAGCTCCTGAAACTGATAACACGGCTACTGTTTTAACCTCAGCAGAAAATGGTTTTGAGTATGTGCTTGATAAGGTGAGTGATACCGCATTTACCCTTAAAAAGGATAAGTCTGATGGTTACTCCACTGTTATTGTTTACGGCTTTAAGGCAACTTCCGTAAATGCGGACGGTACAGAGCTTTCTGCTGAAAACTTCTATGTAGATGGTGAAAATACCGTTATAACCTTGCCGTCATCAGCAGTGGAAACGGTTGAAATTTACTCAAAGGGCGTTTTGGTAAGGAATAATATAACCGAAATTAGTCCTTTAAATGTTACTGAGCTTAACAGCCTTATAACCTACAGCGCAGACAGCGACCATTATATTGAAGAGTATGATGAAAACGGTGAGTCGGTATTCAAGCAGGTAAATACATCCGATGTGTGGTGTATGCCTTATGAGGGTGTTATTGAGCGTCAGGCGATATCCGATTATGTAAGCTCTTCTAATAAAATGCCACGAAAGGCGGCTTCGGCGCTGTATCTTGATGGTGAATATACCGATTTCGAGCTTGAATTTTCTTACTGCTATAACTACGCAACCACCTCATGGCGTTGGGTATCAGCAGGCTTCGGTGCCGAGAGGGTTGGAAAAAGCTATTACGATAGCGGTTATTTAGGCTTGGTAGAGCAGGAGGGAACACTTAAAATAATAGGTGATGTAACTGCTGAACGCACCGTTAAAACCTATAATCTGAAAAGCACCAAGGAAACCGGTTATCCGCTTAATGATGTATGGTATACATACAGGCTTCGTGTTGTAGACGGTACCGCAACGCTGTGGTTTGGTGACAGCGCTTACAGCTATAAGCTGTCAAATTATAATGGCGGAAAGGTTTATCTGCACTGCTTTACAAATAATATCCGCTTTAAGGATATAAGAATAACCGACCTTTCTACTATAATAGGTGAAGAAGACCGCTTTGAGGTATCGGTCTCAAACTCTGTTACCGGCGGAAAAATAACAACCGATAAAACTAATGCAAAAGCGGGCGCTATTGTGAAGGTGAGCTGTGAAGCTTTGCAAGGATATAAGCTTTTGGCAAACAGTGTTACCGTTATGGGATACGGCGAAAACGGCATAATAAATCAGGTTATTACTCCGGATATTAATGGTGATTACAGCTTTGTAATGCCTGAATATCCTGTGGTGATAACGGCAAATTATTATAAGCCTTATGATGCAAACCGTGACGGTAAGACCGATGTTCGTGATCTTGTGCGTATAAAGCGGCATTTGGCAACAACCAAGATAATGCTTGATGAAGCCGCTTCTGATACAGATCTTAATGGCGAAATCACGGCAAATGATGCATTGCTTATAAGAAAAATGCTGCTTGGAATTGAATAATACTTTAAAATCAGACCGTTCTTAAAAGAACGGTCTGATTCTTGATTTTTAGTTTAAGTTAAATTTTGACAAAAAAACAAAGTCAACTTAAACACATCTAAAAAGTGAGCTTGCACTTTGGTTAAATTGTTATAAAAAACGACCATAAATCATCTTTTTTGGCAATAAAAAAGATGTGTTAAGTGAATTTAACTTAAAAAGTGCTTATACTTTATAAAAATTGATTATTTTTTATAGGGTTGATTTATGGTGTTTGTAGAAATTGACCAAAAACCGTTGAAAAAACTTTGTATTTGTGCTATTATTATATGGCTGATAATTATGCTTTTTTTAGGCTTTTTTCAATAGGTTTATCTGATTTTTAAAGTTTTAAGTATAATGGGCTGATTTTGTAGTATTTTTATCTATTTTTGCATTAAATTATAAATTCGGTTATGTTATAATTGCAGTAGTTTAAATAAATGGGGTGATATTGTGGCAACGATTAAGCAAATAGCTGAAATTGCGGGTGTTTCCATTGCAACGGTTTCTTATGCACTTAACAATACGGGAAATATCAGCACAGAAACCAGAAGGCGAATTATTGAGGTTGCTAAAGAAATCGGCTATGTTGATACAGCAAGCACTTATGCCGCACGCCCCAAACAGTATAAAAATATCGGTGTGGTATTCAGGATTTATAAGGGCGCATATTATTACTCTTTGCTTGAAGGCTTGCATCAAACAATAGGTCATAGGTATAAATACGGAACGCATGTTATAGTTTCCGATAAACAGGAATCCAAGCTGTTGGAGGATGTTGTAAATGCTAATGTTGATGCACTTATAATTTTAAGTGAGCTTATTGATGATTCTACAATACTTAAACTGAAAAGCAGGGGAATACCAATGGTATTTCTTGACCGTGAGATAGAGGATGAGCTTATTTCAAGTGTCTTGACCGATAATGTTATGGGTATGACCGATGTGATGGAGCATCTAATATCAAATGGCCACCGCAGAATAGCCTTTATGCGGGGTGACGGTCTTTATAATGACGGTAAGCGTTATGAAGCTTATGTGGAGGCTATGAAACGCCACTGCCTGCCGGTAGAGCCGAGTATGATAATGAGGGCTAATTTTGATACCATTTATGCCGAAGCCCAGTTTTTAAAGGCGTATCCCAATATGAAATATTTTCCTGATGCGGTATGCTGTGCAAATGACCAGATGGCAATGGGGGTAATAAAGGCACTTAATTCCATTGGGTTCACGGTGCCACGTGATGTAAGTGTTACCGGCTTTGATGATTGCTTTGATATAGGCGAAAGTGCCGTTCGGCTAACAACGGTAAAAAATCCGATATTCCGTATTGCCAAAATGGCTGCGGAGGAGGCCATGCGTCTTATTCGTGACGGTGGAAAAGGTAAAAAGATATTTGTTGAAACCGAGTTTGTGCAAAGAAATTCCTGCACGATAAGAAATTTGAGAGGTGTTGAGTAATGAAAAAGAGAATGTTAAGGCTTATAAGCATAGTTTCCTGCCTGTGCATTCTTTTGGGAGCTATCGGGATTGATGGTATTTTCCCTTTGATGAATGTTTCGTCAAGCGGCTCCGATGAAAATGAGATGACACAGATAGAAAAGGATTTTGCAGGTTATTTGTATGATGTGGATTCTGCAAATATAGGTGCCTCATCAGTTCTTATTTCGGATGAAACGGTAAAGGATTTGCAAAATTATGAAAGCAAGTACAAAAAAGGCAATTACACATCACTTGCTGATTATATGTACTCCATTGATGATGACGGCAATTTAGTCCGTGATATGGATTACAGTGCTTCGGGAAATAAAAAAACGGGCCTGCTTTATTACAAAGAGGCTTTGAATGAATTTGAAATCAGTTTTGAATACCGCTATACCAAATTAAAGCAAACAGGCTGGAACGGTGTTTATATCGGTTTCGGTGCAAGCCGAAAGGGTGAGCTGTGGTCACATTCAAATAAAAACAGCGTTATTTTTCTGCAACCTCACGACCACAATGTGCTTTGCGGTTCAACCACTGTAATCAGTGCGTATAAATCTGCTAATGTAAATTATGCCGATGCTCTTGCAAAGCGCCAAAATGATACCACGGGTGATGAGTGGTATGCCTTTAAGCTTCGTGTTAAAGATGGCGTTGCTAATTGGTATGTTGATGAAAAGCTTGTTGCTACATATACACCAAGTAAATATGAAGGCGGTTATATCTATTTTGGTACAATGACAGGTGAGACCGGATTCCGCAATATCTCAATCACAAATCTTGATGGTTATTATGCTGATATGACCGATATTGAAAAGGATTTTAAGGCTGCCTTTTATGACCAGGCTGCAAGTAGTATTGGGGCAAGCAGTAAGCTTGTAACCGATGAAAATATAGAGGACCTTGAAAATTATGAGAAAAAATATTTAACAAGCGGTGTAAAAAGCCTTGCCGATTATCTTTTCTCAATAGATTCCGAGGGCAATCTTGTGAGAGATAATGATACAGGTACAAGCGGTGATAAAAAGATAGGCTTTTTGTACTATAATAAGGTGCTTGATGAATTTAGTGTGGAGTTTGAATATCGCCACAGTATGGCAACAAGTGCTACCGGCAGAAAGTCTGTTTATATAGGTTATGGTGCACAAAAGATAGGAAATCATCTTTACGGTGATAAATCAAGTGGTGCAATAAGGCTTCAGCCTGTTGAAATGTATAGCTATTGGGGCGGTAATTTAATTAAGAATTATTCTAATAATTCTGATTTTAAAACTGCCGTTGCTGATGTTTATAACAGTGACCTCACAGCAGGGGTTGGCAGTTGGAATAAAGTAACGCTCACTATTTCCGAAAATAAAGTAACTTGGGAAATAAACGGAAAAACCTTTAGCGAAGAAATAAGCGGTTATCTTGGCGGTTATGTTTATATTACCGCTATGACAAAGGATACGGCTTTCCGCAATATAAAAGTAACTGAGACTAAAAAAGAAATTGATACCTCTAAATTTTCGGTTTATTATGCGCCAAGCGGTAAACGCCTTATAGATGGTGTTGCCGCCAAAAAGGCAGAATTCAATGATTGCTGGTCTTTGGAGGATGGTACCTTTACCCGCAGCGGTACAGGTGAATATGCAGCAGGTCCAAACGGCAGAAACGGTGAATCTCTTCTATACTTTGATAAAAAGTATGAAGCATTTCAAATTGAGCTTGATTATCGTTTCGGCTCAAATAAAAATACCTGGCTTTGGGCGGCTGTTGGTTTTGGTGCAGATGAAATAGGCAGTCATTATGCTAATGGCGATGGCTATTTAACCTTTATTGAGCAGGAGGGTTATATAGGCTTCCATTATCCTAACGGTTCAGGTACCAAAAGTGATAGAATTTTAGCTCCGTCTTATTTCACCAATCTTTACGGTGTGAATAAGAATCAAAGCTATTATAATGATGTAAGAACGGCTTCCCCGTCTGCTTGGCATCATTTAAAGATAGTTGTAAAAGACGGTGTTATGACCGTAAGCTATGATAATATTCCTGCAGTACAAAAGGCGGTTACCGATTATAGTGGTTATGTATACTTAATGGCATTCTCTCCCGAAATGCAGTATAAAAATGTAAGCATTACGGAGCTTAAAGAGCAAGACCTCACCTGGGCGGAGGGTTACGAAGCATACTATGTTCCAAACGGAACCGATTTCCGCACAGCGGGCGTTAAGTTTACAAAGACCGATGTTACAAATGTTTGGGGATATATGGATGAAGCTATAGTCCGTGCAGGAAGCGGAAACTTTGCAGGCGGTCCTAACGGCGTAAAGGGTCAGGCGGCGCTTTACTTTAAGAACCCCTATACAAACTTTGTGCTTGAATACGATTATTCCTTTGCAGGTGATAAATCGACATGGCGTTGGGCAAGTGCAGGCTTTGGCGCAAGTGCTTTGGGTGAGTATTATAAGAGTGATAACAGTTATTGCATCTTTGTAGAAAAGGAAGGCTACCGTTCTTGTTACGGAAACGGTGGCGGAGGCCGTATTTCAGGTGCAGGCATAATTCAAGATTATTGGGATTTGGTTGAAAACGGCGATAACACCTGGCATCATTTCAAGCTTGTTGTATCGGGCAATAAAGCACAGCTTTATATTGATAACTATGATGTTACCGAGGTTGCTCTTGAAAATTATAATGGCGGTTATGTTTCCATTTTGAGTAATGTTTCGGGAATGAAATATAAAAACATTTCAATATCTGAAATTTCTTATATTAAGCAAACTGATGCTATTGAGCCTATAATTGCACAAAGCGGTACGGTAATCGGTGCTTTGCCATTGCCAAAGTCGGTTAAGGCTACATTGGGTGATGATACCGTAAAACAGCTTGATGTTGTTGAGTGGAAGTGTGACGGTTATGATCCCAATACCGCAGGCACATATATATTTACGGGTGAACTTAATCTTACAGGTTCGGGTATTTATGAAAAGGATACCAACCGTTTTGTAAGGGTAAGCGTTACCATTGCTGATTATGATACCACGGCTGTTAAGGAATTTAATATTCTTTCACAATCTCAGCTTGACCAAACCTTTATTTCTTACTATGCTCATAAGGATGAGAATATTGATAAGGGTGCTGTGTTAAAACAGGCCGAGCCTTCAAAGCTTTGGGCTGTCACCTCTAAAGGCGGAGTAAAGAGAGCAGGTCAAGGTGAGTATGAGGGTACATTATCCGGTCATAAGGCTGCAGCTTTGCTGTATTTTAAGGATAAGTACAATGAATTTGAGCTTGATTTTGATTACTGCTTTAACGGTACTACTCAAAGTCATAAATGGGTAGGCTTTGGTGTGGGTGTTCAAACACCGGGAAAAACACCGTTTGACGGGGAAGGCAACGGCTCACTTTTCAGTATTGAAATGGAGGGTCAAATAAGAAAGCTTCAAGCAGGAACATCCCCGCTTATTACAGCTAAAAGTGCTTTTGCGGGTTATTCACAAACCCTTACGGATAAAACACTTAACCTTAATACATGGCATCATGTAAAGGTTGCGGTAAAAAATTCCATTATCTATATTTTTGTGGATGATTATCCTGTGGCTTCTACAGCACTTGAGGGTTATAAGGCAGGCTATATTCATCTGCTTGGCTGTACAAAGGAGTTAGAATTCCGTAATATTAGGGTTTCTGAAATTAAAACCGCATCTGTTACGGGTGAAATTCCTTACCGTGCAGTTCCTGTTGGAACCACAGCAGAACAAATCGGTTTACCTTCTTCTTTGGAAATTACGGTAGACGGTAAAAAGGTTCAGTGTCCTGTTGAGTGGTCATCCTCAGATTACAACAGCTCTGCAGAAGGTACATACATTTTCTACGCAACTGCAGTTGGCAAGTATTCACATTATTGGCTTTCCGATACTTCAAAGCGTGTAATAGCCAGTGTATCGGTAGGAAGCTTTGATGATGATGTGGTTCATAAGTTTGCTCTAAACTCTGTTGAGGAGCTTGAAGCATACTTTACAAACTATTATTGTAAAACCGATAAGCAGCTTAGCGAAAAAGGCGAATGGAAGCCAACCTCTGCCGGCAATAACTGGAGTATTTCCTCAAACGGTTATATAAGCCGTGCAGGAACAGGAAGCTATTCGGGAGGAGCTAAAGGTGCATACGGTGTTGCGGCACTTTATTACAACCAGAAGCTTACTAATTTTGAAGTTGAGCTTGATTATCGCCACGGAACAGGCGGATGGCGTTGGTTCCAAATACTTGGCTTTGGTGCTGAAAAGATAGGCGATAATTACACCAATAACGGATATATGGCTTATATTGAGCGTGAGGGTGATATAACCCTTACAGGCTCCATTAACGGTGAAAGCCTTAATGTTGCAAATCCATTCCCATCTACAAGATTTATGAAAGATTATCTTGATAAGGTTCAAAGAATCTGGAAGGATTCGGATGAGTGGTGTCATATAAGACTTTCTGTTATAGATGGTGTTATGCGAATATACGGTGATGACGGTTCTCTTTGGCAGGCTGAGCTTGATGAAAGCTATAAGGGCGGTTACATTTATCTGCTACAAAATTCTGCAAACACTGCAATCAAAAATCTTTCTATCACAAATTATGATGCAAAGAATATTGATATAGTTTCTATGCAGACAGCCGAAGAGCTTGGTTGCGGATATCAGTCAATAGATAAAACTAAGGGAGATGCTCTTTCCTTTGCAAATGAATCTGTTGTTACAGATAGTAACGGTTATAAATACCGCTTACCGCTTGATTGGAAAGCTCCTTCAAACTACCGTTCGGGTAAGCTTGGAACATATACATTCAGCGGCGTACCGGTAATGCCTTCGGCAAAATTCCGCAATCCAAACGGTATTGCGGCAGCGGCTATAGTTAAGATAGCAAAGGTTGATTATAATACCGCAAACACTATAAAATATTACTTCGATCACGAAAACGATTTGCTTGATTTTACAAACTATTATACCGAAGATGTTATGAAATCAGATCTTGCTGCCAATGATTGGCGTGAGCAGTGGATGCTTATTGACGGTGAGCTTCGCCGTATGGATGATAACTTCAGGGCATTAAGCGGCGCTTCTAAATACAGAACGGTTAAAAAGGTTGCTCGTCTTACCTATAATGATGCCTTAAAGGGCAACTGGCAGATTGATGTTGATTATAAACAGGATGGTAATACCTGGATGTGGCCGATGATCTGCTTCAGTATCAAGGATAAAACCAAGTTTATGACCGATTACAGTGCTTCGGGTGATGAATTCAGCAAAAACAATGTGGGCGGTACAGCGGTTTATCTTGAAAGAGAAGCTTATGTAAACTATTGGGGTAATATGGCACAGCCCAATCAGGACGGTATCAGAATCAGAGCCACAAAAACAAGTGATAGGTTTGTGGGTTATGATCATACAAAACCGCATCACATGAAGCTTACCTTTATTCAGGGTGTTGCAAGGGTTTATATTGATGATTATGAAACAACCTATGCGGCACGTATTCCTGATGCGGCTTTGGGTGAGTTTGTATCTATTATGACAAACGGTAATGCAGCATCGTTTGATAATTTTGCCATTACCAAGCTGCCCGATAACGCTACAGAGGGTATTGATATTGATAGCGATGAAGTATCCTTTGTAATAAAGGAATCCAATCCTGTTACACCCACCGTTAAGGATGTTGAAACCGGCACCTTGAATATAGTTATTGCTGTATTGGTAACAGCGGTTGCGGCAGGTTTGCTTGCCGTAAGCGGTTTGATATTAATTAAAAACAAAAAATACGAAAGGAAGTAATTTTATGAAAAAGTATTTAAGCTTATTCCTTGTTCTTTGCATTGTTATGCTGGCTTTAACCGGTTGCGGTGGCGATGATAAGAGAACAACAAACACAAACAAAAAAGGCGATGCTGCTTCATTCAAGGTAGAGGGTATGGGTGAAGATCAGTATGCAAATTATGAGGTTTCGGGTGATGTTACCGTTGCTATTAACACCAGCCGTCCTACCGACTATGAGGCTGTTCTTGATCAGTTCCGTGAGCTTTATCCAAATGTAAATTTAAAGGTTGATTATTTCTCAGGCAGTGATGTGGCTGCTGATTATCTTTCAACCAAGGCATCCACCGGTGAGCTTCCGGATGTTGTATTTGACGAAGCCGGTAAATTGCCCATATATGTTCGTCAGGGTTGGGTATATCCCATTACAGAGCTTGTAAAGAATGATCCTCATTTTAATGAGGTAGACCCCAATCTTATTGCAACCTATACCTACTGTGGTGAGCTTTATGCACTTCCAAATTCGCTTACTTTCCAAACAATGATAATCAATAATGATATTCTTGATAAGCTTAATCTTGATCATCCTGAGCTTGATTGGACACTTGATGACTACTATGATCTTTTAAAAGCTGCTACCAATAATGATTATTCCGGAACAGAAACACTTGATTTCTGGACCGACTATGGTAACGGTATTTTCGCAGGTGTTGGCGAAAAATGGGGTTACAGCAACGAAAAGCGTTCATTTAATCTCAGAGCATCATTGCTTGAGGCTGTTAAGATAATGCAAAATCTTAATTCACTTCCCGGTGTTGTAGCTAATACCTTACATTCAACCAAGGATGCTAACGGTCAGACAGACTACGCTAAGAAGTTTGGTGCAGATACTGCAAACGCCGCATTTAATACAGGCCGTGTGCTTATGGAATCTTCCGGTACATGGAAATATGCTTCTCTTAATAATTCTTTAACCTATAATTGGGAAATGTGGACTACTCCTCAGGATGAGCAGGGAAGAATCTGCTTGCACGCAGACCATTCATTTATGTGCAGCACCACAAAGAATCCTGAGGCTGCATTCCAGCTTCTTCGTTTCTTAACTTATAGTCCTGAGGGTAACTTTGCTCGTATTGCAATGTATGCTGAGGAAAACGAAGGTGCATACAGCCTTAATGACCGTTTGTATTTCCCTGCAACCACTAATAAAGAGGTTCTTGCCCGCTTTGAAGAGCTTGATGCTGTTACAGAGGTTGATATGTACTTTATGGATAACATCAATAACTCTTTCCGTGGTGACCCCTTTAAGTATGTTCCCGAATACAACGAAATTCACTACAGCTACTTAAAGTCTATGATCAATACCCTTTCTACAGGCGGTACTGATCCTACATCTCAGATTGCTTCCGCAGAGCCTACCGTTAACAGAGAAATGACAAGAGCATGGGCAGACTTTGAAAAGGAAGTTAAGGCAGTTCAGGCAGATTTTAATGCCAAAAAGTAATTTAAACGATCGTTGAGGCGGGGGATTCCCCCGCCAATGATACACTTTTAAAAGAGAGGTGCAATAATGAAAATTAAAAGATGCCTTATAGCACTTATAACTGTAATAGCGATCGTTTGCACCCTTTGTCCTTTGGGAGTTTTTGCGGAGGATCAGGTTTACCCCGTAAAGCTTAATGTTGAATGGCATGCAGTAGAGGGAATTGCCCAAACTACGCAGGGTAAAGATGTTTTTACCATTGCAACTTCGGTAAACAGTCAGGAAATTAAATTTTATATTTCATTGCCTAAAGAGGGCGGCTTTAGAATTTATACCGATAATGACGGTGTTTTTCAGCCTGAGGCTTTGAATGAAATAGTGTACGGTAAGGATGCATTGGGAAATGTAACACTTACCGCACCTGATGGTACTGTTGTAACCGTTAAAAAGGAAGCCACCACCTGGCAGTTGGTGGTAGCTAACGGTAAAAAACAGGTTTTATGCCTTGATAATTCCGATATTCTTTTTGGATTTTATCTTGGTGAAATAGAGCATGTTAAGGTTATAGCACCTCTTGGCTCCAAGGATGAAATCTATGGCTTTGGTCAGCGTTTTAACGCTGTTAATCAGGTTGGTTATAAAATTCCGCTTTGGAATTTGGATAATGTTTATCACTCAAAAAGTACCGCACTTGATGATAAGGTTTATTCTTATATAAACGCTCCAATTTTGCACAGCACTGCAGGATATACGGTATTTATGAACTCGGCATACTGTGTTGATGCGGATTTGGGTGCTACCGAAAAGGATAAATTTAGTCTTGAGTCCTATGGTCCTAAATTTGACCTTTATTATTGGACTGCAAGCCCCGTAACAAATGTTCAAAGCTATACAGCCCTTACGGGACGCAGCTTTTTGCCACCAAAGTGGGCATTTAGCTATTGGGCAGGTGCTACAAACCATGTTTGGAAGGGTACAGATAACGGTAAAGGACAGTATATTTCAATACTGCAGGATTTTCTTGGCGGTTATAAAAAGCTGGGTATACCTAACTTAGAGGCAATTTATACTGAATCTGTAGTTATGTTTGACCCCGTTGCATATAACATTCTTAAAAAGAATAATACCCGTATGCTTATGTGGACCTCGGGTTACTTCAACTTCCCCACAGTATTAAGCACATTGGGTGTTGTTGATAGTGATGCACCTGTTGTTTGGCAGTCTATAAATGATTGGACATATCATGTAGTCAACAGTGATACTGCGTTTCTTGACCATAGTAATCCTCTCGCAACCGAATATATGAAGAAATACCTTCAGCAGTATGTTGAATGGGGTTGCCGTGGAATGATGGTTGATATGGGTGAGAAGATACCCGAAGATGCAATTTATTCCAATGGTATGAGTGGTAAGGAAATGCATAACTTCTCTTCGTATTATTATCTGAAGAGTGTTAATGATGCTATGACAGAACTGCTTGACGGACAGAAGGATTTTATACTGTTTCAGCGAAGCGGTTGTGCAGGCTCACAAACCTTTGGTGCAAACTTCCTTGGTGATAATAACGGTAAAATGTCAGGTCTTAAACAGCAACTTAATGCGGGTCTTTCGCTAAGTGCCTCAGGATTTGGAATTTGGGGCGGTGATATTGGCGGATTTAATAAAACCGATAGTGCCGATACATATATGCGTTGGGTTGAGTTTTCTGTTTTTGAACCGCTTATGCGTGAGCACGGTGTTGGCACAAGCAATCCGTGGGAATTTGGCGGACAGGTTGAAAATGTTTTCGTTAAGAATTATTGGTTAAGAGAAAACATTATTGATACCATTCACAGCTCGGCCGTTAATTGTAATTTATATGGCACACCCTTGGCTCAAACTCTTGCGATGGCATTCCCCGGTGAGGATGCTGTAACTAAAGTTTGGGATGAGTATATGTTCTGTGATAATCTGCTTGTTTGTCCTGTTACGGAAAATAATGTTACTTCTCGTGATGTAACATTACCGGGCGGTATTTGGTATAACCTTTGGGACGGAAAACGAATTGAGGGAAATCAAACACTTAATGCAAGTGCTCCTCAGGATAGAATTCCCGTTTATCTTAAATCGGGTGCAGTTATGCCTGTTGATGTTGCTGATACATTCCAACTGCAGGATTCTATGGCAGAAGGCAGCTTTTCGGGACTTGTAGTAACTCCTCCCGAAAAAACCACCACCTTTGAAGCTTGGGATGATGAAGCAAAAAATTCAATCGTTTATAAAAATAGCCTTAAAAACAGCACAACCTTTACGGTTACAGCTTCAAAGGAAACCGATTTGGCATGTGTTTTGGCATACGGTGTTTCGGCAGATGCTGTTTGTGTTGATGGCTTATATTTGCCTGAAATAGATGTTCTTGACGGTTCAATCGGTTTTTATAAGGATAACAGCGGAAAAACCGTTATCGTTTTACCGCAGGGTACTTGGAAAACGATAGATATTGAGGGCATAAAAGCAACAGCAAAGCTTAATAATGTCGCTAAAAAGGCTAAGTTCACAGATGCTAAGAATGATAAAGAAAATAAAATTCTTGCTTCCCTTAAAAATGAAGATTCTGAATATGAATGGGTGGCTTCGGGTGCTGCTAACAGCGCTTACCTTATGTTAGAGCTTGAGAATGATTATACAATCGATTCTATGACTCTTAAATGGGGAAGCGGTTATGCAAAGGAATATGTTGTGGATGTTTCTGATAACGGTGAGGATTGGTATACGGTTTATGAAGCCGTAGGTTCTACAGGAGGAATTGAAAACATCTCCTTTGAGGCAGCTGATGCAAAATATGTTCGTATAGGAAATCTAAAGCGTGGCGGTAATGTTGCCCCTGCACTTTACAATGTAAGTGTTTATGAACAGGCTGATGAAGGCTTTTCATTCTCACTTAAAGGCACCCATTTTTATTATGAGCTATCAAAAATAGCATCGGTTATCACAGGCGGCAGTGTTGAACTGCTTTTGGCAGTTGTGGGAATGTTGTTTGTGGCACTGATAATATTCGTGATAATTGTAATCAAAAAAATTAAAAGGCGTAAGTCCGCCAAGGTATAAAAAAGTTTTTATAAAGTTCGGGCGAGCCAAATCGTGAGATTTGGCTCTTTCCTGCAAAAATGTAGGTCTTAATGTCCGCATCGGAGGGTTTGGTATGAAAAAGATTCTGAAGATAGTAGCAATATTGCTTTCCCTTGCAATTCTTTTAGGGGTAGGCGTGTGTTTTGTTGATGCCAAGAATGCTGCGGATTCTTTGGGTCAGTTTACTGCTGAACAGGTTGTAAGATATACCGATGCGGCAATAAAAAATTGGCTTTCAAATGAGAATTATAAAATCGTTCATAAAGTGGAGCTTAATAGCGTTACCGTAAACGGGCAGGGTGCTGTTTTAAATGAAAACAGCGGTATTTCCCTTGATTTGGAGGATACTCTATCCTTTAATATCCCCGATGGTGAAGAAGCATATAAAATGGTGCTTCGTTATAAGCCTTTAACGGGTCTTGCGGTTGATTGCAAGCTTGAAATTGTTATGGGTGAGCAGTCTTATATAGGCTTTGTTCCGGTTTTGTGGGCAGATACTTCCGATGATTATTCAACCGACCGTGTGGGAAACGAATACAATCCCGATCAGCTTTGTGTTGCTGAATATTTAAGCGAGTATGTTTATGATTACAGAACTGCCGATAAAAAGGCTATTGATTTTAAATCGGGAAATGTTACATTAAAACCCGTTTCACAGCAGCTTGAAATTGTTGAAATACTTTTAGTTTGCGAAAATGAGCTTCAAAGCTATTCGCAGTATAAGAAAAACGGCGAAGATGCCGATGAAATGATAATTATAGAGGCAGAAAAATATTCCCTTAAATCTGACTCTTTTATTCGTGGAGCCGCAACAAAAAATGCGGCACTTGAACCCTATAATACATATCGTAATCTTATAAATAATGTAGCAAAGGATTCTTGGGGTACAGTGGGGCAAAAAATCATTTGGGAATTTGATGCTCCAAAATCGGGCTATTATAAGCTTGGTTTCAGGTATTTACAGGATTCTGATGTTAATAAATCGGTTTACCGCAATATTGAAATTGACGGAATAACCCCCTTTAAGGAGTTGGGTGAGGTTAAATTTCCGTTTAGCGGTAACTCAAGCTATGCAAATTACACCGTATCCTCAGATAATGGTGATTACTATATATACCTTGAAAAGGGTCATCATACCATTGCAATGAAGGCTTTGGCAGGGGATTATGCCGAAGTTTATAACCAAGTAAGGGTTCTTATGAATGAAATAAGTGCCTTTGGTATGGCACTTACCAAGCTTACTGCAGGAAGCAGTGATGAAAACCGCACATGGGATATGGATTCTTATATGCCCGATGCGGTTGATAAATTAAAGAATTTTGCCAAAAGAATAGATGGTATTTATAAAAAGCTTGAAAAAATAGGCGGATGTGAGCCCACATACGCTTCAAACCTTACTTATGCCGCAGATACTTTGCGTGAGCTTTGCGAAGAACCTAATCAGATTCCAAATAATACAGACCTTATTAATGCGGGTGACAGCTCGGCAAATAAATATTTGGGAACTGTTATAAACAGCCTTATATCAAGTGGCTTGAGCCTTGACCGAATATATTTCTATTCGGGAAATATGGAACTGCCAAGTGCAGAATCGGGATTTGTTACAGCCACTACCGATACTTTAAAATCGTTTATTTTCTCATTTTTAGCCGATTCTTCTGCCGATTATACTTCCATTGATAAAAGCGGGGATGATGAGGAGCTTACCGTTTGGGTAAACCGTTCCATTCAGTATGTTCAGGTGCTTCAGCGTCTAATTGATTCTGATTTTAACAGCACTCACGATACCAATATTCAGCTTTCAATAATGCCTAATGAGCAAAAGCTGATTCTTTCAAATGCAACAAGCACAAACCCTGATGTGGTATTGGGTGTTACTACCTCAATGCCGTTTAATTTGGCTATCAGAGGGGCGGCAAAAAATCTGCTTGAATATGATGATTTTCTTTCGTTCTATGATGAGCAGTATAATGTGGAAGCACTAATTCCGTTTGTTTACGGTGACGGTGTTTACGGTGCTTGTGAGGCATACGATTTTCAGGTGCTTTTCTATCGTAAGGATATTATGGATTCCTTGGGATTACAGGTTCCCGATACTTGGGATGATGTAAAGAAAATGATGCCCACATTGCTTCGCAATTCAATGAACTTCTTTATTCCTTTGTCATCAAGCGGCGGTTATAAGAATTATAATATGACAACACCGTTTTTATATCAAAACGGCGGTACCCTTTACAGTGAAAACGGTGTGGCAACAGCCATTGATTCACAGCTTTCGGTAAACGGCTTCTGGGATATGACCGAGCTTTATAATATATATTCTCTTGATACGGTTGTTGCAAGCTTTTATAACAGCTTCCGTTACGGTGAAGTTCCTATTGGTGTTTCGGGATTTGGAAACTATATCCAAATGCTTATAGCGGCTCCTGAGCTTGAAGGTCTTTGGGATATTGCTTTAACACCGGGTACTCGTCAGGAGGATGGCAGTATTTTAAGAAGCCAAATGGCTGATCTTAATGCCTGTATGATATTTGAAAATACCGATAAGGAAAAGGAAGCTTGGGAATTTATGAAGTGGTGGCTCAGTGAGCCAACCCAAACCAAGTATGCACTTATGCTTCAAACCTCATACGGTTCGGAATATCGTTGGAATACCGCAAACCTTAAAACCTTTGAGCAGTTGCCTTATGATGAGGCTCATAAAAAGGTTATTTTAGAGCAGTGGGAGTGTCAGATGGAAAACATCCGTCATCCTGCAAACTATATGGTTGAGCGTGAAATAAGCAATATTTGGAATAATGTGGTTGTAAATTCCGAAGGTCTTATTGATGCGGTTGATGAATCTACCGTTCTCATTAACCGTGAGATTGAAAGAAAGCTGAAGGAATTTGGATATATTGATAAAAACGGCAAGATAGTAAAGGATTATGCAACTAATGCCTATGAATTTTTGATGTCGGAATTGGGGGAGAATGTTAAATGAGAAAAATTAATAATTTTTTAAATCGCCATTCTGCCGCATTTATGTTAGCCCCCTATGCAATACTCTTTTTGCTGTTTATTGTAATTCCGGTATTGGCGGCAATATTCCTTTCTTTTACTGATTTCAACTCGGTTCAGTTTCCTTCGTGGGTTGGATTTGATAATTACAGTCAGCTTTTTACAAATGACAGTATCTTTATGCAAAAGGTACTTCCCAATACCATTACCTTTGCGGTGTTTGTGGGTGTTGGCGGTTATGTAATGGCGTTTTTCCTTGCGTGGTGCCTTTCTCAGATTACCAAGGGCCCGAGAACTCTGCTTGCAATAATCATTTATTCTCCTTCTATGACGGGCGGTGTGCTTATTCAAACCGTTTGGAGTGTTATTTTTAACGGTGATAAGGCAGGTTATCTTAACTATATCCTTATGAAAATGGATTTTATTGAAGAGCCTATTGCATGGTTGCAATCTGAGGATTATCTGCTTGTTATAATGATAATAGTATCTCTTTGGAGCAGTATGGGTGTAGGATTCTTGGCAATGCTTTCGGGTATACTTAACGTTAATGAAGAGCTTTATGAAGCGGGTTATATTGACGGAATTAAAAACCGTTTTCAGGAAATTATTTATATCACCATTCCCGCCGCAAAGCCGCAAATGCTTTTCGGTGCAATAATGGCTATCGTAAACACATTCCAAACCGGTAATATAGGTGTTACGCTTTCAGGCTCTAATCCAACACCAAACAGTGCCGGTCAGTTGGTAGTAACGCATATTGAGGATTACGGTTATTTGAGATTTGAAATGGGCTATGCCGCTGCAATATCGGTGGTATTGCTTGTGGGAATTTATATGCTTTCAAAGGGAACCGAGAAAGCACTTTCAAGTAAGGGTGAATAGGAGGGATTACCGTGAAAAAGAAAAGAGTACGCAGGCGCATCAGACAAAGCGGTATGAACCCTAAGCATTTTGACCGCAGCCAGTTAAAATTTTATGCTTTGCTTATTCCTATAGGTATACTTATGGCATTGCCGATAGTGTTTATTTTCGTAAATGCCTTTAAGCCTATTGATGAGCTTTTTGCCTATCCGCCGAGATTTTATGTTAAAAATCCAACCCTTGATAATTTCAGGGTTTTGCTTTCGCTTTCTTCGGGAACAAGTGTACCTGCAGTAAGATATTTGTTTAATAGTATCGTAATATCTTTGGTGGTGGTTTTTACCACAATATTTATTTCTGCTGCGGCAGGCTTTGCGCTTTCAAAAAAGAAATTCCGTGGAAGAGATGCACTTTTTGATATTAATAAAACTGCACTTATGTTCGTTTCGGTTGCAGTTAGTATTCCACGCTATTTTGTAATTGTTTATACAGGTGTTTTCAATACCATCTGGGCAAATATTTTGCCGCTTGTGGTAATACCCACGGGTGTATTTTTGGTAAAACAGTTTATTGACCAATTACCCGATGCCTTAATTGAAGCGGCTGTTATTGACGGTGCAAGTGACTATAAGATACTTAGGCGCATTGTATTTCCGCTTATTAAGCCAACATTGGCAACAATTACCATTCTTTCCTTCCAATCTGTTTGGAACAATATTGAAACATCAAACCTTTATATAAATAATGAATCAATAAAAACCTTTGCGTTTTATATGTCTACCTTAACCAGCGTTACAAGTGGTTCTGTTGCAGGACAGGGAATAAGTGCGGCGGCTACTCTTATAATGTTCTTGCCAAACCTTATATTGTTCATTATTTTGCAGTCACGTGTTATGAACACAATGGCACACTCGGGAATTAAATAGGTGAAGCAAATGAAAAAGAAGATTATTACTGTTTTTTTGATAACAGTACTGCTTGTTACATTCATCTGTCCCGTAGCGGTAAATGCCAGAAGCAGTACAGCTTATAATTATACAATTTCTGTTGACGGTGAATGGATCCGTACACAGGATGCCTATGTTCCGGGCGCCGTTATTTTAAGGGATTTGGGACTTAACCGCCCGGAGGATATTTTTATTAAGGGCGATGATATTTATATTGCTGATGCAGGTAACGCACGTGTACTTGTATACAATTTAAAGGATAAAAGTGTAAGAACTATTGGTGACGGGGTACTTTCCTCCCCATCGGGTATATTCGTTTCGCAGGATAATACCGTATATGTTGCCGATATAAAGGCTCCCGCAGTATATATCTTTTCACCGGACGGAAGCTTAGCTCAAACTATTGGCAGACCTGATAGTTACCTTTTTGGTGCTACAAGTGTTTATGCACCTAAAAATATAGTTGTTTCATCTCAGGGCAATATTTATGTGGTGGGAGATGGCGCACATGAGGGTCTTATGCAGTTTGATTATGATGGCACTTTCCAGGGCTATTTTGCCGCTAATAAGCGAACACTTACTTTCCTTGAGCATATTCAGGAACTGCTTTATACCGATGCTCAAAAGCGTAAACAGCTCAACCGAATAGCACAGCCGATATTTAATATTGATATTACCTCTAAAGACCTTATTTACAGCGTAACGCAGTCTGCAGATAAGTATTCAGCAGGTGCTTTTTCGGGAGCAAAGCCGCATAATCTTGTTCAGCTTCATAACCTTGGCGGTAATGATATTTTCCCTGAGGAGCTTGCAATGCACGATGAATGGAACTTTGTTGATATTTCAACCGGTATCTATTCTAACTGCTATGCGCTTACACAAACCGGTCTTATATATGAATACGATAGCTCCGGCGAGCTTGTTTTCTCATTTGGCGGAAGAGCAATGTCTGATGATAAGAACGGTCTTATAACCGATGCCGCAGCTATTGATGTTGATAGTGATGGATATATTTATGTTCTTGACCGTGAGCGTGCATTGGTGCAGGTGTTTGTTCCTACAGATTTTGCCATTGCTACTCAGCGTGCAATTTATTATCTTGATACAGGTAATTATGAGGATAGTGAAACCGTTTGGAATGAGGTTTTAAAGCTTAACGGTATGTCAAGAATTGCCCATTTGGGACTTGGTAAAACTCTGCTTCGCCAACAGCGTTACAGTGAAGCCTTGGAAGAATTCCGTATTGCAAATGACCAAAAGAATTACTCAACGGCATATTGGGAGCTTAGAAGTGCTTGGCTTGACGATAATGTACTTTATCTGTTTGGCGGATTGGTGCTTTTAATAATTGCTGTTGTGATTTATAAAAAATTCCGTAAAAAGCATCCCGCAAAACCGCTTCCAAAGGGAGTGCGTGATGTGCTTTACATAGGAAATATGCTCCGCCACCCGATAGATTCTCTCTATTATTTGAATCGTGGGGAAATGGGTTCGGTATTTTCTGCAAGCATTGTGTATATGCTGGCACTTATTGTATTTTGTGCCGATATGCTGCTTCGTGGTTTTATTTTCCGCACACCTTTTGCCGGATCAACCTCACCATTTTATCTTATAATGGGATTCTTGGCGGTTGTGGCAATGTTTGTAATGGGCAACTATATGGTAAGCTCTATAAATGACGGTAAAGGAAGCTTTAAGCAGGTTTATATAACAAGTGCTTATGCGCTTTCACCGTATATCTGCTTAACCCCCATTGTTATTGCTCTTACCTATGTTTTCACCCTTAACGAAGCATTTTTGGTTTCGTTCCCATGGGCTGTAATTCTTATTTGGACTGCGGTTTCAATATTTATTACCGCTTCCGAAACCCATGCTTATTCCTTTAAAGCAACTATTAAAAATTTGTTCCTTACAATTTTCTTTATGCTTGTCTGCGTTGTGGTTATTGCACTTGTGTATATATTCTGGAAGCAGATAGTGATTTTTGTGGGAGATATATTCGGGGAGGTTGGTTATCGTGTCAGTGAATAAATTTATTCCCCGTTTTATATGTGTTTTAATTATAATTGCGGTGCTTTGCACCATTTGCATCACCGCAATGAGGCGCAATGAGCAAACCTTTGTTGTGCCGGATGCTTCTTCATTTGAAAATACTTCTAATCGCCATACCCGCCCTGAAAGCGGAAAGATTGTTGAGAACACACTCAATACCGATGGCTATGAGCTTAAAATGCAAAATGATACATTAGAGCTTTGGTATCGTGAGGATGTTTGCGGTATAAGGGTTTTGGATAAGCGTTCAGGCTATGTTTGGGGCTCGGTTGCGGCAGATGAGGTAGAAGGTCTTAATAAAAAATGGACCCAAACCGCACAGTCGCTTTGTACTGTTGAATATCTTGACAAAAAGTATAATGTAACCAAGGTTTGTATGTCTGACTCTTCGGTTAAGGTTAAAGAAGTTTGGAAAAGCAATAGCGCTAAGTTTAAGCTTGACCTTAAAAGAAAGGATATATCCTTTGAGTTTTCTTTAAAGCTTAATGAGGATAGCATTACAATAAGCCTTGATGATAAAAGTATTGAGGAAGAGGATGAATATCTTTTAAAGGATGTTTATTTCCTGCCGTTCTTTGGTTGCACCTATGAGGATTATATTGATGGTTATATCTTTATTCCCGATGGCAGTGGTGCATTGATGCGTTTTGTAAAGAGCTCTAAGTATATTTCGGGCTATTCACAAAAGGTTTACGGTCTTGATATGGGTATCGACCAGTTATCTGAGGTAAATGACCTTGTTTCCACCAGAACAAACGATTATTTAATCGAATCGGGACAGATAACCGTTCCGGTTTACGGTGCAGTTCACGGTGCGGGACAAAATGCAATTATGACGGTTATTGAAAACGGTGAGGAGTATGCTCATATTGAGGCTACCCCTGCAGGTGTTACCACACCGTATAACTGGGTAATGGCACGCTTTAATTACCGCCAGATGTATACACATATCGTTGGAAAAACAGGTGGCGGTGTTTACCGTCCTCAAAAGGAAAGAAACCATATCAATCCTTCTATTACGATAAGCTTTTTAACCGGCGCCGATGCCAATTATGCAGGTATGGCGGTAAAATACCGTGAAAAGCTTTTGAAAAACGGCGATATTAAATCCGAAATAAAGGATAAGCAAATCCCATTGGCTCTTAATGTTGTGGGTGCTGAAATTGCTGAGGGTGAGGTTTTTGACTACACCAAGGAATTTACAACCGTTAATGAAGCCACTGTTATGCTTGAAAAGCTATCTCGTGATGGTATTAAAAATGTTACAATGCTGTTTGAAGGCTGGCAAAGCGGTGGAATAAACGGCAGTGATTACGCAAGCACGGATATGGAATCTGCTGTTGGAGATGAGGATGATTTTGCAGCCCTTAAAAAACAGCTTGAAAAAAGCGGGGGCAAATTGTACCTTAATTCAAATATAACTACTGCAAATGATGCTCAGATAAATCCACAGTCTCAGGGTGCATTGCAGGCTTCTAAGCAGTATGCGGTATTTTCCCGTGCTAATACTTCGGTTATGTTCAATAATTATTATGTTGTAAAACCGCCTATTATTGCCGAAGCTCTTACGGATTATAACAGTGAGCTTTCGGGCTTTGATTTCCATTTGGGGCAGTTGGGTTACAGAATGTATGCCGATCATACAACAGGTGAGTCACTTACCAGAAGTGAATTTCGTGACCTTTTAACCAAAACACTTTCAAAGCTTTCAGTAAAAACTGCATTTTCTAATCCTAATCAGTATCTTTATAAATATACTTCCGATTATTTTGATATGCCTATGTGCAACAGCCAGTATCTTTATGAAACCGATACCGTGCCGTTTTTGCAGATAGTTTTAAAGGGCTCTGTTGATTATTATGCTCCTTATGCAAATCAAAGCGGATATTCAAAAAATGATGTTTTAAAGATGATTGAATTTGGTGCATATCCCTCTTTTATCGTGGCAAAATCCGATAATTATGAGCTTAAAGGCACTCCTTTAGAGGATTATTTCTCTATAAATATTGATGATTGGTACGGCACCGTTACCGATATTTATGCAGATGTAAATGAAGCACTTTCAAAGGTTGAGGGAGTGCGTATATCTAACCATACAGCTCTTGATGTGGGTGTTGTAAGGGTTGATTATGAAAACGGTGTAAGTATTTATGTTAATTATACTGCAAATGATTATTCCTTGGGAGAAACAACCGTAAAGGCGTTTGATTTTGCGGTGGTAAGCGGAGGTATGGCACAATGAAAAAGAAAACACTTTCTTTTGCTGCTCGTGAACAGCTTACAGGCTATGCCTTTCTTTCTCCGTGGATAATTGGATTTTTGGCAATAACACTGTATCCCGTTATTTACTCAATAGCAATGAGCTTTTGTGCCGTTAAAATAACGGGTGAGGGGATAGACCTTACTTTCAGAGGGTTTTATTATTACGATCAGGCGCTTAATGTTGACCCCGGTTTTTCTATTGACCTTGGTAATACATTGTTCTTCATACTCTGCTTTACGCCTGTTATCGTGGTGCTTTCTCTTATTTCTGCGGTGCTTCTTAATAATAAGTTCCGTGGACGTGGTCTTTTCCGTGCTATATACTTTTTACCCGTAATAATAATGTCGGGTCCTGTTATAAGCACGCTTCTTTCAAAGTATACGGTAAGCTTTGCGGATGCTATTCCTCAAATATATGCATTTTTAAATGCTTTGCCTGATACCATAAAATCACCTGCTGTATATATATTGGATAATATTATACTTATAATGTGGTTTTCGGGTGTGCAGATACTTATTTTCCTTGCAGGACTTCAAAAGATTAATCCAAATCTTTATGAAGCCGCTTCTATGGATGGTGCAGGAACTTGGGAAAAGTTTTGGAAAATAACACTCCCTCATACATATACCCTTATAATTATCTGTACGGTATATACCATTGTAGAGCTTGCAAACTATGTAAATAATGCCGTAAATAAACGAATAACGGTGCGTATCTTTGATGATGCGGGAAGAATTTACAGCCTTTCTTCGGCAATGTCGTGGATAGTATTTGTCATCGTAATGGTGATTTTAGGAATAGTTTGGCTTATGTTCTATCTGCTTTCAAGGAGGAGTGAAAAATGAAAAAATTAAGTTTACTCACCCTTAGAAAAAGATTGTTAGGCACAAACGAAAAAACAGGTATTTTGCCTCAAGCGGCAATATATTTTCTGCTTATAGCCATAGGATTTGTTTATCTTTATCCTGTGCTCTATATGGTGATAAACAGCTTTATGTCACCCGATGAATTGGCGGATGTTTCGGTAAATTGGGTGCCTCGTCAGCTATATTTTGGTAATTTCCAAAAGGCTTTTGAAACGCTTGATTTCACCAAAAGCTTTCTAAATTCATTGCTTATGAGTATAGGGCCTACTGTTTTACAGGTTGTTGTTACAGCGTGTATCGGTTTTGGTCTTGCCCGTTTTGCAATAAAGGGAAAAGCTATTTGGATGATTTTGATTGTTTCAACCTTCCTTATTCCTGACCAAATTGTAAAAATACCTCGTTATGTGCTTTATCATTCCTATGGTATTCTTGATACAATATGGCCGTTTTATCTGCCTGCTGGCTTAGGTCAGGGACTGAAAAGTGCAATATTTATACTTATTTTCTATCAGTTTTTCGTAAGCTATCCAAAGGCATTGGATGAAGCAGCTGAGATTGATGGTTGCTCAAAGTTTAGGATATTTTATCAAATAGCACTTCCCACAGCCACCCCTGCTGTTGTGCTTTCGGCGGTAGCTTCGGTTGTTTGGTATTGGAACGAAACTTCTCAGTCAACCCTGTTTTTCGGTAATAAAATACCAACACTTCCTATACAGCTTGGTATTTTCACCGATAGATACACAGCCCTTTACGGTGCAACCGATACCTTGAGTGAGGTTGACCGTATTAACGAAGCAGTAACCCTTGCGGGTACCTTGCTTTCGGTTTTACCACTTTTGATACTTTATCTCATTTTACAGCGTAAGTTTATGCAGAGCGTTGAAATGACAGGTATTGCAGGTGAATAAACCATTTGGGGAGGATAACAAATGGATAAGAAAATCAGTACAACAACAGGCAGATTACAGATTAAATACGGTGATTTGCGTGCGGTGGAAATTGCCGCAGAAGCCGGTTATGACGGCATTGATTTCAATGTTGAGCATTATGCCTTTTTAAAGGGTGAGGATAATATACTTGAATTGCCCGAAAAACAGTTTGAGGATTATTTTACTGCCATTCGCAAAAAAGCGGATGAATGCGGCATAAAAATAGTTCAGACTCATAACCTTTGCGGAAAGCTTTATAACGGCAATGATGAGCATGATGAAAAGGTGCTTCATTGGGCAGAGCGTGGCCTTAAAGCCAATGAGATAATGGGCTGTGAATATACTGTAATTCACCCTATTTCTACAATGGATTGGGGTCAGAATGCTTCTTATGAGGTTATGCACGAATATAATCAGAAAATGTTTGGCGATATAATACCCTTTGCCGAAAAATACGGTATTATAATAGCGCCTGAAAGCTTCGGTGTGGGAGCGCATAAGATGGGTGAGCAGTTTCCCGATATGTTTGCTGACCACGAAAAAATGCGCCGTGAGTATGATGATATGCAAACCAAAAATAAGGCTTTTTGCCTTGATACGGGTCATACCCATTGTGCAACACAGTTCGGCTTTCTTTCCGTTCCTGAATTTATCCGTTATTTCGGTAACCGCATAAAGCTTTTGCATATTCACGATAATGACGGCATTTATGATATGCACCTTATCCCACGAAAGGGTGGCGGAAACCGCATAAAATGGCCTGAGGTATTTGATGCCCTTGATGAAATCGGTTATGATGGCTATTATAATTTTGAGGTTTCGGTCTGCTTTGGCGACCTTATGGCAGAGGGGCATAAGTTTTTGGCAAAATATTATCGTGAATTTATAAAGCAAAGAGGAAATATTTAATTCTACTTAAACTGGCAAGGTGATAAATATGAGTAAAAAAATAAGTATTTCGTGTCATGCTTTGCAATGCAAGTATGGCGATGTTGAGGCTATCGAAATAGCCGCCGCAGCAGGCTTTGACGGTGTAGATTTTAATGTTGAAGGCTATGCTTTCCAGCCATACCCTTCTAAGCTTGACCTTCCCGAGAATGAGCTTGAATCCTATTTTGGGGCGGTTCGTGATAAGGCGAAGGAATGTGGTATCAAAATTTATCAAACACATAATCTTTGCGGAAAATGCTATAACGGTGACCCGGAAAATGATAAAAAGGTGCTTTATTGGGCTGAAAGAGGGCTTCGTATAAATCAGATACTTGAATGTCCCTTAACCGTTATTCATCCAATCGGCAGTAACCATTACGGCGGTAAGGATGCACCTTATGAGCTTATAAGAAGTGAAAATCAGCGTATGTTTGCAGATATTATTCCCTATGCCGAAAAGTACGGTATAACTATCGCAATGGAAAGCTTTGGTGTCGGCGCACATAAGGGTGAGCTTTATCCCGATATGTTTGCAGACCCTGAAAAAATGATGCGTGAGTATGAGGATATGAAAACCGAAAATAAGGCATTTTGCTTTGATAGCGGTCATACCAACTGCGCAACACAGTTCGGCTTTATGAAGCCTGAGGAATTTGTGCGTTATTTCGGTAAGCGTATAAAGATGCTCCATCTTCACGATAATGACGGTATGCACGACCAGCATTTAGTGCCTCGTCAGGGTGGTACCATAAATTGGCCTGCTGTTTTTGAAGCTCTGGAGGAGATTGGTTATGACGGTTATTATAACTATGAAATCGGTCTTCGTTACGGCGATAGCCTGAAGGACGCAGTACACTTTTTAGGTAAATATTTAAGAGAGTTTACCGAAAAGCAGGGCAGGGTATAAAGTGACTTAAATTTTTAACTTAAATTTTTAACTTTACTTGTTATTCATACCCAAAACTAAAGTGTTGTTTTTAAAACAATACACAAAATGCGTTTTTAACTTTGTTTAACTATTGTAAATTTTACACAAAAGATTTACAATATTGTTATAAGCAATATAACAGAATAGTTATGTTGAAAAATTGAGAAAGGAAGATTTTTAATGAAACATACCTTCGCAAGTAAACTTTTAAGTGTAATTCTCTCCCTTTGTATGTTGTTCTGTATGGTACCTATGTTTGGTATTACCGCTTCAGCATTAAATGCTACTTTGGATGAAGACGGCACCACCATTCTTATCTCCACTGCAGAGCAGCTTGCCGCTATCGGTGTAGATGCAAACTACCCCCGTGACGGTGCGTATAAACTCGTAAACGATATTGACTTGTCAAACTTTGACACAGACAATAACACAGAAAACGGTAACTGGAAACCGCTTTGTGCAAACTTCTCAAACTCTTCTACATATAAGTTTGAAGATACAGTTGCTTTCTGTGGTACATTTGACGGTCAGGGTCATACCATCAGTGGTATGAATATCGTTGATAAAACAAGCTCTGTTGCTCACTTGGGTCTTTTTGCTCATGTTACAACAGGTGCTGTTATTTCAAATATAGTGTTTGATAACTGTTCTATTGATGCCTATGTAGGTCAGTCTGTATATGCAGGCTTTGTTGTAGGTTATTGCGATAAAAATGCTAAAACCGTAAACAACGTGGCAGTTATTAATTCTTCCATTAACGGTGTATCAAGAAATGCCGAAAATCCTTCGGGTATTGGTTCTGTTGCAGGTAGTGCTACACAGCTCACCTGTAACAATATCTACTCAGAAGCTGTCCTTTCAGGTGGTTGTGAGTATGACGGCAACTATCAGTTTGGTATTGCAGGTATTGCAGGTGCTGCATGGCGTGGTTATATAACCGTTAATAACGCTGTATTTAACGGTACTATTACCAATAATAACAAAACAGCTGATTATCAGTATGTAAACGGTATATTTGCTCTTAACGGAAATCAGTTTTCTTCACCCGCTTATCCTACTGATGCCTCAAGATTTGTAAATTGCTACTATAACAGTGATAAGCTTACCGCACTTGATACTGCTGCAGAAGGTACTGTAGGTACAAACGGCGGTCATATAAACGGTACTGCTCTCACTACAGCTGACCTTTCAAGCAAAAAGCTTTCTGAGCTTGGTCTTAGCACTGATTACTGGAGCAAGGCAAATGGTAGTGTAATACTTCGTACTACTTATCCTGATACTGTTCCGAGTTATCCGGACTACATCCCGATTTACGATGCAGGAGATCTTGCTAAAATAGGTAAGGATGCCGCTTATCCGCTTGATGGTAAGTATTTCGTTATGAATGACATTGATATGTCTGATTACGGCACTTGGACTCCGATTGCTGATCCCGGAAACACTGCAGTAAATGATGCTAAAATTGCCGATAATTCTGTAAAGCCGTTTACAGGTGTATTTAACGGTGGCGGTCATACTATCAGCAATATGACAGTAAATTCCAGCGGTTCAAGTGTAAAGGCAGGTCTTTTTGGTGTGGCATACAGTGCTGTTGTATTTAAAAACTTATGCATAAAAGATAGTACTGTTACAGCTACTGCATCATTAGAAGGTAGTGCCGGTGCTCTTGTAGGTTATGTTCATCATTCCGGCAACTATGCAGAAATTTCAAATGTATCTGTTGTAGATACAACCGTAACGGTTGCCTTGTCGGGTAAATCACGTACATTTGCCGGTTCTTTGTGCGGTTATGGTTGTCAGGTACAGCTTAATAACTGCTATTCAAATGCTGATCTTGTAGTTTACGGAACAGAAGCTTCCCGTACAGATGCTATCGGTGCAGGTGGTTTTGTAGGTCGTACATGGCAAAACCGAGTAAAAGCAAATGACTGCTTGTTTGAAGGAACTATTGATCTTTCTCAGGATGTAACTATTACAGAAGAGAATTCTGCAGGTACTGCACTTTGTAAAGCCGCTTTACTTGGTTTTACCACAACCGATATGTCAGCTTCTTATTATTCCGATTGTTATTATAATTCTTCTGTTTTAACCGTTACAGATGGCACTCGTCTCTATAACGGTACAGCTAAAACTTCCGAAGAAATTAATGCTGCAACAGCTGAGTCTTTAGGCTTTGACAGTTACTACTGGAAGAATGACGGCGATGGAATTTACCTTGCAGTTACTTCCGTAGATACTAATAAAGACGGTAAAATTGAAATTGATACCGCACAAAAGCTTTCCTATATTGGTAAATATGATGAATATCCGAAAAACGGTGACTACGTTCTTACTGCTGATATAGATCTTTCTGAATTTGGCAAATGGACTCCTCTTTGCGGCGGCTTGTCTGCATCAAAGGCTACCGCTTTCTTAGGTACATTTGACGGTCAGGGCTTTAAAATATCCGGAATGAATATAACCGGTTCCGCTTCTAATGTTACCGCAGGTCTTTTCGGTGCCGTTACCGATAATAATGCTAATAACCGTACTTTAATTCAAAATATCGTATTCGATAACTGTACTGTTAATGTATCCGGTACAAAATCTGTTGATGCCGCTATAGTTGTTGGTATAACTGATGTTGATAATTCTAACTGGGTAGATATTTACAACATTGCAATTATTAACAGCTCGGTTAACGGTACTGCCGCACAGGCTAACTATTCAGGTATCGGTTCTGTTGCAGGTAACGGAACAGGCTTACAGATGGAAAATATTTACTCCACAGCTAACCTTTCCGGCGGTTGCGCAGTGGCTAATGACAACTTCGGTATGGGCGGTCTTGTAGGTCGTTCTTGGCGTGGTTATGCTTGGGCAAAGTATTCCATATTTAACGGTACAATTACAAATACAACTCCTGATACAGGTAATTATTTCTATGTTAACGGTATATTTGGTTGCAACTGGAATCAGTCTTCTTATCCGACTACCGCAGCAGGAAATGTAAGCGTTTATTATAACAGTGAAAAGCTTACACCTTCTACCAAGACAAACGGTGGCTCTGTTGACGGTGTGGCTTTGGATAGCTATGACCTCGGAATTTCTCCTGCTTCCGTACTTGGATTCAGCTCCGAATACTGGACACATAACGGCTATACCCCTGTACTCAAGATAACAGGTTATTCCAAATATACAACAGCCGATGCTAACTTTGACTACGAGCTTAATGTTAAGGACCTTGTTCGTTTGAAGAAGTATATTGCAGGCGAAGCAGATATCTGCCTTATCGCTTCTGACCTTAAGCGAGACCAGGAAATCAACGCAGATGACCTTACCTATCTCAGAAGAACACTTTTGGGCGTAAGCATTGCTACTACTATTGAGCTTGCAGAAAGTTCTGACAGCGTTAAGTATTTAGGCCGTTCAAAGGCTGAAAACAACATTCTCCTTATGGATTGGAGTAACACAGGTTTTGAAATCTCCGGTATTATGGAGGGTGATGTAACCGCTACATTGACCCATGTTTCCGCTTCTGCCACAACTGCAGAAGACCCCTTCACCTATGCACGTGTTTTGGTAACCGTTGACGGTGAGGAAAGCATAATTAATGTAAACAACGGTACTGCCGTTTATACCTTAGCCGAAGACCTTGATTTTGGTCCTCACACCATTAAGGTTCTTAAAATTACCGAAAGAACCAAGGGCAGAATTTACGGTATAGATGTTAATTTTGTAGGCGCTATCGGTGAAAGACCAGCCAATAAGGATCTTGTTATTGATTTCTATGGCGATTCCATTACCGCAGGTGACGGCGTTGTTAAAAACGATCGTGCATGCTCTGCAGATTATCTTGAAGGTCAGTATTCCAACCTTACCTATGCTGCAAAAACAGCAAAGGCACTTAACGCAGATATGCGTGTTGCAGCTAACAGCGGTTTAAAGACCAAGGATGCTGTTTCCAAGCTTATTGATGCAGGTAGCTGGGATTATGAAAATAATCAGGCAGATGTTGTTGTAATCAACCTTGGTACAAACGATAAGTGGGTAATTTGGGATGATAACAATTCCGAAACCGAAGAAACCGCAGCTCAGGAATACGGCATTGCAGTTGAAAAGGCTGCTATTGAGGCTATGCTTGATGCTGTTGTTGCTAAGTATCCCACATCTAAGATAGTTTGGGTTTACGGTATGATGGGTAATGGCTTGGCAGAGTACATTCAGCCCGTTGTTGAGTCCTATGCCGCAAATAACGCAAATGTATTCTATTGTGAGCTTCCTGCAAATACTTCGGGTGGTGGAAATCATCCGACAGAGGCAGGTCATCAGGCTGCAGCAAATGTTCTTGTTAATTTTATCAACACAAATGTTTTGGTTACTGAATAATTTTTAAAATTTGATACTTATATAAAACACACGGCGGTGTTCCTTTTGGAACACCGCCGTGGTGCATTTATGTATATAATTAATTTTCTATCATTTCAACCTTAATCAGGTTTGTATTGCCGGATTGCCCGAAAGTGAGCATACAACGATAGCTTGAGCATCAATATCAATAGCCATTCCGCAGGTTGAATGAGAAATGGCATCAACCGTATCGTTAATAATAAAATCAGAGGATAAGAAACGCTTTTGGTAGTTTATACTTTGTTCGGTTGTTTCAGCAATACGAGCCATTGTTTTAACAGCTTCAACAGGATGCTGTCCCGCTGCGGTTTCACCCGAAAGCATTATTGCGCTTGTTCCGTCATAAACGGCATTGGCAACATCGGAAATTTCTGCTCTTGTGGGGCGAAGATTTGTTATCATACTTTCAAGCATTTCGGTTGCGGTTATAACACGAACACCAAGCAAACGGCATTTGGTTATAAGCTGTTTTTGGATTGCGGGAACCTCCTCAAAGGGAATTTCAACACCCAAATCTCCTCTGCCTATCATAATACCGTCACATTCACGGCAAATTTCTTCAATATTATCTATTCCTGCACGGTTTTCAATCTTTGCAACAAGGTCAATTCCGCTTATATTATTTTTTTTAAGCAGATTTTTAATATCAATCAGGTCTTGTGCGCAGGAAACAAAGGAGCAGGCTATAAAGTCAACATTTTGTTCTGCACCGAAAAGAATATCCTTTTTATCCTGTTCGCTAAGATATTTTTGCTTTAAAACCTTACCGGGAAAGCTCATGCTTTTACGGTCGGAAAGCTTACCTCCATCAACAACACGGCAAACGGCATCGGTATCGGTAAAGCTTTCAACAACAAACTTTAACAAGCCGTTGTTTAAAAGAATGGTATCGCCAATTTCAAGCTCATTTATCATTCCTTTATAGCTTACCGAAACTCTTGTTTGAGTTCCGATTATATCATCGGTTGTAAAGGAAAAGGTGTCTCCTTCATTTAACATAATATATCCGTTTTCAAATTTACCGATACGGTATTCCGGACCCTTTGTATCAAGCATAATAGCAATAGGTAAATTTAGCTCTTTGCGAACCTGTTTTAGAGTATTCATTTTTTCAAGATGCTCAGCGTGTGTTCCGTGTGAAAAATTAAATCGGGCAACATTCATACCACTAAGGCACATTTGCTTTAGTGTTTCGTAGTTATCGCACGCAGGACCTATAGTACAAACAATCTTTGTTTTTCTCATTATTAACATCCCCGGAAATGATTATATGGCGCAATTACAACAAATTCCACCAAATACATTATACACCACTAATCAGTCAAGGTCAATTATGAAAAAACATAATTTGCTATTATGAAAAAACATAATTTGCTAAAAATTACTGCATATTTTTTTGCGGCAAAGGGTGGGGGAGTATTCCCATTCTTTTATGCGGTCTTCGGTATAAAAATACCGTATTTCCGGTGTGTATAAGGAATTAAAGCTATCTATTATAATAAGCTTTATCTTCATTTTTTCGGGGATTACGCTTTTAATATAAACACTTGCCTGCTGACCTATAAAAACATCCTGCCTCGGCTCTGCAAGACCTGCAAGATTAGGTGTCAGCTCAACAAAAACTCCATACTCCTCAATGCTTCTGATAACCCCTGAAACGGTTTGCCCGGGTGTAAACTGAGAAGCATTTTCCTCCCAAGTACCAAGCAGCTCTTTATGAGAAAGGGTGATTTTACCGTCATCTGCAATCTCCTTTAAAACTACACGAATATTATCACCCGGTTTAAAGCGGTCTCTTGGATGGGAAATGCGTGAAACCGATATTGCATCTATTGGAAGAAGTGCCACAATACCGCAACCCACATCACAAAATGCACCAAATGATTCAAGATGCGTGATTTTGGCATCAATTATATCGCCTATATGATAGCGATTTATAATTCTTTGTCGGCAAAGCTCCTGAGCACGGCGTCTTGAAAGTAAGGCATAAAGTTTACCTGTGCTATCGGTTTTAATAGCCGTTACCACAAAGCAAACGGGTCTTCCCACACGGGAAATAAGTGCAATATCACGGGTTGTACCCTCACTTATTCCGATAGCGCCTTCACATCTTGGGATTATTCCCGGCATACAGCCAAGATTAATTGTAAGATTGTGGTCTGCATCACACATTTGCACCACCGCTTCAAGCACCGTTTCATTAACCTGTGCCAATGCCAAGGCTGACGGTGTAAGCATATTACGCTTATTTTCTGTGGTGTCACTTATCCATCCTTCGGGATAATATTCTCTCATTTATATCTCGCCCTTTCTTTTTATCGACCTTTTTAGACTACTGTCTATAAGTATTTTTATTCAAATATATGCAACATCCGCTTTGAAAAGTACACACAAAGCAGAGGAACGAGCCTCTGCTTTGTGTGGGGGATGAATATTGGACCGCCAAAAAAATCGGCGGTCGCTAAAAAACTGTTTAAAGGTAGTACTTTCGTACTAAGGGGATGACCTTTTAACAGATTTTTAACTGACGGCAGGGTGTATGCAAGCTTTCCTTTCGTACCCTTATTTTATATTCAATACTTTTTTCATTTTCACTGCTTTTGAACTGTACATCAATACCGGCATTTTGCAATGTATCAACAAGCTTTATCAGGCTATTGGTAAAAAGTCTTAAATCGCCAATTGCCACTTTTCTTACAGGCTCTGCGGAATCGTTTTCATTTTGCGGTTTGGGTTTAAGAAGTTGCTCAATTACCTCTTCGGTTTGCCTTGCGGTAAGACCTTCTGCTATTATTTTATCTAAAACCTCATTTCGTTTATATTGTTCAATCCTAAGTAATGCACGGGCATGTCTTTCGCTAACCCCTGCGGCAATTATTCGATTACGAAGTGTGGTATCAAGATTTAAAAGCTTCAGCTTAGCTGTAAGTGCGGATTGAGATATTCCTAAACGAATAGCGGCTTCTGTTTGTGTAAGGCAAAAGCTGTCTATCAAGCATTTAATACTTTCGGCTTCGTCAAAAGGATTTGGATTTCTGCGTTGCAGATTTTCTATAACCGAATAAAATGCGGCAGAAATATCATTTGTTTTATGTAGCACGCAGGGTATACGCCGCAGTCCTGCAAGCTTTGCGGCACATAACCGCCTTTCGCCCGCAATAAGTTCATAATTGCCGGATACCCGCCTGATACATATCGGTTCTACGATACCGTTTATTGAAATACTGTCTGCAAGGCGTTTGAGCTCATATTCGTCATAAATGCGGTGTTTTCTTTCCTGTGAAATAAGAATTTCATCAGGGCGAAGCATTAAAAGTTTCTTTCCTGCGATTGTGTGCATAACTTGTCCTCCTTTAAAGTGGCCAAGTTAATTATTACAATTTTTTGAAAATTTGTAAAGGAAATTTGGTCGGGCAAATTCGTGCATAAAAAACAAAAAGTGCTCTTTTAAAGAGCACTTTTTGCGATTTTACCGCCGCTTCGGGGATATTTTGGCGGAGTTTGCGATATTTTTTTAATGGTAATAAATGTTCTGGCTTCGTTTCCCGTAAGGGTTTCGGTTGAAATGCTTTTGGTTTTACCCCCAAGCAGTTTGATTGCATTTGCGGCATCCTTTTCCTCTGTTTCTCCTGAAGAGCCCTTCATTGCAATAAAGCTACCCCCCACCTTTACAAAAGGCAGGCAATACTCACAAAGCACAGGCAAAGCCGCCACTGCTCTTGCAGTGGCAATATCAAACTTCTCACGGTATAAGGGGTTTTTTCCACCATCCTCAGCACGTAAATGCACCGTTTCGGCTGAAAGACCCAAGCTGTTTAAAACCTCATTAAGGAATATAAGGCGCTTGTTTAAACCGTCAAGCAGTGTGAGCTCAATATCGGGACGAACAATTTTAAGCACCATTCCGGGAAAGCCTGCCCCTGTGCCAACATCTATAAGCTTGGCATTTTTTGGAATATTAAAATTTTTAAAAAACAAAAGGCAATCATAAAAGTGTTTAAATAAAATACCCTCACTATCGGTAATGGCGGTAAGATTCATTTTTTGATTCCACTCAGCCAAAAGATTACCATATGTTGTTAGCCTTTGTTTGATTTCTGTGGTTAATTCAATTCCGAAAGCTTCAACCAAAGGCTTGATTTTATCAAAATCAAATGTAAGCATAATTTTTCCTACTTTGCAAGATATATGAGTAATACCGAAATATCGGCAGGGCTTACTCCCGAAATTCTTGAAGCCTGACCAATATTTTTAGGTCTTACCTTATTAAGTTTTTCTGCGGCTTCAAGACGCAATCCATATACTGCGGAATAATCAATACCATCGGGAATTTCTTTGGTTTCAAGACGCAGCATTTCGTTTACCTGAGCTTGCTGTCTTGTGATATAACCATCATATTTGATTTCAATTTCCACCTTTTCACGAACACTGTCTGAAAGGGCAGGACGCATATTATCAAATGGAGCTAATATATCATAAGAAAGCTGAGGACGCTTTATAAGGTCACTAAGTCGTGTGCCTGTTGTCATTGGTGTGGTGCCGTTTTCTTCAAGCACAGCGTTTAATTGGGATGATGGTGCTAAGAATGTTTCACTAACACGCTTGATTTCGGCTTCCTTTTGGGCTTTGCGCTCTAAGAATTCATCATATTGCTCTTGACTTATAAGGCCTATTGAATAGCCTATAGGCATCATTCGTTCATCAGCATTATCCTGACGAAGCAGTAGGCGGTATTCACTTCTTGAGGTCATCATACGATATGGGTCTGAGCAACCCTTTGTTACAAGGTCATCAATAAGTGTGCCTATATAGGAGGATGCTCTCGTTAAAATAAGCGGTTCTTTTCCCAAAACCTTATGTGCGGCATTTATTCCTGCCACAAGACCCTGTGCTGCTGCTTCCTCATAACCCGATGAACCGTTAAACTGACCTGCACCGTAAAGACCGGGATGCTCTTTTACTTCAAGGGTTGCCTCAAGGGCTAATGGGTCAATACAATCGTATTCAATGGCGTATGCGTTACGCATCACCTTTACATTTTCAAGTCCCGCTATGGTGTGGTAAAACTCTATTTGTACCTCTTCAGGCAGGGAGGATGACATTCCCTGCAAATACATCTCTTCGGTATCTTCGCCGCAAGGCTCAACAAACATCTGATGCCGTGGCTTATCGGCAAAGCGCACCACTTTATCCTCAATACTTGGGCAATATCGTGGTCCCACGCCGCTTATATCACCTGCATAAAGCGGAGAACGGTCAAGGTTTTTAAGGATAACCTTCTTTGTTTCATCATTGGTATAGCCTATATGGCAAACCACTTTGTTTTCGGGCAGCGTTTTGGTGGAGTAGCTGAAAGGCACTGTTTTTTCGTCACCGGGTTGAACCTCAAGCTTTGAAAAATCAATGCTGTCACGGGCAACTCTTGCGGGAGTGCCTGTTTTAAAACGGCGAAGCGGCAATCCCAAGCTTTTAAGTGACTGCACAAGCTCATTTGCAGGGAAACTGCCGTCAGGTCCGCTTTCGTAATTTACCTCTCCTATGTAAACCCTGCCACCTAAAAATGTACCTGTGGCAAGAATTACGCATTTGCAAATAAATTCCGCACCTAATTTGGTTACGCAGTGCCAACCGTCTTTTTCCTTTGTAAGAGAAACTATTTCAGCCTGCTTTACATCAAGGTTTTTCTGCAACTCAACTGCATGCTTCATATAGCCGCTGTATGCCCTGCGGTCAATTTGTGCACGCAATGAATAAACCGCAGGTCCTTTACCACGGTTTAACATTCTGCTTTGAAGGGTGGTTTTATCGGCGGCTTTACCCATTTCACCGCCTAAGGCATCAAGCTCACGAACTAAATGACCCTTGGCTGTACCTCCGATAGATGGGTTACAGGGCATATTGCCTATCCAATCAAGGCTTATGGTGAAAAGCACCGTTTTACAGCCAAGGCGGGCAGGTGCCAATGCTGCTTCAATGCCTGCATGACCTCCGCCTATAACGGCAATATCATATTCTCCTGCATTATAATGTTTTATTTCCAATATTTAACCTCTTTTATTTGTTTATGCAAAAAATTCTTTATACCATACAAGGAAGGTGTAAACCGTCCATATCTTACGGCTGAGATCAGCCTTACCTGCACGGTGGTTTTCAAGCATTTTAACAAGCTTTGCAGTATCAAAATATTTTTCTGCGGCAGGTGAGGTAAACTCTCCCTTTACGGTGTTAAAATATTCATCCTCTTTAAGCCATACCCTGATAGGAACAGGGAAACCAAGCTTGTCCTTTTGGGCGGTGAGCTTTGGTAAAGTGCGTTCTGCGGCACGGCGTAAAGCAAGCTTAGTTGTTTTAGTGTTTACACGGCTTTCAAGCGGAATGGTTTGAGCAAGACTTAATACCTTTTTATCAAGGAACGGAACACGAAGCTCCAAAGAGTTTGCCATACTTGTTTTATCGGCTTTAAGCAGAATATCACCCATAAGCCACATGTGAATATCAAGATATTGCATCTTTGTAACGGTATCCTTATCCTTAACTTCATCATAAAACTTTTTGCAAAGAAGCTGAGGTGAAACCGCAGATTTTGCAATTTCGCTCTTTAAAATAGCGTTACGCTCTTTAAGAGAAAAAATATTTGCATTTCCTATAAAGCGCTCTTCAATGGTCTTACCTCTGCGTACAAGATAGTTAATACCGTGCTTTTGGGGCAGATGCTCACATATTTTGCTTATAATTCTGCGGATGCAGAAGGGTAATTTATCATAACTTGTAAGGGTAAGCGGCTCTTGATAAATGCGGTATCCGCCAAACAGCTCATCGGCACCCTCTCCCGACATTACAACCTTAACATGCTCACTTGCAAGCTTGCTCACAAAATAAAGTGCAATTGCGGCAGGGTCTGCCAAAGGTTCATCCATATGGTACTGAATTTTTGCAAAATTGCCCCAATATTCTTCTGGTGTAATAATCTTTGCAATGTTTTCAACACCGATTGTTTTTGCAAATTCCTTTGCAAAATGGATTTCGTTATAACGGTCGCCATCGGGACTTTCAAAGCCTACAGTAAAGGTTTTATCAACATTTGCAGCTTCGGCAATATAGCTTGAATCAATACCGCTTGAAAGGAATGAACCAACCTCAACATCGGCAATTTTATGTGCCGCTACCGATTCTCTTACAGCTTCATCGGTAAGGTCAGCAAAATAATCGGTAACACCGCTTACAGGGTTAAAATCGGGACGGAAATAACGCACCTTATCCATTTTACCGTCACGCATGATAAAATAGTGTGCGGGCGGTAATTTATAAACACCCTTAAAAAATGTTTCTTCGGTGGGGGAGTATTGGAATGATAAATAATGACCCAAGGCCTCCTCGTTAAGCTCTTTTTTGAAATCAGGATGATCCAAAAATGACTTTATTTCCGAACCGAACATGAATGTACCGTTCATTGTGGTGTAGTAAAACGGCTTTATTCCGAAAATATCCCTTGCTCCAAAAAGGGTTTTGGTGTTGCGGTCAAAAATTACAAAGGCAAACATACCCCTAAGTTTTTCAACAAGGTTTGCACCCCATTGCTCATAACCGTGAAGCAATACCTCGCTATCGGAATTGTTTGCGAATGTATGACCTGCTTCAATAAGCTCTGAACGAAGCTCTTTAAAATTATAAATTTCTCCGTTAAAGGTAAGAACTAATGACTTGTCCTCATTAAACATAGGCTGATGCCCTTCAGCAAGGTCAATAATGCTGAGCCTTCTGAAGCCTAATGCAATATCACTGTCAATGTATTGTCCTTGAGAGTCGGGCCCACGATGAACGATACGGTCCATCATAGCACCAAGTACCACACCGTCATCCTGTATATTGTTTGTAAAACCTGTAAAACCACACATTACGGAAAACTCCTTTGTGAGAATTATTTTAAATTATTCATTAATATATTATTATACACTATTTTTACCGTTTTGTCTCTATTTTTTTAAAAAAATCTGATTTAATATGTTTTTTAAGTAAAAGAGTGCTTATTCCAATGATTGCACCGCTTGCTCCACCACAGATTATAAGTATCGGAAAATAGTAAAAAACCGCTTTCCCCATAATAAAAACTGCAACTGCACCCTGTAGAATATTATGCACAGCTCCACCTGCAATACTGCAACCTATTATGCTTATTTGCTTTATTTTGCAAAGAAGTATCATAATGAGCATTGAACCCATTGCTCCGCTTAGGGAAAACAATAGTGAAGAAAAACCGCTGAAAAGAATACCGTTAAGCAAAATTCGGCTTGTGTTTACCGCAAGAGCACCTTTTATATCGCCAAAGGCAATTAAAAGCAAAACAGCGGCGTTTGAAAGACCTAATTTAACCCCGGGCGCAATGAACAAAAGCGGAAAAAGGCTTTCAATGTAACCAAGCACTATACAAAATGCCGTTAAAATTCCGTATAAAGTAATTTTTCTTGCCATAATTATTCCTCAATCGTAACCGTTACACCATTCGGCAAACAGGCTATGGTTTCGCCTACAGCGGAAATGGGATTGTGCTTTACGCATATTTGATTTTTGCAATCGGCATTTTTCATATAAGCTGTATTTTCCTTTATTATAACGGTGTTTCCTTTGAGTGAAAACTCATTGTTTTTGTTAAGCTCCGCTTTGTATATTACACGGTTTTGTTCTCTTATAACCACTGTTTTTCCGCTTTTACCTTTGGGGTAAAAAAGAAATGCGGCGGCAATAAGCAAAACAATAGCAATAACTATAAAATCCCCCTTTTTCACTGCCGCCCTCCTTGAAAGATAATGTTTATATTATAATATCATAACTTTACAAAAAGTAAAAGACATAGTATAATAATTTTATGAGAAAATTTTTAAGCTTGCAAGTAATTTTTGTCCTGCTTATGCTTTGCGGATGCGAAACGGTGCAGGAAAATACCGATACAAGGCTTTCCCTTGATACATTTGTGACATTAACTGCCGATTGTGATGACAAAACGCTTAATGCCGCTTTTGATAAGTGCGCCGAATATGAGAAAAGGTTTAGCCGCACTATTCCCACAAGTGAGGTATCTCGCCTTAATACGGCGGATGATTTTATTGAGGTCTCTTCCGATATGCGTGATATTTTGCAAAGGGGCATTTTTTACGGCAAATTAAGTGACGGCAGGTTTGATATTACAATTTGCCCCGTTTCCATGCTGTGGGATTTTGAAAATGAAATAGTGCCGCAAAAAAATGAAATTGCCGAAGCACTTAAAAATGTTGATTATGAACGGATAGAAATTAAAGAAAATACCGTTTTTTTAAACGGTGCAATGGTGGATTTAGGCGGTATTGCAAAGGGCTATATTGCGGATAGATTACGGGAATTTTTTAGCAAGAAAAACTGCAAAAACGGCATTATTAATCTTGGCGGAAATGTTGTGGTTTTTGGTGATAAGGCCCGTAATGTAGGCATAAGAGACCCCTTTAAAAACGGTGATACTGCGGCGGTTTTAAATGTTAAGAATAAAAGCGTTGTAACCTCAGGCACTTATGAACGCTTTTTTGAAAAAGACGGTTTTAAGTATCATCATATTCTTGACAGTGCAAGCGGTTATCCCGCAGAAAGTGATTTGGTTTGTGCAACCGTGATTAATGAAAGCTCGCTTGATGGTGATGCCCTTTCAACCGTTTGTATTCTGCTTGGCAGAAAAGCGGCTTTTGAACTGATTGAATCCACCCCTGATACCGAAGCGGTGTTTATAGGTACAGACGGAAAAATGTGCTATACTTCCGGTATAAATGAAAAAAATGGAAAATTGTATATTGGATGACAGTTTTCTCTTTATTTTTTAACAAATTTGATGTATAATTATAAAGATTATATTCGTAAAAGAACAAAAGAGGTTTTTAGATATGGGTTTTTTACAGTCAATTTTTGGAAATTACAGCGAAAAGGAGCTTAAAAGGGTAGACCCTTTGCTTAAAAAGGTACTTTCTTTGGATGAGGAATACCGCAAGCTTTCTGATGAGGAGCTTCGTGAAAAAACAAATGAGTTTAAAGCTCGCTTATCACAGGGTGAAACACTTGATGATATTTTGCCTGAGGCATTTGCCGTTTGCCGTGAAGCGGGTGACCGTGTGCTTGGAATGCGTCATTTCCCCGTTCAGATTTTAGGCGGTATTATACTTCATCAGGGCCGTATAAGTGAAATGAAAACGGGTGAGGGTAAAACTCTTGTTGCAACCCTTCCTGCATATCTTAATGCGCTTTCAGGTCTTGGTGTTCATATTGTAACCGTAAATGATTATCTTGCAAAGCGTGACTCTGAATGGATGGGTAAGCTTTATCGTTTTTTGGGTCTTTCGGTGGGTCTTATAATTCACGGAATGGATAAGGAACAGAAAAAGGCGGCTTATGAAGCTGATATTACCTATTGCACTAATAATGAGTTGGGCTTTGATTATCTTCGTGATAATATGGTTATTTATAAGGAACAAAAGGTTCAGCGTGGTCATAATTTTGCTATTGTGGATGAGGTTGACTCCATCCTTATAGATGAAGCCCGTACCCCGCTTATTATTTCGGGTCAGGGAGATAAATCTACCGATTTATATACATCTGCCAATGCATTTGCTAAATCCCTTCGTCAGGTAAAGGTTAAGGAAATGGATGATAAGGCAAGCGATGATGTTACCAATTATGACGGTGACTATGTTGTTGATGAAAAGGCACGCACCGCAACACTCACACCCGACGGTGTTGCAAAGGCGGAAAAATATTTTAATATAGAAAACCTTAATGATAGTGAGAATATTGAAATTGCTCACCATATCAATCAAGCAATTCGTGCACATGGTATTATGAAGCGTGATGTTGACTATGTTGTTAAGGATGGCGAGGTTATTATAGTTGATGAATTCACCGGTCGCCTTATGTTTGGTAGGCGTTATAATGAGGGTCTTCATCAGGCTATTGAGGCAAAAGAAGGGGTAAAGGTTGCGCATGAATCAAAAACACTTGCAACCATTACATTCCAAAACTTCTTCCGTCTTTATACTAAGCTTTCGGGTATGACCGGTACTGCAATGACAGAGGAAGCTGAATTTCGTGAGATTTATAAGCTTGATGTTATTGAAATTCCAACCAATAAACCGCTTGCCCGTATAGATGAAAATGATGCTGTTTATAAAACAGAGATTGCTAAATACCGTGCTGTTATTGAGCGTATTCGTGAATGTCACGAAAAGGGTCAGCCCGTGCTTGTGGGTACGGTTACCATTGAAAAATCCGAACTGCTTTCATCACTTCTTAAAAAGTGCGGTATTAAGCATAATGTGCTAAACGCAAAGCACCACGAAAAGGAAGCTGAAATTATTGCTCAGGCAGGTAAATTCGGCGCTGTTACCATTGCAACCAATATGGCAGGTCGTGGTACAGATATTATGCTTGGCGGTAATGCTGAATATTTAGCTAAAGCAGCCCTTCGTCACGATGGCATAAGTGAAGAAATGATTGTTGAGGCAACCGGCTTTGGTGAAACAGAGGATGAGAATATTATTGCCGCAAGAAAGCTTTTCAAGGAATATAATGAAAAGTTTAAGGCTGAAATTGCACCTGAGGCTCAAAAGGTTAGGGAAGCAGGCGGTCTTTGCATTATAGGTACAGAGCGTCACGATTCAAGAAGAATTGATAACCAGCTAAGAGGTCGTGCAGGTCGTCAGGGTGACCCCGGTAATACAAAGTTTTATATTTCTTTAGAGGATGACCTTATGCGTCTTTACGGTGGTGAGCGTATTGCCGCTATGATGAGCACATTTAAAATTGAAGAAAATATGCCGCTTGAAAGCAAGCTGCTTTCAAATACCATTGAGGGTGCTCAGCGTAAAAAGGAAGGTATGAACTTCGCTACCCGTAAAAATGTTTTGCAGTATGACGATGTAATGAATAAACAGCGTGAGCTTATATATTCACAGCGTAATAAGGTGCTTGACGGTGAGGATATTAAGGATACCGTTCTGAAGATGATAGAGGAGACCATTAGCTCTTATTGCCATATTTATTTAAGCGATGATGCTGTGCATGATAATTGGGATGTTGATGGACTCAGGGAGTATTTCTTAGGCTGGATAACCACACCTGAGGATTTGCGTTTCACTCCGCAAGAATTGGGTGATACCACTTGGCAGGAGGTTGCGGCAGACCTTACCGAGCGTGCTCATAAAATTTACGAACAGCGTGAAGCTGAGTTTACATCACCTGTTATGCGTGAAATAGAGCGTGTAATGCTGTTGCGTTCGGTAGATAGAAACTGGATGGATCATATTGATAATATGGATCAGCTTCGTCAGGGTATAGGTCTTCGTGCTTACGGTCAGCATGACCCGGTTGTTGAATACCGTAATGAGAGCTATGATATGTTCTCTGCTATGACAGATACTATCCGTGAACAAACCGCAAAGCTTGTTATGACAGTGCGTGTTCGTCAGAACCAAGAGGTTAAGCGTGAAAAGGTTGCAGAAGAAACCTCTGCGGGAGATAATAAACCGCTTACCGTAAGAGGTAAGGGGGTTGTAAGTAAAAATGCGCCTTGTCCATGCGGAAGCGGTAAAAAGTATAAGCGTTGCTGCGGCAAAGACGAAGAATAATTTGATGTTTTATAGGGGAGGGTACGGGTCTTCGGTGGACACCTTTGCGGAGCACAAGCATAGACCGAGATGGCAACCGAGACCTACATACCTTCCCATTGCGTTTTATAACATATATACCTTTTTATGAGGTGAATTTATGGATAATGAATTTAATGCTGTTCAGGGAACTACCATTGCTGCAGTTTCCACCCCTCAGGGTGAGGGCGGTATCGGTGTTATCCGTATATCAGGAGCAGATGCTGTTGGCGTGGCGGATAGCTGTTTTCGTTCGTTTTCCGGTGAGAAAATAGCTTCGATTTCGGGCTATAGTGCGCTTTACGGCAGGGTTTTTGATGGAGAAGAACCTTTAGATGAAGCTGTGGCACTTTTGTTCCGTGCTCCTAAAAGCTATACAGGTGAGGATGTTGTGGAGCTTTCTGTTCATGGCGGCCGAATTATGGTAAAAGCCGTGCTTCGTGCGGTAATTTCCTGCGGTGCACGCCTTGCTGATAGGGGCGAATTTTCCAAAAGAGCATTTTTAAACGGTAAAATGGACCTTGCAAAGGCCGAAAGTATTATAGGAATTATTTCCGCAGGAAACGATGCGGCACTTCGCATCTCCCGTGCGGCAAAAAGCGGCAGAATAAGCCGTGAAATAGAAACAGTGGTAGAAAACTTGCTTGAAACAGCCGCCTCTCTTTCGGTTTATGCCGATTATCCTGATGAGGAGATAGAAGGTCTTTGTTTTGAAAATTTTTGTGCAATGCTTTCTGATAGTCGTGAAAAGCTTGAAAGGCTAATATCAAACTATGATGCAGGGCGTGTTATCCGTGAGGGGATAGATTGTGCAATAGTGGGTAAACCAAATGTTGGAAAATCCACATTGATGAATCTGCTTGTGGGAAGTGAACGCTCCATAGTTACCGATGTTGCAGGTACTACCCGTGATGTGATCGAAGAAAATGTAACGGTTGGCGGTGTGGTGCTTCGCCTTGCAGATACTGCAGGTATTCATGAAACAGATGATACCGTTGAACGGGTTGGTGTGGAAAGAGCAAAGCAGAGAATAGATAACGCAGGGATTATTTTAGCGGTTTTTGATGCATCTTCTCCACTTGATGAAAATGATTTTAAATTGCTTAAAGAGCTTAAAGACCGCCCATGCATTGTTATTTTGAATAAAACAGATATGGGTATAGGTGTAGATAAGTCGGTGTTTGAGGGCATTGAATGTGTAGAAGTCTGTGCTAAAGAGGGCGTTGGTTTAGAAGCACTTTCCGATTCGGTTAAAAAGGTTACAAAGGCTAATTGCTTAGACCCCGATACCGCTGTTCTTATAAGTGAGCGTCAAAGAGAGTGTGCAGTGAGGGCATACGGTGCTGTAAATGAGGCTCTTGCTTCTTTGCAGGCGGGGATTACACTTGATGCTGTCGGTGTTTGTATTGATGATGCCTTAGTGGCACTTTTGGAGCTTACGGGTAAGCGTGTTACTAACGAAGTATCGGATGAGGTGTTCCGCAGATTTTGCGTAGGAAAATAAAAAGGGGATTTTTAAATGAATAACCAACTGCTTGAAAAGCTTTCGGTTATAACCGAGGAGGAGCAAAGACTTCTTGATGGTAAGGGACTTGATATGACCGCCTATTCGGCAAATATCGGTTCGGTTGATGCGTCTTTCCTTTTGGAGGCGGGAAAGCTTATCACCGTTCGCCCAAATACTCGTTTTATCGCATTTCCTAAACATACACATAACTATGTTGAAATGGTTTATATGTGTAAGGGTAGCCAAAAACATATTATTGGTGACAATACCGAAATCATCCTCAAAGAAGGGGAGCTGTTACTGCTTAATCAGCATGCTTTTCATCAAACAGGTATTGCCGGTAAGGATGATATTGCGGTTAATTTTATAGTCTTACCGCAATTTTTTGATACGGTTTTAGAACTTATCGGTTCGGATAATCAACTAAGTAAGTTTATTGTTTCAGGTCTTGCGGGTAACGGTTATGAGCTTAACTTTATGCATTTTAATGTTGCAGATGTTGTTCCGGTGCAAAATCTGCTTGAAAATTTGATTTATAACATAGTTAATAAAAGTCCTAATCGCAGAAATATAAATCAAGTAACGATGGGGCTTCTTTTTCTTAATCTTCTAAACTTCACCGATCGTCTTATAACCGATGCCGTATCCTCTGTGGCAGATAGTATAGTTATGGCGGCACTTCGTGAGATAGAGGAAAACTATGTAAATGCAAGCCTTTCACGAGTTGCTGCGGCAAATCATGTTACCGTAGCTTATGTGAGCCGTCTTGTAAAGGAAATGACCGGCAATACCTTTAAGGAGTTATTGCTTAAAAAAAGGCTTGATAAGGCAGCCGTTTTACTTAAAACCACTAAGCTTTCAATAGGTGATATTATCCTTATCGTGGGCTATGAAAATACAAGCTATTTTTATAAAGTTTTTACCGAACATTACGGTATGAGCCCTAAAAGTTTTAGGCAAACAGGTTAAATCAGGTTGTTTTTTTCTTAAACAGTGTTATTTATTTGCTCTGTAATAGGATGTATAATTAAATAAAAAAACGGAGGAAAGTATTATGTCTCGTTATGAAGAAGCAAAACGCAAATACGAAGCACTTGGCATAGATGTTGAGTCGGCTTTGCAAAAACTTATGAACACACCTGTAAGCGTTCACTGCTGGCAGGGTGATGATGTTACAGGTTTTGAAAATGCCGGTCAAGCTCTTTCAGGAGGTATTCAAACCACAGGTAATTATCCCGGAAAGGCAACCACTCCAAAAGAGCTTATGGCAGACCTTGACAAGGCATTTTCTTTAGTGCCCGGTAAAAAGAAGATAAATATTCACGCTTGTTATGCTATTTTTGAAAATGGTGAATTTGCCGATCGTGATGCTTTGAAACCGTGTCACTTTGCAAAGTGGGTAGAATATGCCAAGGCAAGAGGTATGGGTATTGATTTTAACCCCACATATTTTTCTCATCCTATGGTAAAGGACGGTCTCACCCTTTCTTCTCCCGATGAAAATGTGCGTAAATTCTGGATAGAGCATGGTAAACGCTGTATTGAAATTGCAGAGTATTTTGCAAATGAAACAGGCGAACCTTGCGTTATTAATTTCTGGACTCCTGACGGTTATAAGGATATTCCTGCCGATCGTTTTGGCCCAAGAGCTCGTTTTAAGGCTTCTTTAGATGAAATTCTTTCTATTCCTTATGATAAATCAAAGGTTTATGTAACTCTTGAATCCAAGGTGTTTGGTATCGGTGTTGAATCATATACAGTGGGTTCTGCTGAATTCACTCTTACATATTCCACTAAAAATAATATCACTCCATTAATGGATAACGGCCATTATCATCCAACAGAGCTTGTTTCTGATAAGGTTTCGTCACTTCTTCTGTTTAATGAAAAGATTGCGCTTCATATAACACGAGGTGTTCGTTGGGATAGTGACCATGTGGTTATTCTTGATGATGAAACCAAGGAAATTGCAAAGGAAATAGTTCGTAATGATGCACTTGATCGTGTATTTATTGCAACAGATTATTTTGATGCTTCAATTAACCGTGTATCTGCTTGGGTAGTGGGACTTCGCAATATTCAAAAGGCTTTGCTTTCTGCATTGCTTACTCCAAACGCTAAGTTTAAAGAGCTTCAGGATAATAATGATTTTACCGAACTTATGGCAATGCAAGAGGAACTTAAAACCTATCCATTTGGCGATATTTGGGAGCATTATTGCGAAACACAGGGTGTAATTGCCGGTGCTGAATGGTTTGATGAAATTAAGAAGTACGAAAACGAAGTTCTTTCAAAGAGAGGTTAATATTATGGGAATTTTAGATACTAAGGTAATTCGTGATTATATCCGTATGTGTAATGACGGTTGGGAACAAAATTGGCATGAGCGTAACGGCGGCAATTTAACCTATCGTATGAGACCTGAGGAAATAGAGGAATGCCGTCCTTATTTTGCTACCGAGCGTCCTTGGGTGGAAATGGGTGTTAAGGCTGATAATTTAAAGGGTGAATACTTCATTTCCACAGGTTCGGGAAAGTTTTTCCGCAATGTTATTTTGGAACCGCAGGAAAATATCTGCATAGTTGAAATAAATGATGCAGGTGATTCCTATCGTGTTGTATGGGGTCTTGTAAAGGGTGGCAGACCCACAAGTGAATTTCCAAGCCATTTTATGAATCACAGCGTTCGCAAAGCGGCTACTAACGGTGAAAACCGTGTTATTTATCACGCACATCCTGCAAATGTTATAGCAATGACCTATTTCACACCCCTTACCGATAGGGATTTTACCCGTGCTTTATGGCAGAGTGCAACAGAGTGTCCCGTTGTTTTCCCGGGTGGTGTTGGTGTTGTTGAATGGATGGTTCCGGGCGGAGCTGATATTGCAATGGCAACAAGTGAGCTGATGAAAAAGTATGATGCCGCTGTTTGGGCACATCACGGTCTTTTCTGCTCAGGTCCTGATTTTGATATTACCTTTGGTCTTATGCACACTATTGAAAAAGCGGCTGAGATATATGTTAAGGTATTATCGGCAGGTCAGGGTATTCGTCAAACTATTACAGATGATAATCTTCGTGCAATAGCTAAGGAATTTGGCGTTACATTGCGTGAGGAATTTTTAGATTAATAAAAAGCTTTTAAGAGAGACCTTTCGTAATGGAAAAGTCTCTCTTTTTGCTTTAATAATATTATTTAGTTATTTAATGATTTCCGTTTTTTCTTATAGTTTGTTTTAGGGTATGTTATAATATTTAAAATGATATTTTTATTGGATGGAGTGCCTATTTTGTGGAGCTTGATAAGGAATATCAGGACCATGTTATTGCAAGACAGGCTTTACGGAGGTTTATAGTAAGAGAAAAGTGCGTTTATGGATTATTGAGCGAATAGTAGTTGATTGATTTTAAGAAAAAATATATACTTTAAGTCAACCGAAAATAATTAACATTTTTTTGCTTGCAGTGATTGCTTTAATGTGATATAATAGCTTGGATTTGTTAAAATAGTGCAGAAAAGTGATTTTCTACCAAAAAGGTCTATTAATCGGAGGTTTGAAAAATGGACATTCTTTACAACAATCTAACGCAGTTTGGCCTTGGTGAAATTATAATGCTTTGCATTGGCGGTATACTTATTTATCTTGCTATTGCCAAGGAAATGGAACCCACATTGCTGTTGCCTATGGGCTTTGGTACAATACTTGTCAATATTCCTTTTTCGGATGCACTTACAGGGCCTATTAAGGAGCTTTATAGTGCGGGTATTGCAAATGAGCTTTTCCCCTTACTGCTTTTTATCGGTATAGGCGCTATGATAGATTTTGGGCCGCTGCTTACCAATCCTAAGCTGATGATATTCGGTGCGGCTGCTCAGTTTGGTATCTTCTTCACACTTTGTATGGCAGCTATCTTCTTTGATGATAAGGATGCCGCTTCTATAGCTATTATCGGTGCGGCTGACGGTCCTACATCTATTTCGGTTGCAAACACCTTGAAATCAGACTTTGTAGGTCCTATCACGGTTGCCGCTTACTCATATATGGCATTGGTTCCTGTAATTCAGCCACCTGTTATTAAGCTTCTCACTACCAAGAAAGAGCGTATGATTCGTATGCCCTATGAGCAGAAGAATGTTTCAAAGCTCACCCGTATTCTTTTCCCGATTCTCATTACGGTTGTGGCATCGGCAATTATTCCTCAGGCAACAGCTCTTATCGGTTTCTTGATGTTTGGTAATCTTATCCGTGAATGTGGTGTGCTTAATCAGCTTTCTGAGACAGCTCAAAAGGTTCTTGCTAACCTTATCACCATTTTCTTGGGAATTTCCGTTGCATTCAATATGACCGCTTCTCAGTTCTTGCGTCCGCAAACACTTCTTATTATGGGTCTTGGTCTTATTGCATTTATTGTTGATACCGCAGGCGGTGTGCTTTTTGCAAAATTCCTTAATCTCTTTATGAAGAATAAGATAAATCCTATGATCGGTGCGGCAGGTATTTCCGCTTTCCCGATGTCAGGACGTATTGTTCATAAGATGGGTCAAAAGGAAGATCCGCAGAACTTTTTGCTTATGCATTCAATAGGTGTTAATGTTTCGGGACAGATAGCATCGGTTATTGCGGGTGGTATTATCCTCAATATTTTCGGTTAATAGGAGGAATTTAAAATGATATTTTTGAGCAAATGGTTTGATTTTTCAGCATATCTTGAAAATTTAAAGGAAGAGTTTTCGGTAATTAATTTTGAACCCTCCAGAGCAGGCGATATGCTCAGTAAAATGGGTATCGGAATGTTGGTTATCTTCGTTATTATAGGAATTATCATTCTTGCAACGGTTGCCATTCAAAAGATTTTCTCAGGCAAGAAGGAAAAATAAAGTTTAACAAATACGAGCAGTTGCCTTGTGTAACTGCTCATTTTTGTTTACTTGTATTTTTCTGCGTTTAAAAACAACTTGATTTGAATATATCTTTGGGTGTATAATTATTATAAGATTTTGTAAGAAGGAAAAAGTTATGAGAATTATAGATATAATTACACAAAATACGCTATCCCTTTCTTTTGAGGTTTTTCCGCCTAAAAGCGAAACCGGTTTTGAAAGCGTTAAGGCCGCCACAGAGGAAATTGCAAAGCTGAGCCCTGCATTTATGAGCGTTACATACGGGGCAGGGGGAGGTACAAGTAAGTATACTCTTGATATAGCTAAAAATATAAAACAGCATTACGGTGTGCCAACACTTGAACATTTAACCTGTGTTTCTTCAACAAAGGAAACGGTGAGACAGAAAATTGATGAAATAATATCCGCAGGAATAGAAAATGTTATGGCATTAAGGGGTGATATCCCGTCAGAGCTTGAGGGAGAGGATCGCAGTCATTGGGATTATAAACACGCTATTGACTTGGTTTTGGAGCTTAAAGCCGCCAATCCAAAATTTTGTATCGGCGGTGCTTGCTATCCTGAAATTCATCCCGAAAGTGCAAACCAAAAGGATGATATTAAGTATTTAAAGGAAAAGGTTGACGCAGGGTGTGATTTTTTAACCACTCAGATGTTTTTTGATAATAATTTGCTTTATAATTTCCTTTATAAAATCCGTGAAGCAGGAATTACCGTGCCCGTCATTCCGGGTATTATGCCCATTACAAACGCAAATCAGGTTGCCAGAGCAATAAAGCTTTCGGGTTCGTTTATGCCACAGCGTTTTAAAAGCTTGGTGGATAAATTCGGCAGTGACCCTAATGCTATGAAACAAGCGGGTATTGCTTATGCCACTGACCAAATTATTGACCTTTATGCTAACGGTATAACGAATGTTCATGTATATTCAATGAATAAGCCGGATGTTGCACAAAAGATTCAAAGCAATCTTTCGGATATATTAGGAAAATGAATTCTGTTGTTTTAAGTAAAACTTATGCACACCCACCCTTTTGTGAAAAAGAAATTTTAAGGTATGCAGGCTGTAAAATGCCTGATGATAAAATATTACTTCTTTTAAACGAATGTTTAGAGGAAGCAATGGATAAGCTTGTTTATAAGGTGTGCTATCGTGAATCGGCTGTGGAAATTGAGGGCGATTTTTGTAGATTTTGTTCCTTTGGATTCAAATCTGAAAATTTGGTGCAAAATCTTATGGGCTGTGAAAGGGCTGTTTTCTTTGCCGCAACAATTGGTGTGGGGATTGACCGCCTGATTGCAAAATACAGCAGAATTTCACCGTCTAAGGCTTTGATGTTTCAGGCAATAGGGGCAGAAAGGATTGAGGCTCTTTGTGATACCTTTTGTGCCGATATTGCAAAGGAATATAATGAGGGCATAGGTTTGCGTTTTAGCCCGGGTTATGGTGATTTATCGCTTGATTGCCAAAGGGATATTTTTACTTTTCTTGATTGCGAACGGCGTATAGGAGTTACCCTTAATGATAGTATGCTTATGTCGCCATCAAAATCTGTTACGGCTGTTTTTGGTATTGGCAAAAAAGGAAGAAAATTTGAAAATAAATGTAGTGCTTGCAATAAAAGCGACTGCTCTTTCAGAGGTGCTTTATGAATTTCAGGGAATATTTAAAAGAGAATATAGTTTATCTTGATGGTGGTATGGGTACTCTTTTACAACAACAGGGTCTTATTGCAGGGGAGCATCCGGAGCATTGGAATTTATCACATTCTGATGTGATAACAAATATTCATAAGGCTTATTTTGATGCCGGAAGTAATGTTGTTTGCACTAATACCTTTGGTGCAAATTCTCTTAAATTTTCCGATGAAGAATTAGAGCAAATAATAATGGCGGCAATTTTTAATGCTAAAGCCGCAAGAGAACAAAGTATATCCAAAAAGGAAAAATTCATAGCTCTTGATATTGGACCTTCGGGTAAGCTTTTAAAGCCTCTTGGTGACCTTGATTTTGAGGATGCGGTGAGCGTTTTTTCAAAAACCGTAAAGCTTGGTGTTAAATATGGGGTTGACCTTATTGTTATAGAAACTATGAATGATAGCTATGAAACTAAGGCAGCATTTCTTGCCGCAAAGGAAAACAGTAATCTTCCAATAATCGTTTCCAATGCCTATGGTGAGGATGGCAAGCTTATGACGGGTGCATCCCCTGCGGCAATGGTTGCTCTTTTGGAGGGTATGGGCGTTGATGCTTTGGGTGCAAACTGTTCTTTGGGACCTCAACAGCTTAGAGGGGTGGTAAATGAACTGCTTGAAAAAGCTTCGGTTCCGGTAATACTAAAACCAAATGCAGGCTTGCCTAAATCGGTAAACGGAAAAACTGTTTACGATATTACAGCCAATGATTTTTCTGATGAGGTTGCATCCCTTATAAAAAAAGGTGTTCGTGTGGCGGGGGGCTGTTGCGGAACCACACCCGAATATATAAAGGCATTGTGTGAAAAAACTTGTGATTATACCCCTGTGCCATTAAAACAGAAAAATATAACGATGGTATCATCCTATTCCCATGCGGTTGAGTTTGGGAATGAGCCTGTTCTTATTGGTGAACGAATTAATCCCACGGGTAAAAAGCGTTTTAAGCAGGCATTGATTGAAAATGATATGGATTATATTTTGGCAGAAGGAGTAAATCAGCAAGAAAAAAAGGTTCATATCCTTGATGTTAATGTGGGACTTCCCGATATTGATGAGGTTAAAATGCTTGAAAATGCGGTGTGTGAGCTGCAGGCTGTTATTGATTTGCCACTGCAAATAGATACTTCAAATATCGCCGCAATGGAGGCGGCACTTCGCAGATATAACGGAAAGGCAATGATAAATTCCGTAAACGGTAAGGCTGAAAGTATTAAGGCTGTTTTCCCGCTTGTTAAAAAGTACGGCGGATTGGTAGTTGCTTTAACACTTGATGAAAACGGTATTCCCGAAACAGCCGAGGGCAGGGTGGAAATTGCTAAAAAAATTCTCAATGCCGCCGCAATGTACGGAATTGAGAAAAAGGATATTATTTTTGATACCTTGGCTATGACAATCAGTGCGGATAATAAGGCTGCTTTGGCAACAGTTGGTGCACTTAAAACCATACGGGATGAATTGGGCTGCCATACATCATTGGGTGTTTCAAATATATCGTTTGGATTGCCTAACCGTGATGCAATAAACGGAACGTTTTTTGCCCTTTCTCTTGAAAACGGGCTTTCTGCCGCTATTATGAATCCTTATTCTGCCGATATGATGAAAACCTATTATACCTATAAGGCACTTAAAGGACTTGATGAAAACTGTGCGGAATATATCGGTGCGGCTCATTTGTTTACAAGTGTTGCACCTGCTGTTTTGGAAAAGGCAGAAAAAACTGAGGAGTTTGGCTCACATCTTCAGCGTGCAATTATAAAAGGCTTTAAGGAAAAAGCAGGGGAGCTCACACGCAGTTTACTTGAAAGCGTGCCGGCTCTTCAAATAGTAAACGATGAAATAATTCCGGCATTAAATATTGTGGGTGAAGGCTTTGAGAACAAAACGGTTTATTTGCCACAGCTTCTTATGAGTGCCGAAGCCGCAAAAAGTGCTTTTGAGGTTATAAAGAGCTCTATGTCAGGTGAAGAAAAAAATACTAAAAAAGGTGTTTTTGTAATTGCTACGGTTAAGGGTGATATTCACGATATAGGCAAAAATATAGTAAAACTTCTGCTTGAAAATTACGGTTTTAATGTGGTGGATTTGGGTAAAGATGTACCTGCTCAAACAATCGTTGAAAAGGTAGTAGAGCTAAAAGCGGAAATTGTGGGATTAAGTGCTTTGATGACAACAACCGTTCCCGCTATGGAGGAAACAATAAAACTGCTTAAAAAACAGGCTTCCTGGTGTAAAATCGTTGTCGGCGGTGCAGTGCTTACTAAAGAGTATGCCGATAAAATAGGTGCTGATAAATACGCAAAGGATGCAATGGAAACCGTTCGTTATGCCGAAACGGTGGTTTAATTTACCTCTGAGTGCAGATTGGAGTATGAAGTAATGACGGCACAACAGATAAAAGAATTAACTGAAAAGCAAAGAAAATATTATAAAAGCGGTGCCACAATTCCTGTTAAATTCCGTATAGAACAGCTTAAAAAGCTTTATGCAGCTGTTAAAAAATACGAAAACGAAATAAATGATGCATTGCATACCGATCTTGGTAAAAGTCATTATGAAGGCTATATGTGCGAAAGCGGGCTTGCGTTATCAGAAATTTCTTATATGATTCGTAATACAAAAAAGTTCGCCAAAAGAAAAAGGGTTCATACTCCGCTTGCTCAGTTTCCTTCACATAGCTTTAAGCAGGCGGTTCCTTATGGCAATACTCTTATTATGAGTCCGTGGAATTATCCTTTTCTTTTGACAATAGACCCTCTTGCTACTGCAATTTCGGCAGGAAATACCGCTATTGTAAAGCCAAGTGCTTATTCTCCCGCCACAAGTGAGATTGTAAAAAGGATAATTGAGGAATGTTTTAGTGAAGAGTATGTGGCAGTCGTTACCGGCGGCAGGGCAGAAAATGCCGCCTTGCTTGAGCAAAAGTTTGATTTTGTTTTCTTTACCGGAAGTCAGGCTGTGGGTAAAGAGGTGCTTCGTCATACTGCAGAGCATTTAACACCTGTTGTACTTGAGCTTGGAGGCAAAAGCCCTTGTATTGTGGAGAAAAGTGCAAATATTAAGCTTGCGGCAAAAAGAATAGTTTTTGGTAAATATCTTAATTGCGGTCAAACCTGTGTGGCGCCCGATTATATTCTTTGTGAGCGTTCGGTTAAGGATGAATTTGTTTTAGAGGTAACAAAGCAGATAAAACTGCAATTTGGTGAAAATCCTTTGCAGAATAAAGATTACGGTAAAATAATAAACAAAAAGCATTTTAACCGCCTTTTAGGTCTTATTGATGTTTCTAAGGTGGTTTACGGCGGTGAGTTTGATGCCGAAAGCTGTAAAATAGCTCCCACCGTGATGGATAATGTAACCGAAAACGATGCGGTTATGGGTGAGGAAATATTTGGTCCCATTATGCCAATTTTAACATTTGATAGCTTTGATGAAATATTTGAACAGCTAAAGGATAAGGATAAGCCGTTGGCTTTGTATCTTTTTTCGAGTGATAAAAAGCATATTAAGCGGGTTACAACGGAGCTTTCTTACGGAGGAGGATGTATAAATGATGTTATTATCCACCTTGCCACAAGTGAAATGGGCTTTGGCGGTGTGGGAGAAAGCGGTATGGGCTCATATCACGGAAAAGCAGGATTTGATGCTTTTTCTCACTACAAATCGGTTGTTGATAAAAAGACATGGTTGGATTTACCTATACGCTATCAGCCTTATAAAAGGGGCCTTTATGAAAAGCTGGTGCGTATGTTTTTAAAATAGCGATATGATACAACAAAAACGGCAGAAAAAAATTCTGCCGTTTTTTATATGGATTACTTGAGTGAATCTTTTATTTCTCCGTAAAGACTGCTTAAAATTTGATTTTTAATTTGTGTCATACCCTTAACGGAAGGGTGCCCACTGATTTTATCAATATCTTCAAGACAAATATACTTAACTTCATAAAAATCACAGGCATTTTTCAAACCTTTTGCGATATCCACCTTCAATTCGGTATTTATTATACAAATAATGTTTGCGTCAGGCAGGGTATCCTTCAAAGTTTTAAAAAAATAGGAAATTGCAGGCAAAACGGTATAAAAATCATCATTTTCAAAGCCGAAATACTTAGGGTCACCAATAGGTGCGTTACTCCAACTGTCATTTGTGCCACCAAAAACAAAAACAGTATCAATTTTGTTTTTCTTAAAAAATCCCAAATCCTTTAACAAATGGAGTCTATGTATAAAAGATGAGGTTTTTGAGCAGTCGGAATTATTGTAGCCGGTATATCCTATGGTTGAGCCGGACCAGCTGTCGTTTAAAACCAAATTTGAATTTGTTTCGGTAATAAGCTGATGCCACCAGGTATCGGCAACATTTCTTACATCGGTTACAGACTTTTCATCTTCAGAGTAGAAAAAAGCATAACCGGATGGAATATATCCTTTAAAGGTTGAATAGCTGTCACCGAAAATAATAGTATTTTTAAAGCTCATAATCTTCACCCTTTGATAATTTATATGTTTTATTATAACGATATAAATTTAATATGTCAATTAAGCATTTGATGTTTTTTTGCCTGATTTACATAATATCCCAAAAACACCTTTATTTTTTTAAAACTGTATGATATAATATGACATAAATCTATTTTATTGTATTTGGAGGCTGTTATGAAAAAGGTTTTTATAAGTTATCCATTTTCTGCTAAGGAGCAGGCTCTTGCAATTACAGAATATCTTGAAAAAAACGGAATAGATTGTTTTATTGCTCCAAGGGATATTAGAGGCGGTAAAACATACGCTTCGGTTCTTATGTCTGAAATTGAGTCATGCGGCATAGTTTTACTTGTAGCTTCCGAAGCAATAAACGAATCAGAGCATGTTTTAAATGAAGTTGAGGCAATAACTAATAAGAAGAAAAATATTTTACCGGTGTTTGTTGAAAATTTCGAGTTAAGTGATGAATTAAGGTATTATCTCGGAAGAAAGCATTGGGTGTCGGCATATCATGATGATTTGGTTTGTTATTATGATGAAATATATAATGCTGTTATTGAGGGTCTTCCTGCAGATAAACGCCCTCAAACCATTGCTGAGCCTGAAAAAATTGAGGAAGCGGCAAACAAAACCACCGTTTTTGAGTATGATTCTGAAAGAGGAGTTATGATAAATCCTGATGACCATCAGCGAAATGTAAGTTTTAGAACAGATACATTTATTAATATGATGGGCGGCATTTTTGAAAAAGTAAAGGTGCTTGTCGGAGAAACTGAGGCTCAACAAATTTTTTATGAAAGTGGCTATAACAGCGGTAAAAATTTTGCTGAAAGAATAAACGATAAATGGGATACAGGCTTTAATGCAAAGGGACTTCAATTAAAGTTTGATAAGTGGTGCAGGTTTGACTCGGCGGTCGGTTGGGGAAAATTTAAAGCTATGGTTAATTTCGATGAAGAAAAGGATACCATAAACGGCACAATCCGCATAAACGAAGCTTTTATTGTCGACAATAAAAATAAAAGAAAAATCTGTGCTTTTATAAAGGGTTATTGTACGGGCGTTGTAGAAATATTACTTAATTCTTCGGATGTTGAGCTTAATTGCCGTAAGTGTCCATTGGTAAGCCGTCTTGGTACGGAATGTGTATTTGATTTTGAGTTGAAATAAGGGGATAAAATGACAATATCAATTATTTTCACAGGCGGAACTATCGGCTCACTCACTAAAAAAGAATGGGTTGGTATTGATGATTCCGCTAAATATATGTTATTAAACCGTTTTGATAATAAGGCTAAAGGAGTAGAGTTTCAAATAAGCGCTCCATACAGCGTTTTAAGTGAAAATCTATCTGCAAATGAGTTGAATATACTGCAAGCGGAAATAAAGAGTGAGCTTGCAAAAAAAACTGATGGTATTATAGTTACCCACGGAACGGATTCTTTGCAGTATACAGCAGCGGCTTTGGAATATGCTTTTGCTGATACACCTGTACCGATTGTGTTGGTTTCTGCTGATTATCCGCTGGATAATGAAAAAACAAACGGTTATATAAATTTTGAAGCGGCTGTGGAGTTTATAATAAACACAAAATTAAAGGGCGTTTTTGTGAGCTATAAAAACAGCGATTCGGATATTGCTAATATACACATCGCATCACGTATATTACAGCATGCTGAAGGTTCGGCGGAAATTTACGGTATAGGTCAATCGGTTTGTGCTACCTATGACGGAAAAATCACCATGCTTGATACAGAGCTTTCTGTAAACGCCAAGGGAATAGGTGTGGTTGAGTATAGCGAAAACTCACATATACTTTCGGTTGAAAGCGTACCGGGAAACAGCTATAATTATTCTTTGGATGAAATAAAGGCTATAATCTTAAAGCCGTATCATTCAGCCACCCTTAATACCCAAAGCGAGGGGCTTTCACAGCTTTGCGAAAAGGCTTATGACAGTAATATTCCCGTATTTGTTTGCGGCGTAAAATCGGGTATTGGTTACGAAAGCACAAAGCTTTTCACAAAGCTTAATATAAATGCGGCACCATACAGCAGTTTTATCTCACTTTATATGAAAATATGGGTTGCAGTAAGCCGTGGGGTTGACATTGCAGAATTTGTAAATACCCCCATTGCAAACGAATTGGTTTAAATATAATCTTAATAAAACGTCTCCGGTACCCAAAATTGTACTCAAAATGATAGTCTTAAAATTATTCTCATCGCACATTGTACTGCCGCTCAGGCCGCTATAAAGGAATCTAAGTAATTAGATTTATAAAGCAAACTTATCACCCTGCCGAACACTCGGCAGGGCGATTTTTATTAAACATATTGTGTTTATGGCTAATATATGATATAATGAACTAAATAGAATTTATGGTGGTGCAAAGGTTGAATTCACACAAAAGGAAAATGATTGCTCCGATTATCATTACAGTCATTATGATACTGTATTATATTGCGTATTTCGGATTTTTGATTTCTTTACTTG
>SVPW01000035.1 GCA_015065645.1 Oscillospiraceae bacterium | reverse complement strand
TTCTTTTTCATATTGTTGTATATGTCGATATTCCCTTGGCATAAAAATTCCCCCTATGGTAGTTTGTTTTATTCTACCATAGGGGGTCTGTTTTTTCTATTGTTCGTTTTTACTGGACTTGTGCACAAAAGGTACCTGCTTAAATTTTTACTTCAGTTTTTCAAGCCAAGCTTTATAATCGTTATAAAGCTTCAATGAATCGGGATGACCGCAAAATGCCTTACTTTCAGGGCTGTTCATCATACCCTGATACTGATAAACAAGTATTTCATCAACAAAAGGAGATATACTTTTAATCTGCCTTTCAATGCGCTCAAACGGAGCCGCTTTTAATGCGCTTTGATAAACCTTACCCGTAAATTCAAAAAGCTCCATATCCGCCCAAAGTGCACTTCTGCCTGCCTTATCATGGGCCTTACGCAGTGCCTCATAAAAACGAGGTGTTTCATCGGGGGTTGCTTTTTGAACACCAACCTCATCCTGATATGCGATTATATCAACATCAATGCTTTCTATCTGAGAAATATATTTATCATCAGTTTTAAGATGATTTGTGCCATAGGGTGCTATTAGAACCTTTGAACCCGGAACAATACTTTTTGCGAATTTACTGTAAGCATTTATGTAATTTACAAATTCATCCGAAAAATACGGCTTAATATCCGATTCATCGGGTAAATACCAGCCATAAAACGACTCATACTTTCCGTATAGAGCCACAAGTTGTTCCATAGCATTAAATGCACGCTTTTGAACCACGGAGCTGGTCATATTATTTATAGTTTCAGTCCATTCACCATAAAAGCCGCAGGACATAAATACCTTAATATTATTCCGCTGAGCCGCACGAAGAAGTGCACCGATAGGGTCACTTGCTGCAATTGGAGCAAATTGGAAAATATCATTCTTAAAATAGCTTACAGCATTCCCATCATAAACAAGTGAGCTTGACATCAAAACAATATATTTCATACCAAGAGCCGCTATTTCGTCAACCTTTGCCTCCCACTGGGCATCGGTAAAATTTGCACATGTATCATTCCAAAAAACACCTTCAGCAGTGCAGTGGTGCCTGAATTCAAACCATGTACCGTTAATTGGTTTTAAAATCATATCCTTTTTCCTTTATTAATATTATTCGTATGGCTTGCAAACATCTATCCAGCCAATATAATTCGAATACTGCTCAAGCTCATTAATAGTAAGCTCAATAGCACTGTTAGCACTTCCGCAAGCCGGAAATACAGTTGTAAAGCGTTTAAGTGAAACATCCAAATATGTTTCAACACCATTATTTACAGCAAACGGACAAACACCACCAACAGCGTGACCTATAAGTGCTTCAGCTTCATCAAAAGAAAGCATTTTTGCCTTTGTTCCAAACTGTGCTTTATATTTGGGATTATCTATTTTAACATCCCCCGCAGCAACAATAAGCACTACCTTTTCATTCACCTTAAAAGAAAGGGTTTTAGCAATTCGACATTCTTCACAACCAAGTGCCTTTGCCGCAAGAGCAACTGTTGCACTTGAAAGCTCAAACTCACGAATTTTATCTTCAATGCCCTTTTCCCTAAAAAAAGCTCTTACCTTTTCTATAGACATAATTTATTCCTCACCAAAAATCTCTTTTTCAAGCTCACGGTAATCACCACGGAATAAAAAAGTATTTATTCCAACAGCCTTTGCTCCCTCAATATTAGCGGAATTATCATCAACAAATGTACATTCATTTGCCTTTAAACCATTTAAAGAAAGCAGATGGTTAAATATTTCAGCAGTGGGTTTAACCATGCCGATAGGTCCTGAAAAAACAAGCCCATCAAACAATGAAAACAGTTCTTTTAAAGATGATACATTGCCGTAATTTTCTGCAAAGCCCTTACTTATATTTGAGAGAAGAAAAAGAGCGCACCCTTTATTTTTCAGCCTTAATAAAATTGAACGCATACCCTCAATTTCAGGTAAATGCCTATACCAATTATCATACACCGCACAAGCACTTTCCCAAAGCCTTTCAGGAAGACGGGAACGAATACCCGCCTTTACCTCATCATCACTTATTGTACCCTCATCAAGCTTATCCCAATAAAGGCGGTCAAAAATAACCTTAGCTGCATCTTTTTGGTCTTTAACATCACCAATATATTGAGCAGTCATATACATAGGCTCAAAATCAACCAAAACCTTACCAAAATCAAAAATATAATTCTTAGTCATTGCAATACCCCAAAAAAATTATTCTTTTATAAGAATATTGTATCTGCCCCTTCTCGTCAAGCAACAAAGTTGTAATATTATTTGGAATAAACACAAATTTATGTTTCATAATATTGTTGAAATGTTATCATTTTATATTATAAACTATACTTTTCATATTTTATATCATTTTTAGATATGATTTTTTAGTTTTTTAGGAGGAATTATTACGGATATTCGTACAGACCTGATAACAGAAAGCTGTGAAATGCACACCGAAAAAACAGCAGGTGCCACAACCAAAGAGCAAACCATTGGAGAGGTTAAAATTAAAACCGTAATAATAAGTGATGAAAATGCGGCAAAAACCCTTGGTAAGCCACAGGGAAAATATATTACCATTGAATTTAATGACTTTAGTGAATCAACCCGCCGTTCACATTTACAGCAAGCTATAATTTGTGCTTTATCGGAGCTGATGAAAAAACGCAACAATATACTTCTTGTGGGCCTTGGGAACCGTGATATTACCCCTGATGCAATAGGTCCGCTTACCATTGACAGAATGTTGGCAACACGCCACATAAGCAAACAGTTATTTAAGCAGTTAGGATTTGAGTGTCTTAACAGCATATCGGCTTTAATACCGGGAGTTCTTGGGAAAACGGGTATTGAAGCAGTTGAGATAATAAAAGGAACGGTGCAAAGAATAAAACCCGATGCCGTTATTGTTATAGATGCACTTGCCGCAAGACACACCGAAAGGCTTTGCAAAACGGTGCAGTTTTGCAATACGGGAATAAGCCCGGGTTCGGGGGTTGAAAATTCCAGAAAGGAAATCAGCCAATCAATACTTGGAGTGCCTGTAATAGCAATAGGTATACCCACCGTGGTTGATATACGCACCCTTATTTATGACCTTACCGAAAATAAATCTCACAATACTGCTTCAATGATGGTAACACCTACCGATATTGATTATCAGGTTCGCCGTTCCGCAGAGATTTTATCACTTGCACTCAACCTGTTTTTACAACCCGAATTAGATGAGAAATTGCTTCAAAGTTTAGTATAATTTTAAGCGAATGTGCATACATTTTAGTACAACCTTTTTTAGGAGCTGATACAATTAAATGCACAATCGCAGTGGTATAATAAGGCTTATTACCGCCTCAATTTGCTGTCTCACGGTAATTCTTTACTCCGGATATGATATATTTTTTTATAAAACCAAAGCCTTACCGCAAAAAAATAACATCGCTTTTTTAGGTAATTTTGAATACAGCCCCACACAAACAACATCAAGTCAAGCAACACAAAGTAATCCTTCAACTTCAAGCACACAAAACAGCAGTGAGGCAAATACCTCACAAGCGGTTTCAGCAGGAAGTGATTCAACCGTTGCGGGAAAGGTTGTTGAACGATTTATATCCCCCTACACCGCAAACACAAGCTACAACGGAATATATCTTAAAAACAGCACAAATCTTAATATAGACCTTAAAAAGCTATATGAATCTCCGCTTGGGTATACAATAAAGAAAGATGGTTCGGTGCAGGTTCTTATAATGCACACCCACACAACCGAATCATTTTTACACGAAACCAGAGATTATTATACAACCTCAGATGCTGCACGCACACTTGATGAAGAATACAATATGGTGAAATTGGGCAAAATAATAGCAGATAAGCTAAATGCCGCAGGAATAAAAACCTTACACGACACCACCACTCACGATTATCCTCAATACAACGGAAGCTACACACGCTCTGCGGCAACGGTTAACAGTTATTTGAAAAAATACCCCGATATTAAGATTGTAATAGATCTTCACCGTGATGCTATTGCCGGTGACGGAACACAAAAGGTAAAACCTGTTGTAGAAATAAACGGCAAAAAAGCGGCACAGGTTATGCTTGTAATGGGTTCGCAAAGCGGAAGTGTTACAAATTATCCAAATTGGGAGCAAAATTTAAAGCTTGCAGTAAAATTACAGCATCAGCTTGAGGGAATGTACCCCACACTTGCAAGGTCAATAAGTCTTGTTTCAAAAATTTACAATCAAAATCTCACAACAGGTTCTATGCTGATTGAGGTGGGAACAGAGGTAAACAGCATACAAGAGGTTATGTATTCAGCAGAGCTTTTAGGCAATGCGTTAGTAGGAGTTTTAGCATGAAGAAAAGAAAATATCACCCATTTTGGCGTTCATTTTATGTTACATCGGTTATAATTTTTTGCCTTATAATCGGCATCACAGGTGCGGCAAGTGCTTATGAAAATACGCTTAAAATAGGCTTTGGTCAAGAAAAAAGTGCCTTTCAAATAACCGAAAACGGTATAAGAATATTTGATTTTACATTATTCAAATCCGATAAGGATGTTATGAAAATATAATTATTGACAAAGTCCCCCTTTTAACGCTATTATAAGTTATAGGGGGTGCTTTTTTTGAGCAAAAATAATTCCACAAAACAAACAGTTTTAATTTGTACCGTTTGTGCACTTTTAGCGGCGCTTTCTGCGGCAATATTTTTACTTTTCTTTTTACAAAACGAATCACCTGAAGAAACTATAAATTCAGCGGATGAGAGCTCTTCTGCAATTCATACAATTACATCCTCATCTGTTTCGCAAAACTCACAAGAGGAATCTTCTTCATCAGAGGAAAGTATAGTATCTATTGAGCCATCATCCTCATTACCCTCTTCAGATCAACAGCCTACATATAATAAAATCGGTAAATTGGATGAAGAAACGGTAAAATACCTTATGTCTCTTGATAATACAATGCGTGGATGGGGACAGGGCGTAAACTATGACAATAAAAATCGCCCTACCTATAGCCTTTCGTCACAACAAAATTTTGGCAAATACGATGCTTTTTACATTATGCCTGACGAAGCAAAAATTTATCTTACATTTGATGAGGGTTATGAAAACGGCTACACTGCGCAAATACTTGATGTTTTAAAAGAAAAACAAGTATCGGCAGTATTTTTTGTTACACTTCCTTATGCAAAGCAAAATCCCGACCTTATAAGAAGAATGATAAACGAAGGGCATATTGTAGGCAACCACAGCTCAAAACATCTTTCATTTCCTTCAATGAGCTTGCAGGATGCTTATAATGATATAAACGGGCTTCATACATACATAAAAGATAATTTTGGTTACGAAATGACCCTTTTCCGCTTCCCTATGGGACAAGCAAGTGAACGGATGTTGGCATTACTTCAAAAAATGGGTTATAAATCACTTTTTTGGAGTTATGCCTATGCAGATTGGGACCCTGCAAAACAACCCGACCCTGCAGCCTCTTTACAAAAACTTACCGATCGTGCCCACAACGGCGGACTTTATTTATTACACGCAGTATCATCAACAAATACACAAATACTTCCGCAATTTATAGATAATTTAAGAAACGCAGGATACGAATTAGAAACATTCCCGCAATAGCAAAAAAACAACCGTAAAGCTGTTACGCTTTACGGTTGTTGTATTTATATTACATCTTAGCCAAGTTTGCTTTAAGATTTTCAAGCTGTTCACGAAGCTCTTTGGGGAGTCTATCGCCAAACTTCTTATAATGCTCTTCAATCTCAGCAGCTTCCTTAGTCCAAACATCCTTGTCAACCTTGAGAATGGATTTGAGAGTATCCATATCCATATCAAGATCGGTAAGGTCAATATCCTCAGGCTTCGGAATATAACCGATAGCGGTTTCGGTAGCATCTGCATTGCCCTCACAACGGTCAATAATCCAGTTGAGAACACGCATATTGTCACCAAAGCCGGGCCATACGAAGTTACCTTCATCATCGGTACGGAACCAGTTAACATTAAAGATCTTAGGAGCCTTATCACCAAGACGCTCGCCCATCTCAAGCCAATGCTTGAAGTAATCACCCATGTGATAACCACAGAACGGAAGCATAGCCATAGGATCACGGCGAACAACACCAACTGCACCTGCAGCGGCAGCAGTGGTCTCAGAAGCCATTGCAGAACCTACGAATACACCGTTAACCCAATCCTTAGATTGATATACAAGCGGAGCACACTTAGCACGGCGGCCGCCAAAGATGATAGCAGAAATCGGAACACCGGCACCCTTATCAAACTCCTCAGAAATGCAGGGGCAGTTTGCTGCAGGAGCTGTGAAACGAGAGTTAGGATGAGCAGCACAGGTAGACTTATCAGCCTTATTGAACTTCTTGGGATCCCAAGGATTACCCTTCCAATCAAGTGCGTTTTCAGGAAGATTCTTATTAAGACCTTCCCACCAAACGGTGTTATCGTTAAGATCAAGAGCAACGTTTGTGAAAATGGTATCCTTCTTAGTGCTCTCAAGAGCATTGAAGTTTGAATGCTCATTAGTACCGGGAGCAACACCAAAGAAACCGTTTTCAGGGTTAATAGCATAAAGTCTGCCATCAGGACCTATCTTCATCCAGGAGATATCATCACCAACAGTCCAGATCTTATAACCCTTCTTACGCAAATACTCAGGCGGAATAAGCATTGCCAAGTTTGTCTTTCCGCAAGCAGACGGGAAAGCAGCTGCAACATACTTAACTTCACCCTTGGGATTCTCAAGACCCAAAATGAGCATATGCTCAGCCATCCAGCCCTCTTTCCAACCCTGATAGGAAGCGATACGAAGTGCAAAACACTTTTTACCCAAAAGTACATTACCGCCGTAACCGGAGTTTACAGAAATAATGGTATTATCCTCAGGGAAGTGGCAGATATAACGGTTTTCAGGATCAACATCACAACGGGAATGGAGACCACGAACCCAGTCATTGCTATCACCCAAAACCTCAAGAACTTTAAGGCTTACACGGGTCATAATAAGCATATTGAGTACAACATATACGGAATCTGTAACCTCAATACCAACTTTAGCAAGAGGAGAACCGATAGGTCCCATAGAATAAGGGATAACATACATTGTGCGTCCCTTATAGCTTCCACGAGCAATGTTGTAAAGCTTTTTGTACATTTCATCGGGGTCACACCAGTTATTGGTGGGGCCTGCATTGTCCTTTTCGCGGCTGCAGATAAAAGTACGATCTTCTACACGGGCAACGTCATTAGGATTGGTACGGTGCAGATAACAACCGGGAAGTACATCCTGATTAAGCTTTGTGAGTTCACCAAGCTTGCAAGCTTCTTCACGGAGAGCTTCTCTCTGCTCATCGCTACCATCAATCCAAACGACCTGATCCGGGGTAAGAAGTTCTTTCATTTCTTCAAGCCACTTCAAAACGGTTTGATTGTTTGTCATTTGTGTTTTCTCCTTTTATGTGAATTCTAAAACTTAGCTGAATTAGTACATTTTACAGATTACATTAATCCAACTTTAGCCAGGATATATTATAACCGCTAAGCAACTAAAAATCAATACACTTTGTAAAAAAATTAACGATATATTCATAAAAATTACCATTAATTCATAATTTCAGTTTTTATTCCTCCACTTCAGGTAATCCCTTTACTGAAAACAGCAATGACAGCAATCCCGAAAGGAGTGATGCAGATACTACTATTTTCCAATTCACATCAGAAAGAATTGCAGAAGTACCGATTGTGGCAATGGCTGTTTCCGCTACCGTTTTGACGGCTCTAACCCCTGCCGCTTTTAACCATTTTTTATGTTTATCGCTCATTTTTACACCTCCTTTTTTTACAATATATATTGATAAGGTATGCCTCACCTCATCCGTCACTTCGTGACACCTTCCCCATCAAGGGGAAGGCTTAATAGGAAATATTATATTTTTACTATTCTTATCTGTATACGGTCGATTGATTTACCGTAAATACCTGCGTAGCCATTAGGGTCGTTATCCTTATAATTGCGAACCCACGCAAGGTAGGGTTTACCGACAGGTGCTACACGGTACTCAACCGCAAAGCCGGGCAGATTCTCAAGGTACATCTGCACACCGTCAATATTATAGCCGTAAAGACCGGCATAACCTGCCTGTGCTTTGTCAAGATTACGCACCCAATCAAGATATTTACCTCCCACCGTATGCACACGGTAAACGATATTGCCTTTAGTCAATCTTGCACGGATGCCGTCTATAGCCTTTCCTACAATTCCTGCGTAGCCGTTATAATTTACATCGTTATAATTAGTTACATCAGAAAGCCAATTACCCTTTAAAAAATGTGCAGCATAGATAACATCGGGTGCGGTTACAACCTCAACCTCTGTATTAGGCTTTTCGCCTACATATTTGCGGATAAGATTAAGGAAGTTTTCCCAACCATATTCATCCAAAATACGGTGCGGGCAATTTTTGCCGCTGTAATCCTGATGCTTGGTTACAAGCTCAATCGGGATGTTGTAATCTTTCATAAGCTTTGCTGTAAGCTCTGCGGCATTGTTTACTGCTTTAAGCCATTTTTCACCGCCTGAAAGCGAATAACATATCTCAATAGCAATTCCCTCAAGGTTGCCCTTACCCTGCCCGTCACCTGCGTGCCAGGCGTTACGGTTAAGCGGTATTCCCTGCACTATCTTTTCATCATCCACGGCAAAGTGGAAGCTGACTTCACCGGGGCGTGAAAGCATATAGTTGACCTCATTTTCTGCCGGTGCATCATTTGCGGTATTGTGAATCACAATGCGTTTGGGTGTCATTAAAAAAGGACACTTTATTGCATATTTTCCCTCAGGGCATAAGTTTTTAATAATTTCTACCATAAAAATTCTCCTTTCCGGGACGGGTGACCCGTCCCCTACGGTATATCAAATTCAATTAATTTTCGTAGGGTATGACCTGCGTGTCATACCGTTTTTTTAATTTTTCACATTCCGGAACGGCACACAGGCCGTTCCCTACATTAATTTGGTTTATGATATTTTTCAAGGTTATCAAGGCGGTGATTTATCACCTTAATTTTTTCCTCAACAACAGGTATGCGGTGAGCAAAATTATTATGCTCACGAACCTCCCTTGTAAGCTCGTCAATACGCTCCTCCGTTACCGCCTGAGCCGTTTTCATTTCACTTTGCATTTTGCTGTTTGAACGGCTATTGGTTATCATCACGCCGATAAGCGATAATATCCCCACCACCACCGCAGACCCTGCCGCTATTAAAGCCTCAGTCATCAATTCCTCCTTTCTGCGTTATCCGATATATTATATGATAGCAGGAGGATTTCTGCCTTTCACCGACATTTACCGACATCTTTTAATTTTTGCAAAAAAATACTGCCGTACCATAATAGATACAGCAGTAATTAAAAAAATATTAATAATTAAAACATTGTAATCTGATTAGTATCAGGCAGGTCACCAAGTGCGCCTAAATCAGCAAGATTTTGAATAATTGTTTTGGAAACGCCTGCTTCCAAAGCAAAATCCTCACGGGAAACAAAGTTGCCTTTTTGTGCCGCTTCATAGATTGAAACTGCCGCCTTTGTTCCAACACCCGAAAGTGCACCGAATGGCAGACGCATTTTACCATCTTCAGGAACAAATTTTGTTGCATGAGATTTTTTAATATCAATAGGCAACACACCAATTCCACGGCTCATCATCTCATTAAAGATAAGAAGGTTATCGCATACATCAAGCTCTTTCTGCCCTGCCTCCTTGCCCTTTGAACGAATTTCGGTAATTCTGCGCCGTACCGCTTCGTGACCTTGAATAATAGTTGGAACCTCTACATCTTCAGGACGGGCTGTGAAATAAGCACAATAAAATTCAAGCGGTTTATGAACCTTATACCATGCAAGCCTGAGTGCCGAAATAACATAAGCTGCGGCGTGGGCTTTTGGGAACATATACTTAATCTTATAGCAAGAGCCAATATACCATTCGGGGACATTAACGGCACGCATTGCGTCCTCCATTTTGCCCCAATCCTCTTTAGAAACCTTGCCCTTTGCAACAAGACCTTTACGCACTGTCTCGGTTATCTTAAAGGCGAGACCTTCCTCCATACCCTGATGTATAAGGTAAACCATTATGTTATCACGGGTACCGATAACCTCAGAAATGGTGCATGTTCCGTTTTCAATCAAATCCTTAGCATTGCCAAGATAAACATCCGTACCATGAGAAAGACCCGAAATCTGCAATAAATCCGCAAAGTTCTTAGGTTTACAGTCAAGAAGCATACCTCTTACAAAGGGAGTTCCAAACTCAGGAATACAGTATGTACCTGTTTTGGAGTCTATCTGCTCAGGTGTAACACCCAAAGCTTCGGTAGAGGTAAACAAGCTGTAAACCGCAGGATCACTCATTGAAACGCTGTTTACGGGAATACCTGTATATTCCTCAAGATATTTATATGTGGTAGGAACAACATGGCCCAATTCATCAAGCTTTAATATGGTATCATGGATAGAATGGAAGTCAAAATGTGTGGTAATAACATCAGAATTAACATCGTCCGCAGGGTGCTGTACCGGACAGAAATCATAAATAGTATGAGTTCTGGGAACTACTATCATTCCTGCAGGATGCTGACCTGTTGTGGTTTTTACCTTAGAGCCTTCAACCATTTTTGCCAAACGGTCAAGCTCAGCATTGCTTAATGTAACACCCTTTTTCTCAGCATAAGCCTTAGCAAAGCCATAAGCGGTACGCTCAGCAATGGTAGAAATAGTACCCGCTTTGAAAACATTTTCCCTGCCGAAAAGTGTTTCGGTATACTTTTGAACGGCAGTTTGGTATTCATCCGAGAAGTTAAGGTCAATATCAGGTACCTTATCACCCTTAAAGCCCAAGAATGTTTCAAACGGAATATCATGACCGTCACGGTTAAGCGGTGTTCCGCAGTTGGGACAGTTTTTTTCCTCCAAATCAAATCCCGAACCCACACTACCATCAGTAAAAAATTCACTGTAACAGCAGTTAGGACAAACATAGTGAGGAGCTAAGGGATTAACCTCAGAAATACCTGCCATAGTGGCAACAAAAGAGGAGCCTACAGAACCACGGGAACCAACAAGATAACCGTTTTCCTCACTGTATGCAACCAGCTTTTGCGCCGAGATATACATTATTGAGAAGCCGTTATTAATAATAGAATTAAGCTCCTTATTAAGACGCTTTTCAACAATCTCCGGAACGGGATCACCATAAAGGCGGTGTGCATTATCCCAGCAGATTTGACGAAGCAGATCATCAGAGCCTTCAATTACAGGCGGATAGTTACCCTCAGGAACAGGAATAACATCGCCATCCACCATATCGGCAATTTTATTTGGGTTATCTATAACAAATTCACGGGCACGCTCACCAAAATAATCAAAATCAGAAAGCATTTCGGCAGTGGTTTTAAGATAAAGAGGTGCCTGATTTTCAAAATCATCAAAGCCCTGACCTGCCATTACTATCTTACGGATTATGCTGTCACTCTTTTTAAGGAAGTGAACATCACCCGTGGCAACAACGGGGATTCCCAACTCATCACCAAGCTCAACCACCTTGCGGTTAAAGTCCTTAATAACCTCAAAGGATGTTACATGCCTATGAGGATTTGGTGTTACGGCACCGGTCTTTTTATCAACCTTATCGGGCAGAGAAGATTCCCTTATCATAAATTCATTATTACCAAGCGGCTGAATTTCAAGGTAATCATAAAATTTGGCTATTTCCAAAAGCTCTTCATGTGAAGCACCGTGTATAATTGCCTGATAAAGCTCACCCTGCTCACAAGCAGAGCCTATTATAAGTCCTTCACGAAGTTTTTCAAGCTTACTTCTGAGCGTTATCGGTCTTGCGTGATAATCGTTAAGATGTGCTTCGGAAATAAGCTTATAAAGATTTTTAAGACCTTCAAGATTTTTAACCAAAATTATCTGATGATAACGCATTTTGGCTATTTGCTTTGCGTTAAGCTCAGAAATATCATTCTTTATATCATCTACGAAATATCCCTCAACACCGTAAATTACCTTAAAATCTCCGCCTGATTTACGTATTCCCTTAACAGCGCCTGCGGCGGCGGGATAAGCTTGTACAACGCCGTGGTCTGTAATAGCAACAGCCTTATGACCCCATTTATATGCGAGCTTTATTATATCCTCAGCAGAAGCCACAGCATCCTTTGCAGACATATTTGTATGGCAATGAAGCTCCACACGGCGACCATCCTCATAATCATCGGTTTCTTCATATTTTTGAAGAAGAGCTATTGAATCGCCTCTATTGATTTTAACAAGGTTTACCTTTTTATATGTATCAAACTCATAGCTTCCGTTTACAAGAATAAATGCGCCGTTTTTTATGGGAGCAATAGTATTCATCTTTTTAGGGTCCATAAACATTGAAACGGTAAGTGAGTTTGTATAGTCGCTAAAGCTAAACTCTACTATATTTCTTTCACCATTACGGGTATTAATAGTGCGTATTTCATAGCCAAAAACCTCACCCCAGCAGCATATACGGGTATCGCTATCAGTAACCTCAATCATAGGCTTTGTTTCATTATCTATATGATTACCGTAAAAAAGCTTTGGATTATCAAGGTATACAATGCCGTTTTCAGGGCGGTCATTACGCTTTTCAAAGGTAATTTCAATATTTCCCTTCTTTTCACCTTTAGGAGCTTCACGCACAATAACGGGTGCTGCTTCAACAGGAGGGGGTATCATTTCAACATCATCAAGCTGACCGTCAAATTTTATAATTATATCACGGGAAAAGCGTTTACTTATAATAGCCGCAAATTGCTTTTCAAAATCAGTATCGCAAATTTTTTCAAAGCCACCATACTTTAATGAAATATACAAAACATCGTCATCAAGGCAGTATTCCGCACCATGGAAAAAGCCGTTATAAACAGCACTTTTAGCACACAGCTCACCAACTGTATCGGCACATGCCTGTGCTGTTAAACAATCAGAATTAAACGAATAATCTATGGTGCAGTTATTAAGCTTTAACAGCGATTTGATTTTTTCCTTTAAAGAAAAAATTTCTTCCCTTCCTACAAATTCTTTAAAATAAAGCCTTATATTAAGCTCACGGCTATCCATATCAAGATTGCAACCCCTGATAGGTGCCGATGTTATAATTAAATTTTCACTAAATCCTCCAAACAATTCTCCAAATGAAGGCATTTTTTTACAACTCCGTATTCATAATTTATATTTTTTCAACTTCTGCAATCAATTCATCAATTAGCTTATCCTCATCCACCTTGCGTATAATTTCGCCGTTTTTAAATATAACTCCGCAACCATCACCACCTGCTATTCCAAGGTCAGCCTCCTTAGCTTCACCCGGTCCATTCACCACACAACCCATTATAGCAACAGTAATGTCCTTTTTTTGTCCCTCTAAACGTTTTTCTACCTCTTTTGCAATTCCAATAAGGTCAATTTTTGTTCTTCCGCAGGTTGGACACGAAACAAACCGTATACCGCCCTTACGCAAATCAAGTGCACGCAAAAGCTTTAATGCGGCAGCAACCTCTTCAACGGGGTCATCGGTTAAAGAAATGCGAATAGTATCACCTATTCCACGAAGCAAAAGACCGCCAATACCCGCCGCAGACTTAATTACACCCATATTTGAAGTGCCGGCTTCGGTAACACCAAGATGTAACGGATAACGGCATTTTTCCGCAGCCAAGGTATAAGCCTTATACATTTTTGCGGTATCGGAAGATTTAAGTGACAAAACGATATCATCAAAATCATATTTTTCAAGCAACGAAATATGGTACAATCCGCTTTCAACCATAGCCTCAGGTGTGGGAGAACCGTACTTTGCCAAAATTTCCTTTTCAAGCGAGCCTGAATTCACACCTATACGAATAGGTACACCGTTTTTTCTGCAAACATCGGCTACAGCCTTAACACGCTGTTCATCCCCTATATTTCCCGGATTTATACGCACCTTATCAACACCGGCATTTACACTTTCAATCGCAAGACGCCAATCAAAATGAATATCGGCAACTATTGGAACATCAATATTTTTCTTTAATGCTTCAACCGTTTTTATCGTTTCAACATCAGGCACTGAAACCCTTATTATTTCACAGCCTGCCGACTGCAAAGCCTTTGCCTGACGTACATTTCCCTCAATATCGTGAGCAGGAATGTTTAGCATTGACTGCACCGAAACGGGAGCTCCTGCCCCTATTTCAACATTACCTACCCTAACCCTTTTTGTGGTTTTATTGGTGTACATACTGCACCTCCTATGTGAATAAACCGATTATATCCTTTGCTGTAATAAGCGCAATAATACTCAACAGCAGTATCATTCCTATTGCGTGAACAAGTGCTTCTTTTTTTGCAGGAACAGGTTTTCTGAATATCATTTCAAATAAAATGAATATGAGTCTGCCACCATCAAGCGCAGGTAGAGGAAGCAGATTAAATAACCCTAAATTTATTGAAATTAATGAAATTATAGGCAATAAATTCATAAGGCTTTGCTTAGCAAGTGAACCTATCTGCACCGTAATCCCCACAGGACCCGAAACTGCACTAACACCGTATTTACCGGTTATAAGGTCAAAAAGTGAGCGATAAATTACTGCACAATACGAAGCGCCTGTTTTGAAAACATTTTCTATATAGCTTCCAACCGTTTTTTCCTGAGGCTCAACCCAAAAATCAAAATCAAGATACCTGATATTATTTTCCTTATCATAAGAGCTGTTAAAGGTAACATCACGAAGTAATACCTCTTTACCGTTACGCAAAACGGTAATATCCAGCTTTGCATCTTCAACATTAGTAAAGGCATAGCTCATATCATAGGTTGAAAAGATATATCTGCCGTCAATTTCAAGTATTTCATCACCAACCATAAGCCCTGTTTCCTGACTTTTGGCTTTTTCGTGAAAACTTGAAATGGTTGTTGTGGCGAAACTTTCTTCAGGAGCTATGATTATTGCAATAAGAATAAGACCGAACAAAAGGTTAAAAACAGCGCCCATTACCACTATAACAAAGCGGCGCCAAGCCTTTTTTTTGCAAAAAGCCCTTTCATCGGAGCTTTCCTCATCCTCACCCTCCATAGCGCAATATCCGCCAAAGGGCACACAGCAAAAGCTGTATTTAGTCTCACCAAGTTTTTTTGAAAACAATTTTGGACCAAAGCCTACCGCAAATTCATTAACCCTAACACCCATAAGCTTTGCGGCAATAAAATGACCGAATTCATGAACTATGATAAGAATCAAAAAGCAAAGAATTGCCACAAGATAAGGCCAAACACTGCTC
>SVPW01000004.1 GCA_015065645.1 Oscillospiraceae bacterium | reverse complement strand
TCATTACCTGCCATACCGTTAGCAAGAATTGTAACCATATCATTTGTGGAAGTATCACCGTCAACACTTACCATATTAAATGTATTTTGAATATCGGAAGAAAGTGCTTTTTTCAAAAGTTCCGAACTAATTGCACAATCGGTAGTAATGAAAACAAGCATTGTAGCCATATTTGGATGTATCATTCCGGATCCCTTTGCAATTCCTCCTATACAACACTCCTTACCGCCTATATTAAAGCTTACGGCAATCTCCTTTTTTATGGTGTCGGTAGTCATAATACCCTCTGCCGCATTTTCACTGCCGTTATAAGAAAGCTCATTTACCAAAGCGGGTATTCCGTTAGCTATAGGTGTAATATCTAAAGGTTGACCGATAACACCGGTAGAAGCAACTACTATATCAGAAGCAGAAATATTAAGTGCATCAGCACAAAGCTCACTCATCTTTTCTGCAATTTCAATACCGTTTGCATTACAGGTATTAGCATTTCCGCTATTACAAATTACAGCCTGTGCAAAACCATCTGCAAGGTGTGCCTTTGTAACGGTAAGCGGTGCTCCCTTTACAAGATTTGTAGTATATACAGCAGCTGCTGTTGCTCTACATTCGCTGTATATAATAGAAAGGTCACGCTTTGTTTTATTTTTACGAATACCGCAATGAATACCGCCTGCTTTAAATCCTTTTGCGGCACAAATGCCGCCACTTATGATTTCCATAGTTAAATCTCCAAACATTTTGTGGCTTCAACGCCCATTACTAAATTAAGTATTTCAACAGCCGCACCTGAAGCGCCCTTACCAAGATTGTCATACCTTGCTGTAAGAAGTATACGCTGATCATTACCGTAAACCGATATTTGCATAGAATCCTTACCGGATAACTTGGCTGCAGATAAAAAGCCTATCTCATCATCATTTTCATCATAGCTGACAATGGGACCGGTATATTTTTTCGAATACAAATCACGAATATCTGCAATCGTTTTTCCTTGATTCAACTGTGATGCAAAAAGAGGTACTGTAACCTCCATACCACTGTAAAATGAAGAAACTATCGGGCAAAATGCAGGTGCATTTTCAATACCTGTAACGGCTGTCATTTCAGGTAAATGTTTATGCTTCTGTGAAAGACCATACTGCCGTGGAGCTGAAAGTAAAGCATCTTCAGGATTTTCATTATACTGCGCTATCATTTTATTTCCGCCACCACTATAACCTGTAAGAGAAAAGACAGAAAGCAAAATATCTTTATCAATTATTCCTGCCTCTATAAGCGGAAAAACAAGTGCAATAAAGCCGCTTGCATGACAACCCGGTACCGCAATACGCTTAGATTTTAAAATGTCTTCATAGTGCTTTTGAGAAAGCTCAGGAAAACCATAGCTCCAATCAGGGTTGGTTCTGTGTGCAGTTGAAGTATCAATAACAACCGTTTTATCATTTTCTATCATAGAAACAGATTCTCTTGCCGCATCGTCAGGCAGGCATAAAAATGCAATATCTGCCTCATTTAATGCTTTTTTTCGAGCATTAGAATCTTTTCTTAACTCTTCGGGTAGAGTTATAAGCGAAATATCATCTCTGCCGCTTAATCTATCAAAGATTTTAAGGCCGGTGGTTCCGGCCTTCCCGTCAATGAATATCTTTTTCATCATTCAAAAACTCCGTTATATACTTGATTTGCGCAAGAACCGATTGCGGTCCCGTTCCGCCTGCTGAAATACGCTTTTCCACACAGGTTTCAAGCGAAATTTCATTATATAAATCTTCATCAAACAGTTCATCAAACTGCTTATACTCTTTAATTGAAAGCTTTTCAAGAACAGTATTATTCTTTATGCAGTAGGAAACAATTTCACCCACATGCTTATATGCTGTTCTGAATGGCATACCTTTTTTAACAAGATAATCCGCAAGGTCTGTAGCATTGATAAATCCCTTTTGTGCCGCTGCATACATATTATCGGGCAAGGTATTCATAGTAGCTATCATAGGTGTAAATACACCAAGACACATTTTAACGGTATCAACTGCATCAAAAATCGACTCTTTATCCTCCTGCATATCCTTATTATATGCAAGCGGTAAGCCTTTGAGCGTTGTCAAAAGTGCCATAAGGTCACCATATACCCTACCTGTTTTACCTCTTACAAGCTCTGCCATATCAGGATTTTTCTTTTGAGGCATAATGCTGGAGCCTGTAGTATAACTGTCATCAAGCTCAACAAACTTAAACTCCCAAGATGACCACAGCACTACCTCTTCTGAAAATCTTGAAAGATGCATCATAACGGTAGAGAATGCCGAAAGTAGTTCAACACAAAAATCTCTATCAGAAACACCGTCAATACTATTCATCATAATACCGCTAAAGCCAAGCTTTTCAGCTTCAAACTCACGGTCGGTATTATAAGTAGTTCCTGCAAGCGCACAAGAACCTATAGGGGAATAATTCATACGCTTTACAGCATCACCAATGCGCTCAAAATCACGCTTAAACATCATTGCATACGCCAATAAATGATGTGCAAAGGTTATAGGCTGTGCCCTTTGCAGATGGGTATAACCCGGAAGAATAGCAGTTTTATTTTCATCCGCCTTATCCTTTATTACTTCAATAAGCTTTAAAATCAAACCGCTTATTTCTTCACACTCCGCCCTTAAATAAAGCCTTATATCAAGGGCTACCTGATCATTACGGCTGCGGGCAGTATGAAGCTTTTTACCGTTATCACCAATACGCTTTGTAAGCTCAGATTCTACAAACATATGAATATCCTCAGCATCCATATCAAACGAAAGCTTTCCGGAATCAATATCTTCAAGAATACCGGTTAGACCACCAAGTATATCCTCATATTCTTCTTGGGTGATTATCCCCTTACGGCACAGCATTGCAGCATGAACCATAGAACCTGTTATATCCTGACGGTACATACGACAATCAAAATGTATTGAAGAATTAAAATCATCAGCCTGTTTATCAAGTGCTTTTTCAAAGCGACCCGCCCACATTTTATCCATTTATATAAACTCCTAAAATTACTTAATTCCGTTCTTTGCCTTCATTTTAGCATAAACCTTTGTCGGCAAACCATAAAGGTTAATAAAGCCCTGAGAATCCTTCTGATCGTAAACCTCATCCTCATCAAATGTGGCAATTTCAGGATCATACAAGGAATATGGTGAACAAACACCCGCATTTATCATATTACCCTTATAAAGCTTTAAGGTAACATCACCGGTAACGGTTTTTTGAGTTGTCTTAACAAAAGAAAGAATAGCCTCAGTTAAGGGTGTAAACCACTGAGCATTATAAACAAGCTCTGCAAGCTTTTGAGCAACTAAAGCCTTGTAATGTGAAGTTTCCTTATCAAGACAAATGCTTTCCAAAACACTGTGTGCTTTATAAAGAATAGCACCACCGGGAGTTTCATAAACACCACGGCATTTCATACCAACAAGTCTATTCTCAACAATATCAAGAAGGCCTATGCCGTTTGCACCACCGAGCTTATTAAGTGTATCAACAAGTTCAACAGCACCCATTTCCTTACCATCAACAGCAGTGGGTATACCCTGCTCAAAATGAATGGTAACATAAGTTGGCTTATCAGGAGCCATTTCAGGAGAAACACCCATTTCAAGGAATGTTGGATTATTGTACTGAGGCTCATTCATAGGATCTTCAAGATCAAGACCCTCATGTGAAAGATGCCAAATATTCTTATCCTTTGAATAGTTTGTTTCACGGCTGATTTTTAGCGGAACATTATGAGCCTCAGCATAATCAATCTCTTCATCACGAGACTTAATATCCCACTCACGCCAAGGAGCAATTATCGGCATATCGGGAGCAAACGCCTTGATAGCAAGCTCAAAACGAACCTGGTCATTACCCTTACCTGTACAACCGTGACAGATAGCATCAGCACCTTCTGCAATAGCAATTTCAGCAATTCTCTTAGCTATAGGCGGACGAGCAAATGCTGTACCAAGTAAATATTCCTCATAAACAGCGCCTGCCTGAACACAGGGGAATACATAATCCTCTAAAAACTCTTTTGTAAGATCTTCAATATAAAGCTTTGAAGCGCCGGTTTTAATAGCCTTTTCCTCAAGACCTTCCAATTCACTTGCCTGACCAACATTACCTGAAACAGCAATGATTTCAGGGTTGTTATAGTTTTCCTTGAGCCAAGGGATGATAATAGAGGTGTCAAGACCACCCGAATACGCAAGAACTACCTTTTTGATTTTTGACTTATCCATTTTAATATCCTCCTAAATGCATAAATTGAATTTCTATGCTAAAATAATACCACAATATTCATAAATATGCAACATAAAAATGCATTTTTATGAATATTTGATTGTTTTGTTGCATAAAACTTCATCATTTAAGCATATTTTGTGCAACATAACACAACACATTATAATATAGCGTGTGTATGCGCATACATATAATATATAAGATAATACCACATAAACTACATTTTGTCAAAACCGCAAAATATGTCATAATATTGGGTATGTTCTGCATAATTTTATGTAAAACATAGAAATTTGTGTTTTTTTCTTTGTTTTCTTGACACCACCGCATAAAAATGGTATTATATTTACAAATTTTTAATAGAATGGATTTTTATATCCGTTTTATTAGAAAAAATTTTAGAAAGAGGTTTTTTAAATGAAAAACACATTTAGAATCGCAAGTATCCTTTTGGCTCTTGTTATGATGCTCACTTGCTTTGCAGGCTGTGGCGAAGACGAGAAGTCAGAAAATGTTTATTTCATCGGCGCTACCGGACCTCTTACCGGTGATACCGCAGTTTACGGTATTGCAGTTAAGAACGGTGCTGAGTTAGCTATCGACGAAATCAACAAAGCCGGCGGACTTAACGGCGTTAAATTCAAGTTCGAAATTAAGGACGATAAGGCTACTCCCGCAGATGCAGCTACCGGTTATGATGCACTTTACGACGCAGGTATGCAGATTTCTTTGGGAAGCGTTACCTCCGGTGCATGTGAGTCTTTTGCTGCTAAAGCTGCAAAGGATAATCTTTTCTTCATCACACCTTCTGCTTCTGCAGCAAATGTAATTGAAGGCCGTTCAAATGCTTTCCGCGTATGTTTCGGTGACCCTGACCAGGGTGTTCTTGCTGCTGAGGAGATTGCAAAGAATTTTGACAAAATCGGCGCAATCTACGATACAAGTGATACTTATTCTTCCGGTATCTATGATGCATTCAAGGCTGAAATGAAGAAGCTCAATAAGGAATATATTGAACAGAGTTTTGATAATGAAAACAAGAAAGACTTTGCAGCACAGGTAGAAGCTCTTAAAGATTGCGATGTAATCTTTATGCCTATCTACTACACCGAGGCCGGTCTTATTGCTAAGGCTTGTGTAGCTAAGGAATGTGACGCTATTCTTTACGGTTGTGATGGTTTTGACGGTATCGAAACACAGTTGAAAGACGGTTCCGTAAAAAATAAGATCAAGTACATCACTCCCTTTGATATAAACAGCACAGAAGAAAAGTCTGCTGCTTTCGTTAAGGCTTTCAAGGCAAAGTACAACGAGGATCCCAACCAGTTTGCAGCTGACGGTTACGATGCAGTTTATGTAATTTATGAAGCTATGAAGGCTGCCGGCATTGATGACGCTGATATTGATCCCAGCGATCTTTGCGATAAGGTAGTTAAGGCTATCACCGATAAGAGCTTCTCTTATAAGGGTGTAACCGGTGGTATGACTTGGGATGCAAGCGGCGCTTGCACTAAGGTTCCGGTTATCGTTGAACTTGGTTAAGTTTTAATTTTACACAATACGGTCAAGGGTAATACCTTGGCCGTATTCGGCTTGAAACAGCATATACCGCAAAGAGATAAAATGCTTTATTTTTTTGCGGTGTATACTGAATATAAACCAAAAAATATACAAGGAGCCATAAAATGAATATTAATATTTTATTGGACGGATTAAGTCTGGGAGCAATATACGCACTAATAGCTTTAGGATATACCATGGTTTACGGTATTGCTAAAATGCTGAACTTTGCACACGGCGATATTATAATGGTAGGTGCCTATGCAATTTTAACAACCATAACTATGTATTCAAATCCGATTGTTGCACTTGCTATTGCGGTAATTGTTTGTATGTTAATGGGTATTTTAATTGAAAAAATTGCATACAAACCGCTTCGTGGCGCTTCTCCCCTTGCCGTTCTTATTACCGCTATCGGTGTAAGTTATTTCTTACAAGGTATTGCTCAGTTAATATTTGGCGCAGAGTCAAAGCCGATTGAATTACCAAATATGGGCAATTTTAAATTGCTTGGTGCATCTATAAGAGTTTCAAGCATAATTACACTTGTTATCGGCGCTATAATTATGGCTGCCCTTTCTGTATTTATAAAAACCACACGTACCGGTCGTGCAATGCTGGCGGTTTCTGAAGATAAAGCCGCAGCACAAATTATGGGTGTTAATGTAAACCGCATAATAATGATAACCTTTGCAATCGGTTCTGCTTTAGCGGCATTTGCAAGTCTTTTCTACCTTATGTCTATTCCATCGGTTACACCTACCCTTGGCGCAATGCCCGGTATCAAAGCCTTTACCGCAGCTGTTATCGGTGGTATAGGTTCTATCCCTGGAGCAATGGTTGGCGGTATACTTTTAGGTGTGGTTGAAAACATTTGTAAGAGTATTCCGTTTTTAAGCAATTATACAACAGCTATTGAATTTAGTTTACTTATAATCATTCTTTTGGTTAGACCTATCGGTCTGCTTGGCAAAAAAAGAAGAGAGAAGGTGTAATTACAATGGAAAAGATACAGAAAAAATCTCACTCATTCCGTATTGGAAACTATATAAACTACATTGTAATTACCATAGCCTTAATTTCATTTATCATTTTAGATAATGCAGGATTTTTAGGCCGTTCAGATTTAAACCTTCTTTCAAGAATTGGATACAGTATTGTTCTTGCCGTATCACTTAACCTTGTTGTAGGCTTTTTGGGTGAGCTTTCATTAGGACATGCAGGCTTTATGTGTGTTGGTGCATATATTGGTTGTTATTTTGCGAATTCTTTCCACGAAATAATCGGCAACCAGATAATTACATTTGTTATTTCATTAATATTAGGTGGCTTAGTTTCTGCTGTTTTTGGATTTATTATCGGTTTACCTGCACTTCGATTAAAAGGTGACTATCTTGCAATCGTTACGCTTGCTTTTGGAGAAATCGTGCGTAATTTATTTAAAAATCTCCCATATTTCGGCAAAGCTATGGGTATGCAAACTGATGCTATTGCATTAGAGCGTGACACGATGTATATCTCCTCTTTTATAATCATTCTTGTTGTTCTCTTCCTTATTCAAAACTTAATCAAGAGTAAGCACGGACGTGCTATTACAGCTATTCGTGATAACGAAATTGCCGCAAAGGCAATGGGTATCAATATTACCTATTATAAATTATTCGTATTTACATTTGCTGCATTTTTTGCAGGTGTTGCAGGTGTTATGTACGGACATCAGATATCACCTATCACACAAGAAACATTCAGCTATAACTATTCAATAGAAATTCTTGTTATGGTTGTTTTGGGTGGTATGGGCAGTATTACAGGTTCTATCGTTGCAGCCACTGTTATTACTTATATCAACTTTGTTCTTCAAAATGAGCTTTCAGGTGAGCTTGCAGCGTTAAAACTGTTAATTTATGCAATTATCCTTATTATTGTTGTTATCTTCAATAATGCTCCAAAGCTTAAACCTATAAAAGAAAAGTGCAATATTAAATATTTATTTGCACGCATCTTTAATCATCATAAGAAACCCGAAAAAATCAATGATGATGCTGCTGAGTGGAACAGAATAGAAAGCAAAATCAATATGGACGCTATTCTTTCCATGGAAATTGATGTTAAGAGCAATACAGCATTTACACCTGATAAATCGGAGAAGGGAGATAAATAAAATTATGTCTGACGTAGTTTTAAAAATTGAAAATCTCGGAATATCCTTCGGCGGATTAAAGGCTGTAAGTGACCTTAATCTTGAAATCAAAAAAAAGCAATTATATGGGCTTGTTGGTCCTAACGGTGCAGGTAAAACCACTGTTTTTAATATGATAACAGGTGTTTATCAGCCTACAACAGGTGCCTTTTATCTTGACGGTGAAAATCTTACCGGAAAAAGCCAAGAGGCAATTAACCATAAAGGCATTGCAAGAACATTCCAAAACATTCGTCTTTTCAGCAATATGAGCGTTATAAGAAATGTTTTGGTTGGTCTTCATCATAACAAGGAATTTAAGTGCAATCCTTTTTCAAGTATGTTCCGTCTTCCCTCTTTCTTTAAATCAGAAGCAAAGATGCGTAAACGTGCAAAAGAAATTTTAAGAATTGTTGGTTTGGAAGAGGACCGCAATCACCTTGCATGCAATCTTCCTTACGGTAAGCAGAGAAAATTAGAAATTGCTCGTGCGCTTGCCACCTCTCCAAAGCTTTTATTACTTGATGAACCTGCTGCAGGTATGAATCCGCATGAAACAGCAGAGCTTATGGATATTATTCGCTTTATCCGTGATGAATTTGATATGACAATTTTGCTTATTGAGCATGATATGAAATTCGTTTCGGGACTTTGTGATGAAATTACCGTTTTAAGCTTCGGTACAGTTTTGGCACAGGGTGACACTAAAACTGCTCTTAATGACCCCGAAGTTATCAGAGCATATATCGGAGGTTAATTATTATGGCAATGTTAGAAGTTAAAAATCTTTCGGTTTTTTACGGTGTTATTCAGGCTATAAAGGATATAAGCTTTGAAGTAAATGAGGGTGAGATTGTTACACTTATCGGTGCTAACGGTGCCGGAAAAACAACTACTCTTCATGCTTTAATGGGTTTAATCCCTGCACAAAGCGGAACAATTACCTATCAGGATAAAAATATCCTTAAAATGCCTTCACACAAGATAGTACACCTTGGTATGACACAGGTTCCTGAGGGACGCCATGTTTTCCAAGAGCTAACGGTTTATGAAAATCTTTTGATGGGTGCTTATACTCAAACAGATAAATCTCAAATCAAAAAGGATATTGAAGAAATATACACCCGTTTTCCCCGTCTTGGTGAGCGTAAAAATCAGATTGCAGGTACACTTTCCGGTGGCGAACAACAGATGCTCGCAATGGGAAGAGCTATGATGTGTCATCCTAAGCTTTTGATGCTTGATGAGCCTTCAATGGGACTTTCCCCCTTACTTGTTAATCAGGTTTTTGATATAATTAAGGAATATCATAAATCAGGAACTACTATTCTTTTAGTTGAGCAGAATGCTGAAATGGCACTTAATATTGCTGACCGTGCCTATGTTCTTGAATCGGGAAAAATTACTATTTCGGGAACAGGTAAGGAATTAGCTCAAAGTCCTGAAATTAAAAAGGCATATCTTGGCGGCTGATTCTATTTAAGATTGATGAATTTTCTTATATGCAGGCAATCAATGATTGCCTGCTGTTTTTATTGAAAATATATATAAAATATATTAAAATCCACTTGAAAGCAATTACAGAATTTGGTATAATAAATATGATTTTTAGCAAAGCGAAGGGGTTTCCATGACTAAGATAGGATTTGACAATTGCAAATATATAAGATTACAATCACAAAAAATTCGTGATCGCATTGATATGTTTGGCGGCAAGCTTTATATGGAGTTTGGCGGCAAGCTTTTTGATGATTTTCACGCATCTCGTGTTTTGCCGGGATTTGAGCCTGATTCAAAGGTTAAGATGTTATTAGAGCTTAAAGATGAGGCAGAAATAGTTATCGTTATTAATGCGGATGCTATAGAAAAAAATAAACGCCGTGGTGATTTGGGTATCACCTATGATCTTGATACCCTCAGGCTTATTGATGCTTTTCGTAGTATAGGCTTATATGTTGGAAGTGTTGTAATCACCTGTTACACCGGTCAAAAGCTTGCTAAAGCGTTTGAAAAAAGGCTTAAAAACCTTGGTATAAAGGTTTATCGTCATTACCCTATTGCTGATTACCCATCTAATATTCCGCTTATTGTTAGTGATGAAGGATTTGGAAAAAATGATTACATTGAAACAAAGCGTCAGCTTGTTGTTGTAACAGCACCGGGTCCGGGAAGCGGAAAAATGGCAACCTGCCTTTCTCAGCTTTATCATGAACACAAGCATGGAATCAAAGCCGGATATGCAAAGTTTGAAACATTCCCTATTTGGAGCATACCGCTTAAACATCCCGTAAATATAGCTTATGAAGCCGCCACTGCCGATCTTAATGATGTTAACATGATTGATCCTTTCCATTTGGATGCGTATGGTGAAACGGCTGTTAACTACAACCGTGATATTGAAATTTTCCCTGTTCTTAATGCTATGATGCAACGCATAATGGGAGAGTCCCCTTATAAAAGCCCCACTGATATGGGTGTTAATATGGCAGGTTTTGCAATTTGCGATAATAATATTGTTTGTGATGCCGCAAAACAAGAAATAATACGCCGTTATTATGCTGCATTGTGCGCTGTTCGCCAAGGTTTAAGCGAACAAAATGAGGTTTCAAAGCTTGAACTAATAATGAATCAGGTTGGAGTTACCGTTAATGATAGGCCTGTAGTTAGTGCAGCACTTGCCAAATCTGAGCTTACAGGCGCACCTGCAACCGCCATTGAAATGGCAAACGGAAAACTGATCACAGGAAAAACCTCCTCCCTTTTAGGTGCATCATCCTCAATGCTTTTAAATGCATTAAAGGTACTTGGCGGTATTCCCGATGATATTGAATTGCTTTCCCCAACCATAATTGAACCTATACAGAAAATGAAAACACAGCTTCTTGGTAATCACAATCCAAGACTTCATACAGACGAAGTTTTAATTGCTCTTTCAATATGTGCTGCAACAAACGGCACTGCAAAAAAAGCTCTTGAACAGGTTCCAAAGCTACGCGGTCTTGAAGCACATTCAAGTGTTATTTTAGCCCGTGTGGATGAGCAAACCTTTAGAAAGCTTGGTGTGAACCTTACCTGCGAACCAAAATACCAAACCAAAAAACTTTATCATAACAATTAATATTAAAAAAGACCGAAGTTCTCACAAGAGAATTTCGGTCTTTTAATATTTAGATTTAAAATTACTTATTAACGGTTGTAAAGCCCGATATATCAGCCCAACTTTCAAGATAAGAATTACCTGTACCTAAAGTTAACACTGAATTAGGACAACCCGAAGCAGCGAAACTTAAATTAGAGCCACCGCCAAATGTACCACCATTTATGGTAAGATTATAAGAACCGCTTAAAGCAGGCTTTTTATCACCGCTAAAGGTCTGCAAATAGTCAATTCCCGAACCGTTTAACAAACCGCCATTTACCGTGATATTAATTTTACCCGCAACATCAGGTGCGCCTGATGTTGTATAAGGATTCATTCTGGGTACCGCAAATAACGAGCCTTTAAATGTACCGCCGTTTACAATAAAGTTTACGGTAGAGCCACTTTCCATACCGTTCTGTCCCAAAGCAGATGAAAGACGGCTTCCTGCATCCTTATTTACTCCATCCTCAACTGTAAAAGTACCACCATTTACAATAATATTTGCCGTAACACCGGATTTGACAGTACCGTAATTAAGCGAAGAAGTTGCAGTGCTTGCAGCTCTGTAATTACCACCACGAAGATATGTAAATGTACCGCTGTTTACAGTTAAGGTACAATCCTTTTTACAGGAGAGATCTTCATGCGATTGAGCTGTTGTTACAACATCATATCCGAAAATAAGCACGGGGTATCCACCACTTGTAACAGTACAATTAACCCCTGAACCAAAGGTTATATTATTATAATTACATACAATTTTTGTACTTGCCGCAATAAAATCAAATGTTACCTTTTCAAATAAATAGTCTCCCTGCAAATACATTGAAGCAGACATATAAATTCTTGCATTATTGGTATCACGATAATCTTTACCGTCATACGGGTCAATACTTGTTACCTTGATTTTATTGGCATTTTCGGGCGCTATAAATACCTTTACAGAATTTGAAGAAGTGGTTGCAGGTGTTACTCTGCCTGAAACTACTATTGTTCCGCCACCCTTACAAAGCTCAACCGCACGAGCAAAGCTTGAGGTAGGTTTATCAGCCGTGGCACCAACGCTATCATAGCTTCCCTTTGCAGAATCAACATAAACAACATAATTTGAAGTATCGTTTTCTGCGGCATCCTTATATTCAGTAAGACCATAGGCTACAGCGTTCATAACAGTTTGAGCAAGATATTTATATCCCGCATCATTGGGATGTAAACAATCGGTTTCATAAAGGGCACTACTGAAATATTCCTTTGTGATATTATATGTATCAATTACATAAGATTTGGTTTCATTTGCCGCACTGATAACCACGCTGCGCAAGAGTTCAAGTGAAGCATAGCTGCTATAAGCAGTTGTTCTAACCAAAGGCGTACAAACAAAAACAAGAGGATTGGATTTAAGCGCCTTTATTTTAGAGATTAGATTTACGTAATCCTTTTGAATGGTGGCAAGATTTTCTGCACTGTTTGCATAACCGATATCATTGATACCAAGCATTAAAATAACAACCTCAGGCTTATCCTTGCGAAGCTTTAAATACTCATCGGTATTTATGTATTGAAGCGTTGCGGCATTGCTACGGTCAAATGCAGCAATAAAAGAGCCTGCATGACCGTAATTTTTAACCTTAAATTTATTACCAAAACGTGCTTTCAACAATTTTTGAAGTTGTACCGGATACGAAGCCTTTTCAGGGTCTGAAGAGGCGGTACCGTATGTAATGCTATCTCCAACACAAGCAATATTAACAGTACCTGCTGATTGATTTGCAAGATTTATAAAAATGTTTGCATCATAAACCAAATCAGCCTTATTGCTTTTGGCATAGGTTTTATCAAGCGGAGTAAGCAAACCGGTATCAAGAACAATTTCATCCGAAACCTGCCCGGTGGCAGTTGTGGTATCTTGACCTTTAGCTGCACGCTTACGCTCTTTATCCTTTGCCTTTGAAGAAGTATCATCGTCACCACAGGCAGCAAAACAGAAAATCATTACAGCCGCTAAAAGCAAACTTAATATCTTTTTCATAGGATAAACATTCCTTTCAGATACAGCTTTTAAAGCTATTATTTTTTAAGAACAATTACATTCCAAGAATGTTTTTCAATTATTGATGTGAGGCAACCGTTTTCAAACTTAGAATTTTCGTTCTTAATCTGTTCAACAACATTATCGGGATTTTCTTCTGTATTTACAGCCTTAATATCATCGTGATTGAGTATAATATGACGATCAAGCTTATAATCCTTGAACTGACGAAGGTCAACCTCTAAATTACTATCTTCGTCAAGATCACGGTTTACAACAAATATTGCTAATCTATCTTCTTCCTCATTATATATTACAGAAGAAGCAAGATAAGGAATATCGGTATGATTTTTTGAATCATATTTATCACATTCCATAACATTATATAATGCTGTACCACGACCATAATTACTGCAATGCTTGAACGGATAGAAAATAGTCTGTTTCCATGCGGCATTATCAGAAGTCATTATGGGTGCAATAACATTTACAAGCTGTGCCAAACAACCGATTTTTACACGGTCTGCATGGTTAAGCATTGTAAGGAACATTGTACCTACAAGCAATGCATCCTCAAGATTATAAACATCTTCTATCTGATGAGGTGCTTTAGTCCAACGAGCATCAGGCGGAACCTTACCGTGAGGACGATAAACAACATTCCACTCATCTATTGAAAGATTTATACGCTTAGGCGATTTATTAATAGCCGAAGCATAGTCACAAGCAGCTATAACAGAATGGATTTGGCTATCAAATGTGAGTGCGTGACCAAGGAAATCACGGGTATCATCTAATGTGAAATTTCTGTTATTGTAATATGTATGCATTGAAAGATAATCAATGTAACGAAAGCAACGATTTGCGACTGTTGCATCCCATTCGCCGAAGGTTGGCAATTTCAGACCTGCACTACCGCAAGCTGCAAGCTCAATAGAAGGATCAATATCCTTCATAACCTTTGCTGTTTGAGCAGCTATAGTTCCGTATTCGTGTGCATTTCTATGACCGATCTGCCAAGGACCATCCATTTCATTACCAAGACACCAAAGCTTTACATTATGCGGTTTTTCGTATCCGTGCTTTTTACGAAGATCGGAATAGTAAGTACCACCCGGGAAATTACAATACTCTAAAAGGTGCATTGCATCCTCAACGCCACGTGTTCCGAGGTTTACAGCCATCATTGGAGTAGTATTGGAAATTTTTGTCCAATCCATAAACTCATTTGTACCAAAGCTGTTATCCTCAAGATTTTGCCAAGCGGCTTCCAATCTTACAGGGCGAAGCTCCTTAGGACCAACACCGTCCTCCCAATTATATGCAGAAACAATATTTCCACCGGGATAACGCACTGCTGTAACACCCATTTCTTTAACAAGTGCCGCTGTATCCAAACGGATTCCATTTTCATCAGCAAACTTATTTCCGGGTTGATAAACACCCTCATAAACAGCACGTCCCATATGCTCAAGGAAAGAACCGAATAGGCGCTCATCAACCTTATCTATTTTAAAATATTTATCTGTTCTTAATATTGCTTTTCTCATGAATTAATATCTCCAGTCCTCTTTCTTTTAACCCTTCTGCTATAAATTCCATAACCAATCAAAAGGGTTGCAGAAATTACAAATATTGCAGCCGCAACTAATATTAGCACACCTTCACCCGTAATCGGAGAAAGACCCAATGCAGAAACAAGGCCAATGGTTCTTCTGGAATTAACCAAAACACCCGAACCGTCATCAATGTGGAAATTACGCACTTTGTTATAGTTAAGCGGGTCACTTACAGAGTTTCCAAGATAAAGACCCACTGAACCCGATTCAAAGTAAGCAACATCACCCTTTTCCTTACTTGCCGCAAATTTAAGGTTTGTAAAGAAGGTAACAGGTTTATTGGTTGGATTAGCTTTATGATAAAGTGTAGCATCAACAGAAGCCCCTCTTACATTTACAACAAATGTTAGCTCTTCCCCTGCCATTTTACCATCAACAAACGAATTACCGCTTTTATATACTTCACGAGCAACTTCACCAAGATATGATAACTTCTTATTGCTATAACCCCACTTGAATACTACAATATCTATACGGTTAGGGTTATTATCACCGTTTGTACTGTAATTACGGGTTACAATTATTGCATAACCTGTTTGATCATCTGCACCATTTCCAACCTCATTTACACGGAAGAAGAATCCGGTTTTTAAGTTTCCGTTAGGGTCAATTGTCATATCAACAGAAGCTTTGAAATCGGTTACGGTGAGATTGTTTACAAGAAGCTTTTTAGTACCTGAAGAATTTGCGGTTATATATTCGCCCTCCTGCTTAACACCATTTCCATAAACAATATAGCTGTTAAGATCAGAAAGATTACCAACCGCAGTAGAATCACGAAGAGGTTCTTCTAAGGTGAAATTAACAAATGTAACATAATCTGTGGTAGTAAGACCTATAGCACCACTTTTATAATGTACTCCCGAAAGAGAAGGTGTTCCCTTTTCAATATCAGTGGTGGATTTAAGATCAGCAAAAAGCTTTTCACTAACAAGTGACGGATTAGCTGTATTATAGAAATAAACAGTGATTTGATCATCAACAAGATTTACATCCATTGTAAGTGTTTGACCTGCAGCGTCGCTAATTTTTTTATCAAAACCCTGAAGCGGAACGCTGCTTGCTTTTGAGGCAACTGTTCCAAGATATTGATAGGCACCCTTAACGATTCCATACTTGTAAATACATATTACAACTCGTGACATATCTTCGGTAGTACCGGGTGTTTTATAGAGAATTACAGCATAACCCTCAATATTATTAGCCGCTAAAGCACCATTATTGTCAACACCCTTATCAATATTATTCACTCTAAATACCAAACCACTACGAAGCGTTCCCTCTTCACTTATACGCATTGTAACAGTTGAATGGAAACCCTTTACCGTTACACCGTCAAGCATAGCACGCTTTGCACCTGTTGTATTTGATGTGAGCCCTTCTTCGGTTCTGATAAATCTATTACTTGAAGATGATGAATATAATGTATAATTATCAAAATCCGCAACATATTCATTAAGTGTTGAAAGTGTTGGAGCAGTGATATTACTGCCGTTTACATTTCCTACGGTTGTAGTGCCGCCCTGTACTGCACTGCCTGTTGTAGTATCAACAGCAGGAATACCACCTGTAACATTTGGATCCTTTGACATCTCTTCAGAGTTGCCGACTGTGAGATCCATTGCTTTAATCAGAGAATCTTTTGCAACATAAAAACCTATTTTACCATCAGCAAAATAAAGGTCCTTTGTATTAACAGTACCTTTTTTCTCATTATCGGTTAAACTTTTAAGGGATGCCTTTAATACATCGCTCTTTAAAGAGCTGTTATCGGCATCATAAACATACGCTTCAATATTAGAATCCACAACGTTAATATGAAGCACAATCTCGTTACCTGCTGTAACAGAGATATTTGGAGCAGTGACAAAATCACCTATTCTGCCCAGATATTTATTACCCGAACCTGCGTTACCATATTTATAAAGATAAAGACGAACACTATTATCCTTTGTGGTATCAACTATAAGTGAATATCCCTGCATATCATCAGTAGAAGCACCTGCACTTTGAACACGGAATATAACGCCTGCTTTAACAGCTCCGGATTCATTAATTTTCATCGTAAGGTTGGTACTGAAATTAGCCTTAGAGCCGCTTTTAAGCAATCCTCTTACGATTGATGAGGTGGATGTTGTATAATTACCATTATCTGTTTCGGCAGTACCGTATATATCATACTTTGAAGATAAAGCATCGGTATCATCATCATTGCCACCACCAATATCACCGCCACCCACAGAAGGGATTTCTTCAGGAGAAGGAATATTGGCCATTGCACCGTATGAAGTAATAGAAAGCTTACTAAAAGTATTTACACCATTTGTAATAAGGGCAAACGCACCTGAAGGATAATACTTTGTTGTAGTATATGAGGAGGTTGCATTAAGCTTAAAGGTATCGGTGGTACCCAAAAGTGTACCATCTTCGGAATAAAGCTTAGCTACAAAATCAGTTTCTGTTACAGAAACATCTAATCTGAGCTTTAAATTCTTATCGGTAGGAAGATTTTTAACAATATCCTTACCTATTTCCTTTTTACTGCTACCGCCTGTAGTATAACGCACTATTATTCTTGCAGTACTAAGGGTTGTTTCAGAATTGCGCTTTACAATAACCGAATACCCTGATGAGTTAAAAGTGCCCGTTGTAAAATCACTTTCCTGAACATGGAAAGAAATTCCGGCATATATATTTCCCAATGAGTTACCCTGAATTGTAACTGAAGAATCAAATGCGGTCATATCCTGAGAATAATTCAGCATTGATTTTGTTTGCTTATTGTTTGATGTTATTGTTTCGGCTTCGGGGTCAAAAGTAACATCATAGCCCGAATTACCGTGAACCTTATAAAATTTTTTATGATAAAGTCCAGGTAAAGAAACACCGCCATCCGCAGATATTGGCATAGCCGCAGGCACTATAACCGAACAAATAAGAATCAAACAAGTAAGAACAGAAATAATTTTTTTCATTAAATCACCTACTCATTTTATATAAAGGATGAAAAATTATTTATCTGCGGAAAGTTTTGAAATAACACCCGGTGTTGTAGCGGTAACCGGCCAACCATCCTTAGTCCAATAAAGCTGGCTTATACCCAAAAGACTTGATGAAGAGCTACCATCATCAAAAGTTTTAAAATATTCTGTAACATGATACTGAGAACCATCTGCATCGGTCATAACAGAGCTATGTCCGCACTTGGTAAAACCATCTCTGTATGAATTCACAGCAGTAGCCCCCTGCAGCATCATATCGTTACCATCCGCATCAAGGAAAGGACCTGTTACCTTTTTACTGCGTCCCACACCGTTCCAATAACCGGTTGAGAATGATCCACACGCAACAAACAGATAATAGTAATCGCCGTGTTTGATCATATATCCCGCCTCAGGTCCGTTACGGGTTTGAGCAGCAGCAAGGTCATAAACAGTATTTTCCTCTTCATCCAGCATAAGGGTATCGGGATTAATCTTACGCATCTTGATACCACTCCAATAAGAGCCGTATACAAGCCAAGGCTGTTTATTATCATCAATAATCACACATGGGTCAATAGCGTTATAATCATCTCCTGTATACGAATGAAGTACACAGCCCTTATCTTCCCATTTATAATTTTTATCTTTGGGGTTGAGTGTTTTATTTGTTGCAAGACCTATAAGTGAATTTTGGCTACCTGATGTTGAAATACAATAGTAAACACAATAGGTATCACCAATCTTATAAATACCGGGAGCCCAAATTGAGCCGTTTTCAACACCGCCAACAGGATTGGACATCCAATCATAAGCCAAAGGTTTATTGGTCGGGAAAACTGTGCCCGATTTAGTCCACTCACGAAGGTTTTTAGAGGTTTTAATTGATATACCCCGTGCCATTATAAAGCCGTAATATGTACCCTCATAATTATAAATTTCAGGGCAAGACCAGTTTTGTGTATCACCGGTTACACTTAACATTTGAGGAAGTGCAATATCACCATTACCAACACGCTCAAACTCCCAAACCTGATAATCTACATCACCGCCGTATGGTAAATAGTTTTGTATTGCATCGGTATCAACAGCGGAATTGCCATCCTGTGGTTCAAGCGCAAAATCGGTAAGTCTTGAAAAAACCCTGAAGCTTATATCATCTTTAGACTTCTCATCAGCTTCAAGCTCAAAAATCTGACCATCACTCTTATTAAGCGGATCAAGGCACATAATAGCACCGTTTTTATTTGAATCACGCTTTACAGACATATAACGATCTTCGGTTGCCATATTTTGCAAGCGGTATGATGAAGAATCAACAGCCACAGCACGCCAAACCATACTGAGATCCTGTTCTTTTTTATCATACTCACGCAACTTAACCTTAGCGCCCTCAAGCATACCAAAATCATCTGCCGCAAGCACCAAACCGCTTTCTTTATTACGAATCACATAATAATCACGGTCATTCAGTAAACCATCAATCTTTTTAACGGCCTTCTCTTCCTCCCCGCATCCTGAAAAGATGCCGGTGAGAAGAACAGCACACATTATAAAAGATAAAATTCTAATAAATTTTTTCATCAATATATCCCCCAAAGGAATTTATCCGCGGGCTTTAATTTTATTCATACACTCGGTATAATAATAATTTAATTTCTGCTCCATATCAGCAGCCACATCTTCAACCTTCATAGAAGAATTACGGAGTTTTGCCCATAATTCCTGAGAAGACATCCAAGACTCATAATTGGTAAGACCGGGAACCCACTTTTTAATATCAGCAACACTGCGGTCAATAGAATCATATACAGCAGCATAATCATCACCTGGGGTAAGCTCCTTAACAAGATCAAGAACAGCGTCATCCTTTACGATCGGAACAGAAGCGGGAAGCTCATTATTACCCTTATACCACTCATATCTTGATTTCCAACCATCTTCACCAAAGGTCATAAACTTTAAAAGCTCATAAGCAAGCTCAGGATGGTCACTTGTTTCGGAAACACAGCCAACATTAACTATAGTTTGAACACGACCTGAAGTGCCAACCGGGAAAGGATATGCAACCCATTCTTGACCAAGATCAACATATTCCTTTGCTTTCACGGTTTGAATTGTCCAATACCAGTCAAGCTGCATAGCTTGTTTACCTGTTTTGGGAAGCCATATATCAGGATCGCCATACCAAGCTTCCATATCTTCTGCTGAAACAACACCTGCAATCTTATTATTTATAAGCTCAAGACCCTTAGAATAGCCCTGTGCAAGATATTTTGTATCAAATACGCCCTTATCGGGGTCATAACCATACTGCCAAGTATCGGTAGTATAAGCCGCATTATAAACATCACGGAGATATGAAAGAACATTATCGCCCAAACCATACTGATGCTCATTAGGCTTTGTGAGCTTAGTAGCAAGACTGTACATTTCATCTATTGTCCAATCGTAACCGGGCATTGCAATATCGTTATCATCAAAAAGAGTTTTATTGATAAGAACAAGGCAAGGATACTGCTCTGTTACAAGACCGTAACGCTTACCGTTGTAAACGCCTGCAACTTTAAGTCCTTCGGAAATTTTAGCGGTTGTGGGGTCAGCATCATAATATTCGGTAATATCAGCTGTCCAACCGTTAGCGGTTGCAGTTGCAAGGTCAAATGTACAGAAAGCATCAGGAAGGTCACCGGTTGATGCTAAGTTTTGAAGACCTGAACTCCATGAATTCTGATCAATTTCAACCAATTCAACATAAACATCAGAATGGGTTTCCATAAAAGCATCAGCAAGGTGCTGCTGAAGGTCACGGTTAAACCAAGCCGCAAAATAAAGGGTTATATCTCTTCCCTCTTTTGAAAATTTGCTTTTGGAAGCTTCCTTTTCTCCGTCATCACCACATCCTGCGAATACAAAAAGCATTGTTAACGCAAGCAAAAGGCTTAAAATTCTTTTAAATGTTTTCATAAATTTTTCCTCCTAAAATTAATCCTTTAGACCTACCATATCGACACTCTGTACAAAATACTTTTGCAATATAAAGTATACCGTTAACAGAGGCGTTATACAAATAACCGTTCCTGCCATTCGTATGGCTTCATTCAATGTATTATCACCATTACCCTCATTAAGAAGCTTATAGCTTGCTTCAAATTGGGTTAATTTAACGAGCAGGGTTGTCATTGAATGGGTATTTCCGATTTTGGTATTTGAAATAAACATACTTGTTAAATAGGTTTCATTCCAATACCACACAAGCGAAAACAGGAATCCTATAATGAATGCTGCACCAACACCCGGAAGTGCAATGTAGAAAAACACCTTAAAATGACCGCAACCATCAAGCGAAGCTGCCTCAATTTGTGATGTGGAGATTTGACTAAAGAACAAATAAAATACCAATGTGATAATAGTGCTTTTAAAGCCCTGTCCCAAAAGTGCCGGCAGTAAATATGCCCACACCGTTCCAATTATATCAAATTCATTGAAAATAAGATACTGCGGAACCATAGTTGCCTGCGTTGGCAATACAAAGGTTAAAATGAGAAGCCCCCAACAAAGTGATTTCCCTTTAAACTTATACCTTGAAAAGGCAAAACCTGTGAGACAGCAAATAACAACCTGAGCCAATGAAGGCAGAACGGAAAGCTGTAAGGTATCAATAATGGTATTCTTAAAATCCATAACCTCAAAGGCTTGTTTGAAGTTATCGAGTTTAATACCTGTGGGAATCCAACGCACAGCGTCATTTACCAAATCATCAACCGACATAAAGCTTGTAACAAGCATATACAAAAGCGGATAAAGGTAAATATAACTTATGACAATAAGCACGATATACAAAGCACATTTAACTAAAAAACCGCTTTTTTCGTATGAGCCGAAAAAGAATCTTCTAAAAGAATTTTTCATCTTTTCTTTATTAGAAGAATTACCTTTTTCACGCATCAGCACGCTTTTTTGCATCAGCTTCCCACCTCCTCTTCAAACGAGCACGCCTTTTAGCCTCTTTTTGCTTTTTCTTTTGTTTTTTAAGGAAAGCATCGGGTCGTTCTTTAAGCATCAAGAAAATAAGACATAGCAAAATAAGTACGATAATTGAATGCATCCATGCCATTGATGAAGCATAACCGTAACCACGTGTTGGTTTAAGCATAGCCGCTGAAATAAGATTAATTACGCCGTTATTACTTGAGTTTGCAAGATATACCAAGGTATAAACCGCATTTAGCATAATAATAGTTTTTATAGCGGGTAATGTTATTTTCCAGAAAATTTCCCAACCCGTAGCACCGTCAATTTTTGCGGCTTCAATCATATTAAGGTCAATCTTTTGCAAAATTGCCAAAAACATAATTATTTGTATGCCCGAATACCACAAAATCAAGATAAGCTGTGCAAACAATCCAGAGATCGGCTCCACCAACCACTCAGGTAAAAAGGATGATATAGCCTGCGTTACAATGAGCTGATCCGAAGCAGAAACCGTAGTAGCACCCTGACCTTGCAGCTCATTAATTATTGGACCGCTTACCACAATAACGGGCAAGAAAAATATGGTACGGAAAATTCCTTTACCTTTAAGGTTAGCATTTAACATCAATGCCGCCAAAAGCGCAAATATTACAATTATAGGAACCTGTAATACAACCTTTAACAAAAAGGATAGCTCTTGTTCAATAAAATTAATATCCTTAACCCAAATTTCTTGGAAATTATCAAAACCTATCCATTCGGATTTAATACCGCTTGCGGTAATATTAACCTCACTGAAAGAATAAAGTAATGCAAGAAACAATGGGCGCAAAACCAAAACTGCTATTCCCACAAGCCAAGGAAATAAAAATATGTATGCGTACCAATTAGCCTCTCTGCCAAAAAATCTTGTTTTAAAGGATTTTTTAGGCGGTTTATTTGTTTTTTTCATTATTTAACCGCCTTTCCTTCAAGAATTTTCCATGATTGTTTTTCAACAGTTTCACCGTTATACTCAACATCATAATCATTATAATTCACAATTACCATTGTACCATTTTCATACTCCGTTACAGATACACCGTTATTGGAAGAATGATTTGAAATGGCTGAAGAATTGGTGGATTTTGATAAACTTTTAAATATCCTATCATATTCAGCAATCATTTCGCTGTATTCGGCATACTCACAGGAGAACAACGAAGCAGAATCGGTATAAATTAGTGCGGAAGGAGCTTCTGCTGTAAGCAAGAACGATGGATATATACCGCTTTCAATAAGCTTTAGTTTATATTCAGTAGTATCAGCCTTAAAGTTTACATATTCACTGTAAAGAGGGAGGCTACCATTTAAAACGATTGCAAAGAAAGGTACCTCATTGGTTACAAACTTATAATCAGAGCCGTAAATTTTATAATCATAATAACGCTGAGTTTCTGCCCACAAATAATCATTTGGTGCAATATAAGCAGTTTTTAATTTTTTACCTGCATCAAGCAAAGCCTTATTAATAATACCTGCCGCAAACTGACGGGTATTCATTTCGGTTCTTTCCCCTATTTCGTATGAATAAACCTCATCTGTTACACCATCAAACAAAACACCGATTTTTCCGTTTGTTTTAAGTTCTTTAACAAAATCAGAAATTCTCTGTTTTGAAGCATCTGCAGTATATCTGTATTTAGTGGGATGAAGCTCTAAAAATGTTTCAGAAGAAAATACGCTTCCGTTATATTGATAAATATAATCCTTAGAGCCTGATTTTGAATATGTATTAAGAAAATCAGCATAAAGCATAAAATCAATGTTTTTATACTTCTTTGCTAAATCAACATATTCATCAAAATCACCAACATCGCTCTCAAAAGAGGTATCTCCGTTTATTTCGCCGTATATACCGTCATCCTGCCAACCTTTTAGCGAAACCGAAAGCTGTTTAACATCCTTTGAAGCTAAATTTGAAAGTATTTCATCAATTTGGCTAACAGAAGTCATTGGAACAAAAGATGTACCGAAAAGCGATTCTTCAACATCCCCCGCAAAGAAATCAAGACGCATACTATAATCAATATTGTTATCAGCTTTTAACACGCCGTTTTCCTTTAGATATTCACGGTAACATTTTGCCAAACCAACATAATCAGCATCTTCACCGCCCGCAAAACGGTAAACAACACTTATATCAAAGGTCTCCCTTTTTTCCTGAGCGCTAATAATACTTCCCGATTGGCCTGTTAGATATTTATAAGGCTCACGATAAATATATCTTGCGCTAATCCAGTTAAATTCAGTTATTACACCATTGGGATAGGCGTAAATTTCGGCGTTATATTTACCGCTTTCAATAATTCCCAAAAAGGCATTTTGAGAAGATTTATGAACCATACCGAACACCGGTGCAAAAACCTCAACAGTATCAGCTGTGGTAGCAATACTTTCATCAAACTTCTGCACTGATGTTGTATCTGCCTCAACGCTGTAATTACCACCGTATATTTTTGACTTAAATGGCTGTGAAAACTTTTCATTATTGTCTTTAAGATCAATTAAAGCACCGCAACCATCAGGTATAAGCATATAACCTTCAACCTCACCCAAATGGGTGTATCCCAAAAACGGTAATACATAAATTGCAGCCAAACGGCAATTCTCATTTGTTTCTTTAATGGAGCTATTTGGCACTTGAACCCTGATACTAGCATCATCAAGAGTAACAAACATTGTAAGCTGTATTCCTATTGACTTAAAATTAAGCTCTGCCGCAAAACCGTTTTTTATTAATGATATCTTTTTTTGCGGTTTTCCGGAATACATATTAATTTTATTTATATTGACCGCTTTACCCTTGTAGTATTCAAGAACGATACCTGAATTTACAAAGTTTTTCCAGGTTTCACCGGAATCCTCTTTAGGAGGTGCGGCACTGGTCATAACAGCACCTGTATGGTTATTTTTAACCTTTACGGTTAAACCTGTTTCTTCATAATAAAGTGAATAATTTTCATTAGAAGCCGCAAGCATATAACCATCTTCTGTTATTTCAGATGGGGTTGTATTAACGGCAACCACCTTTGAATCCAAAGCACCGTCAACAGGTACTTTACCATAAGTAGAATTTGAAGAGCATGAGGTAAGAAAAACCGCTGCCATTATCAGAGCAAGTATTTTAAACTTCGGCACGATAAATCACCTCACTCCAAATTTGAGAAATAAACTCAAATGTTTGCTTACACATAACATAAAGTATAAACAGCACAACTATTGCCATAAAGAATGCAAACAATGTCCAGAAAATGCACTTAATGGTTTCAGATGCTTTATAATTATTAAGCTCACTTATCATTACCACCAACAAGGCAATACTGCAAGCAATTATTATGGTATTAAGGAAGTTAAGAATAAATACCTCATCCAAAGTAAGTGCATGTGTAAGTATAATAACAACAGGTCTTAAAATCAGATACGGCATTAATGAATAGATAACACCGCAATAAATATTTTTAAGAGAAGCCTCACCTTCTGTTATTGAGCATATAAGGTAATGGCAAAGCACGAACAGCACAAATATTCCCACTATAATTCCTGCATCTTTAAGCAGTGAATATTGACCATCGGTAATGGTTGAGAAAATATATCCCGAAAGGTATTTATCCGCAAGATAAATTAATATGAAAACCACATATAAAATACTTGCCGATTTAACCGAAACCTTACCCTCACGCTTAATTCCGTAATAGGCATCCATTGGATTTTTAGGAATTTTGAATATAAATAAAATTTCCTTTATAAGCTTACGGTCAGTAACCTTTTTAATTCCTGCACCAACCGGAATCAAAAGCTTTGTTTTCTTTTTTATTATAACAACCACATAAAGTACAGCAAACAAAGCAACTATTACACCAAGCACAGTGAAAATGTTTTTCCGTATCATTTCGTTACGGTATTCAGTGTAAGCTTTTGAAACACCCTCTTTATCATTAGATAAACGGAAATGCTCCATAGCGGCAGAATAGTTTTCTTCCATATAATAAGCTTCTGCGATACCTTTGTGAGCGTAATCAAAAAGATTATTCATCAAAAGAACCTTTTCCCATGGCTCTTTACTTTCAAGATATTTACCCTGCTGATAAAGATTCAATGCAGTATGAACACTATCGGTAAATTCAGTAGGAGCAAAGGTTTGTATTTGTCCCGATGTATCATCAAGAACATAAAGCTCACCTGTTTCGGTAACGGCTATTGCAGAAATGGTTCCAAAAAGACCAATTCTCTGACTACCATCATCAAATCCACCGAAAATAAACAGCAAATCACCCTCACTGTTAAATTCAAGAATATATCCGTTACCGGTTGTGGCATATATATTACCAATATTTCCAACCGTTAAATCACTTGGATTTGGGAAAGAAATATTAGTATTGAGCATATCATTCGCCGACATATTAAGCTTACGAATAACCTGTTCGGTTTCGATGTTGGTCATTGTATAAACAATTCCCTTTTTATCAACTGTAAGGTTACTTATTGAAGCAGGAATCGTTTGTTGTAGCTGACTTTTTTGCTCTTCGGTAAAAATTGCATCAAGTATCATATCCCAAAGGCTTACAACAACCTCATTTGCACCGAAATATCCCAAAAATTCACCTGTGCTGCGTGAAAGCTGAACAATACCGTTTGAATTACCCTTACATGCAACATAAAGGTTATCATTTCCGTCACTTGCAACCTTTAACGGTATAAAGCTCTCTTTTTCGCCGTAAAGCAAAGATTGCGGTTTTGTATAGGTTTGTAATAACTCACCGTTTGCAGAAAAAGCAAATACAGCCTGCGCTGATTGATCGGCTACAAGAACCTCACCGTTTTCTGCAAGAAAAAGTCCGCCCGGTTCCTTTAACACATCTTCACCGAATATGCGTATTAATTCACCGTTAAGTGTGGAAACGATTATACGGTGGTTTCCGGTATCGGCAATATACATTAATTCACCGTCAATTACAAGGTCAGAAGGCTTATTAAGTATTTCATTATCAATCTTTTCTATTATTTTTACCGGATTATAAGCATTTTGCGTTTCAATATAATCACCGTTTTTATCAACGGTAATTGTTTTATATGCGGTATCAGCAAAAGTTGGAACCGCCAAAACAGATATTAAAAGCAAAATTGCAGTTATAAATTTAAAGCATTTATTAAATCTCATTTTGCGCCTCACATCTTTTGCATTACTTAATGCCTGATGTAGCCATGGTACTCATTACACGGCTTTGCATAATTACAAATAACACAACATTAGGAACAAACATAATAAGCGTTGCTGCAGCAGCAAGACCCTGTCCCGCTACACTGTTGGTATTTGAAGAAAGGGTTTGCATATAAAACGCAAATGTTTTAAAAACATCTGCATCAATATACATTGAAGATGTTTCTATATTATTCCATACCTCTTGGAACATAAGTATTGACACGGTAGCCATTGCAGGTTTTACGAGTGGTAATATTATACGGGTATAAACCATTAGCTCACCCGCACCATCAATATGGGCAGCCTCTATTAAAGCGGATGGAACACCATCAACAAACTGTTTTAAAAGCAAAAGCCCCACAGGTAATACAACGATTGGTAAAATATGAGCGAAATATGTATCGTGCATTCCAAATTTATCTACAATGAGATAACGAGGAATCTGCAAAGCGATTGCAACAAACATAAGACCGACATCATTTACCGCCATTAAAATCTTTTTTGCCTTAAAATTCATTTTTGATAAAGCAAATGCCGCCATTGTTGTGAAAATCAATGTAAATCCCAAAACACATGCTGTAACAAAAATACTGTTAAATAGGTATCTTGAAAAAGGTACAGTTGAGGAAGCTGTAGCATTTACAAGCTTATAAAAATTTGTGAAAGAAGGATTTGAAACAAAAAATTTTGGCGGAAATGCAAATAATTCTTCCAAAGGCTTAAAGGCATGGCATACAATATAAACTATAGGCAAAACCATTACCAAGGTCATTGGAATAAGAATTGCATAAAGCTTTAATTGGTCCTTTTGGAATTTACGAGGATTAGCAAGATTACCCTTAATAGCCATAGTTAATCCTCCTTAAACAAGGTGCGTGCACCCTTAGAAAATACCCAAATGATTACCAGCAATACAACCGATACTGCACAAGCGTATCCCATTTCATAACGGGTAAATCCAAAGTCAGAAATATGGTTTACCATTAACTGACCCGCATAGTTAGGTGTTGGGTTTGAGCCCGAAAGCTGCACACCGATAGCACTTTGTTTAAATGCATTTACGATTGCCATAATAGCACCGAAAAGCATTTGCGGTTTTATTGAAGGAATTGTTATATAAAACATTTCCTGCACACGGTTGCGTATACCGTCAATATGAGCAGCCTCATAAAGGCTGGGGTCAATATTCAAAAGACCTGCCAGCATTGAAAGGAAGCCAACACCCATGCTTGACCACAGGGCAACAATCATCATTACAGGTAACAACCAATCAGAAGATTGCAAGAATATAATAGGCTCAGTAATAATGCCCATTTGCATTAAAAGATTGTTTATATAACCCAACTGGTCACCACTGAAGAGAACCTTCCATATAACAGCCATTGTGGTTCCGGCTGTCATTGAGGGTGAATAAATTATAAGTGCTAATATTGTACGAGGACCACGTGTAATTTGAGAAAGTGCCCACGCAAGCAGAAAAGAAAGCACATATCCACCCGGGCCTACAATTATTGCGAATACAATAGTATTTGGAATTACATAGCGAATAAATACTTCATCCTGCAAAAACAAATCAATATAATTATCAATTCCAACAAAAGAAGGAAATTGAATAGCATTAAAATTAGTAAAGGATAAAGCTATTGCAATAACAACAGGAACAGCCACAAATATAGCAAACAGAGCAAAATACGGAAAAACAAATAAGTACGGCGTAGCACGACGCTTTAACTTATCGGCTCTCATAATATCCCTCCTGTTCTACTATTTTGAAATCTTTAATTACCTTACTGCCGTCATTATAACCAAACTCTTCAAGCTTTGAATTAACTTCGGCACGAATATCCTTTGTGGCCTCCGCCAATTCCTGACGAACATTACCATTACTCAGCACAATATTGTTAAGTGCGTTTGAAAGAGAACGCTGTGTCATATAATTTCCCGGTATTCTTGGAACTTCAACAATCCAGTCAAGCATCTGAAGGATTGTTGCTTTATGCTGTTCGTTCCATGGAAGCTTTGCAAAAGCCTCTAAATTTGCGGTATTCCACATATATTCATTACCGTATGTGAGACGAAGTGTTTCGGCAAATTCAGATTGTGTTTTAGCTTCTGTCCACCATGTTAAGAAATCCCAAGATTTTTGCTCATACTTAGTGCTTTCAAATATGATTGCTGTTGACTGAGCACCGCTGATATAACGAAGAACATTTCCGTTTTCATCAAGATAACCGGGATATGGAGCCACACCCCAAGAGTTTGCAATTTCAGGAGCAGAATTAAGAAGTGTCATATATGTATTAAATCCTGAAATACCTAAAGGAATTGAACCGCTTCTGAAATGCTGATAAAAGTTGCTTACTTCATAGGGAATATCATAAATAGTAAACAAATCAGACATTTCACTGAACGCATTAACTGTTTGTTCAGAAGTAATCATTAAATCGGTTGCAGTTTTTCCATATACCCTACCGCCCATTTGATAAATAAACGGTACTAAAACAGAAAGTGTTTTAGTTCCAGGATGACCTGCTATATGGGAATAAAAATCCATTCCGTATCGTTTTAAAACAGGAAGCATCTGCTTTACTTCGTCCATAGTGTTTGGAACCGAAAGCCCCAGCTCATCCAAAATATCCTTACGATAGAAAAGAACAAGAAAATCAGAGGTTTCCGGCAATAAATAATATCCGCCATCAACAGCACCGATATTAACTATACCCTTACCAAACCGTGATGATACCTCATCCCAATTTGGATAATCGCTAAGCTTTTTAATAGCACCACGAATAGCAAGCTCAAAAGGAATGGTATAAGTAACACCCATTGCAACATCAGGTGCATTACCCGATGCACTTGCCAAAACTAATTTTTCTTCATTTGGCATAAGAGAAATATCAACGGTAATATTATGCTTATTATAAAAATCATCATCTACCATTTTTTGCATTAACTCAATGTATAGACGGGAACGGTTTACCCAAACCTGCAAATGCTCAGCGTTTTTATTATCACCGCTTGAATAATAATCTGATGAGAAGGAATTGAGAAAACGGCAGAACGACATACCGATACTGTAAAAGAACCCCGGTTCCTCAGGAAGATTATCTTCATTTTGGTAAATATAAATTTGATCTATGGTAAGTGGTGATGTATAAAGGCTTTCAAGTGTGTTTGCAAGATACTGACCTATTGAACTATCACCCTGATAAAGCTCATTAATACGATTTGGTAAATCATTAATATTCTCTGTTAAAGAATTTAACTGCTTTACGCAAATTTTTAATGTTGCATATTCGCCAACAGTATCAACATCAGGTGCATACGCACTTAAACGATTATATATATCATCAATACGCTTTGCCCAATCATTAAGATCATCCTTAATGGTGGGAATATATGCAATTATATCAAAATCACGGTAGGTTGAAGTATTGTTACCGCTAACCTTCATTATCTGCAATGATGTATCATTTATTTCATCAATCAAAACATTAACATCATCAATAATATCAGCCATATTTTCAAGTGATACTGCAAGGGTTAATGTATGGGTAATATCCTTTTCAAGATAAACACCTATCGGCTTGCCGTTTTTATCTTTAACAGAAACATTAACAAAATCTCTTGAATAATCAAAGGCTATATTTTTAAAATCATCATTATAAAGCTTTCCGTCAAGATATAGATAACGAAAAACAGGAAAATCTGTTTTAGAATTTTGGCGGTATCTAAAGCCTAAATAATAATAACCGCTTTTATCAACATTAAATGTGTATGTAACACTTTGTCCGCCATCTGCAAAGGACGAACCCGAAAGCATATTAAGCTTTAAATTAGCATAATCATAAGGTGAAACTGCGGTATCATATTCACCCGCAGGACGAATAGAAGCACTGTTTTTGTAAGCAAAACGCTCAGCCTCCAAAACAACAACTTCATTACCCTTTGGTGTTCCAACCTTTCCATGTTCAGATTTCTTTTCGGCAGTAAGTAATATTTTACCAATCAAAATATTACCCTGAGAGCAATCAAAGCTTATATTATGGCTTCCTGCCGAAAGCTGAAACCAAAAAGGCTCAATAGTAATAGCGGCAGCATCTGAAATGAATTTTTGTTTCCACCGTGATACCCTAACCGATTCAGGAACAATCTCATTACCATAGCGATCAGTAGAAAACTCATCTATTTCATATTCCCAATCACTTTCAAACTGCTGATTACGCATTTCGTAACAGGTGTATTCTCCATCTATTGCAACCGCACAGTTTACAGGCAATGTGCTGTTTGAAGCATCAAAATACTCAACCATAATCTTGTATTGAGCATCCTGCGGCACTTCAATCACAAAATCCACCTTATTCCCCTGAGCTATTTTTACAGCATTTTGGTCATATTCAGGTGCATCAGCAATTATCTCCCCGCCCAAGGCAATTTGTGCCGCAGAGAAAGCTATATCATCACCGTTGTATTTTGGAAATGTGTAGCTTTTATAAACAGAACGATAATTAGCCTCAGCCTTGTCCTTGTTTGACAAAGCTGTGTTTTCTTTACCGTTCGTTTTTTCGGCTGAAGAATTTGCGGTGCTTTCAGCTGAAGCTGTAATTATACAATTTAACAGCAATATCAAAATAAAGAATATACAAAGCGCACGCTTAAATATATTTTTTTCATTTGATTTATACACCAATATTTTTTTCAAGGCACCGGCCTCCTTAAAGTTTAAATCTTATAAAGCACCAAGATTAATCTTTCTTATCTTTTGCAAATCGGCCTTAGGCTCACGATTAATCGTCACAAGACCGTTTTGTTCATTTTCAACATCGGTAAACTGTGTAAAGCAATACCCTGTCATATAAGGGATTTTTCTTATTGCATGAGTAAGACTCTTAAAGCGTTCAATAAACTCTTCCTCTGTTTTAACCTTATCGTTATAACCCCAACCGCCGTCAGCAGCATAAGATATACCGCCAAATTCGGTAAGCATAACAGGTTGACCGCTGTAAGAATGACCCTCTGCAAAAGCAAATCTTCTCTGTCCTGCAACGGGATTTTCACCAATTTCATATCCTGCTGTATTATTATAACGGTCAAAAATTTCATCACCGTAAGCAGAATAATCATGAATGGTAACAAGATCGGTTTCGGTTTGCTGCCAACCGTCATTACTGATAACAAAACGTGTGGGATCCATAGATTTAACAGTAAAGTAAGCGCCTTTTGTAAGATTTTGCTGTTGAGAATCAAAGCGTATCTGCTGAACACCCCAAGATTCATTAAACAATACCCAAGCGGTAATTGCAGGATGATTAATATCCCGTTCAACTATTGAGGTCATCTCACTCATTATGTTGTGGGCTTGCAATTCACGATAGTGGTACATTGAGGGAATCTCTTCCCAAACAGCAATACCAATGCGGTCACACCAATAAAGGAATCTTGGACTTTCAATTTTTTGATGAATACGCATTGCGTTATAACCCATAGACTTTATAAGTTTAATATCCGAAATGATGCGTTCATCATCTTCAGGAGTAATATAACCATCGGGATAATAGCCCTGATTAAGAACACTGCGATGATAAAACGGGAAATTATTAAGCAATACCCTACCGTTTGAAGCTTCAATTTTTCTCATGCCGAAATAGGTTTGAAGCTCATCCATAATCTCATCATTGCTTTTAAGGGTTATAAGCATTTGATAAAGATTTGGATGCTCAGGTGACCACCACTCACTTCCCCTAAAAGGAGAATTGCGGTAATCCACATTTATTTTTTCATCAATATATCCGTCATAAACATCAAAGCAGGCATGAGCCACCGAAATATCATTGACCGTTATTTCAATATCAGCACAAAATACCTCATCCGGTAAAAAGTTTTTAAGCTCTGCTTTTAGAGAAACGGTATTGGTATCAACATCACCACGAAGAATAAACTTATCAATGTGTACTCTTGAAACAGCCTCAAGCCAAACACTTTGCCAAATGCCTGTATAGCGTTTATACCAACAACCAAATTCACCTTTTCCCCAAAGCTGTTTTCCACGAATATTTTCCTTTGCAAAATCACGATCAACTACTCTAAGGGATATTTCATTTTCACCACTATGTAAAAGCTCTGTAATATCAACCTTGAAGGAAGAATATCCACCGATATGATGTGTTGCATGTTTTCCGTTTACCCAAACATCACACTCATAATCTACAGCTGCAAAATGAAGTATGGTTCGTTTATTAAAAAAGTTTGCGCCAAACTCAAAAGAACGCTTATACCAAACAACCTCACAAAATTCATCCGAATCAACGCCGCTTAGTTTTGACTGGTAAACAAACGGAACACGGATATTAAGAGGCAATTCTTTATCAATAAACCAACCCTCAGAAAGTCCTTTATTTTCCTTATCAAAAGCAAACTCCCATTCACCGTCAAGAGAAAAAAAATCTTTACGGTAATTTTGAGGATTTGGATGTTTTTCTATCATTTCAAAGCTGTACATTCGCCTATACCCCCACAATGATATTTTAGTAATTATATTATACTATATATCCATATCTATATGGTATGAATTTTGTTTTATGAAACAGACTTTTTGTTTTATTCTATAGTTGTTATAACAGAAGTATCTCAAAAAAACACCTTTCTTTTTGTCCAAGTATCCAAAAATCACCAACTTTTAGAACCGGTAGAAAAAACACAGCCTCGCCGAAATTCGGCAAGACTGTGTTTATATGTTTTAAATTAAGTAAAATTTAAGATTTTCGCCTTATTTTGCGGCGATTTTCTTCTTAAGATTTACAAGGTCCTTAACATTAACGGTATCATCTTCGTTGCAGTCAGCGATTCTTTCGTTAGCTTCTTCAACATTAAGGAGATGCTTACGAAGTGCTATTGTATCGCCGGCACTAAGATCATCATTACCGTCAAGGTCACCAAGTAACGCAAATATTGCAGAAATTTCGGTTGCACCGTAAACCTTTGTGAATACAAAGCCGTTTTCGCCCTCAGCAACTTCGGTCTTAACACCGTTTACAGTTGTGTAAACAGAAAGTGCAACATAACCGTTATTTGCAACAGGAACAATTTTAACAGTATCGCCAACCTTTGCAGCACCACTGTTTACAGCTGCATAAACAGAGCCGTTAACACATTCTGCTGCGGTAAGCATACCATTTTCGTAAGGAGCTCTTACAGAAAGACCTGTAAGTGAACCGCCACCGGAAATAAACCAACCTGTAGCACCGGAACCCTCAAGACCGTCATAAGTAAGGGTTATAGTTCTGTTGGGATATTCACACATGACAGCCTTTACGGTAAGAGTTCCGCCAATAAGTTCAACACTGTAATCAACTTCAATTTCATCGTAAGAGGTGTAATCGGCAAAGAAATCAGCGTTTGAAGCTGTCTTGATTTTGGTACGGGTATAACCGCTTTCATCCTTAGTGAACTTAAATAGATAAATCATTGTGCCTGCAGGATTTGCAGATTCGTTACCGTTACGAACAAGAACTACACGATAGCCTTCATAGCCCATAGTTGCGTGGGTTGTATTATAGGCATAACCCGAATGGGTCGATTCATTTATCATAAAGTCAAAACCTATATTGTAGGTTTTGCCTGCAGATGTACTCTTCATAGTAGCGCTTGCCTTAAACTCGCTAAGGCTTATTCCTGAAAGTACAGCCTGTTTATTACCAGTTGTGATGGAATAGATCTTATTGTTAATAGAATCGGTTACTAATGTGTCGGAGTTTTCGGAATAAATGTTATAACCGCCAATATTTGAAGCATCTATCATATTATCAGCTTCAATAATATTGAAATCACAAACAGAGCCTAATGTGCTGATAGAAACACCTACCGCACCGCTGTTATAAACGGTTGCATCAGCTTCGTTTGCAAAGCTCTTAGCATCAAGAGCAGTTTGAAGTGTGCCTGAGGTTGCTGCAACAACATTGTTTTCATCAAGAACTTCAAACCAAGCTGTTACATTGATTCCTTCAACCTCTGCATTCACCTTAATATGTGCACCTGCAGAAGCAAGCATATCGTTTTCAGCATTCGGATATACGGCGTTAAAGGATGTAGTATCAACAAGTCTTGCAACTTCGCCGAGATACATCAATTCACCGTCTTTATTTCTGCCCCACTTATAAACAAACAATACTATACGGCCGTAATTACCTGTTGTGTGAGCATTCTTCCAGATAGCTACAGAATAGCCTTCCATAGCATCTATTGAATTACCAACATTTGCAGCACGGAAGATAATACCGCCCTTAATATTGCCATCAAAACCGACCTCAAAGGTTGCATCAGCCTTGAGATTTGAAGCGATAACATCATTAAGCATAATCTTCTTTGTTACAGCATCATTATTAACAAATGCATTATCCTGATAGGTTACGCCTGCACTTTCATCAGGAGCGTATACTGTATAAACACTGTTATCAGCAATGTCATTTACGTTTTTAGCGCACTTTTCAAAACTTATATCAGAAACAGTGATATTTGTGGTGTTTCCGTTCTTGAAAAATCCGAAGCCGCCTTCTGCATAATAATCGCTGTAAGCACCGCTTGCTTTAGTCAAATCAAAAACATGAGTAGAAGTAAGAGACGGATTTGCAACATTAGTAAGGGTTATTGTAAGAATATTATCCCTCAAATTTGCATCCATCTTTATGGATTTACCGGCTTCGCTGTTATCTTCTCCTAAAATATCAGCTTTTTCGGTGTACATATTACCAAGATTAACATTTACAGTACCATCAGCATTTGTTCCGTAACGGGTAAGCTGAACCTGGAAATTATCCTCAGTAGAAACTGTTTGGAGAAGTTTTACAACATAACCGCTAAGTCCGGGAGAAGCATCGGCAGCAGACTTAACTCTGAAAGACATACCAATCTGATTTCCAACAGCTATATCACTCGGGAAATTAAAGGTTGCAGAAGCATTAAGATCGCCTGCTGTTTCCATAACACTGTTATCAACATTTACTTTTTCTTTAGCATTTGTAACAGTAAAATTGGTAAAGGTATGAACACCGTTTACAGCAAAGCCCAATGCACCTTTTTTAAAGGTAAGACCACCATTGGTAAGAGGTAATTCATAATCTGTACCCATTTGTTTGCCTGTTTCAGCATTATAAACCTTAACAGAAATACCGCTTTCGTCAACAGAAAGATTCATTGTAAATTTAGGATCTAAATCAGTTGTATCAAAAGTGCTGGAAAGTGTATAAGCTTTCGACCATTTTGCTACTCCGGCAGCATCGCAATAACGAACAACCAACTCTACCAAATTCAACTTTGATGTGTTTCTTCTGATAGCTAATAGGACGCCTTCAGGATTAAAGGTAGTAGCTGTTAATGTATTAGGATTGGTAAAGAGTGTTACACCGCCCAAGACATAACCCTCATTTATATCACCGGAAATATTATTACCCTGTATAGTAACACTTGCATCAAAAGAGGTCATATTAGCAGTAGAAGTAATTATAGCCTTACCTTGACCGGAAGTTCTGATAAAATCATCTGTAGTATTAAAGGTATATGTTCCTGCATGTCTTGTATAAGTGCTTTCAGAATAAAGATCACCGATAGCAATATCTTTGTCAACTACTACCTTTTCTTCCTTGCCGTAAAGCATATTTGTAGTGCCTGTTGCAAATGAGAACGAGCCGTCATCATTAACGGTTACATCCTTTTTATTGTTGTGATATACGATATAATTATTTCTGTTTGCGGCATCAATTTCATCTTCTTTTGGCAACTGCATATAAGCCATTCTTACATCACCGAAGTTATGCTTTTCGGTTACAACACCGTCAACCTCAGTCCAAACATTTTCGCCCACACTGTAATAAACATAAAGTCTATTATTGTTTACCATAAGGCTTGCAGATTTAGAAAAATCATTTTCAGCGTGTACACCGGGATTGTACTCTGCTGCAAAATAGGAAGTTACATCATCATCTATAGAATTATTTGCAAAGGTATCATAAGTAATAGCTTGAGAAGAAATTGCAACCTGAGTACCTATACGGTAAGATACACGGTTAGGTGTTGTACCGATATAGCGGTCGGTAGTCTGATAAGAAACTGCAAGACGACCGTCAGGCAGTGTTACAACATAAGGAGCTGCACATACGGCATACTCATCAGATGCTGTGGCAGGCTCATTAACAGGATTGGGTTTTGCAACGATAACAGGATCGGTCCAGGTTCTACCGTCTTCTGAGAAGGACATTTTAATAACAAAAGTAGTAGAATTGTGAATATCGGTATAATCATCTTTGTCTGTTCTTGTGGACTCAAATACCATTGCATAAGTGCCGTCTGAAAGCTTGGTAACAACACTCATACCGTCACGGGACTCGTGGTTAATACCATTTTGTGCAATAGCAGGTGCCCCGAACTTACCGGTATCTTCATCATATACACAATACATAATATGCTGATAACTAACATTTCCGGGAAGATCGGTATCTGCAAAGTAACAGAAAAGTTCATCGCCTATGTAAACAGGGTCCGGCTCCCACACACCGTAAGGAGAGCCCGAATCAGCAACAACATCCTCTTGGGTACATTCATACATTACCTGTACATCGCCCCAAACGCCGGTATCCTTATCAAGAATCTGATAGCAGATAGAAGCATAATAAATGCTCCAAGGCTTATTTGTGGGGTCGGTCTCAAAAGTGTTATAGCGATAAAAAGCCGCTACATCACCGTTCTTGAGTTCAACAAGATTCGGATTTTGCGCTTCAAGTCTGCCACGACCATACTGACCGTATGTTGCAACATACTCTTTAGCAAGTGTGGTTTGTGTGGTTACCTCTTCTGAAGCCGCAAGCACGCTATCGGTTGCATTACCGATAATCTTTACCCCTTCAGAAAATGTTACGCCGCCGTTATTACTGGTGGCATAGTAAATTCCGCTGCCGCTTCTGTAATAAACAGCGGCAACTGTACCGTCACTAAGAACTTTTGTGCGAATTGCTCTTGGATTGATTTCCTCATCCAAAACTGTGATAGCATCGCTAAAAGAAAGTGCGGTGGTGGATTTTTCGCCCTCAGCAGAAGCAGTAAAAGTGGCTACAGGAAAAACGAACACACTTAGAACGAGTGCCATACTGAGAACAAGCGCTAAAACTTTTTTCATTTTGCTATTCCTCCAATTCATTTTTTCGGAATTATCCGCAATTTAACAATATCACATTTGCACAAAAACCGCAATATTTCATTTTGCTTTTTGATTCATTTATGCAAACCTCAAAATAATAAATCGATTTTAAAGTTTTTAATAAAACAAAAAGTCGGTCAAAATCAAAAATAAAAATTGCAATTAAACTTCAAATATGATATGATAATTAAAAAGTGAACGGAGTTGATAAAATGCCTTTATTTACTGCTGAACAGGCAATGCATTTAAAGCATCAAAAAATAGGTTTTACCATTAATGCTGAAGCTAAAACTTATATATTTTTACATTTTATCAATCCTATCTGCATCAAGCTTAACGGAGAAGAAATTGATACATCTTCAAATGCCTGTATTATTTTCACTCCTGGAAGCAAATTAAACTACACTGCAAAAAAAATACGAATGATGCATAACTTTTTACATTTTAACATTACAAATGAAAATATTTTTGAAGAATTGCACATTCCGCTGAACCGTATTTTTTACACCAATTTGCAAAATGAAATTACCGATGCAATTGAGCTTGTTGAAACGCATACCGTTAAAAAATTCAATAATTATATTGAAGGTATTGATTCTATTATTTTTGAAATGTTTACAATGATTTCAAAAGAGCAGAGACGGAGAATCACATTTGACGGCTTTTCAACCCAAACCCGTTTTGACAACCTCAGAACTCTTATATATCAAAATCCGGGAAGCTGGTCTGTTGCAACAATGGCAGAGTATGTAAATTTAAGCCGTTCAAGATTTTCAACAAAATACCATTCTCTTTTTGGTATTTCTCCTAATAAAGACCTTGCTGATGCGGCTATGCTTTATGCCAATAAAATGCTTTCTACAACCGATATATGTATTGCGGATTTAGCTTATGAGTGCGGATTTACAAGCCCTGATTATTTTATAAGGCTTTATAAAAAGTATTATAATATTACTCCCGGTGCTTACAGAAAAAAATTAAGAGCCTTATCTGAAAATAACACTGCTGATAAGTAATCTAAATATTAAAAAAACGGATAAAAAATCACAATTGGATTTTTATCCGTTTTTATTGCATTTAACAACATAATAGTATATAATTTAAAAAATATTTCTTAAAAGGATATATAAAAAAATGAATGTAATATTCGAAAAAAAGACTGATCCATTTACATTTTTCATCAATAGAGCATTAACTCCTATTCCCCATCTTCATAATGAAATTGAAATAATATATGTTAAAGACGGTGAAGCAAGTGCTTACGCCGACAGCACCGTTTGCAATTTAAAAAACGGCGATACTTTTATAGCTTTTCCAAACCAAATCCACTATTATAAAACACATATAAGTGGCATTTTTTATGTATATATAATATCATCAGATTTTGTTTTTGGACTTAAAAATCAGTTTACCAATTATGTGCCTCAAAAAAATAATTTTACCTGCGATTCTCAAATTCAAGAAATGTTTCAAAAGATAGTTGATAACTTCAATCAAAATTTCAACACTGTATCGGTTGGTTATATCAATATAATTTTGGGAATTTTAATACCGATGCTCGACCTAAAGCCTAATTTATCTTCGGATAATTCTACACTTCGCAGTATTTTACAGTATTGTTCGGAGCATTTTACCGAAGATATAAGTCTTGGTCAGGTTGCAGATGAACTGCACCTTAATAAATATTATATTTCTCACCTTATCAACCGCAAATTAGAATTAGGATTTAATGATTACATAAATCTTTTAAGGGTTAAAACCGCCTGTGCATTACTTCTTGAAAGCGATAAAAAAATAGCCGACATCTCGGAAGAAGTCGGCTATGGTACGATACGCTCACTCAATCGGTCATTCAAGCAGATAATGAAACTCACACCGCTTGAATACCGAAACCAAAGCAAAATATTAAAGTGATTTTAAATAGTTGATACTCATTTCAGCACATTCTATTGGAGTTTTATCCATACTTGGCTGATCCTGCTCAACTACCATCCACAAAGCACCTGCATCCTTTGCAGCTTCAAGGATACCCGGGAAATTTTGAACACCGTAACCAACAGGACGGAATTCAAATTTGCCGCCGGTATCCTTTTTTTCGTTCTCATCTATGCCGATGAGTCCATACATATTCTCAGCCTTTCCACCAACAAAATCCTTGAGGTGTACAACTTCACAACGGCCCGAATACTTACGAATATATGCAGCAGGCTCTTCCCCGCCAATATTTACCCAACAAGTATCCAATTCAGTCTGTAAAAGATCAGCCGAAACTTCATTATAAAGAATATCGAGAGCATATTCACCGTTAATCTTCGTGAACTCAAAATCGTGGTTATGATAGCAAAGCATCATTCCAAGGCTTTTTGCCTTTTCTCCAAGCATTTTAGCGCCCTCTATAACCTCAGCAAATTTATCCTCACCCGGACGGTACTCTTCCGTAAGATATGGTATAACAACATACTTACATCCAATTTCGGCATAAGTATTAAGAATATCAGTATGCTTTATCATATCCACAAACGGAATGTGTGCAGAAATAGGTACCAGACCTATTTCTTCGCACATTTTTTTAACCTGAGCACTCGTTTTACCGAAGAGACCTGCAAACTCAACACCATCATAACCGAGAGCCTTTACCGTTTTCAAAGTACCCTCAAAATCATTCTTCATATCATCACGAACAGTGAAAAGCTGTAAAGCTATAGGAAAATCCATAGAAACACTCCTCAAAATATACTCTCAAATGATTAAATTTCAGGTATAACTACCTCTACCTCTTTGCCTGCTTTTGAAGAACGGTTAATACCGTCAAGAATAGCCTGATTATAGATAATCTGATCGGTAGGAACGGGAGCTTTTCCACCTGTGATACAAGCATCAAGGAAGGAACGAATCTTTTTGTTCCAAAGATCCTTTGTTTCGGGAAGAAGCGGAATGGTTGTTTCAACAGGACGGCCTGCAACATCGTGATAAATAGTCATAGGCTTATTGAATGTACCGTTCCAGCATTCGGTAGAAGGAATACGCAATGAGCCCTTTGTACCGTAAATAATTGTATCACCCGAAGTATCAAGGTGCATATACCAAGAAATACGGAAGTCAAGAACCACACCGCCTTCAAGACGGATATAAGCTGATGCAAAGTCATCTACAGAGAACTTTTCAGCGCACTGAGGCTTTCCAACTGCGGCATAAGCTTCAGGTGTTGTTCCAAAATAATCAGTAGCTGTTCCTGTGACGGTGAGAGGCTTGGGATTACCCAAAGCATTCATAACAAGGTCAATAGAATAGCAACCAATATCGCCCAAAGCACCAAGACCTGCCTTATCACCCTCAATAAAGGTTTCAGACCAGCCTACCGGAATACCATGACGGCGTCCGCCACCTGTTTGAACATAGAATACACGGCCAAGCTCACCTGATTCTACAATCTTCTTAATCATCTGCATATTTGCATCAAAACGAGGTTGGAAGCCCACAGATACAATCTTACCACTCTTCTTTTCTGCCTTCATAACCTCAACAGCTTCATCAAGAGTAACGGTGAAGGGTTTTTCAAGAAGCACATTGAGACCATGCTCAAGAGCATAGATTGCACATTCAGCGTGTGTGCAGTTATATGTACAAACAGATACAGCATCCATTTCTACAGTATCAATCATTTCCTTGTAATCAGTAAAGAATTTTGCGCCTTCAATATTATAAGAAGCAAACTTCTTTTCAGCCTTTCCGGGAATAAGGTCACAGCCTGCAACAAGCTCAACATCAGGTTGATTAAGATATGCCTGAATATGGCTTCCGGAAATACCGCCTGTACCGATTATACCGATACGCATTTTCTTTTCGCTGACAACAGCTTCAGTTTCTACTTGGTTGGTTGAAAAATCATTCATATCAAGTGCCATAGTTTTTTACCTCCGTAAAAAAATTATTTAAATAACAAACTGCCGCATATAGCGATAGCTTAATTTAACCGAATCAAGAACACGCTCACGAGAGCCTTCAAATGCCTTATCCTCTACCTCAACACAGGTATAGCCATCAAAGCCAATATCGGTTAAAGCAGAAACATATTTACCCCAATCAACATCACCAAGACCTGGTAATTTAGGGCTCATATACTCAAGCGGATAAGCCATAATTCCCACATCATTAAGCTTATCGGGATAAACTTTAATATCCTTATAATGAACATGGAAAATCTTATCCTTAAATTCATAAATGGGCTTAATGTAATCAATCTGCTGCCAAATAAAATGACTGGGGTCATAGTTGATACCGAAGTTATCAGAGGGCAAAATCTCAAACATCTTTCTCCAAAGTTTAGGTGTTGTGAAAAGATTTTGTCCTCCCGGCCACTGATCAGCACCAAAAAGCATTGGGCAGTTTTCAATGGCAACCTTAACACCATTTTCTTCAGCAAACTTTATAATGGGAGGCCAAACCTCTTTGAAAATTTCAAGGTTTTCTTCAACGGTTTTTGTTTGGTCACGACCGATAAATGTAGTAACCATATTAACACCCAAAAGCGCACTCATTTTTATAACCTTTTTAAGGTGGTCAATACTTGCTTTGCGCTTTTCAAGATTTCCATCCATAGTATTGGGATAAAAAGCGAGAGAAGAAATTTCAATATTTTTCTTTTTACAGTAATCCTTTACATAGGAAATGTATTCGGCAGAGGTGTTATCAACATCAATATGGCTTACTCCTGCATATCTGCGTTCTGCCTTACCCTGAGGCCAGCAGGCAACCTCTACACACTCATAACCGTTTTCTGACGCATTATCAATCATTTCTTCAAATGAAAAACCGTCATAAATAGCGCTTACAATTCCAAGCTTCATAATATATGCACTCCTTTATATATTAACTTTAAGCGTTTGATGCTTAAAATCAGATTCAAAACATGCTTCCATAACACAAAGCACACGCCTAACCTCATCCAAACGGATTAGCTGCTGTGCTTCACCGTTAATAGCGGCACAGAAGTTGCGATAAAATTCATGAACATCGCTAATCGGACGCTCAATATCATATTCATCAAGTGTTAACGAGTCACGAGGAGCCATTGTTTTGGTAATGCCCGCCGCATTCTGAACAGGGGTTACATCCTTTTCAATCCAACGGGTAAGCTTTGCAATATGAGCAGGTCTTTGCCAATCTTCAAGATATAAGCTTCCATCAGAACACTGCATATAAAAACGAGGCATTGCAAGGAAATTATATGTACCAACCTCAATATGTGCAGTTTTTCCGCCTGCAAAATCAAGCTCTAAACGAAAACCATCATCCACTTTGCTATTAGTAATATGGGTGCAAACACAATTTACACCAACTATTGTTTCCGGAATGAGTTGCAGCATCTGATCTATGAGATGAACTCCCCAATCAAGTACCATTCCGCCACCGGGTTCCTTTTTACAACGCCAATCACTTGGTATTCCACGAGAGCCGTGTATACGGGATTCTATACGAAGCACATTGCCAATCTCACCCGAATCAATAACCTTTTTACAAGCCAAAAAATCAACATCCCATCGGCGGTTTTGATGAACTGTAAAGAGCTTGCAGGATTCTTCGGCGGCGGCAGTCATACGGTCAAATTCATCAACCGACAAAGCAACCGGTTTTTCACATATTACATTTTTACCGGATTTAAGTGATGAAACAACCAAATCCTCATGAACATCATTTGGTGTGGCAACTACAACGATATCTACCGAATTATCGGCAAATATTGCTTGATTTGAATCATAGACAAAAATTCCGTTTTCCTTTGCGGCGGCTCTGCGATTTTCTTTTATATCATAAGTACCCGCAAGAGTTACAACATCACTTTTCATTATTTGTGCGCAATGCCAAGCACCCTGCCCACCATATCCTATTACTGCGACCCTTTTTTTCATAAACTATCACCGTTTTTGAATCATAAAAATGAACAGAAAAAAGTTAAAAAATTCCTTTTCTTATGTTTTTATTATACATAAACACACAATATTATTCAAGACATCTATGACGCATTTTTTGGACAAATATTGCTATTGCTAATGTTATTTAATAATTCTTACAATCTTTTCAACAATCACTTCCATATCAAATCCGTCACATTCTACAATATAATCCGAATACTTTTCATATAGGGCAGCACGCTCACGATATATATCATATATTGTATCATCTTTGCGCATCACAACACCACGAGTAGTTATATTATTCACCCTGCGTTCAATTTCTTCAGGTTTTAGTTTTAAATAAACAATAGTGCTATTTCTTTTTAAATTTTGCATTGCATCGGCACCAAAAACAACGCTACCACCTGTTGCTATCACGGTATTATCACACTTAATATTACTTACAATACTGTTTTCTATTTCTATAAAATGCTCAATACCTTTATTTTCAATTATTTCAAAAAGCAAACTACCTGTTTTGTTTTGGATTATTAAATCGGTATCTAAAAAGCTATAATTTAACACCTTTGCAAGAATTACACCTATTGTGCTTTTCCCTGCCCCCGGCATTCCTATTAAAACAATATTCTTACCTCTCACAGTAATCACCTCTTTTTTATTATATCATTGCTGCAGTTATTTGTCTATTTGAATATATACTTTACAGAAAACAGTAATTATAGTATACTATTAAATCATAAATTCATATACACAACGAGGTTGTTATGGAACTAATAGCTCAAATTATAGGATTACTTGCGGTTGCAACTTTTCTTTTAAGTTATCAGCAGAAGAAAAGAAAAAACATAATCCTTTTAAACACCATTTCAAGGTGTCTTTACATAACACAATATTTATTACTTGGTGCTTTTTCAGGTGCTGTACTTGACATACTTGGAGCTATTTCCTCAGTTATAGCAGGTAAAAAACATTCTAAGTTTATCAAAAATCATACTAAAACGGTCTTAATCTGCATTAATATCTGCATTTTAATTTCGGGTTGTATTATTGCTTATATAAACAAAAGTTTTATTGACCTATTACCCATTGCGGGTATTTTACTTCACACAAGTGCATTTTGGATAAATAATGAAAAAATAATTCGCCGTGTTTCATTACTTGGTTCACCGTTTTGGTTTATATACAATTTTTTAAGCCGTGCCTACGGCTCTGCATTAGGAGATATTCTTACTATGTGCTCTATCGTAATTGCTATGATAAGGCACAAAGATTCAAAAAAGCAATAAAAAACTGCCGTTTTTGCGGCAGTTTTTTCTATAATAATTCAATTACAGCGGCAAGATTGCCACGTTTTCCCGCAGTAGCACGGTGAGAATGTAATTCATCACTGTTACAGCATGTGCAAATATCAGCAATATCAAGATTTTCTTCTTTTATACCGCTATCAATCAAAATAGCACGGTTTGCAAGGCGAAGATCAAGCATATATTTTCCATTACTCTTTTCCTTAAAAGCGCCGCTTAAATCAACCGAAAGCTTTGCAAATTCATTATATACCGGATCATCAACTTCATAACAGCATGGGCCTATACACGGTCCTATAGCCGCAATAATATCCCCCGGCTCACACCCAAATTCACTTTTCATCTTTTCAACCGTTACCCTGCCGATTTCCTTAACCGTACCACGCCAACCGGCATGAGAAGTGGCAATAACTTTTTTTACAGGATCACAAAAAAGCAAAGGTGTACAATCCGCATACTGCGTTACAAGTGCAACACCGCTTTCAGCGGTTATAAGGCCATCAACATCCTCAAATGAGGGTTTTGAATACCCTGTTCCGCAATCCTTTGATGTAACTATACGCACATTGTTAGTATGTGTTTGACGGCTTAATACAAGATGAGAAGTTGATATTCCTGCAGCAGAACAAAGTATTTCATAATTGCGTTCAACATTTTCTCTGGTATCGCCATTACGAAAGCTCAGGTTCATAGTAGAAAACTGACCACTACTTACACCTCCTAAGCGTGTGGAAAAGGTGTGGCGTACAACACCACACCTTAAAAGCTTTGGAAAGGTAATATAACACAAATCATTATTACGATTAATTATCACCGAATTACTCTTCATTATTTCACTCCTTGGATACAGGAAGTTTAAAAATTTCATCACGAAGTATATCAGAATTATTTATAAGCATTTGTGCAGTTCTTACTCCAAATTGCTTTTTTATTTCCTCAATAGCTTCACTCATCATTGGAGGACGGTTTGAAAGAGAATGGGTATCTGTTGCCAAAAAAGAAACATAACCATTCTTTATCAGTTTATTAGCTGCCTTTTTTAGATAAGGATTAAAAAGGGATGAAGCATTTATTTGAACAAAAAGAGATTCGTTATCTATAAGCCTTAACAAATCCTTAAAGCCCTTTTCACCGGCATATCTTTCCAAATGAGCTAAAATAACAGTCAATCCCAAGCGGTCACTTAAATCAGTAACATCACGCAAAATTTCCTTATCCAATCGGCAATTGGGAAGTTCAAGCAAAATATGATTTGAACGGCAAAGCGTAAGCTCCCTTATACCACGGCTTCTGCCTATACCATTAAAATAAAATACCTCACAGCCGATAGAAACATTAGGAAGCTCCTTTGAAAGAGCCGCATTATATAATTCAGAATAAGCAGATGCAACATTATGCCTGAATTCATCAATGTTATTATCCATAGCATAAAAATGAGGGGTTGCAATAACATCTGTTATTCCCTGCTGTTTCATTGCTTCAAGAAGCTCAATAGCTGAGGCAACATCTTCTGCACCGTCATCAACACCGGGAAGAATATGAGAATGTATATCCAGCATTTTGTTGCCTCCTTTATTTTAAATATTAGTTTTCCTTATTATTTTTAGCAGTTTCTTCTTTATTATTATCCTTTTGTGCGGCACGGTCATATCCGCCATAACCATAACCGCCATAGCCATATCCACCATAACCGTATCCACCGTAGCCATAGCCATAACCATAACCATAACCACTATAACCATAACGGCTGTATCTGCTATATTTACGGTATGTGTAACGCTTATTACCCTTAGAATTAACACCATTCATAATGGTACCAAGAACAGTAATATTAGCAAACTCTACAGCTTCAATAGTATGTTGAACCGCATCATAAGGTGTAACATTATCACGCACAACCAAAATCAAACCATCCGTTCTCGGAGCGATAACCAAAGCATCCGAAACGATGTTGATAGGTGGTGTATCAACAATAATATAATCATACTCTTCTTTTGCATCATTTATGAATGTTTCAAATTGAGTTGAACCCAAAAGTTCAGAGGGATTGGGAGGCATAGGACCTGCAGTTAAAACATCCAAATTTTCGTTAAGGTGCTGAACAGCAGTAGTAAGCTCAGAAAAACTAACCAAAACATTTGAAAGGCCATCTTCATTTTCAATTTTAAGTTTTCTGTGAATAGAGGAACGACGAAGGTCACCATCAACAAGTAAAACCTTACCGCCAAGCTGTGAAAATGCAATAGCCACATTTACAGCGGTTGTGGATTTACCTTCGTTAGCGCCCGAGCTTGAAATAGCAATAACCTTACCGTTTTTCTGAGCCAAAAGGAAAAGAATATTGGTACGAATAAGCTTATAAGCCTCAGCAACGGCAAAAGGTGCTTTTTTACCACCCTTTACAATATCAGCTTCAACAGAATTATTATCAGGAGTTGCATATTTTTCGTTCTTTAATTTCATTTTTTGCGTCCTCCTTTATATGAAGAATGTGTGCCTGCGGATGCTGCCTCAAAATCAGGCACTGTGCCAAGAAGCGGAATATCAAAACGAGATACAAAATCTTCCTCGCCCTTAATAGCACGGTCAAAAGAATCAATCAACAATACAATACCATATGTAATAACAACACCTACCAAACCGAAAATAACTGTAATCTGACTTGTTACAGGGTAAGTTTTTGAAGCGGATTCAGTAGTATAATATTTTGAATGAGAAAACGGAATTGGATCCGAAATATAATCAGGAGCAAGCTCTACAAAAGCATTAACAAGTCTTTTTGCTTCTTCAGGTGTTGATGAAGAAAAAGTAACATCTATAAACATAGTATCTTCTCCGCGAGATACTACATTACATTTTGCCATAAGTTGTTGATAAGAATATCTATTATCAAACTTAACAGCAAGTTGCTTATAAATATCAGGTGTTTTTAAAATATCAACAACCGTTTGTATCATATTAACAGAAGCGGTAATATCGTTATTGGTAACTGATTGAGTATTTTCAATTTCAGTATTAGAAATAGAACCACCGTTTGTAACCAAAACCGAAGCTCTTGCAGAATAAACCGGTGTAGCAGCAAACTCGCAATAACAAAATGCTATTCCTGCCAACAAAACAAAAGCTATAATTAATGCCCATATTCGCCTCCAAGCGAGATTGAGCAAATACATTAAGGATAATTCTCTCATTTTTACAACTCCTATGCAAAATACATCTAAATAATTTTATCACAAATAAATATAATTTTCAAGAGTGAATTCACCCTATTTTATCCCTCAGATTTTTATAAGAAGAAAAAATTTGGTCATAATTCTTATATGCCCAACTATAAACCTCAATCATAGCGGCACCATCATAATCAAAATCCTTCATTCTCTCAAAAAGTTTAATAAAATCAAAAGCACCATCTAATGGCAAAAGGCAATCAGATGAAGAATTATGGTCACTTATATGCAAATGACGAACATTTGCACCCACCGCATCCAAAACATCAAAAGGAGTATAGCCCCCTCTTATACTTTGCTTAACATCCAAACAAAAGTTAGCCTTTTCTCCTAAATTACGAACCATATATTTCAAAAAAGGAATTTCATTGGCACGAAAATTAAATACATTTTCCTGTAAGAGAACAGCTCCGTTTTGAGATACTACATCTGCAACCTGTAAAAAACGTTCACAATATTCATCATCATCCAAAACACCGTTTGGCTTTCCACCGTGCATAATTACATACTTTGCACCAAGCTTTGCCGCTATTTCACCGTAACGGCGATATTTATCAAGCCCTTCTTGTATACGGCGCTCATAAGCTGAAAAAATCATAAATGATTCCGCTAAAGAAAGTGTTGGATGAAGTGAGATAACCTGTATTCCGTATTCTTTTTTAATACGATACAGTATATCAACAAAATAAGGCTCTAATTCACAAGTTGCATTAAAAAAAATCTCACAACTTTTCACACCGTTTTTCGTCACTAACTCCAAAGACTTTTCCGTTTCCAAAGGATAAAGGCAGGATGTGGAAACACCTAATTCCATAATTATCAGTTCTCTCCTTTTTCTACTGTATTGAAAGCATTTTCACAAGGTTTTACAAATACCGTTTGATTGGTGGTATATATAACCATTCCGGGCTTTGCGCCGTTTGGCTTTTTTACAAACTTAACAGGTGTATAATCAACCGGAACCTGTGATGAAGAGGAAGCTTTTGAATAAAATGCCGCAAGTTGTGCCGCCGATAAAATAGTTTCATCGCTAAGCGGTTTTCCATCACAAAATATTACCACATGAGAACCCGGTATATTTTTTACATGGAACCACATATCCGATTTAGAAGCCAACTTGGTAGTAATATAATCGTTCTGTTTATTATTTCTTCCAACCAAAACACGGTAACCCTCACGACATATATATTCACGAAAGGCTGTATTGGCTGTATTTTTACGGCGAACACCACCGCTTTTAATTTTAATATAACCACATTCAAAAAGCTCATCCCGTATATCCGAAATATCGGCAAGAGTATCACATCTCTCAAGGCTTTCAAGCACCGTTTCAAGATAAACAATCTCCTCTTGGTCCTCTGATATAAGCCTGGTTAAGGTTTGCTCTGCGGTATAGCTTTTTTTATAATCCTTAAAATACTTCGCCGCATTTGCCGCAGGTAAAATAGCAGGATTAAGCGGAATTTCAATCATTTTAAGCTCAGGGTCATAATAGTTTTGAACAGTAATGCTTGAACTTCCGTTTTTTATTGCGTACAAATTAGCTTTAATCAGCTCACCGTAAATACGCATTTGCTCTCTATCTGCACAATCATTTAATTCCTTTTTACGCAAAGCCATACGTTTTAAAGCACGGCTATGAGCATTTGTAACAACCTTTAAAACATCCGATGCGGCACGCTGAATACGTGCTTTAAGCTCTCTTCCGGAATAATAAGCATCAAGCAATTTACTAAAGCTTTCATAGCATACACATCTTGAAGCTGCACCGTATTGTGTTATATTTGTATAGGAATAATCAGACGGATTATCGTCACAAAATAACAAAACAGGCTTTATTGCAGTTTTAATATCATCTGTTACATTTTTTAAATGCGAATAAAGCAAATCCTTGTTTTCTATTTGAGAAACTATAGGGTCATCATTATATGCACTGTAAGTAATTTCTCTTGCAATAAGAGGAGAAAAACCATCAACCACAGACAACAGTGCTCTTGATAACGGAATTTCGCTACAAGAAAAAACCGCATTTATCAATTCATCAACAGAGCTTTCTAACGGATTTAATTTACCCTGAGACTGAGGATATTCATAAACAGCACCCGGCTGTATTATTCGCTGTGCAGTTTCAATATCACTTCTGCGAACAGCATCAATTATCCTTCCTTCATTATCAATCAAAATTATGTTTGATTGATTTCCGATAAGCTCACATATAACACGTGGGGTTACACGGTCCCCCATTTCATTAGTTGTTTCAAAATAAAACTCAATTATTCTTTCAAATCCCGGTTGTTTAACGCTTACAAGTCTTGCCGCAGAAAAATGCTTGCGAGCAAGCATACAAAACATTGGCGGAGTATCAGGATTTTCATATTTTGTTTCTGTGAAATGCACACGGGATGCACCTGTTCTTGCGGATAATATCATTCTTGAAGCAAAGCCTTTTTTGCGTAGCAAAAATACCAGCTCATCACGGGATGGCTGGTAAATTTTATCAATGTGGCAATCAACGGCAAGCTCCAATTCAGCCGCAATTTTGTGTGTAAATGCGCCGTCAAACGGCATAAGCACCCTCCAACAGCCGACCTATTTTTTCAACAGCCGACTTATATTCTTTATATTCTGTTTGCTTTGAAGCAACATTTTCAAGGCTTTTTGCACATTTAAAAAGCCTGTTATATTGTTTTTTAATGTATTCTACACCGGCAGGTGTATCTACTGAAATTTTGCCGATATAACGGTATGCAGGATCAACAGTCTTTTCAACACCGTCAAACACAACGGAAATTACCGAATATATATGACCGTTTTCCTGTAGTGCAGTTTCGGATTTAATATCAAAACCGTTTTTGGCTAAATAATCCCTTAAAGCTTCAGCCGAAGTCATAGGTTGTAAAATAAGATTTATATCTATGCTCTTAACCCATTCACAACGGTCAAGAATACCCGAAATCACTTCACCGCCCATACCTGCTATAATAACGGTATCAACCTCCCCCGACTTAACAGCCGAAAGCCCATCACACAAACGCAAATCAAGCCTTTTTTCACATAGTTTTTCGGCATTGATTTTAGCGGAAGCTAACGGTTTTTCACGCAAATCTGTAGCAATGGCAGACTTTACCTTTCCGCTTTTAAGCAAAGCAATGGGTAAATAAGCGTGATCGGTGCCCACATCACAGATGCGAGCACCATCAGGTATAAGCGAAGAGATTAATTGCAAGCGTTCACTTAAAGTTATCACTTGTTTTCAAAATGCTTATTAAGCTTTGCAAGCAATTCATCACAATCTGTACCATGAACAGCACATGCCTGCTCTATGCTTTCACCTCTTGAAGCAGGACATCCGAGACAGTGCATACCGATAGCAAAAAAGTATTCAGCGGCACTTGTATCCATATCAAGTACATCTCCAATAAGCATATCCTTCGTAATTTTCATAATTAACAAATCCTTTCAAATTAAAATAACTTTGTTTCTTCTTCAAGAGAAGCTCTTGAATGATTATATAAACGGCGGTTATCCAAAGCCCATACTCTTTGAGAAAAATCACCGTCTTTAGCGGCAGAAACAGCTTCCTTCATCTCATAAACCCTTGAATCCATTAAGTCAAGCTCACTCAAAAGCTCAGCCTCAATAAACATAGGTCTTACAGCGGCACCAAATTCAGGCTCACCGTGATGTGAAAGAATCATATGCTGAAGCAGCATAGAGGTTTTTGGATTAATACCCAAGCGGTCAGCATACTTTGAAATTGTAACAGCACCCATTGCGATATGACCTAACAAATTTCCCTCAATAGAATAACCGTCTGCCACACCTGCTTCAGAAACTTCAAATTCCTCAAGCTTTGATATATCATGCAAAATTGTGCCTGCAAGCAAAAGCTCACGATCTACAAACGGGTAAATTTTACATACACCCTGTGCTAAACGCACGATTGAAAGTGTGTGCATTAAAAGACCGCCACGAATAGCATGATGCAGTTTAAACGCTGCAGGCCAATACAAAAGCTTTAAACGATTATCTGAAAGAATGGTGGTTACAATTTTCTTCAAATCCTCATCCACAAAACCGGAAGCTATTGCAAAAAGCTCATTATACATCTGCTCACCCGAATAATCAGCGGTTTTTATAAAATCATCAATAGAAACATTATCAGCCTCCACCACAGGACGAATACGCTCAATATTAAGCTGATCAACACCGTTATAAGGACGGATGATTCCCCTTACCTTTACAATTTCATTAACGCTGTATTCGCCATGCTCCATAGCACTGTAACGCCACAGCTTACCGTTAATTTCACCGTCACTGTCACAAAGGGTTACATCAAGATACTCACCGTTCTTACCCGTCTTTTTTTCAACTGCCCTTATAAGACAATATCCTTCTACACGCTCACTATTATCAATAGGTGTAAAATTCAAAAAATCACCTTCTTAAAATTTGACTTAATTCAAATTATATTATACAATGATAATATAATTTTTTCAAGCATAAAGCATTTATTTTAATTTATATTTTATTGGAGGCATTATTTTGACGGATATATGGACATATTTAAAGGGCGTAACAAAACCTATTGTTTTATATGGCACGGGAAACGGCGCTGATAAAATTGTTAAACAGCTTAATAAAAACGGTATAAAAATTGATGGCATATTTTCCTCTGACGGTTTTAAAAAGAATAAAGTTTTTTACGGGCACAGTGTTTGTGATTACAAAACATTAAAAGATAATTTTGGTGAAATGATAATTTTGGTATGTTTTGGCAGTGATCGAAGCGAAGTTATTGAGAATATAAAGCGATTATCTCAAGAAAACGAATTATACCTACCTGATGTTCCGGTTTACGGAAAAGAAATTTTTGATATTGAATTTGCACGAAAAAATGCCGATAAGCTTAAATGTGCGTATAATATGCTTGCCGATGAACATTCAAAAAAGGTTTTTGAAAACACCGTTTATTTTAAAATAACAGGAAAAGCAGATTTTTTATTTGAAATTGAAAGTGAAAGAAGCGAAGTTTTTGATATTTTAAATTTTGGCAATCAGGAAACATTTTTAGACCTTGGTGCTTTTAACGGTGATACGGTTGAAGAATTTATTTTACACACAAAGCTTTACAAAGAAATCATTGCGGTTGAGCCCGATAGCAGAAATTTCAAAAAATTAACCCTTAATACCGAAAAATGTAAAAACATCATATTAATTAATGCCGCAATAGGCAACGAAAACAGCACCGTAAGCTTTTCAAAACAGCACGGAAGAGGTCTTGGTGACACATCAAAAACGGTTGAGGTTAAATGCACAACGGTTGATACCATAGCTAAAAACACCTCTCCCACATACATAAAAATGGATGTTGAGGGTAACGAGATAAATACAATATTGGGTGCACAAAATACAATTAAAACCCTTTTACCCAAAATGCGAATTGCCTGTTATCATAACTCCACCGATATTTTTGAAATCCCCTTACTTATCAAAGAAATTACACCTCAATACAAAATCTATATGCGTCATCATAAAAGCCTGCCTGCATGGGATATTGATTATATTTTTGTTTAATATTTAATTTATAAACCGAGGCGCACTTCGTATGGAAGTGCGCCTCTAATCATTTTTGCATTAAACTATTAAATTCTTGCAACACCTGTTTTTCTTGCCGCTTCTGCTACAGCCTTTGCAACAGTTTCGGCAATGCGGCTATCAAAAGCCTTTGGCAGTATGTATTCAGGGTTAAGTTCCTCATCGGAAACAAGTGATGCTATGGCATAGGTTGCAGCCATTTTCATTTCATCATTTATATCACTTGCTCTAACATCCAAAGCACCACGGAATATACCGGGGAACGCTAAAACATTATTTATCTGATTTGGATAATCACTTCTGCCCGTTCCCACTATTGCAGCACCGCCTGCCTTTGCTTCATCGGGGAATATTTCCGGTACAGGATTTGCCATTGGGAATACAACAGGATTTTCAGCCATTGTGGAAACCATTTGTGCAGTCACCATTTTTGGTGCCGAAACACCAATAAATACATCAGCGCCCTTTATAACCTCAACAAGACTTCCCTGCTCTTTATTTGGGTTAGTTTTAAGCGAAAGCTCCTTATGAGCATCACTTAAATTTTCCATTCCCTCACAAATGGCACCAAACTTATCACACATAATAAGGTTTTTAAGCCCTAATTTCAAAAGATGCTCACCAATAGCAGTACCTGCAGCACCGGCACCGTTTATAACACACTTAATATCCTTAATATCCTTTTTAACAATCTTCAATGCATTGAGCATTGCAGCGGCAACAACTATTGCTGTACCATGTTGATCATCATGAAAAATCGGAATATCGCATATTTCCTTTAATTTTCGCTCAATTTCAAAGCAACGAGGCGCTGCAATATCCTCAAGATTAATTCCGCCAAAAGAGCCGGAAATAAGATAAATATTTCTTACTATCTCATCAACATCATTACTGCGAATACATATTGGGAAGGCATCAACACCCGCAAATTCCTTAAACAGAACGCATTTACCCTCCATAACAGGCATACCTGCCTCAGGACCGATATTTCCAAGACCCAAAACAGCAGAACCATCGGTAATAACACCGATAAGATTCCATCTTCTTGTAAGTTCAAATGATTTATTATAATCCTTTTGTATTTCAAGGCAAGGCTGTGCTACACCGGGGGTATATGCTAAAGAAAGATCCTCACTGCAGTTCACCTTTGTGCGGGAAACAACCTCAATCTTTCCCTGCCAATCATAATGCTTTTGTAATGCTTTTTCTTTAATATCCATAATTATTCACCCTATTTATATGAGCTTTGCTTTGCATCTGTAAAATCAACATCGCCCAAATATTTAACGCTATCCATACCAAGATAATCACAAAGATTTTTCATTTCTGCAACAGTGTTTATATTTACATCAATACCATTTTTCATACGGTCAGCATAAGCAAAAATTTCCTTTTCACCATGAGTATAAATACGCTCACAGCCCTCAGCCTTAGGTGCATCACGAAGTTCCTGCAAGAAGGTTGAAAAACGCTCTTGCATCCCCTTTGCATCACCAAAAACATCAGGATCTATAGCCATAAAGCCATGGCAGGTTCCACCCTTACCGCCAATATGTGTGTGATTTGAAGTAAGACCGCCTGAGAAAATTGAGCAGAAGATTTCACACAGCATACCGTAACCATAACCCTTATGACCGCCCAAAGTTTCAGTTTCTCCGCCAAGAGGCATAATTCCGCCGCCATTTTTACCCACAATATTTGCAAGCACTCTTGAAGCATCAGAGCATGCCTTTCCGTTTTCATCCAAAGCCCAACCATCAGGCAAAGGCTTTGAAAGCTTATTATATATTTCAAGCTTACCACGTGTTACAACGGTAGTTGAAGAATCGAAGAAGAAAGGATAAGGCTTTGCAGGCATTGAAATAGCAATGGGGTTAGAGCCTAACATTGCAAGACGGGAATATGTGGGAACCATTATTGCTTCTGAATTAGTCATTGAAAAGCCGATAAGCCCCTCATCAGCAGCCATTTTTGCATAATATCCTGCAATACCATAGTGATTGGAATTACGCACACTAACAACAGCCATTCCGCTTTTCTTAGCCTTTTCAATAGCTATTTTCATTGCCTCAATACCGATAAGCTGACCCATTCCGTCATGACCCTCAATAACGGCAGAAACGGGTGTTTCAAAAACAACCTCTGGCTTTGCATCAACATGAATCAAGCCCTTCTCAATTCCCTTATGGTAGCGAACAAGCCTTTGCATACCGTGTGATTCAATACCGTAAAGATCAGAAAGAAGAAGTACATCGGTAATCTTTACAGCTTCTTCAGCGGTAAACCCAAACTTTTCAAAAGCATCACAGCAAAATGTTTTCAGCTGTTCATAGCTATATCTAACAGAACTCATAAAACTGCCTCCCAGCATTTAATATTATCATAGTTATTATAAAGCAAGCAAAAAATGCTGTCAAGCAATATAATCAAAACAAATAAAATTATTATTGGATTGAATGATTTTATTTAAGCTCAAAGCTGTAAAGTATATTAAAATCATTTGTTCTTTCCATACTGTTTGCTAAATATGCAATATCTCCTGCTGAATTATGGAAATAAAAGCCGATTTTATATTTTCCGCTTTCTGACGGCAATTTAACAGAAGCCTTTACTGTATGGGTTACAACCTTGCCATTATTGTACCATTTAAGCGGATCTGATGCCGGTACTGATGAAACTATTTCATTTTTATCGTTTAAAACAACAAATTCTGCACTCATATTAAACGGAGCCGCAAAACCGTTATTTACAAGCTTCATCTCAAGCTCAATATCGCCGCCAAGCTTTCTTTCACCCTTAACATCAAGAGATTTAGCTTCAATTCTATAGCCCAAATGGTCACGAATATACTCAAAATATGTTCTTTTTGCATCCTTGCCGTTTTTATCCTTAAACCATGACGGTGAATATGGCGCATTAAGTAAATCAAGATTTTTGGGTTCTAATTTAGTCTCAGCCCAAATTTCCATATCTCCTTTACGCTCTGTTTGGAACCAATCCCCATGAGCAATAGTTTCATACCCCTCAAAGGAATTATGAAAAACACTAAAAAGACTTGTATGGAATTTATTAAATGCCAATATTGCACTATCAGCCGTAACACGAGGATAATTAAATTGACAACCCCAGAAAAATTCACCGCCTGAAGGAGCTATAAGACCTGCATCCATTGCTGATTTTGTAGCGGCACTTCTCATTGAATTATATGGCCAAGCACTATCGCTCTCACGATAGCCGAAAAACGCATCATTTTTAAGTCCCAAACGCTTTTCATAACCCATATTTGGATAAGCTTCCAAGAAAAGATCACGGTACATTGATGTTCTGAGCTGAACATATATATCCTCAGGCACCATATCAATAATATGCTTTATTATTTCAATTTCATCAAAATCCTCAGTATAATCCCAAGTGAGTTTTGCGGCTGTAAGCTCATCAACACCCTTATAAAGCGCATAGAAATTAGGTGCATAACCATGCCATTCACCCCAAGCGCCCAAAAAGCCTGCTTCAAGAGAATAAATTGATGTTTTATTCTTTTCAAGAATAGGTTTAAGCTGCTCCATATGAGCAAACATTATTTCCTGGGAAGCCTGATCCTTATATTCTTCTATTGCTCCTTGATAGGTGAAACGAACAACCGCCTTTTGACCCTCTGCCCTTACGCTGTTAAAAACGGTTTGAATATTCTCAAAAACAATTTGAGGAAGCTCTTTAGTATCCTTAAAATCAGTAAGATAGAAATAAACCTGAATCAATTTAGGTTTATGCCACATTCCCGGCTTAATAGCATTAACCACCGTTTGAAAATCAGGATTCCAACGCTTTACATTTACATCTACATAAGATGTTGCATTGGTATTAACATAAGCCTCAAAGCGAAAACCTCTATCGGGATTATCAGCAAGTAAAATATCATCCGAAGATGTTGCCGCTTTAAATTCAATATGTATTTTATTGGGATTATCTTTTGCATCACCGCCGCAAGCAGTTAAAGCAAAAGGCATAACCGCACATAAAAATAAAGATAAAATTTTTTTCATAATAAACCCACCTTTTTAAAAACTTCCAATTTAATTATACACATTATTTAAGCTGTAATCTATAAAAAATCGACTTCGTTTTTTTGTTTTAAGATTTAAAGCTTAAACCCCGTTTGAACTAAGATTTGCTCAAACGGGGTTTATTTATTATTTAAATTTCTTTAAAAATTCTTCCACACGGGAAAGTGCTTTTATTATATGCTCATTAGAATAGCAATAAGATGCCCTTATAAAGCCTTCACCGCTTTCTCCAAAAGCCGTACCAGGCACCAAAGCAACCTTTTGCTCAAGCAAAAGCTGTTCACAAAATTCCTCACTTGTAAGACCTGTACTTTTTATACAAGGAAATGCATAAAAAGCGCCTTTTGGTTCACGGCAGGTAAGACCGATTTTATTAAAACCATTAACCATAAGTCGGCGTCGGCGGTCATACTCCTTCACCATTTCACCAACAGCCTCATCACCGTTACGCAATGCTTCAATAGCGGCATACTGTGAAGTGGTGGGTGCACACATTATTGCAAACTGATGTATCTTGGTTATTTGAGTCATAAGAGGCTCAGGTCCGCAAGCAAAGCCCAATCGCCAACCGGTCATTGAAAAAGATTTTGAAAAGCCATTAACAGTAATAGTTCGTTCCCACATTCCGTCAATAGATGCTATAGAAACATGAGATTTACCGCCAAAGGTTAATTCAGAATATATTTCATCCGAAATAATTATTATATTGGTATCTCTAAGCACCTTGGCGATTGCCTCAAGATCCTCCCTTTCCATGATTGCACCTGTTGGATTGCAAGGATACGGAAGTATCAAAACCTTTGTTTTATCGGTAATTAGAGACTTTAATTCCTCAGGTGTTATTTTAAAATCATTTTCGGCTTTTGTTTCCAAAATCACAGGAGTACCGCCTGCAAGCAATGTTACAGGCTCATAACAAACATAGCTTGGTTGTGGGATAATAACCTCATCACCCGGTGAAACCAATGCACGGATAGCACCATCAATAGCCTCACTTCCGCCAACCGTTATAAGTACCTCATGTTCATCATTATAGCAAACATTATATTTACGTTCCATATAACGGGATATTTCACGCCTAAGCTCAATAATACCCGAATTTGAGGTATATTTTGTTTTTCCTCGTTCAAGCGAATTTATACCTGCTTTTCTTATCTGCCAAGGAGTTTGAAAATCAGGCTCACCAACACCCAATGATATAACATCATCCATTGTTGCGGCAATATCAAAAAACTTTCTTATTCCCGATGGCTTGATTGCTTGAACGGTGGGATTTAAAATCTTACCGTAATCAATCATAACCAAAACTGCCCCCTATCATCACCGCTATCACAAAGCTGAACATCCATTTCTTTATAACGGCGCATAACAAAGTGTGTTGTAGTGGAGGTTACAGAGTCAATAGTTGCCAACTCACGAGCAACAAAACGAGCAACATCCTGCAAGGTTTTACCCTTTACAACAACATTAAGGTCATACACTCCGGACATAAGATAAACCGATTCAACCTCATTATAAGACATAACCTTTTCGGCAACCTCTTCAAAACCAAGCTCTGCTTTGGGAACAACATTAAGCTCAATTATTGCAGAAACATAAGCACCATCTAACTTTTCCCAATCAATAACAGCCTTATATCCACGAATAATGCCTTCCTTTTCATACTGTGCAATTTGTTTTTCTACTTCATCCTCACCAATACCAAGCATTGCTGCAAGCTCTGCAGTAGTATAGCGGGCATTTCTTGCCAAAAGTTTTAATAATTCAGATTTCATAACATTTTCTCCCTTTCAAAAGTATTAAAAAAGCCCTAAACGCCGAAGCGTTTAGGGCGGACAATGCCGTGTTACCACCTAAATTCAGGGATAAAATACCCCTGCACTCTGCCGATACTTAAAATACCGCACCTTTATAACGGAAGGCAACCGTCAACCCTTTCGGGAGCCGCTTAAGGATAGCTTCATCAAAATATGCATTAAGGCTTTGCACCAAACAGCCCTTCTCTAAAATACATTAAATTGATTACTTATTCCCATCATAGCATTTATTATATATAAATATAATATATTAAAACAAATCGTTTGTCAATATTTTTTTAATTAAACATATCTAAATTCAATTTATCTGCCATACGGCAAAGCAGATTTACGGGAAGCCCCACAACATTAAAATAACAGCCTTCCAATCTGCCAATAAAACGGGAAGCAATACCCTGAACAGCATATCCGCCTGCTTTATCATAAGGCTCATCTGTGGAAATATAGCTTTCTATCCGTGAATCTGTAAGAGCATCAAAAAACACTTTAGTTACCTCATGGCGAACAAGTACCTGATTATTATATATTAATGCAACCCCGCTTATAACCTCATGAGCTCTCCCCTGAAGCATTTTAATCATACGGAATGCATCAGCCTTATCTTTAGGTTTTCCAAGTATTTTACCGTCACAACACACAACGGTATCACAGCCGATAACCAATATATCCGCTTGTACCCTCTTGTTATTTATATCGGCAAAAACCGCCATTGCTTTCCTGAAAGCCAACTCCTCTACAAGTTCACACGGATCATTTATATCGGAAGATTCATCGGTTTCACTTATTACAACATCAAATTTAACACCAAGATTTTGCAGTATCTCACGCCTTCGTGGTGATTTTGAAGCAAGAATAATTTTCATAATACTTCCTCACATTAACTCTTCATCATAATTTGCCCTGATTCCACCTATAAACTTTGGTCTAACACGGGCAGCTAAAACACAAGCCTCACCAATACGATTGTTTTCAAGTCTTACCGGAACCGCTACCTTTTTAAGGTGCATTCCAATCATAGTAAAGCCTATATCAAGCCCTGCATCAGCTTGAATTTCCTCTAAAGCAACAGGTTTTTCAAATGAATTATATGCCACGGTTGCAAATGAACCGCCTGCCTTTGGTTGAGGAACAACATTCACTCTTTCATTAAAAGGTAACGCCGTACTTTCAATGATTATTGCACGGTTAAGATGCTCACAGCACTGAGCCGCAACAAAAATACCCTTTTCATTTGCCGCAGTATATACACCTTCAAATATTGCCTTTGCCGCTTTCGGTGAAGAATCTGTGCCTATTTTTTGCCCCAATACTTCACTTGTGGAACATCCTATCACCAAAATTTGTCCTCTTTTAAGCTTTGCTGTTTCAATAATTTCCTTTGCGGCTTTATATGCCTGTTCTTTTATATTTTTCACAAATAATCACTTCCGCTATTTATTGTATCACCTTTTTATCCAAATGAAAAGCAAATATTGAAAATATATTCCATATTACTTGAATTTAGTGAAAATTTCTTTTATAATAACATAGAAAACAGTAAAATACGGAGTGTTATATGAATATATTTTTTTATACATTGGGCTGCAAGGTAAATCAATACGAAACACAAAGTATGCGTGAGCTTTTTTGTGCCGCAGGATATCAAAATGCAGAAAGTGCCAATACGGCTGATATAATTGTTATAAACTCCTGCACGGTTACTGCGGAAAGTGACCGCAAAACAAGACAGCTCGTTAGAAGATGCCGCCGTGAAAATCCTAATTGTACAATAGTTTTAACAGGATGTATGGTTCAAGCCTTTCCTGAAGATCGTTCTCTTCTTCCCGATGCAGATATAATCATGGGTAACAGCAATCATAAAAGCATTGTTGAAGCCGCATTAAATTATTCAAAGTCTCAAGGGCAAATCATTGAGGTTTACCCTCACCAAAACGGTGAAAAATTCAATACACCCTCAATTTCAAAATTCAGTGAGCGAACACGTGCATATATGAAGATTGAAGATGGTTGTGACCGTTTTTGTTCATACTGCATTATACCAAAAGCTCGTGGTAGAGTTCGCTCGAGAAGTATTGAGGATATAAAAAAAGAGGCTATACGTTTAAGTCAAAACGGTTTCAGCGAAATAGTTTTGGTTGGAATAAATCTTTCAGCTTACGGTAAGGATGAAGATTTTGATTTATGCGATGCGGTGGAAGCGGTTTGCGAAACCGATGGTATTCTGCGTGTGAGACTTGGTTCACTTGAACCCGATCATATAACCGACGAAATGCTTGAAAGGCTAAGAAAACAAAATAAATTTTGCCCGCAATTTCATCTTTCTCTGCAATCAGGTTGTGATGAAACACTCAAACGAATGAACCGTCATTATGATACAGCCTTTTATAGGGATTTGGTAAACCGTATTCGTAAAATGTTTCCCGATGCCGCAATTACAACCGATATAATGGTTGGCTTTGCCGGTGAAACGGATGAAGAATTTGAAAAAAGTCTTTCCTTTGCAAAGGAAATCAAATTTGCAAAAGCACATATTTTTATGTACTCAAGGCGTCAGGGAACGGTTGCGGCAGCACTTAAATCACAAATTTCAAATTCGGTAAAGCAGGAACGCAGTCACCGTATGATTGAAGAAACAAGTAAAAGCGAAATTGAATTTTTAAACAGCCTTTGCGATAAGGAATATGATGTTTTGTTTGAAACAGTATCTGAGGGATTTGCAGAGGGATATACCTCAAACTATGCAAAAATACGTGTCAAAACAGATGAAAATATACACGGCAAATTAGTTCCTGTGAAAATTTTACACAATAAAGACGATTACTGTATAGGTATTTTAACAAAAAACATTTAACCGATTGACAATGTTATAAAAACGATTTATTGTTTGATATACTATATTTGGAGGTAAAAAATATGTTTTGTCCTAATTGTGGTACCAATGTACCTGATAACTCGGCTTTCTGCCAAAACTGCGGTAAGCAATTCAATGTACAGCCGGTACAACCACCTGTTCAACCCGTTCAACCACCTGTTCAGCCTGTACAACCCCCCGTTCAACCTGTACAGCCACCTGTTCAGCCATATACTCCCCCCACTCCTGTTGAGAGAGGTCCGCTTATGCGTAAAAACACCTTCTTAAACAGTTTAAGGGTTGCCCTTTCATTACTTACTTTTATCTTCTGTTTATTTGTTCCCGTTACCTCAATGTCTACCGGTGCTACAAGCGTATCTTTTAGTATTTTCCATAATGCATTGGGAAGCGGAACACCTATAATGTTAATCATTGCACGAATTTTTGCCGTTTTGGGTGTACTTACATTTATTGTTTATTTTGCTTCATTGTTTATAAATGTTAAATTCATTATTCCACGAGTTAAATTAAATGTTGGCGGAATTATTGCAATGTCTTTTTACGGTGTAATGTTCTTCTACATAATATTTGCTCTTATCGGTTCTTTGGGAACAAGCGGATTTTTATTTGGCGGATACAATCTCACCCCTTCTGTAGGCTGGTTCTTCTCATTTATTTTTGTGGGTGCAGGCGTTGCATACTCAGTTGTAGATTTCTTAAAGCCAAACACATTCAGCAAATTGGAAAATATGTTTGAATAAACCCAATCAAAAGATTAGGCACCTGTTAAACAGGTGCCTTTTTTGATGCTTATTTTACAACGCCATTGTGCTAAGAATATTATTAAAAATACAAATTAAAAAAAGGTAATGCTATTAAAACACCAATACCTAAAGCCGCTAAAGCAATCAATATACCGGTTTTAAGCAGTTTGAAACACTTACTGCAGCATTTGCAATCTCACCATTCTTTATGGTATTTGTTTTTAATATAACCAAATAATGGAGATGATAATTGTATGAAAATTTATGATTATATTGGTTATTAGGTTTAGAATAATAATCATAAAACCCAAGGCGCTTAAATCCGTCTTGGGTTTATTTATTAGGACAGTAGTGAACGGAAAGACCCTACAGTTTAAAGCATAGTACCGTTCCCTGTCTTTTTTCAATTATAAATATTAACATATTTCAAAAAAGGCTCCCTCTGATGAAGCTGTATTTTGCGAAGCAAAAGACTGAGGGAGAGACAATGACTACCCATCCGTCACGGGCAAGCCGTGCCCCCTGACAAGTGAAAGCAAGGATTATGATACTTCTTTTAATTTATTGTTTTCTGCCACTCTTTGAGCAGTTTCTAACATATTCTCTGCGAAGATGCCGTAGCCTTTTGTTGGGTCGTCGACAAGGACGTGTGTTACGGCGCCGATAAGTTTTCCGTTTTGGATTATTGGACTGCCCGACACGAGTGTGTCAAGTGGGATACAACAACTTTTTATATCAAATATATTCTCGAAATCTCCTATAAACGCAAAGAAACCGCACCCATTAGGCGCGATTTCTTTGTATTATAGGAATTCTATATTGGTTGATACGTGTTATATTAGGACCAAACAATATATTAAATAATATATTGTTATTTCAAAACTATGTGAGAAATTGGCAATTCAGTTTTATCCAAAACCATCACGGCATTTTTAAGTAATGTTGGATCGCATCCACCAAAATCAATGTGAATATAAACTGTGTTTTCTTTATTTTTTATACTTTTATCGACTAATAATTGTATAAAATGTATGGCTTCTCCGCCATCTTTTTCTTTCCTTTTATTATATTGAAAAACCCATTTTTCTAATGTAGTATAGGTTTTGTTAATAAGAACTTCACTCAAAGGTGTTGCATAGCTGATTTCAAAAATCACATCCGGGAAATCAGAAGCCACCAATTCACAAGAAAAACGGAATTTATTAAAACTTTTAACAAAATTTTCAGCTGCTTTTCGCGCTCTTTTTTCCATTTCAGCTTCGGAAGGGAGAAAAAACGTGTCATGTAGTGTGAATAGTGGGTTATGTTTAGATATATCTTCTAAAGGATCAACTGCAGGCCAACGCACACCCTCACTATAAGTTAAATTATCCGCAGTAAAATTAAAACTTATCATACCAATGTTCATATGAGAGGAATTGAGAAATATCTGAAAACTTGGTTTATTTAACAATAATTTGCTATTTTCAAGGTTTTTGGATTTCAAAAAATTCATTGAAACCCATGCTATATACTCACCACCAGGATGTTCATGCTTTTTTAATTCTCGCAATAATATTGGTTTTGAAACATCTTTTAATAGAGTTAAATAAGATGAATGAAATTCAATTTTTTGCTGATGACTGATATCGTATTTAATCATATATTCATCAATCATTTTAACACCTCCCCGATAGATTTTTACACATTCATTATAAAAGAAAAAATAAAAAAATTCAATACAAATATAAAACCCTATCGTTTACAAACGATAGGGTTTTATATTTACGACGCTTCTTTCAATTTATTGTTCTCTGCAACACTCTGTGCTGTTTCTAACATATTTTCTGCAAATATGGCGTAGCCCTTGGTCGGGTCGTCGACAAGGACGTGTGTTACGGCGCCGATAAGTTTTCCGTTTTGGATAATGGGGCTTCCCGACATTCCCTGCACTATTCCACCGGTGATTTTTAAAAGCTCAGGGTCGGTTACGGTTACGGTTAGGTTTTGAGTGGGGCTGTGTTCGGTGGAAATTCGTTTTTTTACATTACAGGAGTAAAGCTTTGGAGTATCGCCATTAACGGTACAAAGAATTTGAGCCGAACCATTTTTAACCTCATGACCGAGGGCAACCTCAGTTAAAGCAGATATATTTATATTTCCGTTAAGCTCCCCATAAACACCGATTTCACAATTTAAGTCTATACCCGATAATACATCACCCTTAAACGCTCCTTTAAGCTCACCGGGTGAGCCGCTTGTTCCCTTTTGAACAGCAGAGATTGTTGCGGTTACAAGTTGTCCTGTTTCCACCGATAAAAGGTCACCTGTATCGTTATCACAAATACCATGTCCCAACCCGCAAATCACATTGTTTGCAGGACTATAAAATGTTAGTGTTCCAATACCCGCTGAACTATCACGCACCCATATTCCAATTTGATAATTTTTAGTTTCTGATGACAAGGCAGGTGTTACGGTGAGGGTCTTTTTCTTTCCGTTTCTCTTAATTTCAAGCTTTATATCACGGCCGTTAGAATCGGCAACAATTGCCGCAATATCCTCATTACAGGTAATTGTATCACCATTTGCAGTTAAAATATAATCACCTTTTCTTAATCCTGCGTCTGATGCAGGATTAAGCATACCGCCTGCAGTTGAAACATCGGTCATATCTATCACAAGCACGCCCTCGGTATAAAGTCTTATTCCAAAAGGGTTTCCAAGTACAGCAACATATATTTCGTCAACCACCTCAACATCCACGGTTGAGAAAGGAATTGCACCAAACATTTTAAGTTCAACGGCAAAGCGGTTATTACCGCTGTTATTTATAGTTACTCCCGACATACTTGTACCGTTATATTCTGCAGTTATGGGAACGAAGGTATTAATTTTCAATATCTCTCCCCTGCTGATTTTATATTCCTCTTTTAAGGTATTATCAAGGTAAAAAATCATTGAAAAAATAAAAATGCAAACAGCAAGTGAAAAATAAAAAAACGCTTTAACAATCCCGCGTATAAGCCTCATAAAATCATTTCCTTTCAAAATAATTCTGCCCTGAAAAAATAATTTTAATAAAGGAAATTTTTAAAAATAAAGACCGCCTGATAAAGCGGTCTTTAAAAATTATTCGGTTTCTATAATGGTAAACAATGCACCATCAGGAACGGGTGAAATTTTCTCTGTGTTTTCAGCCGAATAATTATATTTTGGTATTGCGGAAGATGCCTTTTCATCAAATACAAAGCCATTTTCGGTTCTTTTAAATACATACTCATAAGCAAAATCATCGGTAGTTTTAAGCAAAAGCTCGGTATCGGTAAGAGTGTATTTTCCTCTTGGCCAATAACTGCTCAACCCGGAATATGTGAAATTAAAGGTCATATCAGATGTATCAAGAACGAATCTTGGCATTAAAACATCCTTGGAATCATAATAGCCGTAAACCAATATATTATTAAAACGAGGAATATTATCCACATCAGCATCAAATTCCTTACAGCTTTCCACAACCGATTTCGGCACAGAAACGGTTAATATAAATGAGCCTGTTGGTGTTTCCTTTGTTTCAAGCGGTTTGCTTGCCACATGAACTACAAAATTTTCACCATCATTATAAATATTATCAACCGTAAATCCAACTAAATTATCATCCGAATGGATATAAATTGCAAACAATACATAATTTTCAAAAAAATCATCATTACAATTTGAGGTGATGTCATTAAAAGACGGTATATTGCTTAAAGACTGCGAATTTGCAGCAGCTCCCATTCTTTCTTTAAATTTATTAAGTTGCGAAACCGATTCAAATTTATATATTGGCAGATGCCGGACAGAACTATATATCATCATTTTGGTATTAAGCGCACCGCTATAAAGGCTTAGTTGTTCACTGCCGCAATAGCTTGTTTTAATGATGCTTGGTGAATCAATTTGTTCAGGCGGAAGACCCTGTAACACTTTACACTCATAAAGCCAACGAATATATGAATTATCGGGATTATTATATTTATAATTGCCATCACTATCATAATAGCCATAGCCTAAATAATATTGACCGTTATTTTGAAGCGTTACGATATAAAGCTCCGAAATATCTTCATTTTTTCGCTTTAACTGCCACATCTTTTTATTATTTTTAACAAGCTTTTCTAATGATATATCCTGAAAATAATCATTTATAAATCGGGAATTGAAATTATCATCATTAAGCTTTACTTCCTCCAATTTTCCTAGGCTAAACCACACATCTCCGCCATTGGTACGCTGTAATAAACTACCATTTTTATTGCAATAAACAGGAGCAGAATCTGCCGTTTGAACATAAGAAAACATACCATGGTCATACACAAGTTTATTAGCTTTTAAAATTGTTTCGCCGGTTGTATTATCCGAAGAAAGTTTAAACTCAACCCATGCCTTAGGCTTTGAATTTGTAAGCGGGTCACTTGATAAAAATATGGCTTCAAAGCGATATATATTTTCTGACTCAAGCTGAATATCATCAAGATAATATTTTTTTGTATAATCAGATTCAGCCGATAAGATATTTGCTATTGAATTCCAGCTATACTCTTTACTCTTACGGCAATTTTTCCATTCGTTACCCGTTTTTTGGTAAATATAAAACTCCTCACCGAAATTATGCTCTGTGCGTGTGTTATTAAGCAAAATAACCTCTAAAAAAGATTTTTGAGGTGTGGTATCAAAATGTGCCGATATAATATTTATGGTTATACCATCAATATCAGAGCCTGAGCTTAATATCTCAATATTTGATATTTCACCTAATGATGTATCTTTGTTTTTCTTAATGGGATTGGTCAAAAATGTTACCGCTACGGCAATACTTAGAATAACGGCTGTTATGCTTATCCAAAAGGTTGGCTTTTTATAATTTAAAACCGATTTTATTCTTTGCTTAACTCCAACCTCACCAAAAGACAACGGACAAGCTTTAATACTGCTTTTTTTACTGCTACAGCTTAGTAAAGCCCTTGAGTATGACTTTATACAGCTATCACTCATTTGCTTTATTACCCTTTCATCACAGGCAAATTCAATATCACGGCACAGCAGAATATAAGCTAACCAAATAAGCGGATTAAACCAATAAACCGAAAGCAATAAAAAGCCTAACGGTTTCCAAATATAATCAAGACGCTTAATATGTGCCTTTTCATGCAAAATAACGCTTTCAATACAATCCTTATCAATATTTGAAGGAATGTATATACATGGCTTTATTAAACCTAAAATAAAAGGAGTATCAATATTATCACATATATAAATATTTTCCTTTAAATTAATACGCACACGAACCCTTATTCTAACAACAATATAGCTTATAACAGCATATAAAAGCATTACCGCTAAAACCATTAACCACACATTTGCTGCAATAAAATTTACTATTTGTAAAGGATTGGCACTATAACGCATATCCGGTGCAAAGCTATTTGATATAATAGGATTTACCGTGCTGTTAAGAATACTTATTCCTGTTTCTATTTGAGGCTGTGATGCTAATGCAATATCCGCAGGTATAGGCTCGTTATTTGGTATAAGACTTAAAATACTTTCTATAGAATACGGTAAGACAAGCCTTATTCCAACCAAAGCCCAAAGTATACAATTTATAAACTTTGGTATTCTTTTGAAAATAACACGAATTATCACTATTGCAAGAACAAGATAACCTGCCGTTATACTCATATTAAGGAGTTTTAAGAAAATATCCTCCATTATTCTTCCCCCTTAAAATCGTTTATCATTTGTTGTATCTGCTCTATCTCCTTTGCTGTTAATGACTTACGCTTTGTAAAGGCTGCTATGAAAGCGGGTAATGAGCCCTTAAAGGTTTCCTCAACAAATTTTTCACTTTTTATAGCATAAAATTCTTCTTTTGAAACAAGAGATGTTACTATGCTGTTTTCATTTTTAAAAATACCCTTTTCACACAGTTTTTTCAAAACGGTATAGGTGGTGGATTTTTTCCAGCCGAGTTCCTTTTCACAAAGACCAACAAGCTCACCCGAAGAAAGCGGTTCATTAAACCAAACTATATCAGCAAAATGCGCTTCAACAACACCCAAATTTATTTCTTTCATTTTTTTACCTCCTTTTTTGGTCTATAATCAATAGACCTTACATTCATAGTCTATCATCTATAGACCAATTTGTCAAGAAAAAAATCAACCTTGTTTTGCAAGGCTGATTTTTTCATTTTACTTAAATTCAAATACACCGTTTTCAAAGGTACAACGCACCTTATCACCGTTTTTAATACTTCCGTCAAGTATCTTTTCGCTTAAAGCATCCTCTATACTGCTTTGAATTTCACGGCGAAGCGGACGCGCACCATATACCGGATCAAAGCCCTTATCAGCAAGAGCAGCAATGGTGCTTTGATCAAAATCAACCTTAATATTAAGGTTATCAAGCCTTTTTTGCAGACCTTCAAGCATTTTAACGGCTATTTGACCAATCTCATCGTGAGTGAGCTTATTAAACACAATAATATCATCCACACGGTTTAAAAACTCAGGACGGAAGGCCTCCTTTAATTCACCCATAACCTTATCTTTAACATTGGTTTCAACAGTTGCCTCAGTGGCGGTAAATCCAAAGCTTACCTTTTTATCAGTAATAAGGCGGGCGCCAATATTAGATGTCATAATTATCACGGTGTTTTTAAAATCAACACGGCGACCCTGCGAATCGGTTAAAATACCATCCTCCAAAATTTGAAGCAAGATATTGAAAACATCCGGATGAGCTTTTTCCACCTCATCAAAGAGTATTACCGAATACGGATGACGGCGAACCTGTTCGGTTAACTGACCGCCCTCTTCAAAGCCTACATATCCGGGAGGTGAACCAACAAGGCGGGAAACCGAATGTTTTTCCATATATTCCGACATATCAAGCCTTACCATACGGTTCTCGCTTCCAAACATTGCTTCTGCCAAAGCACGGCAAAGTTCAGTTTTACCAACACCTGTGGGGCCTAAGAATATAAACGAACCTATGGGGCGTTTGGGATCTTTGAGACCAACACGGCCACGGCGAATTGCCTTTGATACCGCAACAACTGCTTCATGCTGACCTACAAGTCTATCATGAAGAACCTTTTCAAGATTAAGCAATCTTTCACTTTCCTCTTCGGTTAGCTGAACAACAGGAACGCCACTCCAAGAAGATACTATTTCAGCAATATCCTCAGCAGTGACCTCACCCTCATAATGTGAGTTATTTGCCTTTAGAGCATTTTTGCGTTCTTCAAGCTCTTCCTTTAGAAGCTTTTTAGTATCACGCAGTTTTGCCGCACGCTCAAAATCCTGGCTGTTTGCCGCTTCATCCATATCGGCATTTACAGCAGAAATTTTTTCTTCAAGCTCTTTGAGCTCAGGCGGAATATTTGCAACAGCCAAACGAACCTTACTTCCCGCTTCATCAATAAGATCAATAGCCTTATCGGGCAAAAAGCGGTCATTAATGTATCTGCTTGAAAGATCAACTGCCGCAACGATTGCCTCATCATGTATTTTAACCTTATGATGAGCTTCATATTTATCTTTAAGACCCTTTAATATAAGAATTGCATCTTCAACAGAAGGCTCTGCAACATTAACAGGCTGGAAACGGCGTTCCAATGCCGAATCCTTTTCAATATTTTTGCGGTATTCGGAAATAGTGGTAGCACCTATAAGCTGAAATTCACCACGAGCCAAAGCAGGCTTTAAAATGTTTGCGGCATCGGTTGAGCCCTCAGCAGAGCCTGCTCCTATGATAGTATGAACCTCATCAATAAACAGAATTATATTATCCGATTTAGATACCTCTTCTATTACCGAACGAATACGCTCTTCAAAATCACCACGGTATTTTGTTCCTGCAACCATTCCCGTAAGATCAAGTGTTATTACCCTTTTATCACGAAGAATATCAGGAACCTCTCCCGAAACAATCTTTAACGCAAGACCTTCAATTATTGCGGTTTTTCCCACACCCGGTTCACCGATAAGGCAAGGATTGTTTTTAGTTCTGCGGCAAAGTATTTGAATAACACGCTGAACCTCTTCACTGCGTCCGATAACGGGGTCGATTTCACCATTTTTAGCCGATTTGGTTAAATCATGGCCATATTTTTCAAGGGTTGGAGCCTTATTATCCTTATTCGGTTTACGGGGCTCTTTAAAGGATGTTGATGCAGAATCAACACCGCTTTGAATACCGGAAAGCATTTCGTTTCTAAGGGAAGCTACATCAACACCAAGCTCAATCAGGAAATTAACGGCGTAATTATCGCCCTCACTTAAAATACCTATCAATAAATGCTCTGTTCCAACATATTTTTTGCCCATTTTAACACAACAAGACATTGCATTTTCAATTACACGCTTTGCTCTGGGGGTGAAATATTCAGGAGAAAGGCGTGTGGGAGTACCGCTTCCTATTGAGTTTCTGAGCATTTCCTCAATTTTTTCCCATGTAACATTATACTTATCTAAAATATTTGCGGCAATACCGCTACCCGATTTTAAAAGACCCAATAAAATATGCTCACTGCCAACATAGGTGTGACCCATTTGTCCGGCATCAACTATGGCATAGTTTAGTGCCGCTTTAGCCTTTTCGGTAAAACCTTCAAAATTAAATTTCATATAACAATCTCCTTAATTTCCTTTTTTCATAAGGGCTTGCCTAACCATATTTGCACGATAAATATCACGCTCATCAGGACTCATTCTTCCAAATTTACGCATAAGCATATAGGGCTGACCCTCAATAAGAATACGAATGGGATTAATTTCCTCATCGTTTATTATGCCCAAACCCATACCAAGCTTAATCTCGGATAAGCGTTTCATCATTTCACTGCTATCAAGTATACGAGCACAGCTTAAAATACCGTATGCACGCATACATATATCCTCAATTTTCAATTTATTAAGCCCTTTGCGTTCACGACGCTCCTTTTCAATCAACTGCATTGTAACAATTTTTAAATTATCAAGTGCATTTTTTTCGCTTATACCAAGTGTTATTTGATTGGAAATCTGATAAAGCGAAGCTGATGCCTTTGTACCCTCACCGTACATTCCTCTGACGGTAAAGCCTATTTTATTAACCGAATCCGCCAAAGAACCAATCTGCCCCATTCCCTCAACTATTGGCAAATGAAGCATTACCGAAGCACGAAGCCCTGTACCCAAATTGGTAGGACATTCGGTAAGGAAACCAAGCTGTTCATCAAATGCAAAATTAAGCTGATCGCAAAGCAGATCATCAAGTCTTGCAGCCGTATCATAAGCCTTTTCAAGCTGTAATCCGCCGCAAAGCACCTGTATACGAAGATGATCCTCCTCGCCAATCATTATACTGATGCTTTCATCCTGAGAAAGTATTATTGCCCTTCCTTTTTGATTAGCAACAAATTCCGGACTTACAATATGCCTTTCCACCATTGCGTGACGCTCATCCTCGGGAACATCCTTCATTTCTATAAATTTAAGTGTGCGTGCAAAGGGTGTATTGCTTTCAAGTATTGCCTTTTTCACCCTTTGATTAAGCTCTTCACGCTGAGTCTCGCTCATTCTTGAGGGAAAAGGAAGTCCCGTAATATTACGGGCTAAACGTATTCTTGTACTTACAACAATATCATCTTCAGGATTTTTTCCTAAATACCAGCTACTCATTACCCTTTTCCTCCTCTAACTTTTTTATTCTATCACGAACAACTGCCGCCTCTTCAAATTTTTCCAAACGCACAAGCTCATTAAGCTTCATCCTGAGGCTATCAATGGTTTCTTTTTGAGGCTTAACCATAAGCGGTGCCCTATTGGGAATTTTACCTGCATGACGGGTGGAGCCGTGAACCCTTTTAAGATACGGTAAAAGCTCATCATAAAAGGTTTTATAACACTCCGAACAACCAACCTTACCGCTTTCGGCAATATCCGAAAAAGAAGCATTACAGCACTGACAACGCAAAGCAGCAGATGCTGAATTTTTGGTTAAAACATCACCGAAAACCGATGCCAACATTTCACCTAAGCTGTTATTACCAATATCGGTATAACCCTCTTTAGCGGCACAATAACCGCAAAGATTATGCTCGGTAACAACACCGTTTACAACAGTTCTTATATGTGTAGTAGCATTATTCTTTCCGCATTTTTCACAAAGCATATAAATCCTACCTTTCTATAAATAAGCTTAAATTTGAGTGAGTAACATTTCTTTTAAAATGGCGGCACGAACCGCATCCTTTAATATAGGAGGAACACACCGCATAACATTATTTGAAAGTGCCGCATACATAAGCTTTGCCGCAGAAGCCTCAATAAGCCCTGATTGCAGGCAATTTTCAATAACAATTCTTGCAGTCATTGCATCAACGCTATCCCCTACAGAATTTATAATGTGCATCAAAGCCGAAGAATGACTCATCATCACACGGCGAATTTTTATATATCCACCGCCACCACGCCTGCTTTCTATTATATAACCGTGTTCCGGAGTAAAACGAGAAGACAAAACATAATTGATTTGACTTGGAGCGCAACCTATCAGATTTGCAAGCTCATTACGCTGGATTTCAGCCGTATTAATATCAGACTCATCAAGCAAACGCTGAATTTCAGCTGTTATAAGATCACTTATTCTCATATTTATCACCTGTTTTTGACCTTTCCTGACTTTAATTATACACGAAAGTCAGGAAAAGTCAATACCTACAATGAAAAAATTTTTTTGAACACATTTATTTAAAAGACATAGTATGTAATACCTAAGAAAAAGGAGGTCTGTCAAATGTGTAACAACGGTTTTGGTGGAAATTGCAGTTGGATTCTTGTTCTTATCCTTATCCTTGTTTGCTGCGGTGGCGGTAACGGCATCAGCACCGGTAACGGTTGCGGCTGTGGTTGTGATAACAACTGCTGCGGTTGCTAATATTTGAGCGACAACAAAAAATGCGCCCCACCTAATAAGGTGGGGCGCATTTTTTACATTAGAAACCGTGCTGAGAAAGCCATTCATTAACCTTACCCTGCGCTATTCTTTTAATATTTTCTTCAGGATAAGCAGAATCGGCACCGCCGTTTACATAAATAAAGTATTTACCCTCTGCGGTTTTATAAAGGCTTTCTTCATAACCTGCGGCATCACCAAATTCACCGCTGGTATACTTTGCTACAAGCTCAGAATTTGCAGTATCATATTCTACCTTACAAATTACCTTTTTCACACTAACAACCTCCTTATTATTTTCCTCACTTAAACACAAAAAACAAACATCTAAATCAAGTGGTAAGGTTATTATACAGTATTATAAAATATTTTTCAAGTGAACCGACGCAAGTATAGAACATTTCACAAAAGCACATTTTAAAAGGCTTTATTTTTTATTTAATATTTCGATTGCGGCATTAATATGCCTTTCCTCAAGGCCTCTGCCCACCATAGGGTTTGTGTGAACTAAAAATTCCCCATAATCTCCCCAGCCTAAAAGCATATCATCTAAAATAACAAAGCTTTCCACATTGGCATTATTTTGAAGATAAGCTTCAATTTCTGATTTGCGCAATCCGATTACAGGGGTTTTATCATATATTTGAATACCGAATTTTAAAAAAATACGATTAAGCTCAATACCTATTTCATCACAAAGCGATAAATCCTTTTCCCATGCCTTACGCCAAGAGCTTGATAAGACAATTTTTGCATTTGTTGCTTCTACTATACGCTTTAATAAAGGCAAACGAGTAACATCAATATTACCGTCATCCTCTCCCCTTGAAAGGTCATATTTTTGAGAATTCAAAACACCATCTATATCAAGAAAAATAAACTTCATCGCACATTCCTTTATTCACCATTTTTTATAATTATATCACCATTTAAAGTGTATATCAATTCAAAAATTTTTGCTTACACTGTTATTCTTGCTATCCTTCCCCAAGGCGGATTTACTTTTTCATTATTAAGCAGCCATAAAACAGGTATTCCCATTGAAATTGATTCTTCCGGAAAAGGAGCATAGCCATCGGTTAAAATTATTATGCTTACAGGTAATTTATCCTGCATTTTTTTACGCACATACTCAAAGATGATATGAAAATTTGTTCCGCCTCCACCAAACGGCTTTATTATTTCAAATTCGTTTTCATCCGCAAAGGGCTGTGGTTTAATAACCGCCGCATCAAAAAATCCAAGCCATCCCTTAAGTCTGCCGTTAAACTGGTCAATAGCACCCTTAATTTCATAATAGGCGGCTGTTATCATTTCGTCCGACATTGAAGCTGATGTGTCAATCATAAACAGAATATCCTCCACGATATCGTCCTTTTCATTAAAATCAGGTAGAAAAAACGGACTTTCGGCAAATCTGCGGTCAGGTGGTGAAAAAGAATAATCAACTACCTCTTCCTGAACAAAATCATTAAGGATTGTTCGCCAATTGGTTTGGGCTTTACGCATTGTTTCTAAAATTCGTTTAGCAAAAAGCGGAATATTATTTCTATTATTTGATGCATCACGGATTGAAATTGCCTCTACCGCATCAGAGAAATGTTTTGCCCATACATCTTTAAGTAAATCATCATCACCACCAAAACCCCATTTTGAATGGTTGTCCCAAAAACCCTTTTCACCATCACCATTCATCAGCCCAAAGCCTTTATTAATTTTTGGCAACATATTATACACCTGCTCCGCAGTATACTCATAACCCTCTTTGCCATCAGGTGCAAGATGTATTGAAACACCGTATTGTTTTAGTGTGATACTGCTCATCTTTTTATTATTCTCCAATAAAATATTTGAATTAACAACAATATCACACGCAATATTAAACCTTTCTGCATCATATTTTTCACCACGCATACAGTGCTGAAGCACCACATGCATAATTTCGTGCATCATAACAAAATCAAGTTCTCTATCAGATAAAGTTTCTAAAAAGCAACTTCCAAAAATAATGCGTTCTCCATCTGTACAAGCAGTTTCTACCGATTCATCTATTGAAAATTTCATATGCATTAACAGCAAACCGTAAAAACCGTGATTACATAAAATTCTCATTCTTGAAAGCAAAATTCTTTGAGAATAAGATTTTATTTTTTCTTCAGACAGAGCCATTTAAAAACTTTCCTTTCGTTTGAAGCCATTTTGAGAATTCAGGAATTTTTAAAAGCTTTTCCTTAAATCCCTTTTCTATATACATATAATCTTTCATAAGCACGGTTGAAAAATCGGGCGGCATACGGTCTGCATAACGAATAGAATTTGCAATGCGTGATAAATCGTTTTTATGTTCTCCGGCATAAACGGTCATTGATGCAATCAGCGCATATAAAGCATCGGTATTAGAGGGAAGCGGTGGCATTTTACCATCAAAAATATCCTTGATAGATGGCAGTTGCTTGTAAACCTTTGCCCAAGTTCTAAATTCTATTGCAACACCGCTTCCTACAAGACCTGAAATTAATGAATATATCTTTTCAATATCATTATTTACATAGTTTAATAGGTTACTTACCATTTCCCAAGTACGAGGTGTTGCAAAAGCCAAATCATCAGAAGAGGAATCAAACGCCATAAGATTATTTTGCTTAAAAGATAAAAATCCCAAAACCTTTTCATTAATTCCGTTTTTAATTGCCCATTCTTTCCATGATTTAAAGCTGCCATCAACCTCAATGTGCATCAGGCGGTTTGCAAGAGCCTTTGGCATTTTAAATGCTACTGACTTATCGGTAGTGCGGTTTCCGGCTGCAATAATTATACAATTTTCAGGTAATTTATGTTCTCCCACAACACGGTCAAGCGTAATTTGATAAGCTGCCGCCTGAACCGATTGAGGTGCCGCTGAAATTTCATCAAGGAAAAGTATATTTATAGTGTCATCGCTTTCGTCCATTTGAAAAATTTGCGGTTTAAGCCAAACTGCCAAGGTTTTATCTGCATTAGCGGTTGGAATGCCCCTTAAATCAATAGGATTAAACAGTAATAATCGGGCATCGGTTACCGAAACCTTTTTACCCGTATTATTTTCAATTTCATTTGCTATTTGTCTCACCGCCTGAGATTTACCCACACCGGGCGGCCCCCAAAGCATAACAGAAGGAAGTGTTTTTATAGGCATACCATTATTTATTATTGTACAGTATGCACCGGAGAGCTCATCAATTAATTTACCTACATTTAAAGATGGAATATTTGAAAGCTTTATATCAGTCATTTTTTATCTACTCCTAACTTTTTATCAAGTTTTTCAAGGCGCTGCTTCATTTCTTCAATTTTATCAGTATAATTTTCTTTTTTGGATAGCTCCGCCTTTATTGCCAACTGCTTATTACAAAGCTCGGTATAACCGTTTTTGAGTTTTGAAATATGCTCAGGCAAGCTATCAAGAAAATTATCAATACGAATAAGACCTCCTATTTCGGTATCGCCAAGTTCCACATAATATCTACTGTTTTTCTGCAACCATACAAACGGTTTTTCAGGTGTCATATTAGCAGGAAGAATGATATCAAAGCCTTGATAGGTAATAAGAGGTGTTTCTTTCTGCATTAAAACATTATCCTTTACGGCATTGAAAATTGATGCTCTGATTCCCTTTCTTTCCTCCTTTTCATATTCCTTGCGATGAATATTATAAAACTCAATATCTTCCATACATTTAGCAATAAGCTCTGATTGACGGCTTATTTTTGCAGGAAGCTCAAGCAGCTCCTTTTCAAGACGAATATGTGTTTCTATTGCCTTTTTCTGCAAAGCCATATAGCGTGTTAATTCATTGGCGGTTTCAACCCTTTCTTTAACCAAAGGATTTCCAACAGCCAAAGCCTTAACCTCAGCATAATCAAGCACTGTATTTTCAATATCAGAACCACTTCTTTCGGTAAGAGAGCCTGAAAGAAGCCCTGAAATAAAGCGTTGTTTTGTTTCAAGAAGTTGCCAAGAATAAGCATCAAAGCTACCCTCTGTAATATAGCGGTAAATATGAACCTTCTGATTTTCATTTCCCTGACGCAAAATTCTTCCTTCACGCTGTGTCATATCTGCAGGACGCCACGGCACATCAATATGATGAACCGCTATTAACTTATCCTGAACATTTACACCAAGCCCTAATTTGAAGGTGGAACCTATAAGCACTCTTATTTCTCCGCTTCTAACCTGAGAGAAAAGCTTTGCACGGCGAATTTCGGTTTCGGCATCGTGAATAAATGTGATTTTTTCAGAAGGAATCCCCATATTAACCAGCAAATTTTTGAGTTCATCATAAATATTAAACCCGCTTTTTGGTGTGGAAGTATCACAAAAAATAAGCTGAGTGCTTTTTTGCGAATAGGTTTTTATATAAATATCAAAAACATTTTCAGCACATCGTGCAACCTTTGATTGATAAGTAAAAGAAGCATTAGGCTCTACAAGACGCAAATCCAAAGCCGCTTTTCTGCCATCTGTGGTAATTTTAAGCATATTATCATCCTTGCGGTTCACTATTCCCGAACGCACATTTTCAGCACGGTTTGAAATTTCCTCCAGATAATCTGCAAAATCTTTTGTTTTAGCAATGAGAGCATCATCGTATCCGTCAAATTCCGGCACACCTGAGCTTGAATCCACCTGATGAAAATCTGCGATTGATGATAAAAGAGATGTGAGCTCCGGCAAATTATGAAACTTTGCAAAACGAGTTGCCAAGCGGTAACTGCTTGTATCTACATCTATTTCAAACTCCGTAACCCTTTCAGCAAACATTCCAATCCAGCTATCAAAGCTTTGCAAATCCAACATTGCAAGCTCACCGCTTTGCAGATATTTTTGCATTATAAAAGCATCGGTTATTGAATTTGTGATTGGAGTACCTGTTGCCATTACAACACCGCCATCGTTATTGTTTTTCTGAACAAGATGAACCTTATCCATCAAATCACGGCATTTTTTTGAACCCGTCGCACTAATTCCCAAAACCTTATCAACCTTTGTTTCTATTGGCACATTTTTATAATTATGCGCCTCATCAACAAACAATCTTGTAATGCCAAGTTCATCAAAATAAACGGTATCATACATATCATCCATTGTAACTGCAAGCTGCGAAATTGCTTTTTTAATCTCCTCTTTCTTTTTACTTAATTTTGATGTTGCCTTATTGCTATCTAATGCTAACTCACAAATTTTATCCTTTGCCTCCTGTAACTTCTCCATATAAAAATCCTTTGATAGAGGGATTTGTTCAAAACAGCTGTATGCCATAATTATTCCATCAAAATCCTCATCACGGATTTTTTCTAAAACCCCTTCACGTTTTTGTTTGGTAAAGGTTTTAGGCTCTACACACAATAGCTTTGAATTTGGATAAAGAGACATAAAAATGCTTTTCCACTGACCTACAATGTTATTTGGAACAACATACAAATTTTTCTTTGAAAGTCCCATTCTTCGCATTTCCATACCGGCACATATCATAATATAAGTTTTTCCCGAACCGACATCGTGTGCAAGTAATGTATTCGGTGTAAAAAGAATTCGTGCCACTGCATTTTTTTGATAAGGATAAAGCTGAACATTTTGTGACATTGTGGGAAATTTTAAGAACGAACCGTCAAACATTCTGGAACGAACACAACTGAAATTATTTTCAAAAATCATTTCTAAGCGTTCTTTGCGTTCTTCATCCTTCCAAACCCATTTTCTGAACTCCTCAATCATCTTTTCCTGCTTTTCCAAAGCAAGCAATGTCTCTGCTTTATTAATAACCCTCTTTTTGCCTGAAGCATTTGCCGCACACGAAACCTCATCTGTAATGGCAACCGTTTTCATATTAAGTGTTCTTTCAAGAATATAAAGCGCCGTCATTCGTACTGTACCGTAGGTATGGGATGCTGCAACACTGTTTCGGTACCAGTATCCGCTTTTGTTTGGTATTTCCCATGTACCGGTCAGCTCATCATGCTTGGTTCCGCTGTATGGTTCTCTTTTAAGATTTAATATATGTGTAATAAAATCATCAATAATATCCACAGGTACCCAAGGTGAACCGATTGTAACATAAATATCCTTAGTTGCAACGGTATTAGGCAAAATTTTAGAAAGTGCGTTAATATTATCATCAAAATAACCTTTATATTTCAAATTGGCACTTTGTGCTGATTTCCACTTTCTCATCAAGTTACCCGATAAGTATTCTTCAGCCGTTTCCCAGCCTTTATAAAAGCACTCTTCCCAAGTATCGGGATTTTGATATATTGAACCTTTAAGCGCACATATAACCGTTTTGTAGTCTTCACCGGTAATAGCGGAAATATATTCTATATCCACCCGTGCTAAATTTGAAAGTGATAGTATAAGTCCATCTGAAATACTATCTGCGTGAACGCCCTGTGTACGCATATCACAATTAAAAGTATTTTCCCAATCAAGCGGCAAATCCATTGAGGTAACTTCTTTAATATGAAGCTCTTCCCTTTCACGAGCCTCCTTTTTCCTTCGCCGTTCTTCCTCCTGTGCTTTACGGTTGCGTTCTATTTGCTCATTTTTTTCAACATTCTTTTTTACAGAAACTAATTTTTTTATCACCTCACCAATATCGGATGCCGATATCTTTTCTCCATTTTTTTGGAGCTTGCTTATTAAATCGTCAAAAAGATATATCTGTGCCGATTTACCATCAAAAGAACCTTTTTCTTTTCTTTTTCTCATACCGAATCCTCCGCTTTTATATTTAATATTTAATATCATTATATATTTTCAGCGGTCCCAATTTTGGTACATTGTAAAAAAGCAAAAAAAAACCTGCCGTTTGGCAGGTTTTTAATTTAATTATACTTATTAATTGCGTTTGTTAAATTTTCCTTTATTCTTTCCCTAAGCTCATTCGGCGCTATGATTTCAACATAATTCAAGTATTGCATAGCCCAAAATTCCATGGCATTAGGACTTGCCTTCACCGTCACCTTTAGCTTATCATCAACCTTTTCTATTTTTACATTTTTACCGAACCAATCAACAATCTGGTCAACAATTTCTTCATCGGCATAAAAGGTTATCTTTTCCAATTTATCGGTAAACATATATGGAAGAGAATTTGCAAGCTCACTGTAATTAATACCATGCTCAAATCCATCCACATTTCTTAAAGGTGTTCGCTTATGCTCAGTCAGTGCCATATTAGTTATATTATCAACCCTATAAAAGGTAATATTTTTCCAGCGTTCATTTAAAGCCATGAGATAATAACGCTGATTATGAAGCACCAACTGATACGGACTTGCTGTATGAGTAACGGTTTTGTGTAGTTTTTTATCTATTCCATACTTATTATAATCAAACTCAATTTGTATTCCATGTTCAATAGCATCATCTATAAGCTCAATATTATAAAAAAGTGACTGATTATCGGTTTTTCCCCATTCATTAACCGAATGTATATTTTTTATATGGGAACGAAAAAATTTATTGGAAAGTCCGCACAGCTTTTCTATCAGTGCTTTAGAATGAGATGCGGTAATATATTTGCTGTTTAAAACACCGTCAATCAGCATACGAAGCTCAGAATCCTCAAATTCACGTTCTGCCAAATAACTGCCGCTATGCCCCGATTCAATTTCAAACCCGGCTTCTCTAAGCAATGAAAGATTTCGACTTATCGCTTTACGCTCAATCACAATTCCATAATCATTTTCAAGAAAACCGGCAATATCCTCATGTGTAAGCCTATGGTCATAATCGCTGTATTTTTTTAATATTTGTAAAATTCTGATAAGCGCTAATTTTTTAGGCTCTAATGTATTCATTTTAAAACCTCCAAAAATATCTTATATAAATGATAACATATTATTATATTTATATCAACCATGCAACATCAAATATACCAAATAAAGGACTTTTTGTCTCTTGTTCCCTTTTAACTACCATAACTTACGAATAATAAACTGTAATAAATATGAATTATAATAATTTCATAATCACAATTAAAGCCGTAATTTTGAAACCAAAAAACAGAACGAAAAAAAATTAAAAATTTTTAAAAATAATTGTTGACATTTACATACTGTAGTGATATAATAATCAGGCGCGATAAAAACAGCGTAAAAACAAAATACATAAATGCGAGTGTGCTGGAATAGGCAGACAGGCACGTTTGAGGGGCGTGTGTCAATGACGTATGGGTTCAAGTCCCATCACTCGCACCAGCAAAAAGACATCCTTTATGGATGTCTTTTTTGTTTGATAAAATAAGGTTTAAAAAACGAGGCATATTCTGCCTCGTTTTTTGATTTATTAAAGTATTTTAATATATTCTTGGTAGGCGTTTTCCCATGCAGAGTTATCGGTTGGTGTATAGTGTTTAAGCTCGGTAGAATTTGTTACAGCTTTTCTGATGCCCGAAAAACCATCTATCTCACCCAAAGCACAATAAGCCACTGCTATATTACCCATAACGGTAGCTTCGGTAGGACCTGCAAGCACCTCAACATTACAGGCATCGGCTGTCATTTGGCAAAGGAGCTTATCTTTAATTCCGCCACCCAAAATATTTATACGGTTATATTTTTTACCGCCAAGCTCATTAAGCTTATTAAAGGTATATTTATACTTCATTGCAAGGCTTTGATAAATACAACGCATTATCTCACCAATAGTTTGAGGAACATACTGTCCTGTTCTCTCACAGAACTGCTGTACACGCTTAGGAAGGTTGCCCGCAGTTTCAAACAATGGATCATCAACATCTATAAAGCACCTGAACGGTTCACTTGCCAGAGCTTCTTTTTCCAATATATCAAAGCCTAACTCTTTGCCCTCTCTCCTCCACTGACGACGTGATTCCTGAATAAGCCAAAGACCCATAATATTTTTAAGAAAACGGGTGGTATCATCAAAACCGCCTTCATTTGTGAAGTTGGCATTTGCCGCTTCGGCTGTTAAAATTGGCGTTTTGTTTTCAATGCCAAAAAGGCTCCATGTTCCGCAGCTTATATACACAAAATCATCAGAAAGGCTTGGTGTTGCAGCAACGGCAGATGCAGTATCATGAGTGGCAACTGCAATTACCGGCACCTTTTCACAACCCAATTCTTCACATATATCATCGGTTAAATAACCGTAAACACTTCCGGGTTTTATAACAGGAGCAAAAATATTTTCAGGTAATCCCAATTTTTCAATCAGTTCAAAATTCCAATCCCTCTTATATGGGTCAAAAAGATTGGTTGTTGAAACTATGCTTGCCTCTGCCTTCATTTCCCCCGTAAGCATATATGCAAAAAGGTCAGGAATTAAAAGCATTTTTTCGGTACGCTCCAAAAGCTCAGGTTCATTATATTTTAAAGCCATAAGCTGATAAAGGGTGTTTATACGAAGGCATTGTGTACCTGTCATACTGTAAAGCTCATCACGGGAAACGGTTTCAAATACCTTTTCCATAACACCTTCGGTACGCTTATCACGGTAATGAACAGGATTTGAAAGAAGATTTCCGTTTTTATCAATAAGACCGAAATCAACACCCCAGGTATCAATACCTATAGCATCAAAGCCTCCGCTGTTTACAGCCTTTGTAATGCCTGTTTTTATTTCAAAGAACAGACGCAGAATATCCCAATACATAGTTCCTCTAACAATAACCGTATCATTGGAAAAACGATGTATTTCTTCCATTTGTATTTTTCCGTTCTGCAAGGTGGCAAGCATTGCCCTGCCGCTTGAAGCGCCGAAATCAAAAGAAAGGATTCTTTTCATATATAAACCTCCGAATACTTTTAACTACTGATAATAATACCAAAAATACAAAGGTAAATCTATATCCGCATTAATACAAAAAGGGACTAAATTTAATCAGCATCAGCACTAAACATCAGCTTTAACCATTTGCGTGCATCATCAAGCCAAACCCTGTTACGAGCAATCTTTACAGGCAACGGATTATTTGACTGTTCATCTGCAGTTCCGAGACCATGCCAACCAAATGGATAAATATGTAGCTCAAAAGGTATCTTATGTGCCGAAAGTGCCGCAGCATATAAAAGGCTGTTTTCAACAGGCACACAGGTATCAGGTGCTGTATGCCAAATAAATGTAGGCGGAGTATCATCACTTACAAGGCGTTCACACGAGAATTTCTCAGCCACTGAATCGTCAACCTCATCCTTACCCGAAACATTTTTAAAGGAGCCTAAATGTGCATATCTGTTATCTGCTGTGATAACAGGATAACTTAAAACAGATGCATTTACACGCTTGCTTTCAGGGAAAACCTCACGAACCTCAGGGCAATTATAGGCATTTGAATAATGTGCGGCAAGATGACCGCCGGCTGAAAAGCCCATAATTGCAATACGGCTTGTATCACAATTCCAATTATCGGCATTTTCATAAATAAGCTCCATAACAGCAGCCACTTCACGAAGTTGTGTTGGGAAACGGTGTGGCATTACGGAATACTGCAATACAAACACATTATAACCATCAGGCAAGAAATGAACACCAATAACCTCAGCCTCCCTTTCTGAACACATAATATATGCTCCACCGGGGCAGATTACAATACATGGACGCTTTTGGTTTTGTCTTCCCATTTCAACAGAATTATAAGGCAAAAATGTCTGCAAAACAGGGTCGCGACCATCTTCTCCCAAAAAAGGAAAACGGTCTTTAAGATGTATAACTTCACATTTCATAAAACTCTCACCTATACTTTATAATCTTTATTTTACCAAATCACCGACACCGTCAGCAATATATTTAGGTCTGTAAGGATAAAGGTCAATATCCTCAATTTTAGTAACACCCGAAAGCACAAGCACGGTATCAACATTAGATTCGATACCTGCAATAATATCGGTATCCATTCTATCACCGATAAATGCAATATCCTGACTGTGGCAGTCAAGCTTACGAAGTCCGTGACGCAGCATAAGCGGATTTGGCTTACCAACAAAATATGCTTTTTTACCCGTTGCAATTTCAATAGGAGAAATCAGTGCGCCGGTTGCGGGCATAATACCACGCTCAGTAGGACCTGTAATATCCGGATTTGTACCGATAAGCTTTGCACCTTTAAGCACAAGCTCAATAGCTTTTTCAATCTTTTCAAAGCTATAAGTTCTGGTTTCGCCTACGATTACATAATCGGGATTTACATCATTCATATATATACGATGATCATACAGTGCTTTGGTAAGAGCAGCTTCTCCGATAACATAGGCTGTGCTATCCGGCTTTTGGCTATGCAAAAACTCAGCCGTTGCCATAGCACTTGTATAAAAATGGTCAGGAGAAACAGTAAGTCCCATTCTTTCAAGCTTCATACTCAATTCGTGCGGAGTTCTTTCGGCGCTATTGGTAAGAAAAACGAATTTTTTATCATTTTCTATCATCCAATTAATAAACTCAGGCACACCGTCAAGAATTCTGCTTCCGTGATATATAACACCGTCCATATCACAAATAAAGCCGATTTTATTCTTTAATTCTTTCATTTTATTATCCTCTTTTCATTAGATAGTTATATTTTAACACAGTTTTTTCCATTAAGCAACAAGTAATATTTCAATTAAAACACTGTAAATGCTGCGGTTACACTTTTGTCACATTTATTGACAGCAAAAAGACGGAATGTTATAATAAATTTGTATATATTATCCATAAATTTACAAAAGTAAGGCTGAAAATCGTTCCTGTGTTCTATGTCTTATTAAATAAAAAAGTTTGTAGCGTATAAGGAAGGTTAAATATGGATTTTAAAAATAAAGAACCATTGTTTTATCTCTTGGGTTTTATGGATGATTATATTGAAGATTTAGTATATAATGTTATGAACGATTCTGTGAACGATCCACATTATTCAGGTGTGACAGCCTCAAACTTAATTAAATGTTATATAAACGTTATGACCGAATTTGGAAATCCTCCCCCGTTTTCAAATGTTAAAGAGTATTTTATTTATAACTTGTATACAGAAAAAGAATATAATGAATTTGAAAACAAAAGACAGCTTGAAGAATACTATATTGGCAAAATTTATTAGGACAGAAACACACGGAGTTAAGAATAATTATAGGGAGGTTTTATATGAATATTATAGGAATCATAACATTAACTGCATTTATAATTCTTGCAATTATTTTGTCAGTATATCATTTTATTCCTAATCCTTCCCAAAAATCAAAAAATATTATATATTTATGTACCTCAATCTCAATAATATTATTTATAATCAATTGTTATTATGAAGATATTTTGTTTTTTTATGATAGCAAAACAAATAATACCAGTTGCTTAACCGGTACAATAATCAATATCGAAGAAAATAAAAAATACGGACTATATTTAGAAATAGACAATTCAAAATATCATATTGATGATACCGATTATACCAAATCCGGAAATCTTTATGAACTATCAGACTTTTCTGAAATAAAAATAAGTAAGCGTGATAAAGTCACGATTATTTATGGTAAATCGTCAAAAAGAATAATTAAAATTGAAAAATCAAGGGATGGTTAGAGGAACACAGGGGACAGTTCTCTGTGTTGAGGTGTTTTTCCGCCCCCTTTCCCCCGTCCCGACCGCTTGTAAAGACAGGGAACCGTCCCCTGTCTTCTTAAATTGGTTTCGAGCAATCGTCAATATACAATTGGGATAATAAGAGTGAGGAAACATATACAAACGCAAGTTTCAGTGGATGGTTTATTGCAGCTGGATACATATTGTTTTCAACGGGACAATATGTTTCCTCACCATCAATGGTATATTAAAACAAAAATGGAGATGATATAATTATGGT
>SVPW01000003.1 GCA_015065645.1 Oscillospiraceae bacterium | reverse complement strand
TCGGTTCTCTCGCATATCCATTATAACACCGATTTTAAATTCTGCCGAGTATTTTCTAAAAATTTGTTCCTTTTTTGCCATAAAAATATGCACCTCCAAAAGCGTCTAACTTTTGGGGTGCATATCACTGCCCTCAGGCAGCACAGTCTTTTCTCTTATGCTTCTTTATTATTATCACGCATATTATACTCATCGCAATGAATACAAGTATCCACGAAACAGGATATACCGAATATAAAATCTGCCAAGCATATTTTGAAGCACGGAAGTGCTTAAACACCGTAAGAACCCAAATTATTCTGAGCCCGCAATTAGCAAAAAGTGATAAAAGCATTGTAGAAATTGAATAACCCATTCCTCTTATAACGCTTGCCGCAACATTCATAGAACCCATTAAAAAATGGAATCCGGAAACCAACATCATTCTTTTGGCTCCATAGCTTAACGCAACCGCCGAATCTTTTACATAAAGCGAAAGAAGCGGATATGAAAAAATATTTAAAAGAGAACCTAAGAAAAGCTCACTGATAACTACCATTGCCGTACAAATAAACCAAACTCTGACTATACGGTCAAATTTTTTAGCACCGAAATTTTGCCCCGTAAAATTAAGAGCAGTTTGCTGAAGTGCTGTTGAAGCGGTTGCCGAAAAGGCATCAATACTCTGCCCTGCGGCAGCCCCTGCAATGGCTTCGGATTCAAAGGAGTTTACCGAGCTTTGAACCGTTATATTTGAAATTGAAAACATTGAGCTTTGTATTCCCGCAGGAATACCGATAGCAAGTATCTTTTTTATTGGAGCCGCATAAAAACGCATTTTTGAAAAGTAAAATTTACATTCATCTTCACGCCTTATAAGGTCAATAATTACCCAAACAGCAGAAACCACCTTTGAAAGTGAGGTTGCAAGCGCAACGCCGCCAACATCCATATTAAAAAATAAAACAAAAACAAGATTAAGCGCCACATTAACAATACCTGCCACCGTTAAATACATAAGCGGACGAACGGTATCTCCCTTAGCACGAAGTATTGCCGCAGAAAAATTATATACCATACTTGGTATCATTCCAAAGGAATATATCTTCATATACAGTGACGAAAGATTTATTATATCACTTGGTGTTTCCATAAGATTCAGCATGGGGGTTGCTAAAGCAAATATTGCAATATTAATTATTGCTCCGCAAAGAGCCGCTAAAGGAACGGTTGTATGTACCGTTTTTCTAACACGGTCGTTATCCTTTGCTCCAACAGCCGTTGCTACTGCAACACCAACACCCGAAGCTATACCGACAAACAAATTTACAAACAAACTGCAAAGTGAGGTTGTTGCTCCAACAGCCGCAACCGAACGGCTACCGCAAAAATTGCCCACAACCATTAAATCTGCCGCATTAAAAAGCAGTTGAAGAATACTTGTGATAAAAACAGGTATTGCAAATATAATTGCCTTTTTAAGTATGGGACCGTTGCACATATCAATACTTCTGTGACGTAGTGCTGTAGCCATTACAATCCCCCTTTTTTAACACTGCATAAACTTTTTTGCTTGATTTTTCCTTTATAAGTTGATAATAGCACAGATTTATGCTATAATCAAATATAAATATATCTATGATATTATAATATATAAGTTATGAGGTGTGTTATGGAACTTTCAGCAAAATATGCATACAAGGTTTACGAAGCCAAAAGCATTACCAAAGCCGCAAAGGAGCTTTATATCTCACAGCCTGCACTCAGCGCTTCTATATCACGGCTTGAAAAGGAGCTTGGTTTTCAGATATTTGACCGCACCACCGTTCCTTTATCCCTTACCGCAAAGGGTCAGGTTTACATACATATGCTTGAGGATATTTTAGAAAGCGAAGCCATTATGAAGCGCCGTATAAAACGACTTTCCGAAGGCAAAACCGATACCCTTTCAATAGGCGGTTCGGGTACCGTTTCATACTATTTACTTCCCACCATCTGCGGTGAATTTTACAAGCGTTATCCTGATGTCAGAGTGAGCCTTGATATAGGAAATGTGGGCGATATATACAACCTCAACGAAAAATTGCAATCGGGTGAATTAGACCTGCTTTTAAGCTATATGCAGGATACCCAAAGCTACGACCTTACACCCTTATTTGACGAAAAGCTCATTATTGCCGTACCAAAAAGTCTTCCGCAAGCCGCAGAGCTTGAAAAATATTCGGTAACCTATAAACAGCTTGCCGAACACTCCTATCCGCAGAGCAAAAAGATTAAAGACCTTTCCATTTTTGACGGTGTTAAGTTTATAACCAACATAAATTCTAAAATGCTTCAATTATTCAATGATTATGCAATAACCCCTTACAGCGTAAAAAACTCCAAAAACTACATTATGCACTATAATCTTATGAGGGCAGGCATTGGCGCACTTTTAACGGCAGAAACCATTGTGCTTTCGGTTGCAGACAGCAGTGAGGATGTTCTCTACTTTGTACTTGACCATCTTCAGGCAAAACGCACCGTATATTTAGCAAGTAAAATAGGCACACCAAAAACCGCCGTTATGAAAAATTTTATTGAGGTAGCCCGTCAGGTTTGCGCCTCAAATATAATTAAAAAAACATAAAAAAATTCCCTTATGCGAATAGACGCATAAGGGAATTAAAATTTATATTACATAAGGCTTCTGTAAAGCTCTTCTATCTCTTCAACACTTACATCTCTGGGATTTCCGGGACGGCAAGCATCATTAAAGGCATCAACAGAAAGCTGATGTAACTCCTCTTCCTTAACAATACCTTTAAGAGAAGTTTGAATACCAACATCCTCAGCAAGCTTTTTAACAGCATCAACCGCAGCTGCACGGTATTCTTCCTGAGACATAGCCTCAACACCCTTAACACCCATAGCAATAGCTATATCACGGTACTTTTCACCTGTGCAGGGAGCGTTAAATGCCATAACTGTGGGAAGAAGTGTTGCACAAGCCTTACCGTGAGGCATATCATAGTAAGCAGAAAGTGTATGAGCCATTGAATGGTCAACACCAAGACCAACATTAGAGAATCCCATACCTGCTACATACTGACCAAGAGCCATACCCTCACGGCCTTCTGCCTTGCCTGCAACAGCATCACGAAGTGAACGTGCGATTATCTCAATAGCCTTGATGTGGAACATATCGGAAAGCTCCCAAGCACCCTTGGTTATATAGCCTTCAATAGCGTGTGTTAAAGCATCCATACCGGTAGCAGCAGTTAAAGCCGCAGGCATGGAGGACATCATATCAGAATCAACAACAGCTACTACAGGAATATCGTGTGCATCAACGCAAACGAACTTTCTCTTATTTTCAACATCGGTAATAACATAGTTGATAGTAACCTCTGCAGCAGTACCTGCGGTTGTGGGAACCGCAATTATGGGAACGCAAGGATTCTTTGTGGGAGCAACGCCCTCCAAAGAACGAACATCAGCATACTCAGGATTAGTGATAATAATACCGATAGCCTTTGCAGTATCCATTGCAGAACCGCCACCTATTGCTACGATACAATCAGCCTGAGCTGCTTTGAATGCGGCAACACCGTTTTGAACATTCTCAATGGTGGGGTTTGCCTTAATATCTGAATAAACAGCATAATCAATACCTGCTTTATCAAGCAGATCGGTAACCTTTGCGGCAACACCAAACTTAATAAGGTCAGGATCGGTTGCAACAAAAACCTTTTTAAATCCACGGTTTTGAACCTCCTGCGGAACAGCGGCAATAGCACCTGCGCCATGATAAGAGGTTTCGTTAAGCATAAACTTATTCATTTTAAATCACCCTTCTTTTATTTGAAAAATAGAACTATGCTATATTTTATTATAATATCTATCCATTATAAAATCAAGCCGAAAAGGATATTAAATTGTTAATTTTTTGATAATCTTTATTTTTGCCGTAAAAATGGCGGCAGATACTAAAATAATATCCTTTAAAATATATGGCAAAGAACAAATCACCACCGATGATAAAAAGCTATTATTCGTAACCACCATAAACCACACTATACCAAAAAAGTGACACACCACAAGACCCAAAAAACAAATTATTGCACCAAAACAAGCTTTTTTTATGCGTTGTGATATGCCACAAAATACTGCAAGCGCTAAAAATCCTATCAAAAATCCGCCTGTGGGACCTGCAATCTGAGCAACTCCTCCCGAAAGGAGAGAAAAAACAGGAAAACCTGACGCACCAACCAGAATATATACCGCAACGCAAGCTCCTCCCCAAACAGGACCCAAAACACAGCCGCAAAGGGAAACCGCAAAGATTTGAAGCGTTATCGCAACCCCTCCCGGCATGGGAAAAGAAATCCAAGAACAAAATGTAATAACAGCACAAAACATTGCTGTAAGGCACATTTTCACAATATGTTTTTTCCTTTTCAAATCACCCATTCTTCTCACCCTGAGGTTTAACCGAAACATCCCCTGCGGTGATGGTTATATACTCACCGTTTTGCAAAACCTCTAAACCGCCGTTTTCATCAATTCCCAAAACTTTAGCCGTAAATACTTCACCATAACGCTCATAGGAAACGGTTTTGCCTGTGAGATACGAACGCATTTGGTATTGCTTCATAAATTCTTTTTTCTCAATATTTTCATAAAAATAAAAGAATTCATTAACAACATCGGCAATAAGCTGTGCCTTTTTTTGTGCCGTAATTTCTTTATTGTAAACTGCGGCTGCACGCTCGGCAATATCCTCAGGGAAACCGCCGTTTGGCAATTTCAAATTTATACCAATTCCCAAAACGGCATATTTAAGCGTTGCAGTTTCGGCTTCAATAGCACCCTCTGTTAATATTCCGCAAACCTTTTTTCCGTTTATATAAATATCATTAACCCATTTAATCTCACATTTTGCATCACTGTTTTTCTCAATTGCACGGCACACAGCAACCGCCGCCGCAACGGTTAACATAAGGCACTGTTCGGGAGAAAATGAAGGACGCAAAAGAATACTCATATATATTCCGCCACAAGGAGAGAAAAAACTTCTGCCAAGCCTTCCCCTGCCGGCATTCTGACTTAATGCAACCGCAATAGTCCCTTCCTTTGCCGTACCCTCCTCCGCAATACGCTTTATTACGGCATTAGTGGAATCGGTTTCATCAAAAAACAATATATTATCATTATTTTTCAGTGCCTTTTTGATTTGAAAGCCGCAAAGCTTCATATTTTGTGAAGACAAAATATACCCCTTATTTGTGGCGGCCTCAATATTATAACCCTGTTTTCTTAAAGCCTCCACCGCTTTCCAAACAGCATTACGGCTGACCATAAGCTTTTGAGCCAGGCTTTCACCCGAAACAGGCTCATCGGTCATTATCAGTTGTTCAAGCACCTTTTCTGTTAAATTCATACCAAACACCCCGGAAAATTATAACCGTTTTAATACCGATTGTCAACTATTACAAGTCGGTACGGTGACAATATAAAATATCACAGCAATGTCATTCTATTTTAAAGCATTGTTCTCTATATATTCCTAAATTTCTTTATAATCTTTTTTGCAGCGAACAATGTGGTCATTAAATGATTTTTGCCATATTGGAAATCCTATTTGTTTTGTAATGATTCCCTTAGTTTGCTGAATAATATAAAAACGGGCGACCAATGGCCGCCCGTTTTTTAACATATTATCGATCTTCAAATGAAATATCTCCACAGATAACATTAAAAAGTTCTATTGCACGGGCAGACTCACCCGAAAGATATAGAAAACCAAAAAGCGTTTCAAGTCCCGTTGCAGTATGGTACTGTGCTTTGGTGGAGTTTTTTGGACTGCTTGATGTATGAAAATTCCTGCCCCTTTTAAAAACGGAAAGCTCCGTTTCGCTTAAAAGCGGCTCAATTTTCTTAAAACCCTCAGCCTGGGCATTGGCGTTAACATACTTCACCGAAAGGCGGTGCAGCTCCCCCGATGGGCGATTAACTCCCGATAAAAGCGTTCTTACCAGAAGTCCGTAATACGCATCCCCAACAAAAGCTAATACGGATGGACTTAAAAGATTTGGATTTTGTGTATTAAGGTTGTTTTCGGTCATCATGGCACAAACTCAAACTCAACATCATAAACACAAACGGTATCCCCTGCGTTTATACCTGCCTGTTCAAGAGCAGTTATAATGCCGCTTGAACGAAGTACCCTTTCAAAATACTGCAATGACTCATAATCATCGGGGTCAACCGTATTCATAATATCCAAAAGCCATGGCGCATCTTCAACAAAGTAAACACCATCACAAGCACGAATATTAAAGGTGCGTTTTTCCTTAACAGTATAATCAACCACAGGCTTTGCTTCGGCTTCATACCTTAAAATTGGAGGTAATTTAGCAAGCTCGGCCGCAACGGCATTGATAAGCTCACCCGTACCCTCGGCAATAGCCGCCATAATGGGGAAGAATTTATAACCCTTACCCTCAAAATAAGCACGAAGCTCCTCAATTCTTTCCTCATCTGCCATATCACATTTATTACCAACAACTATTTGAGGACGATCTTTAAGTTCATCACTGAAAACCGAAAGCTCGTGATTTATCTTATTAAAATCATCTATAGGGTCTCTGCCCTCACTACCCGAAACATCAATAACATGCAAGAGCATTCGGCAACGCTCAACATGGCGCAAAAACTCATGACCCAAGCCTACGCCTTCACCTGCTCCCTCAATAAGACCGGGAATATCCGCCATTACAAAAGAGGTACCCTCACCCATACGCACAACACCCAAAACAGGGGTGAGCGTTGTAAAGTGGTAGTTGGCAATTTTAGGCTTTGCTTCGCTCACTACCGAAATAAGTGTGGATTTGCCTACATTCGGGAAACCGATAAGTCCCACATCGGCAAGAAGCTTTAATTCAAGTGTTACATCAAGCTCCTCACCCGGATTGCCGTTTTTTGCAAAGCGTGGTACCTGACGGGTAGCTGTGGCAAAGTGCATATTACCCCAACCGCCATTACCGCCTTTAGCAATAACAACGCTCTCATCACCCGAAAGATCGGCAATTATTCTGCCTGTTTCGGTTTCTTTTACAAGTGTACCACGAGGTACAGATATAACAAGATCCTTTGCACTTTTTCCGGTACAGCGGGAAGCTCCGCCGTTTTGTCCCGGTTCGGCACAGTATTTCCTCTTATAACGGAAATCGGCAAGGGTGGAAAGGTTATCATCTACTTCAAAAACTATATTTCCGCCTCTGCCGCCATCACCACCGTCAGGTCCGCCGGCAGCAACATATTTTTCACGGTGGAAAGAAACAGCTCCGTTACCGCCGTTTCCTGCCTTTAAGTGAATATTGGCTATATCTACAAACATTATTTATTCCTCATCATCTTCCGCAGTTTCTGTTTCAAAATAAGCATGATACAACTCCATTGCCGCATCATAATTACTCTCATCTACAACTATTTCATCGGTAGTTAGCAATCCGCCCGTAACAATTTTTATATAACCGCCCGCCCCCGGCTGACGGCATATAAACGGAATTTGATTATCCTTTAAAATTTCTTGAAAAATACTTGAAGCAACAAGGTCACTTATATGAATAGACCTTTGCTTTTTTTGAGTGCCTTTTTCTTCCCTTTTGCCCCAAAATTTCATAAATATTATTCCTCAAACTCTTCGAAATCATCATCAAAATCATCAAAAGAGGAAGCGGAATTCAAAACCTCTTCATAAAGCTTTTCAGCAACAGCAAGATCTGATTCATCAACATAAATATCCTCAGCAACAAAGCCTCCGCCAAAAAGCACCTTCATTGAACCATCCTGTTCGGCTTCATCACAAGAAAAAGGTATTCCGTTTTCACTCAAAACATCACGGTAAATTTCAGCCGTTACAACATCCTCCACCGAAGCCGCAAGCACAGGATTTTTAATTGTTTTTTCCTCCTGTTTTTGAGCCGCTATCTCTTCTTGTGTTTTAAGCTCCGCCCCACAAACAGCACAAAGCTCAGCATCATCCGGACATTCAGCCATACATACATGACATACCTTCATAATTTTCCTCCTATGACGAATTTATTATAATTATTATAGTCAGGCGAAACGCTTTTAAGCGTTTCGGTAAGCCGCTTTATAAAGCTGCTTACACCAAATTAAATTGTAATATTTAATTTGGTACTACATTCATTTCAATAGAAAGAGACAAATTTTCAATGAAAATTTGTCGCAAAATCAAAGATTTTGCGGCGAAACAGGATTGTTTCGCCTAACCTATTATATTATCAACAATATAAAACAAAAAAATCCGGGCAGGCACTTTTTTGCCGCCCGGATGAATTTTTTACTGTTCTACAGCGTAGATACTAACCTGCTTACGGTCCTTTCCGAGACGCTCGAACTTAACCTTGCCATCAATAAGGGCAAACAGGGTATCATCAGAACCACGGCCAACATTATTGCCTGCGTGGATGTGGGTACCTCTCTGGCGAACGAGGATGTTGCCTGCAAGAACAAACTGACCGTCAGCACGCTTTACGCCGAGACGCTTAGCCTCACTGTCACGACCGTTCTTGGTAGAACCCATACCTTTTTTATGAGCAAAAAGCTGAATATTTATCTTTAACATCGTCTACACCTCCGTAAGAATCTTGATTCGTTCTGTGTATTCTAAGGAAAGCTCAGATAAATGGAGTTTAAGACCCTCTAAAACAAGTCTTCCCTCATGACTTAATGTTTTATCACGCAGTACAAAAAGCGCATCATCAACATCAATATCACAAATATCTCCAATTATTTCGGTCAGGGTGTTTGCAGTCATATAAACCGCAGAGGACACCGCCGAACAAACAACCTTTCCCTCTTCATCGTCACAGTTAAAAGAGCTGTGACCTTTGACCGAAAAACCGTTCACACCGCTTCGGTCATAAAAAAACTCCACTTGAGTCATAATTAACCAATCTCGTTAATCTGTACCTTTGTGTAAGGCTGTCTGTGACCCATCTTGCGGGCACAACCCTTCTTAGGCTTATAGGTAAATACAGTTACCTTCTTAGCCTTACCGGTTTTGAGAACGGTACCCTTTACAACAACGCCTTCAACATAGGGAGCTCCTACCTTCAAAGCCTTATCGTTTACAGCTACAACCTTATCAAAGGTTACCTCCTCATCAGCCTGAGCGTTGAGTTTTTCAACATAGATAACATCACCGTTCTGAACACGGTACTGCTTTCCGCCGGTTTCGATAATTGCGTACATTTTTTTGACACCTACCTGATATTTACAGTCTCGCTACTCGAAGGCGTACACCTAAAATTTAGGCATAACTTTAAAAGCCCGCAGTATGCGGCTTGAGTATTCTACCATACCAAACCCACTTTGTCAAGTGTTTTTTAACAGTAAATTACCGTTTTTTTACAAACAATTATAATACATACAGTCCCGATTCCATAACCACAAACTCTTTTGATTGAAGCTTTACATAGCTGTAAACCGATTCGGAAAATTCCTTATAATCCTCTACCGAATAATTTGAAAGCTCCACCTTTACAAGCTTATTTGAACCGCTTGAGCTGATAACAGCATAATCACCATCAACAAAAATATCATTTGGACATTCAAACGGTGAACGATTACCGCCTATTCTCAGCTCCTCACGCATGGTCATAAGGTTAAAGCGTAACAGCACATTAGCTTTTGGATAGCAAGCCCAGATAGTATTCTTATACACTGCAACATCAGACGGTGTATTCCCCCTATAAAGCACATCTCCCCTATAAATAGGCGAACCATCAGTATCAAACAGTGTGGTTGAACCATCATCCTCAACCAAAAAAACCTTTGTATTAGGAAGCACCAAAGCCCTTGCGGTAATATAGTTATTACAAAGTGCCGATACCGAACGGTAATTACTTCCAAACTTTGAAAGCTGATATATATTTTTTGCAACATCGGTTATACGGTTATCATCAAGGGACAGCATTTTATATCCCACTACAACGCAATTATCCTTCTTTTCCTTGCAGTAGGAAAATATTATTGAATTAGGCTGAGGAACAATATCATATACCTCACCTGCAAAAATGCGTTCCATATATTTTCTCCTAACAAATATTAAATTTTAAAATTAAAAGTTAAGGCTTTGAGGTCTTACCCTTGTAAGCCCCTTATCAATCATACTTTGAATTGCTAAAAGCACACCGCATTTTGCACTGTGGAAATTAAGTCCGCCCTGCATCCAAGCAGCATACGGAGGTCTTAACGGTCCATCTGCCGAAAGCTCTATTGAGGAGCCCAATGTAAATGCACCTGCCGCCATTATTACGGGGTCATCGTAACCCGGCATATTCCACGGTTCGGGTGTTACAAAGGAATCCACAGGAGCCCCCATTTGCATCCCCTGACAAAAAGCCACCATAGCATCCCTTGAGCCCAATGTTACCGACTCAATAATATCACCACGTTTTTCGTCATATTCAGGTGATACCTCATAGCCGAGAGCCCCCAAAATAGCTGCCGAATAAACCGCTGTTTTAAGCGATTCACCAACAACATGCGGAGCAGAAAAAAGTCCCAAATAAAGTTCACGGTTAAGTCCCAATGTGGCACCCACTTCACGGCCGACACCGGGGCAGGTCATTCTTGCGGCACATTTTTCAACAAGCTCCTTTTTGCCTGCTATGTAACCGCCTGTGGGCGCAATTCCGCCACCCGGATTTTTTATGAGTGAGCCTGCACAAAGGTCAGCCCCAACATCACACGGCTCAAGCTTTTCAACAAACTCACCATAGCAATTATCCACCATTATAACGGTATCTCTTGATACGGATTTAACCGCCTTGCAAAGCTCTTCAATTTTATCTATGGTAAGTGTTGGGCGCAGACTATATCCTCTTGAACGCTGAATATAAGCCATTTTATAGTTATTCCAAGCAAGCTCAGAACGAATGGAATTAATATCGGGAGTACCATCGGGAAGAAGGGGAATTTCGTGGTATTCCACACCGAAATCACGAAGTGAACCATCAGATTCACCATCTATTCCAAAAACACCGGTAATGGTATCGTAAGGTCTGCCTGTGAGCACAAGCACCTTATCCCCCGGTCTTAAAATACCGAAAAGGGCAACCGTTAAGGTATGTGTACCCGAAGCAAAGCTGTGACGGATAAGCGAATCTTCAGCTCCCATACACTCTGCCATTATTTTTTCCAGCGTATCACGGCCGGGGTCATCATAACCGTATCCTGTGGAAACACCTAAATGCACAGCACTTACTTTGTGCTTAATAAAAGAGGATAATACCTTTTGCTGATTATATTCGGTAATAGCATCAATATATTCAAATTGAGGACGCACCTTTTCAATTATTCTTTTATCAAGCGCCTCTAACTTTTCATCAATTTTAAAGAAATTCATTTATTTTTCACCCAATATCCGGCTTCATACTGTAAACTAAAGCCGTTTTTTTCATAAAATTCTTTAACACACGGTCTGCAGCAGGCAACAAAATTCCTACCCTTATTTTTGCCTAAAATTCCGTTCATAGCGATAGTACCGCCACCTTTTTGATGACTTGCAATACCGTTCATAATGCAATAATCTCCCGTATGAAGAGAAATTGCGGCACAAACACCCTGTTTTACAAAATACTGTGCTAAACCGTGATTTAATCGGCGGCAAATATCCACCGCAAAATATTCATACTGCGGCAAGCTCAGGCCTTCAACATCAAGCATATCATAAAGCACACGGCTTGAAGCGGTATCGGAAAGATGCTCATCATCAATATCGGCAAGCCTTGCCATAACCAAAGAAGGCTCTGTGGGACAGCGTTCTATTGCATTCAGCGTTTTTAAATCAGAAAAAACGCAACACGGATTTATCATATCAACAAACCCTTTAAGCTCCTGCAAATCTGCCCCGTTATTATAGATTACCATATTACCATCGGTCATAGAAATAAAGGCTTTTTCGTTATCTTGAACCCAAAAAAGCGCATTATCAGGATAGCACTCAAAGGTGCAACGCACCTTTATCCATTCTGCACTGACAGCATTTACCGAGGGTATATTATTTGTAAGACTTATCACTTTATTTCACCGCTGCATATACCGTTTATCATATATTTAGCCATATCATACATAGCTGTAATATCACGCTTATCTACAACAGATGAAGCCGAATGTATATAACGGCAGGGTGCCGAAAGTGCTATCGTTCTCACCCCTTCACGGCAAAGATGTATAGCACCCGAATCATTACCGCCCGAAACTGCGGTTTTGGTTTGGCAAAGCAATCCGCTTGATAAAGCACGGTTATAATATTCCCTATCATAAACGGTTGAACGGTCCATAAACGAAACCACAACGCCCTTTGACAACTCACAAACCCTTTCAGCTCCGCTTACAGACGCAATATCTGCGGCAGTGGTGCCCTCTAAAACGATTGCAGACTGAGGATTAAGTGCAAATGCCGCTGTTTTAGCACCTCTTAAACCAACCTCTTCGCCCCACGAAAATGAAGCACAGAAATCATATTCACTCGCTTCACGCAAAAGCTTTATAAGAACAGCACAGCCAACACGGTCATCAAGTGCTTTTGAGAGAATTTTTTCTTCGTTTTCAATCCATTCACCTAAAATTACGGCACGGTCACCAAGTGAAACATACTTTAAAGCATCATCCTTATCCGCAGCACCTATATCAATATATAAGGCATCCTCTTTGGGTAACTTTTTAGCATCGTCACCCTTTAAAAGGTGTATAGGCTTTATACCGATAACACCGGGAAGCTTACCGTTTATACGCACCCTGCGACCTGCCATTACAGCGGTATCAATTCCACCAACTGTTTTAAATTTTAAACAGCCTTCAGCCGTAACTCCGCTTATGATAAGACCCACTTCATCGGTATGAGCATCAAGCATAAGCCGTTTTACCGACCTTTTTTTACCCTTTTTCTCAACCAATATATTACCGCAATTATCTATTTTCCAATCACAAAAACCGTCAATCTCGGAAATAATAATATCCCTCACAGCAGTTTCATCGCCTGATGTTGCATCTGCAAGACAAAGCTTTTTGAGAAGCTCAAACATCCATACCGCCTCCCGAAAGTATATATTTTTCTAAAATATCGCACACCGAAACCATATCATCGAGGTCAATAACCTCTACCGGTGTGTGCATATTCCTAAGCGGAATGGAAATAAGCCCTGTTTTTACACCGCTTTTATTTACAGAGATAACATCTGCATTAGTTCCTGTGTTACCGCCCATTACTTCACTTTGAAACGGAATATTATTTTCCTTTGCAACAGCAATCAGTTTTTCTGTTAAGAACTTGTCCAAAATAGGACTTATACCAATCATAGCTCCCTTTGAAAGCTCACCGCCCTCAGTAGCGGAAACATCCGGGGCTGTAGCAAAGCTTACATCCAAAGCAATAGCCTCATCGGGTGTAACTGTGTATGAAGCTGTGCGTGCGCCACGCATTCCAAGCTCCTCCTGGTCACTAAAAGCAAAAACTACATTCATAGGAAGCTTTTTACCACTTAATCTTTTTGCCAAAAACAAAAGGCAGGCAACGGCGGCACGGTCATCAAATGCCTTTCCCGTAACACGATTTGATACCAATTCTATAGGCTTATTTCTCCATGTAACAACATCGCCCAATGATACTATATCCTTTGATTTTTCGCCAAGCATGGTATCAAGCTTTATTTTTGAAATATCGTTATATTCTGTGTCCCCACTTGAAAGATGCGGTGGTGTACTGCAAAAAACAGCAGGTATATCCTCTTTACCTTGAACCGTTACAATCTGAGCCGGCAAGATGCGAAGATCCACTCCCCCCGCCTTTTGGACGGTAATAAAGCCTTCATCATCAACATCGGTCACAACAAATGAAACCTCATCTATATGAGCATCAAGCATAATGGTATAGTCACTTTCGCCAACCATTTTTCCGATAACGGTATTACCGTTACGCTCTACATCGGCAAAAGCGCCGAGCATTCGCTCGGCAGTTTTTGCGGCATTGTTTACATAAGCTGCACCATCAGCCGCTGAAAGTTCAAACAAAATACTTTTTAACTCAGTCATAGTTTATTTACTACTTCCTTAAAATGATTACCTCTTGCCGCAAAATTTGGGAAAGAGTCAAAGCTTGCACAGGCAGGACTTAATGTAACAACATCACCCTCAACCGCAGCCTCATGCGCAAAAGCAACAGCCTCTTCAATATTCTTAACACGAATTATTTCGGGTGAGCCGTTATAATCCTTATACTCCCTTACCGCTTTTTCAATCTTATCAGCAGTATCGCCGCAAAGATAAAGCTTTTTAACCTTTTCAATAATATATGGTGCAAGCGGTTCAAACGGTATGTGCTTATCATAACCGCCTGCAATTAAAATAACCTTTTGACGAAAAGCTTTAAGCCCTGCAATGGTACGGCTTGGACTTGATGCAATGGAATCATTGTAATACTTCACACCGTCAAGCTCACGCACAAGCTCGATACGGTGCTCAACACCGCCAAACTCACGAGCCACCTTGCGTATACTCTCAACACCAACATAACCCCAAACTGCAGTTATTGCGGCAAGATAATTTGCAACATTATGGTCACCTATAATCTTAATTTCATCACGGTGAAGTATCGGAACATCCATACCACGGTATGCCATGTGAAGCATACCCTCATCATCAAGCCATGCACCGTTATTAAGCTGGCGTTCCATACTAAAGCCAAGGCTTTGTCCGCGAACATCCTTACGGAAAGATTCAGTTATATCATTATCCCTGTTTAAAACGGTGCGTGAGAAGGCATTTTGATGAAGAAGTACATTCTTTTTAGCCTCAACATACTCATCCATATCCTTATGAACATCAAGATGATTTGGTGCTACATTTGTAACAACCGCAACATCGGGACTTTTACGCATTGAAATAAGCTGGAACGAAGAAAGCTCCGCCACAACAAAATCATCAGCTTCAATCTTATCAATCTCAGGCATAAGAGGTTTACCTATATTTCCGCCAATATGAACCTTTTTACCCTCTGCCTCAAGCATTTTTGCAATAAGGGTGGTGGTGGTGGTTTTTCCGTCAGAGCCGGTTACCGCAAAAATAGTTGCGGGGCAAAGATCAAAAAATACCTCCATTTCACTTGTAACGGCAATTCCTTTTTTGCGTGCCGCCTCAAGCTCAGGCAAATGAAAGCTCATTCCGGGAGTACGGAAAATTATTTCAACCTCTAACCTTTCAAGATAATTTTCCCCAAGTCTAAGCTCAGCACCTGCGGCTTCAAGCTTTGTTGCAAGCTCTCCTAATTGCTCACGGTTACGCCTATCACAAACATAAACCCTGGCTCCCTGCTCCAAAAAGCTTAATATTAATGGGGTATTGCTTATTCCTGCTCCTAAAAAGGCAATACGCTTGCCCTTCATTTGATTAAAAAACTGTCTGAAATCCAAAACATTTCCTCCAAACGGTAAAATAGTCATAATTATACATATATATTATAATTGCATATTCCAAAAATATCAATAGCATACGAACAAAAATATAAATTATTATTTTATATGTTATTTTGCACATCAAAAAGTTATTTTTTATTCGACTTTTTATGATAAAAATCGTCAAGGATTTAACAACGTCAGTTTTACATAATTTTTTATTCATTTTACATCTCATACTCAATTTATCCAACTTATTAACAGGGTTATCCACCGTTTTAAAGCCCATTTTACCACATTTTTGCAATTTTTGAAGCTCAAACGGTGGAAATGTCGGTGGATAAGTTGGATAACAAAAAAGGTTGTCCAGGTTTACATAATGCCGATTTTTGCATTAAAAACCCCTTTTTTCGTTTTATTTTTGCATATTATTTTTGCGCCCCCTTTAAAACCCTTTTAAAGAGGGCGTTTTAGCATTGCATACTTTATATTTTGCCTTTAAAACATAATATACAGCAATGCCATCATAAGATAACGGTCGGCTTTTTCACTCCACAGTATAAGAAGCAAACCCAATATAAGCGGCAAATCTTTTTCTGTTCGCAATCGCTCAAGGAAAGAAAAAACCGGCTTTAAACCTTCATTAGAACTGCCAACTTCATCAACCCGTGGTTTTGGAGTTGGTATCAGAGTATCGGTTAAAGCATCTTCGCTATGATGATTTGTTTGATTTTGAAAGCTTTGGTTTTGCTGAGATGACGGCATTCTCACAAATGACGGTGTGGGAGGCATTTGATGGTTAGGAGAATGTGCCGCACGACCGTGCATTTCCATCATCCGTTCAACCGCACGCTGTTGCTCAAGCAAGAAATCGGAATTATCCGTTTGTGCCATAATCTTTCCCCACCTTTACAAAAGCTTTTCCAATAAACCGCTTTCCTTTAAAGCTGGCAAAAGGTCAATAACACGCAGTATTTTAACCGCTGTATCAACCCTTCTTTGCCTCTCCTCACTCAAATGAGGCTTTAACGCCAACAGCAAGCGTGTTCTATCATCCTCACCACCCGCTTTTAAACGGGAAAGCATTCCCATTATACCGCTTATTTCCGAAATATCGGGAAAAGAGGCTTCTGCTCTTTGCGGTTCATCCTTTTTTTCTCCGCCGAAAAGGCTTTGCGCCATACCTCGTATACGCTCAATACTTTGAGGGTCATTTAAAATCCCCGCTAATTTTTCACTAAGGTCATCCATTTTTCTTGCCGCCGGAAAGGTCATTTAAAAGCTTTTTGGTTGCATCATCATTAAAAAGCTTTGAAATAAGACCGGGATTATTAAGCATTTGGCTGAGCATTTGCCTATCCTTTTCATTCAAAGAGCCAAGTAAAGCTTTAGGATCACCGTTTGCCGCCGCATTTACGGCGTCACGGTCAATTTTTCCGCCCATAGCCTTTAAAATACTTTCGGTAAGCTTTGATTTATCAATCGGTTGATTACTCATTGAAATCCCCTCCAAAATCTTGTATAATAATATATGACAATATTTTTTACATTATGAGGTAACAAAATGAAAATTTTGGTTCTTTCAGACTCACATCATCGTGCAGATGCTGTGGATAAAATACTTTCCCGTGAGCAAACTTGTAATGAGGTATTCTTCTTGGGGGATTTTGTCAGCGATATTGAGGATTACAGATATATTTACCCAAAACGAAATTTCCATATCGTTTCGGGCAACTGCGATTATATGTCCTTTTATCAAAATGCGGGATTGGAAAAAATTGAGGGTGTTTCTATATTTTATACCCATGGTCACACCTATTATGTTAAATCGGGCTCGGATTACATCTCAAACGCCGCCGCACAACGCAACTGCCATATAGCACTTTACGGTCACACACACATTCCCTCAATAGAAATTAAAAACGGAATTTTCATTATAAACCCCGGTTCATGCGGTCAATCACGCAAAGGCGGTGAAACCTATGCCGTGATAGATATTACCGACGGTAACATCTACCCCGAAATTCGTCTTGTGTAATTAAAAATTTTTCAAAATTTTTATTGCGTATTTAAAATGATTGTGATATAATATACAGTTGTATAACTTGTACAACACCGCTATGGTTATTTAATCACAGCTGTTCGGAATTTCTCGAATAAAAGAAAGGTGATTCCCATGGAAAGAAAAGTTGGTACAATCTCAAGAGGTATTCGTTGCCCTATTATTCGTGAGGGTGATAATTTGGCTAAAATAGTAGCAGACAGCGTTATTGATGCCGCAAATTGTGAAGGATTTGAGCTTCGTGACCGTGATGTTGTTGCAATTACTGAATCTATTGTAGCAAGAAGTCAGGGTAACTATGCTTCGGTTAATGCTATTGCTGATGATATTCGCCGTAAATTAGGCGGAGAAACTATCGGTGTTATTTTCCCGATACTTTCCCGTAACCGTTTTGCAATTTGCCTTAAAGGTATTGCAATGGGTGCTAAAAAGGTTGTTCTTATGCTCAGCTATCCTTCTGATGAGGTTGGAAATCACCTTATCAGTCTTGACCAGGTTGATGAAGCAGGTGTTAATCCTTACAGCGATGTTCTTTCTTTAGAGGATTATCGCCGTCTCTTCGGAGAAAACAAGCATGAATTTACCGGTGTTGATTATGTTGAGTATTACGGCAATATAATCCGTGAAGCAGGTGCTGAGGTTGAGATTATTTTTGCAAATCAGGCAAAAACCATTCTTAACTACACCAAAAATGTTTTAACCTGTGATATTCACACCCGTGCACGCACCAAGCGTTTATTGCTTGCAGGCGGTGCTGAGCGTGTTTGCGGACTTGACGATATCTTAAACGAATCGGTAAACGGCAGCGGCTTTAATGAGAATTACGGTTTGCTTGGCTCAAACAAATCCACCGAAGATACCATTAAGCTTTTCCCAAGGGATTGTATGCCTTTGGTAACCGAAATACAGCGTCTTTTATTTGAAGGCAGCGGCAAACACATTGAGGTTATGATTTACGGTGACGGTGCATTTAAGGATCCTCAGGGCAAAATTTGGGAGCTTGCAGACCCCTGTGTTTCCCCTGCTCATACTGACGGCTTAAAGGGTACACCAAATGAGCTTAAATTAAAGTATCTTGCAGATAATGACTTTAAGGATCTTTCGGGAGAAGCCCTTAAAGAGGCTATTTCAAAAAGTATTCGTGAGAAGCAGGATAACCTTGTTGGAAATATGGCTTCTCAGGGAACTACACCCCGCCAATTAACCGACCTTATCGGTTCACTTTGTGACCTCACAAGCGGTTCCGGCGATAAAGGAACCCCCGTTGTTTTGGTTCAGGGTTATTTTGATAACTATACTAACTAATAATAGTTAAAAATAAATTTTATTTACTTTTTCAAACCGTTTTAAAAAAAGCTGTCTTGCAATTTGCAAGACAGCTTTTTTTATTTAGTAATCAATAGCCCTTTCTCACCCTGACCTTAAATTGCTTTCCACATTTGGGGCAAACGGTTGTGTGCTTACCCTTTCTCTTAGGCAATCTAAGTATAGCTTTACAGGCGGGGCATTTTTTATATATGTGGCTAAAATCCGCCTTCCTTTGCAAACGCACACGGCGGTAATTATAAAATCTCAGAATAAGACCTTTAACCCATTTGTTTTCACGCTGACGGGCAGGAATATTCCGTGAAATCACACGAAAAATGGCAAACAGCATCACAAGATAAACCACCAACTGCAACACAAAACTGCGAACAAAGCAGTTTGTAAATGCCAAAACACACGATACCGCCGAAAGCACAATAAACAGCTCATCCACACCGTATCTGCCCAACATAAATTGATACAAACGGTAACGAAAATTCATATCCGTACCCCTTTACACAAACATTTACATTAATATTATATCCTTTTAATATGTACAGTTTTTTAAGAAAAGTTAAAGATTTTAAAAATCCATTAAACATAGCATTTAGCCTCTGCCGATATTTGGGCAGAGGCTAAATTTTAATCAGGATTTATTTTTTCCCTTTTTTTCTTTACACCATAAAGAGCAGTACCAAAAATTCCACCACCGCTTACAAACAGCAGAGCAAACCAAAGATGAAGATTGGTTGTTTCACCTGTTTGAGGACTGCTTGGATAATTTGGCTCCGGCTTAGGCTCAGGTTTAGGCTTACCCTCATAAACATTCTTAAAGGTTGCGGTTATGGCTTGTGTTGCCTCACCGTTTTGTGTAACCTCTGCTTTGAGTATACCATCTTCGCCTAATGTTATCTTAACATCTGCAACAACTTCGCTCACATCGTAAACCATACCCTCTATTGCGGTATTTATTTCGGTAAGTTTGTAGTTATAGGTCTTATCTTTATCCGCAAGGGTGTATTTTAAAGTAAAGCTTGCGTTGCCATCAATATCGCTCACCAAAACAACTTCATCAATGTTATCCCCTGTGAGTTTAAATTTAAAACCATCAAGGCCAATAGTCTCATCGGTTTTATTTTCAAGCAGTTTCTTAACATCTACCGCAACGGTTATATCTGCGGGGTTATTAACATTGGTAAATACGATTTCATCAACCGTTGTATCTTCTATCATTATAATTCTTTTAGCCTTTAGCTTACCGTTACCATCATCGGTCACCTCATAACCGATAGCATAAACGGTATTATCATAGCTTATATGGCTGTGATGGGTATTAACCTCTTTCACTTCATAATGATAAATGCCTGCAGTATTGAAGGTAATATCAAACCCAAACCTACCGTTTTGGTCATTCTTTACAACCTCAATAGTTTCTCCCGATAATACACTGATAAGCGCAAAATCAAATTCCGCATCTGTAAGCTTTTTATTTTTGAGAAGCTTTAAGCCGTTTATGGTATCTGTTACAGGAGCTGCAACATAGATATTATTGAATACTATTCCGTTTACGGCACGCTCCTTTGAAATAACCGCCATATCGGCATGAAGCTGACCCAAACCATCATCGGTTACGGTTATTACCACCTTATATTCGGTTTTATCATAGGTCACTCCCGAAACATTGCCTGTTTTTTCAGATACACGATATTCATAGATTCCGGCCTTAGTAAACTCTATAGGCGCAAATTCTATTCTTTCTCCTTTGTTTTCAACCGTCTGCAAAACAGAATTTTCATCTCTCAGCTCAAACATAAAGTCATCGCTCTCACGAAGCTCTCTTCCCAAAAGATGCTTGGTTGCGGTAATTGTGTAGTATGCAGGAGCAGGATTATATTGGTTAACAAAATCTGCTCCTTCTACGCTCTTACCTTTTTTATCATAGTAAGCGGTAGACTGTTCAACATATTTATTTCCGTCCTGTACCACTTTAGAAACAACCTTATATTCCTCTTTAGAATAAGTGATACCTTTTTCCCCACCATCAACCTCAACGATATAGAAAACATAGTCCTTAGCGATGTTTACGGTTATTTCATCAAATATAACCGCTCCGTCAGCCGCATTGGTTTTAGTCTGCAAAACCTGACGGTTTTCATCAAGCAGATTAAAGCTAAACTCACCCGCATTAAGCTCCCTACCCGATAAAATTTTAACTGCATCAAGCCAAAGCTTGCCTGATTGAGGTGTATAACGGTTTGTGAACTTAACCGTATCGGTATAACGGTTTCCGTTAAGATAAATCTCTAAAGAAGCTTTTGTTGTACCGTCATAATTATCTATGATTTTAACCGCCACATCATAAACGGTTGTATCATAGGTTATACCATTCATCCCGTTATTGATTTCTTTCAGTTCGTAATTAAAGGTTTTGCCTGCGGCATCGGGAGTATAGTTAATGGTAAAGCTTGCTTTGCCCGAAGCATCTGTAACCGAAGATTCGATTACATTGCCGTTTTCATCATACAAACCAAACTTAAATCCGTTTAAAGAATGGGCACCGCCTGCGGCATCCATAATCTTTTGAACATCCAGATTAACAGCTGCACCCTTAATTGCTTCATAGGAATTATTAAAACGGTTTGCCGTAACGGTATATCCGCTTGCGGTATTGCCTGTTACAGAGGTATTCATAATATTTTCTACAGATGTTATCTCAAGCTTTCCATCCATATCTGTATCGGCAACATTTACCGCAAACTGACGCTCTATTGTATCATAGGTTATTCCGTTTTCAGCCAAAATTGCGTTTTCGGTTAAAAGATAGCGGTATCTGCCGGGAGCACTATAGCTTTCAGATGAAAGGTCTATATTAACATTTTCATTCTGAACAGTTGCAGTTATATTCTTTATGGTAACTCCCAAAACATCTGCGGGGCTATAACGAACAAGTGTAAAGTTAAATGTTTCATTTGCAAGCCAATCTCTGCCTGAAAGATTTTTAGAGAGAATAAGTCCCATATCAGGGCTTATAGGCTCAGCCTTATAAACATTTACAAGATTTGCAACCGATGCAGTGGTTGTTATAACACCTGTAAGGTTATAAGACGGTGTTGTTTGAGTAAAGCCTGAGGGAATATTCTGCTCGGTTACGGTATAAACCGTATTTTCGGGCAGGTTACCAAGCATTACGGTTTCACCGTTTTTAAGTGTTACAACAGCTTCACCCTGAGCATTGGTGGTACCTGTTGTTTTCTTTTCTGCGGTTGTTATCTCATATTCATAGTTTGCAAGCGAAGCTCCACCGTTTGTAAATTTAACAAGTGCAGTAAATGAGATATTATCGGGAATATTATAAGCAGGGCCATAGGGATGATTTACTGTCTTTGTTATAGAGAGTGCACCCTTATCGGCAAAGCCGTTTACAAAATCAACATCATCAATCTTATATTCAGAAATAGTTCCGCTTGCCGATTTTCCTGCCATAACAGCACCGTTTACGCTAACCTCTTTAACTGCGTAAACATAATCTTCAACAATTTCATTAACGGTATAGCTTGTTCCTGCGGGGATACCTGTGATCCACATAGTTTCTCCCGCTTTAATTTCAAAGGTAAATTTATTGCCGGATTGTACCGCCAAATCACCTTTTGTTCCGCTTGTTTCATCCAATTTTGAAAGCATATAAGGATAACTTGCGGCAGAGCTTTCGGAAGATAAAACAACCTCAAACTTAAAACTGTTATCTGCGATTATTCCCTCTTCCATAACCTTAGATACACGAATTCCAGTTTCGGGAGTTAAGGAAATTCTGCCGTTATTTCCAAGCTTAACAGTAGATGTTGGAGTTCCGCTTTCTATGGTTATAAACGGCTTGTGTGAAAACATAATAGAGTTTGTTTTGTTTTCACCCTTTTCAATAATTGTAGTGGGATAGATTAAGCGATATACAGTACCACGCTTAATAAACCACTGCCCGTTATCATACACCATGTTTTCTGAGCCTATAGATATATCGGAAATTTCATCATACTCCTTTGTTACTTCCGATTGTCCTTCGGTAAAATAGTATCTTATATGATAATAGTCATTAGAGGCAGTATCAAAAATATGGTTACGATCGGTAACAAGCTCATAACCTGTAGCGGTTTTAATATAAACAGGAGTATCTTCGGTATAATAATATCTTTCGTTCCTTACATTTGGAACAAAGTGTGAAAACGCCGCAATATGGTCCTCATGCTCAGCCGCAGATTTATCAAAATAATTTGTCCAGAACACATAATTATTTCCGTTTTCATGCTTTTTGGAATTGGTATCTGCAGCCATAATCTCTGCAATATTATACTCATTTATAACTGCATTATTTAGTCCCACCTCATACACAAGACGAACAGGTGTATTGCGTTCAACCGTAAGCGATTGCATAGTAGCGGTATGAATATCGGTTCCGTTTAAAGCCACCTTATAGGTCACCATTGGCATAACCGATGCAGGTATACGCCACATAACGGTTTGTTCACCTGTGGCTATCTCGGTGCGAACCATAACCGCCATAAACATCATATCACTTTCGTTTACGGTGTTTTTATTAACCGTTCCCAAAAAGCCATAGGATTTGTTTTTATAAACAGCACCTTGTGGGGCTGTGGTGGTTCCCTCGTTATAAAATCCCGCATAAGAACCATCGGCTTTCTGATACCAACCGATATAATTACTGTAAACACTATCGGATGTGTAGCTTAGCTGTCCTGCAGCATAGGCATCAGCTATCAGCTCAAAGGCTGTACCGTTATCAGCAATAACAAGACGCTCCTTAACCGAATTTCTAAAAGCAATACCAAACTCGGTAGGGTTTTCGATTGTTCCAAGGTCGTTTACATTAATTTTTTTAGCAAGTGCCGCACCTGTGAAGTAATCATTACCATGAACTATACCGTCAAGCGCCTTAAACTCCATATATTCACCGAGTTTATCCTCAAAATTAACATATCCGTCAAAATTAGGGTCAATACCGCTTATATGGGTTGCATAATAGCGTGACTGTATAATTATTTCCTGAATAATATCATCAAAAGCACTGTTCAGATTGCCTGATGACGCACTGAAGTATCTATCTACATATTTAAGGGTTGTTATTTCGGCTATCTTGCGAACTGATAGATTACCTGCAACAACGGTATTGCCGTTTTTAGCCTGTTCATAAGAAGATGCATAGCCTGCAAAGGGGCTTGTCATATTATCGGTATCAAGAACATTTGGTGCGTGGTTGCTTGAAGAGGAAATGCCATAACCCAAGGTATAGAACAATGCAGAACGATTATAATGTGCCGAAACTTGGTTTTTGGCATAAGCCGCAGTGAGCATTGTCAAAAATGTTGTTCTATTGGATTCACGTGGGGAGTTACCGCTATCCTTTGCGTTATTGGTTGCATTTGTATAATTACTTGCCGAAAAGGTTGGGTCACCATCGGTCATAAGAACAAATATAGGCATACGCTCTGCGCCACCCTGAATCTGTCCGCTTTCAACGGTGGTATCTGCGGCAAGAAGCTCCTGCATAGCAAGGAATATACCGCCCTGAGTATATGTGCCTGTGGCCTCTGTTACAGAACCCGAAACCGGACCTGCACTGTTTTTCACACCCGATGCAATGCTGATAGTATTATTATTGGTAAAAGTAAGATAATCACCTGCCGAATTGGGTGTATAACGGTCAAGCTTCATCAGCATTTTTGCAGTTCCGTTATATACAACAATACCTATACGGTTGTGATTTCCTACCTTATTAAGCTCCTTAATTGCTTCGTTGGTAGCATTTGTAACATCACGAAGATCGGTTGAGGTCATACTGCTTGAAGCATCAAGAATAAACATTGTATCGGTAGGGATAGCAGAAAATCCCACAATCTCCTTATTGGAAGCAATTGCTGAAAGTGCAACAAGGAAATTGTTATCCTTATCCCTCATTGTAACATCCGAATGAATTAATGACGGATCAGTTACAACCGATTTATCGGTCCATACAGCACCTGCAGAATATGTGTCTATTAAACCTCCCTCGTTATAAAACAGTTTTTCATAGTGATTAAGGGTTAGTTCATCAACCACTCTGTTCTCTGTTTTTGCTTCAGCCCCAAAAGCCGAAAACGGTAAATATGTCATAATAAGCGCCATGCAGATAAATAAACTTAACGCTCTCTTTAAAAAATTCTTTTTCATAATATATCCTCCAATAATAAGATTTTATTTCAATTATGTGTTTTTAATGTTTTTCTATGTTGACTTTTCTTTGCAACATCGTTTATTTTGCGGGCAGTTACAAAACCCAAACAGCTCTTCATATTTTTGAAAAAATTTACAATCTGAGCAACTGCTATCCTCATCGTTTTTTCCATTATATAGCTTGCATACATTCTGCATTGCCGTTACTATTGGTATCCCATCAGCCGTATAATGCGGTTCCTTAATAAAATCAGGATAAATAGGCATTGGCTCATTAAATCGGCTTTCTCTTTCAAAGCTCTCATAATAACCGTATAATAACCTGAATGTTTTACCTGAAATGGTTACCTCTTTATATAAGTCACCCTCTTTAGGTGTTTGAGACCTTTCTATGCCTTGCATTGTGATTTTTGATAACATATAAGCTCCTTTGTGTCCACAGGCAAAAAGAAAAACATCTGCCGTACTATTTGATGATAATAGTATAGCGGATGTTTTTTAAATTCGGTATCACCTAAAACAAATTTTTTCGGCCATATTTTTAAAGTTTTTTATAGCCATTTTTGTCAAGAAGTGGCTATAAAATTGCGGCAAAATCCTCTCTTGACATTCCTGTTTTATTTGAAACATTTGTAACGGCCTGCTTTACAGCAGATACAGACATATTAAGCGCAGTGGCTATTTGACTGTTTTTGAAGCCAAAAGCCGCAAGCTTTGCCACCTCTCGTTCTTTGGGAGCTAATGTTGTTGCTAATTTTTTTCCACGCACAGAGCCGCTGAGCTTTGTCCAACCTGCCATATAAATATTATAAAAATCACGCACTTTATTCCACGCATCAATATCTATTCTTGATATTCTTTGCTCCAAAAGCGAACCCAAGGTACGGCCGTATTCGGCTAAAATTCCAAACAATTTATCCGGCAATGCAAGCGCTACGGCACGGTCTATGTGGTAAATTGCCTGTTCGTTATTACCACCGGTATAATATACAGCCGCACAGGTCATACGCAGATAAATTTCAGCAATAATGGAATTATCCGCAACCGACTGCGAAATCATTGGCTCAATGGCATTTGGTATCATTGTAAGCAAAGAAAGCCCATGCACGCCTTGTAATTCAAACTGTTTTGTAGCAATACCGTATCCTACAGCATAAAGATACTTAGCATAAAACACCTTAGCCGCAGGAAGAGCATCCTTATGTAACAGCTCAAATCGCCCCATTTTAAACCATTCGGGAAAAGAGGAAACATCATAAAGAATACTATCAAGGGCCGTTATTGAAAATGCCATAATATCTCGGTCGGCTTCTGTTTTTGCAGGAGCTTCGGCTATATGTATCTTGGCTTGACGCCACATATTAAGGTCACCACGCCAGATAGCACATAACCCTAAAAGCATACCCGCCGAAATAACAGCATAAAATCCCGAATGTTTATGAAGCAAATAATATGCACTATCGTAAACCTTTTCAATATCTCCCTTAGAATAGGCAATTTCAGCGCTCAAAAGAGTATGTGCTTCTATATTGCCTTCCAGTACCTCAATGCACTTTTCGGCAGTACCTGCCGCACTATACAAATCAGTCATATGCAAAAACGGTGTTTTTCTCGGCAAAGGCATATTTATCTCAGATAAAGTAGCCTTATAATCTTTACTTGCTTTAGTTCTTCCATCAATAGGCTTTTGTGCGGTTTTAGGAATCATCCAAGCTTTACCAAACCGTATGGCACCTTCAATTTTTCCTTCGGCACATAATATTTGCAATCTCCTTGGTGAAATTCCCCATTTTTCAGCAGTTTCGGTTATATTCAAATAGTCCATACTATATTCCTTTCGGTTTCAAAATATATCGTTCGCAAACACGCACTTTATATCATTATTATACATCGCTTTAACGAATAATGCAATATTTTTTCTCATAATAAAAAATCCTCCTCATTTTGAGGAGGATTTAAAAATTATTGTATTACACCACGCTTGCAAACTTCCTTGCATTTTCCGCAAGAGGTACATTTTTCATAATCAATAACAGCAATGTTATTCTCAACCTTTACCGCCCCCACAGGACAGTTCTTTTCACACTGCATACATGAAAGGCAGGAAACCTTACAAGCCTTTGCCACAGCGGCACCCTTTGCTTTGTTTCCACAGCCAACCCTAACAGCAGCATCCTTTGGTATAAGCGAAATAAGGCCCTTTGGACAAGCCGAAACACATTTACCGCAGGAAGCACAAAGCTCTTCGTTTATAACAGGTCTGCCATCAATAAGTGTTATTGCACCAAACTGACAAACACGCATACAATCGCCAAAGCCTATACATCCATAAGCACAGCTTAAAGGACCCGAATGGATTAAAGAGGCGGCTGTACAGCTTTTAAAACCTGAATATTCATATTTTAAAACGCTGTTTTCGGCATTTCCTTTACATGCAATATAGGCTACAAGCGGTTTGATTTTTCCCGCTTCAACACCCAATATTTCAGCCAATTTTGCGGCAGTTTCAGCTCCACCCGGGGAGCATTTATCGGGAGTGGCTTCTCCTGCAGCCAATGCAGCAGCATAACCATCACAACCCGAATATCCGCAAGAGCCGCAGTTAGCACCGGGAAGTGCTTCGCTTAATTTTTCCTGTGTTTCATCAACAGGAACTGCCATAAATTTAGCCGCTAAAGAAAGACCCACACCGGCAACAAGACCGATTACACCAACTATTAATACGGGAATTAAAATTTCAGTCATAGCTTAACCTCCTATTCCGGCAAAGCCCAAGAACGAAAGTGAAACTATAGCCGCAGCAATAAGGGTTATGGGAAGTCCCTTTAAAAATTCGGGAACATCGGCAGTTTCAAGCTTTGAACGCACACCTGAGAACAAAAGCATGGCAAGCATAAAACCAAGACCTGCCGCCAAAGCATTAACCAAAGACTTAATAAAATCAAGCTCATTGGTTATATTAAGCATTGTGATACCCAAAACCGCACAGTTTGTAGTGATAAGAGGCAGATATATGCCAAGAGCCTTATAAATAGGCGGCATAAACTTTTTTAGCACCGTTTCAATAAACTGAACTATTGCGGCAATTACCAAAATAAAGACTATTGTTTCAAGATATTCCAATCCGCCTACCAAAAGATAATGATATATAGGCCAGGTAACAGCTGTTGAAATTACCATAACAAGTGTTACGGCTATACTCATTGAAAGTGCGGTATTTACCTTTTTGGAAACACCTAAAAACGGGCAAATTCCCAAAAATTTAGAAAGCACCATATTGCTGGTAAGAATACCGGCAAGAAGAATGGAAACTATTGTAGTAGTACTATTCATCAGCTTTGCCCTCCTTAACAGCATTTTCACACTGCTCGCAAGCACCCTTTGAAGGACATCCTTCACAACCCAAATGCTCTACCACACGTTTACCCTGACGGCGTGCAATGGCATTTGAAAGGGCAACCAATACACCGAATACAAAGAAACCACCGGGAGGAAGCAGGAATATAATCATAGGTTCAACAGCATCAGGAATAAGCTGTAAACCAAAAACAGAGCCTGCACCAAAAAGCTCACGGATAGTACCCATAAGGGTTAAGGTTACAGTAAAACCGATTCCCATTCCAAGACCATCCAAAGCACTTGGTAAAACGGTGTTTTTAGAAGCAAACATTTCGGCACGAGCCAAAATAATGCAGTTTACAACGATAAGCGGTAAATATATACCCAAAGCCTTATCTATTGAAGGTAAAAATGCCTTTACAAGCATTTGAACCACGCTTACAAAGCCTGCAATAATGGTAATAAACGCCGGAATACGAACCTTATCGGGAATAATATTACGAAGCAAGGAAATTGCCACATTTGAGCATACCAAAACAGCTGTTGCGGCAAGACCCATTCCGATTCCGTTAATTGCGGCGGTGGTTACTGCAAGTGTGGGACAAGTTCCCAGTACCAAACGAAGAACGGGGTTTTCCTTTAAAATACCATTGGTAAAAACACTTAAAGCTTTACTTTTCATCCGTTGCCGCCTCCGTTTCACTATTATTTGCAGATTGATTATTTGCGTTTTTAAAGCGCTCCATACAAGCATTTACGGCATCCTTTACCGCCTTTGATGAAATGGTGGCGCCTGTTTCAGGCATTATTTCGTTTTTATTGGGATCAGCATCGGTTTTATTTATAGTAACCTCACCCGTCATACCGCTAAACTGTTTATAAAATCTCTCTTTAGTTACATTTTGTCCAAGTCCCGGGGTTTCATCTGCGGCATCTATAATGCTAACAGCCTTTATACTGCCATCCGCATTGATACCTGTCATAACGGTAATTCCGGCACCGCCGTAACCCTTACCAACCTCGGTAAAAACATAACCTATGTATTCACCGTTTAAAACGGCAACAAAATATTCACCGTTAGAATCCTCACGTTGTTTAAACTCAGCACCAACAAAAATCTTTTCCATAGATTCCTGCTTTTGCTGTTTTGAAAGCTCGGCAATGCGGTCTTTGGTTATCATATTAGCACCCGCCAATGCAGCTGATATAACAATACAGATACACAGCAATACAATTATCGGGTTTATTACCGGCTTATAATTGGCTTTGAAAAATTCCTTTATCTTACTCATTTTTTTGCCGCCTCCTTTACACCGAAAGGTTTGCGTTTTGTAAGGGTATTTATATGAGGGGTAAGTATGTTCATAAGAAGAATTGCATACGAAACACCCTCCGGCAAATTAGACCATTTACGGATAACAAATGTTATAAGACCGCAACCCACACCGAATATAAGTTTTCCAAGTGGATTTGTGGGGCTGGTGGTATAATCGGTAGCCATAAATATTGCACCAAGCATAAGACCGCCGCCAAAAACATAAAGCTCAACATTTTCATTAAAAATAAGTGCCATTAATGCAACAGAGCCTATCATAGAAACAGGAATTATTGGGGAAATTACACGGCGAAGCACAAGATAAACACCGCCTACAAGCAATAAAAACGCCGATGTTTCACCGATACAGCCTGAATGTCTGCCAAAGAAAAGCTCGGTAAAGCCAACTGCTTCTTCTGCACTTTGTGCCAAAGGTGTTGCCGATGTTACGGTATCCACCTTGCTGAAAACATGTGCATACCGTGTCATAGCAGCAGGGAAAGATACAAGCAAAACTATACGAGCTGTAATAGCAGGGTTTGCAAAATTGTGACCAAGGCCTCCAAACATCTGCTTAACAACAATAACCGCAACCACACTTCCTATCATTGCCATCCAAAACGGAAGCATAGAGCTTAAATTCATACCAAGCAAAAGACCCGTAACCACAGCAGAAAGATCACCAATGGTATTTGGCTTTCGTGTTAGCTTACACCAAACAAACTCAGAAAGAACGGCTGCTGCAACGGTTGAAAGCAACAATATAACCGCACGCCAGCCAAACAAAATACAACCGTAAATTGCGGCAGGACAAAGGGCTATAATTACATCAAGCATAATTGAGTTTGTTGTATCTGCATGACGAATATGCGGTGAGGAAGCAACTATAAATTTTTCTCTCATTTTTTATTCCTCCTCATTTCTGCTTTAACAGTACGCATTATTTGTGTAAGAGGCCGTTTTGCAGGGCATACATACGAACAGCTTCCACATTCCATACAAATATTAACATTAAGAGCTTCATAACGCTCTGACAACTGATTATTATAAGCCGTTTCAACAGCGGCAGGGGTTAACCTCATAGGACAAGACTGTGCACAACGACCGCAACGAATACATGCCGTAACGGTATCAGCCTTGCGTTGTTTCATAACCAAAATACCGTTATTGCGCTTTTCTATTACCGAATCAAGGTCTGTAATAGGATTGCCCATCATAGGCCCACCTGCGGAAAGTGATGCTGTTTCTTCATCAATACCACCAACAAACTCAAGCACCTGCTTTACAGGTGTTCCAATAGGAACAATAACATTTTTGGGTTCATTAACTGCATCACCCTCAACGGTGATACGCTTTGCAACAAGCGGCATACCTGTTTTTATAAAGCGATAAAGTGTGCCGATAGATGTAATATTCATTACTATACAACCAACATCACTTGGTAATTTTCCGGGTGGCACTACCCTTCCCGTTGCAGAATAAATTATAACCTTTTCTGCACCCTGAGGATAACTTGTTGGAAGGCGCATAAGCTTAACCTTATCCTCAACATCACGGTTATCGGTTGCAATTTCAAAAAGCTTCTTTATAGCCTTTGGCTTATTGTTTTCTACCGCTATAACAACCTTTTCAAGCCCCAAGATATCCTTTAAAAGATAAACTCCTTCAACAACATCCTCACTATTTTCCATACACTCACGGTAATCGGAAGTAAGATAGGGCTCACACTCGGCTGCGTTTATTACCAAGGTGTCTATTTTAGCATCTTTATTAGGTGTAAGCTTAACATGTGCGGGAAAACCTGCACCGCCAAGTCCCACAAGACCGCAAGCCTTTGCTGCAGCAGCAATATCCTCTGCTTTATGTACCTCAAAAGGCTTCATATCGGGATCCGGCTTCATTTCCCCATCAGATTCTATTTCAACACACATAACAGGATTGCCGTTTTGCATATACTCCTTTACAGATGCAACCGTACCCGAAACGCTTGAGTGAATGGGTGCACTTACAAAGCCGCTTGCCTCACCAATAAGCGTACCAACAAAAACCTTATCACCTTTTTTTACAACCGGTGTACAGGGTGCACCGATATGTTGTGACAAAGGTATAAAAACACGCTCACATGGCGGCATTACCACGGTTTCAAGCTCTGCCGTTCTTTTATGGTGCGGCAAAAATATTCCACCGTGTATCCGCTTTACAGGATTTAGTATTCGTTCAACTGATTTCATTGGCGAAATTCCTTTCCTATATATAGAAATACAATTTTATAATACCACATTTACTTGTATATTACAAGTATTGTTATGAAAGTAACAAAAAAACAACAATTATGTAACATATCTTGTATTTATGTGCATTTTATGATATTATTTAATCAGGAGGTAATTTTTATGACAAAACGAATTTTGTGTTTAGTACTAATAATGTTAATTGCAATTTTAGCCTGCGGATGCGGCAATGAAAAAACCGATAAAAACAAAGAGGATGTTTCTTCATCACAAAATGATTCTTCCGCAAACGAGCAAAAAGATGAATCTAAAACAGATAATTCAAATGACGAAACCACTCCTCAGAAAGAAGAATTAACAACAGAAGCCTTTTGTGCTAAATTTGAAGGCACATGGACAGCTTCTGACGGCAGTTTTATAGACTTTGCTTTTGAAGATAATAAACCCACCGCATTCTTCGCAATCTGGCAAGCAGGCGGATATTTCCCGGGAGGAATAATTAAATCGGTTGAAGAAACAAAAGAAAATGAATATACCATGGAAATTTTCTTCCCCGGAGTAGAAGCCACCGATATGTACGATGCGGTTGAAAGCTACACCGAAAGCTTTACCGTAATAAACCACAATGACGGTAATATTACTGTTTCAGGAACAAATGAAACAAAAAAATATTTTTATGACGGCAGAATGCAATTCCCAATGGAATCATAAAAAATAAAAGGCATAAAAAAATCCCCACAGTTTACACTGTGGGGGTAATTTTTTTAATCTATGGCAATTAAGCACCAAACTTAGCTACATTGAGCTTAACGCCGGGGCCCATTGTGGTTGCAATGGTGCAGGACTTAATGTACTGACCCTTAGTTGCAGCCGGCTTAGCCTTTATGATTGCATTCATAAGAGCATCAAAGTTTTCCTGGAGCTTTTCAGGACCAAAGGAAACCTTACCAATGGGGCAGTGGATGATATTGGTCTTATCAAGACGGTACTCAATCTTACCGGCCTTTGCTTCAACTACAGCCTTAGCAACATCCGGAGTAACGGTACCGGCCTTAGGTGTAGGCATAAGTCCACGAGGACCAAGCACCTTACCAAGACGACCTACAACACCCATCATGTCAGGAGAAGCGATAACAACGTCAAAATCAAGCCAGTTTTCATTCTGAATCTTAGCAACGAGTTCTTCTGCACCAACATAATCAGAGCCTGCTTCTTTAGCAGCATCTGCCTTATCGCCCTTAGCGAAAACCAAGGTACGAATAGTTTTACCTGTACCGTTCGGAAGAACAACTGCGCCTCTAACCTGCTGGTCAGCGTGACGAGAGTCAACTCCCAAACGAACATGAATTTCAACAGTTTCATCAAATTTTGCAGTAGCGGTCTTTACAGCAACAGCAACTGCTTCGTCAACATCGTAAAACTTACCTGCTTCAATAAGCTTTGCGCTGTCATTATACTTTTTACCGTGTTTCATTATTTACCTCCCAATAAGTGGTTAAATCGGAAATTTCCTCCCACGAGAGAGAATTAATCGACTACTTCAACGCCCATACTGCGTGCAGTACCGGCAATCATGCTCATAGCGGCCTCAAGGCTTGCTGCGTTAAGGTCGGGCATCTTTGTTTCGGCGATTTTCTTAACCTGCTCCTTCGTGATCTTAGCAACCTTGGTCTTGTTCGGGGTTCCCGAAGCAGTCTCAATGCCGCATGCTTTCTTAATCAATACAGCTGCCGGAGGAGTTTTTGTAATAAAGCTAAAAGAACGATCTGCATAAACAGTAATGATAACCGGGATAATAAGTCCCACATCATTCTTTGTTCTTTCATTGAACTCCTTGGTAAACTGCATGATGTTAACACCGTGCTGACCGAGTGCAGGGCCGACCGGAGGGGCCGGTGTAGCCTTTCCTGCCGGAATCTGTAACTTAATGTAGCCTGTAATTTTCTGAGCCATTCATAGCACCTCCATTATTCGTGGTAACCGGTTTTTGGGATTTTTATTATCCCATACCTGGCGGAACGGTCATATACCCATTCCTCCCACCTTGGCAACTTTTGATGTATAAACATCCGGCATTGCCTTGCCTTTGGAGAACAAGCCTCCGTTTTAATAGGCATTTCTGCGTATTAACTTAAATTAATCAGCAAGAGCAATCTGGTCAAGCTCTAACTCAACCGGTGTCTCTTTACCGAATGCCGAGAGAAGTACACAAACCATATTGTTTTCGGTATCAACCGTTTTAACAACGCCGCTGAAATCTTTAAGCGGACCACTGATGATTGTAACTGTATCTCCCTGCTTGTAACCGACCTCGACGCTGTGCTTTGTAGCGTCCTGCTCATCGGCGATATTTTCTACACCGAGAGCCGCCACTTCCGCATCGGTTAACGGAACCGGCTTAGATGCAGGGCCAACAAAGCCTGTGCATCCTCTTATATTACGAACAACATACCAGCTATCATCCGTAACAATCATTTTGATCAAAACATATCCGGGGAAAATCTTGCGCTCAACCTCACGCTTAACATCATCCTTTATTTCGGTGACGGTTTCGGTAGGAATCTTAATATCATGTATAAGATCCTGCATACCACGGCTTTCTACCATGGTGGCAAGGTCATTTGCAACCTTATTTTCATATCCGGAATAGGTATGAACAACATACCATTTTGCTTGCATTTTGTCAGCCATTCTTTTCCCTCCGTAATTTGGCAATTAAAGAGTTATGTTTAAGCTAAGATTAATTCAAGCAGCTTACCGAGACCAAAATCGAATACCCAGATCAATGCACCAATCAAAAGGCACATAATCAATACGATCAAGGTGTTTTTAACAATATCCCTTGGACCGGGCCATACGATTTTCTTGACCTCACTCTTATAATCACGGAAGAAACGAACTACACGCTTAGGAATTGTAAGCTTTTCTCCCTTTGAAGCGGCAACTTCAATATAATCATCTATCAAAAGATAAGCGATTGCAAAAGCCGCAAAAAGGAAAAGTGCGATTACACAAATCCAAACGAAGATTGTGTATTCAAGCTCTGTAACAGCAAGCCCCATGTTCTTTTCAACACGAAGGTCAATAACATTCCAGGGCTCACGAAGACGAAGCACCAACATATAAATCGCAGCGAACAAACCGAATCCCGGTGCTGCATAACGCAGACGCTTTGACTTAAATGAGAAGATGCTTAACACAAGACCTACAGCAGTAAGCAAAAAGCAGAACAAAAGATGTGTGGATTTAGCCATTGTATAGGCTTTACCACCGATCTCAAACTTTCCGCCGAAGGCAAATACGGTTCCAACACCGGACTCCGTTGTGCCGTTTGCGGTAATTTCAGCAAAGTTCATAAAGAACATTACCAATGCTCCAAGACCGAAAGCGATTGCGAGAACCTGACAAATTCTATTGGCAGTTTTCATTCCTTCGACCTCCTTACTTTGTTTCCTTGTGTACGGTGTGCTTCCGGCAGAATCTGCAATATTTATTCATCTCAAGTCTGTCCGGATCGTTCTTCTTGTTTTTTGTAGTGTTGTAATTGCGTTGCTTGCACTCTGTACAAGCTAAAGTGATTTTAACTCTCATAACGGCACCTCCCGCTTTACGGAAATATTTTTTGCTTTTACTCCTTGGGTAACGGACGAACCGCACCTACCGTAAAAGTAAACGCCTCCCTCATTGGGCAAATACACATCTGCACCGAGCACAACATAAAGAAATGCCCGAAAAGCACACTACAAGATGCAGTATTTTCCCGTAGAATGGGCTCTTTTTTAAAATTTTTCCAAAAAAAAAGAACCTTCCAGAGGTACAACCATTATATCACAGTACCCCCAAAAGGTCAAGCTTTTTTTTGCTGTCTTTTTAATAGTTTTCTAAAAATGAGTGACTCTCTCCCAAATCACGGTCACGCCAACCCGGAATAGTGGCAAGATTAACATTATGAAGAGAACGGAAAATATTATCATCCACATCAGGATTAACCTTTCTCAGCTGTTCAATAAGTGCCTTTGTTTCCTTACGCTTTGAAAGCGATTCGTGGTGTGCAGAATCGGCAGTAAATTTACAGGCGCACTGTAAAAAGCGAAGTCCGTTATAATTTGCCCATGAAACAATATCCCTTTCCTTTACCTTATATAAAGGGCGGATAAGCTCCATCCCCTCAAAATTGGTGCTGTGAAGCTTTGGAAGCATGGTCTTTATTTCGGAAGAATACATCATGCTCATAAGCACCGTTTCAATAACATCATCAAAATGATGCCCCAAAGCTATTTTATTACAGCCTAAAGAACGGGCTTTATCATAAAGCGCACCACGACGCATTCTGGCACAAAGATAACACGGCGAACCGCCGGCATCGTGAACAACATCAAAAATATTATTTTGAAAGATAACCGGTTCAAACCCTAAAGTTTTTGAGTTTTGTTCTAAAAGAATACGGTTTTCATCCGCATAACCGGGATCCATAACAAGAAAAACAACAGAAAACGGAACCTCACTGTAACGGGCAAGCTGTTGCATACATTTTGCAAGCAGCATAGAATCTTTACCGCCAGAAATACAAACAGCTATTTTATCGCCCTCGTTTATCAGCTCATACTCTTTAACGGCAGATATAAAATTATTCCATATAGATTTACGATACTTTTTTACAATACTGCGTTCTATAAGCTGATATTTTTCCAGTTCTCTCTTCATATTAAACCTCATTCAATCAAAACGGGAGGAGTTTTTTCTCCTCCCGTTTTTAATTTTTAATTAAAGCTTATTTCTTTTTTGAACCAACAAGCTTTATTACCATAAGTGTTGCAAACATAAGCACTAAAGCTATCGGCAACGAGATAAATGCATTGGGGATAAATCCTGCAATAATGTAGCTCACAAAGGAAACGCCTGCAACCATCAACGCATACGGAAGCTGTGTTGAAACGTGATTTATATGGTTACACTGTGCACCTGCAGACGCCATAATGGTAGTATCGGAAATGGGAGAGCAGTGGTCACCGCAAACCGCACCTGCCATACAAGCAGAAACTGCAACTATTGTAATGTTACCATCAGCAGCACCAAATACGCTGAGAACTATCGGGATAAGGATACCAAAGGTTCCCCATGAGGTACCTGTTGAGAAGGAAAGACCAACAGCAATAAGGAAGATGATAGCAGGCAGGAAGAGCTGCAATGTGCCTGCAGAGCCTTCGATAAGCTGAGAAATGAATATCTTAGCACCAAGAGAATCGGTCATGGTCTTGAGAGTCCAAGCACAGCAAAGAATCATAATAGCAGGAACCATTGCCTTAAAGCCTTCTGGCAGACAATCCATACATTTCTTAAAGGAAAGTACACGGCGGCAAAGATAGAATATAACGGTGAATATAATAGCCGCAAATGAACCTATAACCAAACCTACGGAAGCATCGCTGTTTGAGAAAGCGGTGATGAAGTCTTCACCGGAGAAGAAACCACCGGAATAAATCATACCGAGAACACAAGTGATGATAAGAACGATGACCGGTACAACAAGGTCACAAACACGACCCTTTTCGTTTGCCTCTGTCTCATCATCGTTTTCATTTTTCTCACCCGATGTAAACAAATCACCTGCAAGAGCATTCAATTCATGCTTCTTCATAGGACCGAAATCAGTATTTGTAACAGCAAGGAAAATCATTGTTCCAATAGTGAGCAAAGCATAGAAGTTAAAGGGGATTGCACTTATAAACAGTGACATACCGCTTGCCGCACCCGAACCCTTTGCAAAACCTGCAACAGCAGCAGCCCAGGAAGAAATAGGAGCAATAATACATATAGGAGCAGCTGTGGCATCAATCAAATAAGCAAGCTTTGCACGGGAAACCTTATGCTTATCTGTAACGGGACGCATAACCGAGCCTACTGTTAAGCAGTTAAAGTAGTCATCAATAAAGATAAGTACACCGAGAACAACTGTTGCAAGCTGTGCGCCCACACGGCTCTTGATATGCTTGGTGGTCCAGCGGCCGAAAGCACGTGAGCCGCCGGCTTTGTTCATCATAGCAACCAAAGCACCCAAAAGTACCAGGAATATTATTATACCTATATTATATGTATCGGCAATGCTTGCAATAAAGCCATCCTGCAGAGTATGAACCATTGTGGTTTCAAAATCAAAGTTAGCATAGATAACACCACCTGCAAGTATACCAATAAATAAAGAAGAATAAACTTCTTTAGTAATAAGCGCCAACAAAATAGCAATTATTGGAGGAACAAGTGCCCAGAAGGTAGCATAATAAGGAACTTCCTCACGGATAGTACCAAGTGCTGTTTCGATATTTTTATCGAAATTCTTATCACTTCCGATATTATCGGCATAATTATTAACATAATCGTAAGCCGAACCGGAAACGGGGCCTTCAGATTCCTCTTCAGGCAGTTCGGTAACACCAAGGTCATAGTTATAGGTGTCCCCATCTTCAACCTCAACAACAACGGTTGAGCCAGCCTTTGTTTCTGCAGATACATCAGCTACTTCCTCAGCACCCAATGCCGCAAATGTTCCGCCAAAGGTTACAAGTGCCACAATAAGCGCAAGAACCACAAAGCGGGAAATTCGACTTTGTAAAAAGCCTTGTTTTTTCATAAATACAACTCCTTAAAATTTATAATTCCGCCATTTGAATTACAGCTTTATATTACAACAACAAACAATTATTGTCAATGTTTTTTACAGATAGTATATTATAATAGTATTCCCTCATCCACCGCAAGCGGTTACACTTCCCTGAATCCCCCTGTCTTGTCTTACGCCAAGACATCCCCCTTTCACAAGGGGGATTAGATTTTTTTGCAAAAAATATTATTACATCGAATGAAACGGATCTATCCGTTCTGTAAATAATTGTTGAGGCCAACATCATTTCCCCGTTTTGCGGTATTGCATGGGTGTGACTCCTGTTTCACGCTTAAAGGCTGTATGAAAATACGAAACCTCATCAAAGCCCACAAGTTGAGCTACCTGACAGGCATTTTTGCCCTCATCAAGCAGTTGCATTGCACGGCGGATTTTAAGTGAAAGGAAAAATTTAGCAATTCCCATATCCGAAAAACTGCTGAAAACCCGCTTCATACTACTTACACTCATATTACATAGCTTTGACAGTTGGGTTACCGAAAGGCTTTCACAGCAATGCTCATCCATAATTCTCACAATTTCACGGTAAAGCTTCTCCTTTGTGGTGGGTTTTTCGGGTGCAAGAGCATCGGCATCTGTGATAGAAAGCAAAAAATCCTCTAACATAGCAGCAGTCCTACTTGAATAAAGGGGATAATTTTTTTCTCCTTCCTTATATGCCTCAACCGTTTTTCGTATCATATTACATATTTTTTTAAACACCTTTTGTAATTCGGACTCTATATTAAAGCACTTTTCTGCAAAAAAGCGCATACCATCCCCCGTAGCACGAAAGGATATTATCATAAGGTGGGGTTGAGAATGGTCGGAAGTCCAGATTCTGTGAAACTCAAGCGGCTTATGAAAAAGAAGCTGACCCGCAGATAGGTTATACACCCTTTCGTCACCTGTTGCAGTAGCCTCGCCCTCCAGAACCATTACAGCCTCCCAAAAATCATGCATTTCACCCGGAAAGAAAAAATTTTTAGGACGAACAACATCTATTGCCGTTACAACCGATTCCACAGTTATTACCCTATTTATCGGTGTGAATTCGTACATCAATACCCCTCCTGAGCTAAATTCTAAGTAATTTTGACTATTTTTATATTATATTATAATATCAGTCGTGTTATATTACAAGTAGAAATTTCATTATGAGGTGTTTTTGATATGAAAAAGCTTAAATACGGAATGATTGGCTTCGGTTGCAGAGGATTGGGTCTTTTAAAGGCTGTTTTACTGCCTATGCAAACAGAAGAAAGTCTTATTGAAACGGTTGCGGTTTGCGATCTTTACGAAGACCGTGCCAATGACGCCGCAAAGGCACTTGTTGATGCAGGCTGTGAGCGCCCCTTTGTAACCACCGATTACAAGCAGGTGCTTGACATAAAAGAAATTGACGCAGTTATTATTTCTGCCGCTTGGGAAGCACATATTGATATTGCCGTTGCCGCTATGAAGGCAGGAAAATATGTAGGTTTAGAGGTAGGAGGTGCTTACAGTATCGAGGATTGCTGGCGACTTGTAAATACAAGCGAGGAAACCGGTGTTCACTGTATGTTGCTTGAAAACTGCTGTTACGGCAAGCGTGAGCTTATGGCGCTTAATATGTACCGCCAAGGTGCTTTGGGCGATGTTGTTCACTGTGAGGGCGGTTATCACCACGATCTGCGCTATGAAATTTCCAACGGAAAGGAAAACCGTCATTACAGACTGCGAAACTATATGAACCGCAACTGTGAAAATTATCCCACCCACGAATTTGGCCCTATTGCAAAAATTCTTGATATAAACAACGGCAACCGCATTTTAAGCCTTTCGTCAACAGCTTCCTGCTCAAAGGGACTTCACGAATACATCACTCAAAACCGTGAAGAAAGTGATCCGCTTTACAATGCCCAATTTGCTCAAGGCGATGTTGTTACTACTATTATGAAAACCGCAAAGGGACAAACCGTTACGATAGTGCTTGATACCACACTCCCCCGTGCATATTCACGAGGCTTTACTATAAGAGGTACAAAGGGTGCTTACTTTGAGGATACCGACAGCGTGTTTATTGACGGAGAGCACAACAAATTTGAATGGGAGCCCAAAAAGCTTTGGGGCAATGCCGCAGAGTATGAAGATAAATACCTACATACCCTTTGGAAAAATTATGTTCCCCGTGGCGGACATGACGGTATGGATTGGATGGTTTTCCACGCATTTTATGAAGCTGTTTCAAAAAATGTACGCCCTCCGATAGATGTTTACGATGCCGCACTTTATATGAGCATTACGGCTTTGAGTGAGCAATCCATCAGCATGGGCGGGGCTGTACTTTCGGTTCCCGATTTCACACACGGTAAATGGCACAACCGTTCTGATATAGAAGAGCTTGAATACGGAATTGACGATATTAAGGAATATATCCGTTAAATTATTTAAACCGTCTGTTTTTTAACTTAAAAACAGGCGGTTTATTTTGCAATAAATCCTATAACTATATCTTTTATTTGTTCAAAATGATAGTTTATGGCAAACCGTTTGACAAGTTTTATTGAATTTTGTATAATTTATCTGTGGTATTTATACTTAAATATTATATGAAAGGAAAAATTATATGAAAAAATTACTTGCTTTAATTCTTTGTGTTATGCTTGTTTTTGGGGCGGTGCCTACAATGAGCATATTTGCAACCCCCACTTATCCACCTTACGTTTCTTACGTTTTTGCAAATGATTTCACCGCTAATGCTGACGGTGTTATTAAATACGTAGGTCCGATTGCCGTTGAGGACATCACCGGTGTAAAGCTTTTTTGGGCAAGAGAAAACGGCTTCAGACTTGACGGTTACACCCACTTTGCCGAAATGGACGGTGCAACAGCAATTGCAGGATATACCATTTCCGGCAATCTGCTTATTCCAAAAGGTGCAACAAGGGTTATAATGGAGGTTTCCATCGAAAACGAAGCTATTGAAAACTTTGTTGACATTCCGCTTAATAAGCAGAATCTTGACAACGATGACGATTTTTCAATGTTCTTCATTTCTGACACACACATCAACCACGCTATGAACTCACAGTCTAACGGCAACTATGCGGTTATGGGCAAGGAGTCTATGGTACAGCGTTTTGATATGCTTAAAGATCTTATTGACCAAAAGCGTGCCGAGGGTGATAATGTTGTTGGTGTTTCCATAATTGGTGATGTGGTTCAGGGTGCACAAATTCCTGATACCAACTATTGGATCGCCGATGAATATGATTATACCTACGCAAACGATGTTTTATCATCTTCTAATTTGCAGGGAGCATACCCAATTTGGTACACAAACGGCAACCACGATATCACTTTAGGTACAAACGGCGACAATTCCGCTTGGCTTAACTTCTTTGAGAGTAAAATTAACCTTTTAAATCAAAGCATTTCTAACGGTACATATCCAGAAAGTATTATAAACTCAATTCAGCCGATAGATAAGGAAAGCGGTATTTATTGGTATGATACCTATATTGCAGGCTATCATTTTATATACCTTTCTACTCCTTATAACGGCTTCCAAGTGGGTGAAGAGCAGCTTGCTTGGCTTGAGGGTCTTTTAAAGGCTGATGCTGAAAGCGGAAAACCGACATTTATTTTAGGTCACTTCCAAACCGCAGGAACGGTTACAACCGTTACAAACAACGGAAAATGCCATATGAATGACAGCGATGCTTTCCAGAAAATCCTTAACAAATACCCGAACGTATTGTATTTCTCAGGTCATACACACGCAAACTTCCTTTATGACCCTGTTTGCCTTATGATGGGTGATAATACCCCAACATACATTAACACAGGCTGCTTCCACCGTATTGAACAGCCTGAAACTGTTTACATAAGCGAGGGTATATACTGCCGTGTTTATGATGACCGTATTGAATTTGAAGCAAGACATTTTTACAACTACACCGACAGTACAGAGGGTTATTGGATTCCTTCAGCAAGCTATGTTTTAACCCGCAAGGACAGCACTGTTGATATGAATGTAAGCATAAGCTCCTCTTCCGATGATATTATAACAGGCTCTACCCTTACCGCAACTGTAAACGGCAGACTTGCAGACCTTACAAAGTATGACTGCAAATGGTATATTGGAAACTTCCTTGTTTCAAACAGCAACACATATACCATAAATACCGTTTGCGGTGAAAACAACGCATTAACCGTACCTGACGGCACAGTTTCGCTCAAGGTCAGCGAGCTTAATAATGCCAACAGCTATGCTTGGGCATTTGCCGATTCGCAGTCTAAAACATGTATTCCGATACACACCGCACAAGACCTTGCAAAAATAGGTATTGATGAAAATTATCCGCTTGACGGCAACTATGCACTTATGGCAGATATTGACCTTTCAAGCTATGGCAATTGGACACCGATTGGTAAAATGACCCTCGGCGAAAACGGCTTTGCCGGTCTTTTTGACGGAAACGGTCACACAATAAACGGTATGACTGTTAATATAACAGAGTTACCGGATGACGGTTCAGAGCATCTTTCGGGAGGACTTTTCGCTCATACTATCGGTGCTACAATCAGAAGTCTTGTTATGAAGAATGCTTCGGTTACTTTGAGCAACAGTAAAGAATACTGCTTTGCAGGCGTTATTTCGGGTGACAGCGAAGCCGATACCGCAGGCAATTCCACAGTATATTCAAATATCGCTGTTATTAACAGTACAGTTTCTGTGCCATCTGCTTATAATGTAGCCGGTGTTGGTGCAATAACAGGCGGTATAAACCGTAAATACACAAACAACCGCAATGCAGGTGCACAGTTTATTGATTGTTATTCTAACGCCGATATAAGTGCGGCAAACGGCGGCGGTCAGATTTGTCCCGGTGGCTTTGGCGGCTACGCATACAACACCAAAAACCCCATTGTTATTACCAACTGTATTTTTGACGGTACTGTAAGCGGTATTGGTAATTCACGCCGCGGCGGTCTTATAGGAAAAACAGTAAATCCTGTTACCACCGTTACAAACGGCTACTCAAATTCCGATAAGTATACCGAAACCGCCCCTGCAGAAGCAATTTATCCGATAAGCGGTACAAAGCTTACTACCGAACAGCTCACAGCCGCAACCGTAAGCAGTCTCGGTCTTTCGGACAAATGGGTAGACAGCGAATACGGCCCTGTACTCAAAATCGCCGAATATGATATTGTTTACGCCGATTATATTGTAATTAAAACAGGTGCAGACCTTGCAAAAATAGGTGTTGACGCCAATTATCCGCTTGACGGTAAATATATTTTGGCAAATGATATTGACCTTTCCTCATACGAAAATTGGACACCGATTGGTGATATAAATAATACCTACGACAAAACAAAGACACCTGCATTCTCAGTATTTAGCGGTACATTTGACGGTAATGGTTACACAATCAAAAACCTTACTATTAACTATACAACAGGAACAGCCACCGGTCAGGTATTTTTAGGATTGTTCTCCGCAACCCGCGGTGCTACCGTTAAAAACATTGTGTTTGATAACGCAAATGTTTCGGTAACCAACACCAAAAACCAAAACTTTATAGGTGTTGTTGCAGGAAGTGCCGAAACCTTGGAAAACACACCAAGCCATTACAGCAATATCTATATCACAAATTCCACAGTTGCAGTAATTAAAAATATATCAAGTGCTTCGGGTGCAGGCTCATTTGTGGGTACTACAAACAAGCGTAATACAGGCATTGCAGGTCTTGTAATCGAAAACTGCTATTCCGATGCTGATATTACCAACAAGAGCACCAACGGGCAAAGCACCTGCGGCGGATTTATCGGTTATGCATATGCCACCAACGCAAGCGGCGTACAGGTTAAAAACAGCATATTTGCAGGTACTCTTACAACAAGCAAATGGAAAGGTGCCGTTATCGGAAGATGTAATGATTCAGCAACAACACGCATTATAACCAATGTCTACACCACAGCAGGCATTGTAAACACCGCAACAGACGGTACTAATATAAGCGTTGGTTCAAACGGCGATTACAATAGTGCTTTAAGTGTTGAAGAGTTAGGCTTCACCACCGAAAATTGGTACAACACCCCCGTAGGTGCAAAGCATCGTTTAATACTTACCGTTGGCGATATTGATGCAAGCGGAGATATTGACGCACAGGATGTACTTTATATCAGACAGTACATTTTAGGTACAGAAGATATGATTGACAGCGTTTGTGCTGATATTAATACAGACGGCAAAAACAATGTTAAAGACCTTGTAAGAATTAAAAAAATGTTAGCAGATTAAAAACTGCTCGTTGACAAAACGAAATATAGATATTATAATAAGACCGACAAGTAAAAACGCTTGTCGGTCTTAAATATTTACTGCCACCGGGTAGAATAATGCGTTGCATTCGTGGGTACTTCGTTAGGTCTTTGAAGAGGTATCTTTCGGGTGCTTATTTTTTTGAGGTAAATAATGAAATTTAAAAACCCTTTTTCAGACCTTTCAAAATTTGAGCTCAGTTTGTGGCTCACTTCTGTATTTGTAATAATAGGCTCATTTATTTTATCTTCAGGTAACGGTATTGCAAGCACCATTGCCTCACTTATAGGCGTTACCGCACTGATATTTATTGCAAAGGGATATATTATAGGTCAGGTTTTATGTGTGATTTTCGCTCTGCTTTACGGTATAATCTCACTGCATTTTAAATATTACGGTGAAATGATAACCTATATATTTATGTCAGCTCCTGCGGCCATTGCAGCAATAATATCCTGGCTGAGGCACCCTTATAAGGATACAAAAGAGGTTGAGATAAGCCGCCTTTCAAAATTCAAATGGATAATGATGATTCCAACCACACTTGCGGTAACTGTTTTGTTTTATTTCTTGCTCGATTTTTTAGGCAATGCAAACCTTATCATAAGCACAATTTCCATTACCACAAGCTTTGCGGCCTCGTATCTGCTGTTTTTCAGAAGTCCATACTATGCCGTTGCTTATAGCTCAAATGATATAGTATTGATTGTGCTTTGGATACTTGCAAGTATTGAGGATATTTCATATATCCCGATGATTTTTTGCTTTATAATGTTTTTAGCAAACGATATTTACGGCTTTGTTAATTGGAAAAGAATGCAAAAAAGACAAAAGGAATAATGAATAATAAAAAGCGAAAATCCTGCCGAAAAAAGTCGACAGGATTTTTATTTTGAAAAGGTTGCACGAATTGTATGCCCTTTAAGTTTTTGGATTATAAATTTAAAACCCTACATATTTTTAGGATGAAATAAAATTCGCCTCTTAAACATTTGCGAAGCAAATATTTCATATGCGTTAGCGTATTTCACAGCGAAGCTATTTCACTCGCCGTAAGGCGAATTTCATTGAAAAAGCGACTTGTTTCAACAAGTCGCTTTTTCTGGCCCGCCCGAAGGGATTCGAACCCCTGTTCTTCAGAATCGGAATCTGCTGCGTTATCCAACTGCGCCACGGACGGAGATTTATGGCCGCCCGATGTCCCGGCGGGCGGCCATTCTTTGATACCTATTTATCATAACCGTTAGGATTATTATTTTGCCAACGCCATGAATCCTCACACATTTCATCAATGCCCCTTGACGCTTTCCAGCCAAGCAGACTTTCTGCCTTGGAAGCATCGGCATAAACCTCATCCGGATCACCCGGACGACGAGGATCAATAACATACGGAACTTCCACACCTGATGCCTTAACAAAAGCATCCCTGAGCTGTAATACACTTGTTCCGTTACCTGTACCGAGGTTGATTTCCTCACAGCCCTTATTTTCAAGTGCCCAAGCAACCGCCTTTACATGGCCATCTGCAAGATCAACAACATGTATGTAATCACGAACACCTGTACCATCTACCGTGTTATAGTCATTACCAAAAACATGAAGCTTTTCAAGCTTGCCCACAGCAACCTGAGCTATATACGGCATAAGATTATTGGGAATACCCTTGGGATCTTCACCGATAGTACCGCTTTTATGAGCACCGATTGGATTGAAATAACGAAGAATAGCAATAGACCAATCTTTATCTGCAACAAAAAGGTCACGCAAAATTTCCTCAATAAACAGCTTTGTTCTGCCGTAAGGATTGATAGCACCTAAAGGCATACCCTCTTTTAAAGGCATTTCCTTAGCAAGACCGTAAACCGTTGCAGAAGAAGAAAATACTATCTTCTTTACATTAAATTCGGTCATAACCTCAATTAATGTGAGGGTGCTTTCAAGGTTATTGGAGTAGTACATAATCGGCTCACGAACCGACTCACCAACTGCTTTAAGACCTGCAAAATGAATTACCGCCTGTATATCATTTTCAGAAAAGATTTTACGAAGAGCCTCATGGTCACGCACATCATTTTCATAAAAACGAACCGTTTTACCCGTAATCTTTTCAACACGGTTAAGTGATTCACTGCTGCTGTTATCAAGATTATCAATTACAACAACATCATACCCCGAATTAAGCATTTCTATACAGGTGTGGCTACCAATATATCCCGCACCGCCGGTAACTAAAATTGCCATAAAGCAAACTCCCCCTAATAATAGTTAGTCAAAACATCTGCGATTTTACACAAAACTTTTAATTTTGTATAAAATTTTCTTTAAAATAAGTGTTGTTAAAGCGATTTTTGCATTTAAACAAAAAACAGTCATTATAATTCTATTATATTTATATTATACCTAAATATGGTACTTTGTCAAGAATTTAAGGCTAAATATCGTGAAAAAATTCCAACATTTAGTAGTTTCAATAAAAAATTTAAAAAAACACCTCAATTTATAGTTTATTTAATTATTGTGAATTTTTCACCTGTGTAAAACAGCATATATGCAATCTTTAAATTAATGCAATTTTTTTAATCAGCTTGCTATTTACATTCTAAGATTTAATTGTTATAATGGTATTAATACATAATTGTTTGGAGTATTTTTAATGAATTACTTTATAAATCCGTCATCCTTTACGGCGGTTTTTACGATACCCTGTGATGTTGTGGATAAGCATTTAAAGCTTGCGACCGACACTCAGATTAAAGTTCTGCTTTATATTTTGCGTAATCTTTCTTCAGGAATAAATGCCGAAAATACGGCACAAGCACTCTCTATTCCCACAAGTGAGGTTGAGGATGCCCTGCTTTATTGGAATCAGGTTGGAATTTTGGGCTGTGATGGCAACACCGCAGTTAATCAAACTGCTGAAAATGTACCTGTTTTAAAAAATGCAAGACCCTCCCGTACAGATGTTGCAAAACGAGGTCTTGAGGATGAGCGTGTTCGTTTTCTTATGCAACAGGCTCAACAGCACTTTGGCAGAGCGCTTAAAACAAACGAATCCTCCTCCCTTTTATGGATTTATGATGATTTGGGAATGGATATTTCGGTTATAATGTTACTTCTTCAATATGCAACAACCGCCGAAAAGCTTACCATCAGCTTTATTGAAAAAACGGCACTTTTATGGATTAAAAACGGCGTTAAAACCGTGGCTGATGCCGAGGAGCAGATTGCTGAAACCGCAAGAAAAAACACTGCTTGGCATATTGTTGAAGCGGCATTTGGCTTAAAACGCAGAAACCCCTCCCCAAAAGAGCTTGAAAAAGTTGACCGTTGGCTTAACGAATGGGGCATCACAAGAGAGCTTTTGCATTGTGCTTACAATGCCTGTGTGGATCAAAAATCCGAATTTATTTTTTCATACACCGCAAAAATTTTAGAGGATTGGCATAAACGTGGTATCAAAACCGCAGAAGACGTTGAAAAGGATTCCGAACGCAGGCAAAACGAAACAAAAGGAAAAGGAAAAGGAAAAGGAAAAGGAAACGGAAAAGGCGGTTCTTCTTCGGTTGATATTCAATCCTTTGAAGAAAGCTTAGAAACAACTTATTAATAGGAGTAAAAAATGGTTAAACGAGAGGACGTTTATACAGCCGCTTTTGCAGAAAAAAAAGCTGCACTTGAAAAGAAAAAGGCAGTTTATGACCTTATGCTCAAAACGGCATACGATCAAACACCACGTCTTTGCGAGATTGACAGCACCCTTGCCTCTTTAGGTGCAAAGATTGCAATTACTGCAATGGCAGGTGATACGGCAGGTTTGGAATTATTGCAAAAAACAATGACCTGCCTTTCTAATGAAAAATCCAAGCTTTTAAAGCAGGCTCAAATTGAACCGCTTAAATATGACTGTGTTATTTGCGGCGATACGGGCCGCACAAGAAATGGCAAAATTTGCGAATGTATAAAAGCATTGGCAAAAAAGATAGCCACCGAAAAATTATCAAGCGAAATGCCGCTTGATGAATGTAAATTTGAAAACTTTAATTTAAACCTTTATACCGATGAGAACGATGCCCGCAAAAAAATGACGGCAATTTTAAAGCTTTGCCGTGAATATGCAATTGGATTTTCACCCAAAAGCTCACCCAATCTTTTATTTATAGGTGATACGGGACTTGGAAAAACGCATTTAACACTTTCTATCGTTTCAAGTGTGCTTGAAAAGGGTTATGATGTTATATACGGCTCAGCCTTTAATCTGCTGAAAACGGTTGAAAAGGAGCATTTTGGTTCCGGCGGTGACAGTTATGAATCCATGCTTAATTGTGACCTTTTGGTTATTGATGACCTTGGAACTGAGTTTACCTCACCATTTACCCAAACAACACTTTACGGGCTTATAAATACCCGCATACTTTCAAAAAAACCCACAATTATAAACACAAATCTTTCAATGAGTGAAATTGCCAAAAGATATACAGACCGCATTGCTTCAAGGCTTATCGGATGTTATACTGCAAGAAAATTCGTTGGTAAAGATATTCGCCAGATAAAGGCGATGCAATCTCATTGATATTTGCCCTAAACGGCAGTCAAAATAAATAAATTTTAAGGAGTTTTAAAAAATGAAGAAGTTTCTCAAAGAATTCAAAGATTTTGCCATGAAAGGCAATGTGCTTGACCTTGCAGTCGGCGTTATCATCGGTGCCGCTTTCAAAGACATCGTAACATCACTTACCGATAACTTTATCAACCCGATTTTGCAGTTCATAACCCGTGCACATCCAAACTGGTACACCCTCAACGAAATTGGCGGCTTTGCATCTGCCTTTATCACCGCTGTTATCAACTTTATTATTATGGCATTTATCCTCTTCTTAATAGTAAAGCTTTTCAACAGCCTTGGCAAAATCGGCAAAAAGCCCGAAGCCCCCAAAGCACCCACAACAAAGGTTTGCCCCTTCTGCAAGACCGAAATCAACATAGAGGCTTCCCGCTGCCCACACTGTACATCAGAGCAGCCCTCTGAAGAGAAATAATTAAACAAAAATAGTTTAAAGGCTGTATCGGCAAATTTGCCGATACAGCCTTTTTTATCATTCTATATGTTTTTCAGTAACGGTCAGCTTATCATCACACAAATCAAGCTCAAAATAAACCCCTGTCGGAACACCGGGAGTTTCCCCACAAGCGGTCATAGAGCCTAAAAGATAATATTTTATGCCATCTTCCTCTAACTCTTTGGTTATATGCAAATGACCGGAAAAAACCGCTAAAATATTTTTATCACGCTTTATAATTTCCTTAACATCTGCCCTGTTTTTCATAAACATACATTCATCCTGTATGCTTTCATCTTCGGCAACACCGTAATGAGTAAATATAATGCACGGCAGTTCATTTGCGGCAAGGTCATTTTTAAGCCATTCAATGGTTTTGGCCGATAAATACTGAGCTTTATAGCATCCACCACGGTCAAGACCCAATTCAGGACGCAATTCAGTGGTTAAAAATACAAGGTGATAGCCGCCGCAATTCACAGAAAAGGTTGTTTTGCATCCCATAGCCTCCTCAAATTCAGCTATAGAATCCATTGCCTTTAAATCGTGATTACCGAAAACCGAGTAGCAAGGGCAGTTCATCCTCTCGATTTTTTCAAACATAAGCTTTAAACATTCAACATCCTTTTGCTTATCCTGAACATCCTGAATCAAATCGCCAAGGTTTACGCAAACATCTATATCCTCCGAATTTACGGTATCAACTAACCTCTCTATAAGCGGCGCGGCATACTGAACAAGCTTTTTTTGAGTATTGAATTTAGCCTTACTTATATCTCCGCCGAAATAATGCACATCGGCAAAAACCACTATTTTCATTTACCACGCCTCCTGTGCTTTATTATATCACAGATATAACCTAATTCAAGTGAAAAAGAATTGAAGTTTTTACCCTTCAATTCTTTTTTATTACTTATTTTTTGTCACCAAAGCATTTCTTATAGTTTGCTATACATTCTTCGATAACTTTATATGCCTTGATACTTCCCAGAATTTCATTTACGGCTGTGTGCTTACCCTCAAGGCTTTTATAAACCGTAAAGAAATGGCGTATTTCCTGCATAGTATGAGCAGGAAGCTGTGAAATATCGTTATAGCAAGATAGTGACGGGTCACGGAAAGGCACAGCAATTATCTTTTCATCCGCACTGTCATCATCGGTCATCTGAACAACACCTATCGGATAACACTGCACCAATGTCATAGGTGAAATTGATGCTTGGCAAAGCACCAAAACATCCAAAGGGTCACCGTCATCAGCATAGGTACGGGGAATAAATCCATAGTTTGCAGGATAATGTGTTGCTGTATACAGCATACGATCGAGACGAAGTAATCCTGTTTCCTTATCAAGCTCATACTTTGATTTACTACCCTTGGGTATTTCAATAACGGCAGTAAAATCATCCGGAGCTATATATTTTTCAGGCATATCATGCCAAATATTCATAAATTCAAATCCTTTCGGTGATAATATCTTCTGTTTAACGGTATCTGTTTGGCGGGTTGACCTTAGATGAATAAAACTCCCCACAATTTGAACAAGTATTTGTTCCCTCAGGATTTACTGCTTTGCATTTAATGCATTGCCACTTATCCACCGAACGCTCAAGACTATAACCGCATCCATTATCAGTTTCATCTGTATGTTGCATTTTATGCAGTTCACTTCTTAAATAAGCCACCTCTGCACGCAAAGACTCCACATCCTCTGTGTTTCTCAAAATCATAATAAGCGGAACAGTACCTATTCCCGCTGCAACAAAGGAAATAACAGATAAAATCAGTGACTGACTCATAAGCATAAAGCCTGATACGATACCGGAAATTATATTAACGATTATCAAAAAATATAATACCTTTTTCAATATTACCACACCTTAAAAACACGGGCTGCCCAAAAGGACAGCCCGTAAATTTTAATTACAGCTTAGGAAACTTCTTACGAGCAACATAGCTTGTATGCAAGTCGTGGTGAGCCTTATGACCACCAAAACCATCATACCACTCACTGTAAAGAGTCTTTACAACAGGGGATTCGTGTGACTTACGGATAGCCATTGCAGCATCCTGATCATAAAGCGCCTTTGCACGAACAGCTTTAAGATCAACAGTATCACGAACAGTCTGAGTTTGGATAGGCTGACCACCGCCGTTTACGCAACCACCGGGACATCCCATAATTTCAATAAATGTCCATCCCTTAGGATTGCCGGCTTTAAGCTGATCCATTACACACTTAGCAGCAGCTGCACCTGAAGCAACAGCAACCTTAATATCACTGCCTGCGATATTAACAGTAGCCTCTTTAAGACCCTGTGTACCACGAACAGCAGTAAAGTCAACATCGGTATTATCCTTGCCGGTAAGCCAATCGTTAGCAGTTCTAAGAGCTGCCTCCATAACACCGCCGGTAGCACCGAAGATAACAGCTGCACCGGTATCCTCACCAAGCGGATTATCAAACTCTTCATCAGGAAGAGCTGTGAAGTTAAGACCTGCACGGTCAATCATGCGGCCAAGCTCACGGGTGGTGATAGCAATATCAACATCCGGTACGCCTGCAGCAGACTGATCATCACGGCCAATTTCAAACTTCTTAGCAGTACAAGGCATAACGCTTACAGAAACGATATTCTTAGGATCTACACCGTTCTTTTCAGCCCAATAGGTCTTAATAACTGCGCCTGCCATCTGCTGAGGAGACTTACAGGAAGAAAGGTGAGCGATCATATCGGGATAATACATCTCACAGAACTTAACCCAACCGGGTGAGCAAGAGGTGATCATCGGCAATGTTCCGCCGTTCTTAATACGCTCAACAAGCTCATTAGCCTCTTCAACGATAGTAAGGTCAGCCGCAAAGTCGGTATCAAATACCTTATCAAAGCCAAGACGGCGAAGTGCTGCTACCATCTTGCCCTCAACATTAGTACCGATTTCCATACCGAAGCACTCACCAAGAGTTGCACGGATGGAGGGAGCAGTCTGAACGATAACGGTCTTTTCAGGATCTGCAAGAGCAGCCCAAATCTTATCGGTATCATCCTTTTCGGTGAGAGCACCTGTCGGGCAGACAACGGTACACTGACCGCAAGAAATACACGGTACATCATCAAGAGGAAGATTGAATGCCTGACCAATCTGGGTATCAATACCACGGTCATTTGCACCGATAACGCCTACATACTGCTCCTGACAAGCAGCTACGCAACGACGGCAAAGGATACACTTATTGTTATCCCTTACAAGGTGGGGTGCGGAATAATCAATCTCATAAGTGGGCTTAAAGCCTTCAAATGCGCCTTCATCAACACCGTAATCACGGCAAAGCTTTTGAAGCTCACAGTTGGTAGAACGAGCGCAGGAAAGGCACTTTTTATCATGTGTTGAAAGAATAAGCTCCAAAGTGGTCTTTCTTGCCTTTTGAATCTTTTCGGAGTTGGTTCTAACCTCCATACCCTCAGTTACGGGGTAAACGCAGGCGGTAACAATACGGAAACCTCTGCCTTCATTAGCCTCAACAACGCAGATACGGCAAGCGCCGATTTCGTTCTTTTCCTTCATAAAGCAGAGTGTTGGAATTTCAACACCTGCTGCACGGGCAGCCTCTAAAATAGTGGAGCCCTTGGGAACGCTTACAGCAATTCCGTTAATTTTTACATTTATCATATCCATTGATATACGGCTCCTTCCTTAAATCTTGCTGATTGCCTTAAACTTACAATTACCCATACATACGCCGCACTTAACGCACTTATCAGCATCAATTTCATAGGATGCCAATTTGTGGCCGGGAGCAACATAGTCGGTCTTTGTAATTGCACTAACAGGGCAGTTTCTTGCACAAACGCCACAGCCGATACACTTGTCCTTATCAATAGTGAAGGTAAGCAGATCCTTACAAACACCTGCGGGACACTTCTTATCAACAACGTGAGCGATATACTCATCACGGAAGAAGTTAAGGGTTGCGAGAACGGGGTTTGGAGCAGTCTGTCCAAGACCGCAAAGTGAGTTCTGCTTAATGTAGTAGCAAAGCTCTTCAAGACGGTCAATATCCTCAAGTGTTCCCTTACCCTGAGTGATCTTCTCAAGCATTTCAAGCAAACGGCGAGTACCAACACGGCAGGGAGTACACTTACCGCAGGACTCATCAACGGTGAACTCAAGGAAGAACTTAGCCATATCAACCATACAGTTGTCTTCGTCCATAACGATAAGTCCGCCTGAGCCCATCATACAGCCAATAGCTGTGAGGTTATCATAATCAACGGGGGTATCAATAAGAGATGCAGGAATACATCCGCCGGAAGGACCACCTGTTTGAGCAGCCTTAAACTTCTTACCGTTCGGGATACCGCCACCGATATCATCAATGATCTGACGAAGGGTTGTACCCATTGGGATTTCAACAAGACCGGTATGCTTAATCTTACCGCCGAGCGCAAATACCTTTGTACCCTTGGACTTTTCAGTACCCATAGAAGCAAACCATTCAGCACCACGAAGGATGATCTGAGGAATGTTTGCAAAGGTTTCAACATTGTTTTCAACAGTAGGCTTATTATAAAGACCCTTAACTGCCGGATAAGGCGGACGAGGACGGGGTTCACCACGGTTACCCTCAATAGAGGTCATAAGAGCAGTTTCCTCACCGCAAACGAATGCGCCTGCACCGAGACGGATATCAAGATCAAAATCAAAGCCGGAACCAAATATATCCTTACCTAAAAGACCGTATTCACGAGCCTGATCGATAGCCTTCTGCAAACGCTGAACAGCGATAGGATACTCAGCACGAACATAAACATAACCCTTAGTAGCACCGATAGCATAACCTGCAATGGCCATAGCCTCAACGAGACAGTGGGGGTCACCCTCAAGAAGTGAACGGTCCATAAATGCACCGGGGTCACCTTCGTCGGCATTACAAACAACATACTTCTGGTCTGCCTTATTGGGAGCGCAAAGAGACCACTTAAAGCCGGTGGGGAATCCGCCGCCGCCACGGCCACGAAGTCCGGAATCGGATACGCACTTAATAACATCCTCAGGAGTCATTTCAGTAAGAACCTTACCAAGAGCTGCATAACCGTCCATAGCAATGTATTCTTCAATATCTTCGGGGTTGATAACACCGCAGTTACGAAGAACTACACGGTTCTGTGTCTTATAGAATACTGTGTCGTTAAGGGAAACATTACCCTCAACCTTTTCATCACCGGTGTCAGCATAAACCAAACGCTCAACAACACGGCCCTTGAGAAGATGCTCAGTTACGATTTCTTCAACATCTTCAGGTGTTACACGGCTATAGAATGTGCCATCAGGATGAACGATAACAACAGGACCGAGTTCGCAAAGACCGAAACAACCGGTCTGAACAAGCTTTACTTCATCGGTAAGGCCGTTCTTTTCAATGTTATCAGTAAAAGCCTTCTGAATAGAAAGGCTGCCTGATGAGGTACATCCTGTTCCGCCGCAGATAAGTACATGTGCACGAATCATAAATCATATACCTCCAAAATTTATGCCTTAGAAGCGGCGATAGTGTACTCTGTAACTACCTTTCCGCCCTTGAGATGCTCTTCAATGACCTTCTTTGCCTTATCGGCAGTCATTTCAACATAAGTTACCTTTTCCTTGCCTGCCTCATAAACCTCAACAATAGGTTCATACTGGCACATACCAACGCAACCGGTTTGAGAAACGGTTACCTTTTCAGCAAGACCTGCTTCGTTAACGCCCTCTACAAAAGCAGCGAGTACAGGACGAGCACCTGCAGAAATACCGCAAGTTGCCATACCTACAACTACACGGATAGCTTCTGCACCCTCACGCAAAACAACCTTGCTTTTCATTTTGTCTTTGATTGCCTGGAGTTCAGCTAATGATTTCATATATATCTTCCTTTCCTGAGTTTACTAAATATGAGTGAAACCGAAGCTCAGCCTAAGCTTTCATACTGCTCACGCAAATATTCTTCGATCCACTTTATAACCTCATAGCTGCTTAACGGAACATCCTCAAGAAGCTCCCGCAGCATAAGAGTTTCCAACTTCACAATACCTTTTTCGGTTTCATGACAAAACTCAAAATCAGTATCTGGATGACCTTGTATAAGTGTTGTTATAGTGGCGATAATATCACCAAGTGGCGTAAAATCAATATTATCCATATCAAATTCAGCCGTAACGGTTGTTCCGTGGTTTTGTTTATCGTCATCAACGCTTATTGATGCCACAGTCATTTTACCGCCACTCATTTCAGCCGCCATTTTTAAAAGAGGCAAGCCCATTCCAACCTTTCGGGTGGTGCGTGTAGTGTAAAACGGGTCTGTAACACCCTTTAATATTTCTGCGTTCATTCCGCAGCCGTTATCCTTTATAACTATCGTCATTTTACGGCTCTTTTCGGTGATGATGATTTGTGTCAGGGTTGCCCCCGCTTTAACCGAGTTTTCGGTAACATCAAGAATATTAAGCGATAACTCTTTCATTCTTCACCCCGTAAAATTTTGAATAGATTACGCCTCACAAGCGCACTGCTGTACGGTTCATCATCAATTTCCAAATAATCGTTTTCTTCACGAAGATCGGTTAAATAATGAGTATCCGAGCTGACAAGTATTCTTTTTTTCTGCAGGCCGTATTTTTCTGTATATTCATCCCTTTTTGACGCATCATGAAATTCAACACAGGTAAATTCAGGATAATCGGGGAAGGTACCAAGTGTTGCAATAATTCCGTTTGCCTGACGGTCAATATGTGCCGGATAGCAAATTCCGTTATATTCCTTAACAAGCTTTGCCGCTTCATCAAGAGAAATATCGGTAGCAATGGGGAGAAAGTTTTCTTCCCGTGCTATCACATTATCCTCACCATCCATAATCATCTGTTCGCCGTATATATCCACACGGTTTTTGAAAGCAGGACGCCGTTTTTCCACAAAGCTATCAAAACGAAGCGCATCATCAAGCTGTTCAAACAAACAAACAATATGAATATCCTCAGCCGTTGTAAGCTCCATACCGGCTATGGGTATAATACCGTAACGGCGTGCCGCTTCAAAAAAAGCAGGACAATTTTTTGCACTGTTATGATCGGTAAGTGCCATAATTCCAATACCGTTAAGCGTTGCCATACCGGCAAGATTATTCGGTGTATTATCATCATCGGCACAAGGAGAAAGGCAGGAATGAATATGAAAATCGTAATAATAACGACTCATAACAAAATTTTTGAAAGCATTACTGCAGTTTCATAAGCGGAAGCGGTGGTTGAAACCACATTTATTCCCTTATTTTGTGCAGCAGCCTTAACCTCATCGTCAAGGCTAACACCCTCAGCCAATATTACGCAGGAAACATCAATAAGCGATGCCACAGCAACCACATTTATGTTTGACATAATAGTGATCCAAGCGTTATCAGCCTGAGCATTTCCCATTACCCAGCTTAAAAGATCACCGATATAAACACCGTTTATTTCCCTTTCGCCGTCAGGTAACGAAACCTCAACGAATTGTTCTGTTTTTATAAGATCATTAACCGTCATTTTTCGTATCCTTTCGGTAAAGATCAACTATTAAACAGTCTTTTGGATCGGCATTCCCTTTAACAACATCCTCCGCAAATGCACGGCATGTAGGTGCACCGCAAGAGCCACAGTCTATACCGGGAAGCAACGAACGCAATTTCTGAATATCTGCCATCATACGCATTGATTCAGCCATATTGTTTCCCAACCGATTTATTGGATTATAAACCGGAAGGTTATTAAAAATATAAGATTCGGGAATGTATTTTTCCTCCTCCGGCGACAGGAAATTCTGTGATACCGGAAGATACCTTCTTAAACTTTGCAGACGAGCCTTTGCAATAAAGGGGTTCTGCATTGCCATTACTCCGCCGACACAACCGCCGGGGCAGGCATTCAGTTCGATGAATTCAAGAGGCGGTATATTACCGTTTTCTATCTGGTCAAGAACATGAATAATATTCTCAATACCATCCGCCGCAAGATAATCCTCATTGAAAATTGCGGTGGCTTCTCCTCCTGAGCTTGCCCAGCCGATACCTATCATTCCCGATTGAGACATCGGCCTGATTTGATCATCCTGATGCATTTCACTTATCAGCATAAAATATATATCACTGATAGAAACAACCTCATCAACCTGACTTTTGTAATCAGCAAAGCCGTTTTTTACATAACTGACCTTTGCGGGACACGGGGAAATAAAGCATATGCCTATATCCTCATCAGATAACTCCGGATGCTCACGCTTTGCCTTTTCACGGGCAAATTTTGCCGCAACCTCCATTGGAGGAAGCATATGCAAAATATGATCGTTTAAAGATGGGAAACGCAGAGCAATAAGCCTTACAACAACAGGACAAGCCGAGCTTATTACCGGCTTTTTAATTCCATCAGTTTTGAGATAAAGCCTTGTGTATGCGGAAACAAGCTCCGCCGCTTTGGAAACCTCATAAACATCGTCAAACCCGATTTTTAAAAGACCCTCCAAAACATAATCCACATCATCCAAGTTATCAAACTGACCGTAAAGCGTGGGGGCAGGCAGAGCTATCTTCCACTTAAAACGCTTCATAGATTCAAGCTTACTGCAAACCGCACGTTTAGCCTTATGAGGACATACCCTTATACATTCACCGCAGTCAATACAGCGGGTTTGGTCAATTACGGCATGATGATCTTTTATGCGTATTGCCTCAGTAGGACAATGACGCAGGCAGGTTGTACAACCGGTACACTTATTACGGTCTAATCTAACCGAATGAACATAAGTATTCATATACTCCCCACCTTTTCATTTTTAAAGATTAACACACATCCTAATGGTAGTGCCTTCTCCAACAACGGTATCAATCTCCATTTTATCGGTATAACGCTTCATATTCGGAAGTCCCATACCTGCACCGAAACCTAATGAACGAATAGCATCGGGAGCTGTGGAAAAGCCCTCCTGCATTGCCTGTTCAATATTTTTTATTCCGGGTCCATGGTCGGTAAGGATAATTTCAATACGGTCCTCATACACATCAACATCGGCTTCGCCGCCGCCTGCGTGTATTACCATATTAATTTCACCCTCATACATTGCAATGGATACCCTGCGAATAATTTCAGGAGATAACCCAAGCTGACGAAGATTTTTCTTTACCTGTACCGAAGCCTGCCCGGCAGAGGTGAAGTTTTCCCCATCCACATCAAAGTGGAAATTAAGTGCCTCAGACATGGCGAACCGGCTTTCCTACGAGGCCATTGGTATAAAGAATACCGCAAGCATCATACATACGCTTATCCGTAGTCATCATAACAATTCCGCTTTCCCGTGCCAACTCAATCATTTCAGGAGTGGGCATTTTTTCACGGACAAAGATGATGCATATCATATCCATCATCTCGGCTGTGCGTATAACCTGTGGGTTTACAAGACCCGTAAGAAGTACCGCCTGATCTTTAACATAAGCCAAGACATCGCTCATCATATCACTTCCGCAGGCAGAATAAACATGACGGCCAAGCGATTCCTCACAACAATAAACCTTTGCACCCAAAAGCTCTTTCATCGTACTGATTTTCATAAATTATTCCTTTAATCGGCGTATTTTGCCAAAATATCGTCTACATCGTCAACTGTAAGACGACCGTAAACATCGTCATTAACGGTGAGAACCGGAGCAAGACCGCAAGCGCCTATGCAACGGCAAGCAGTAAGAGAAAACTTACCGTCTTCAGTGCATTCATCTGCGCCAATTCCAAGTCTTTCGCTGAGGCGGTCAAAAATATCACCTGAGCCCTTAACGTAGCAAGCGGTACCTAAGCATACCGAGATGTTGTACTTTCCTTTCGGTGAAAGTGAGAACTGCGCATAGAAGGTTGCAACGCCGTAAACCTTTTCCATAGGTACGCCCATACCCTCAGCAATCATGTTCTGCACTTCAATCGGAAGATATCCGTAGATATCCTGTGCCTTTTGCATAACGACCATAAGGTTGCTCTTATCAGATTTATTTTCATCAATAACCTGCTTGAGCTGTGCTTCCTGCTCGGCCGTTCCGTTGAAAGGAAGTGTGCTGATTTTCTTTTTCATGAACAGAATCCTCCCTTGAATAGTAAATATATCACACACCTTATAAAGGTATATGCCTATACCGCTATAGTATAACATAAAAAACTCATTTTGAAAAGACCTTTTTCAACAATTTCGCTAAATTTTTAACAATATTTTTTTAAAGCTGTTTTATAGGGCTTTTCATAGTAAAAAAATTGCCTTAAAATTTGCCGAAATACACAAAAAATCATCCGCCTTTTTATTGGCGGATGATTTTTTACCACACTACAATTCAATATCATTCTCTCAGGTGTATTCCCTTTGGCAAATCGGATTGCAGATTTAATTTTAAGTAAGTCGGCCTATAAGCCGAGTTCTGTCTTGCACGGTCATCTATCTCGACTGTGGGTTGCCCCACAGCTCAAGCCGCTTTTCACGGCACACCGGGCAGGTGTATAGCCGTAGTCAGCGTTGCTCCGAATAGGGTTTACAGGACTGCTGTGTTCCCACGCAGCCGGTGAGCTCTTACCTCGCCTTTCCACCCTTACCGAATGGGGCAGTGTAAAAACACATTCCGGTAAAATACCGGCTCATTCGGCGGTATATCTCTGTTGCACTATCCCTAAGGTCACCCTCGGCGGCTGTTAGCCGTTATTCTGCCCTATGGGGCTCGGACTTTCCTCAGAAGCTAAAGCTTCCGCGACCGCACGGCCGACTTACATTTATATTTTACCACAAATAATGCGCTGTGTCAAAAGTGAAATATAAAGAATAAACTAAAACAGAGCCTATTTTTTAAATTCGGGGGTTTGTTTATGGAAAAAATGATGCAAAAATTCTTTTTGGGTGCTAATTCCTGTACGGGATTTATTTCATATTTTGAGGATAGCTTTAAGCCTGATGATTACAGAGCATATCTTATAAAGGGCGGTCCCGGAACGGGAAAATCCTCACTTATGAAATATCTTGCAAACTATGCAATAGAGCGTGGTGAGGAGCCGATACTCTGCCCTTGCAGTTCTGACCCATATTCACTTGACGGAATAATTTTTGAAAAAAGCAAAATCGTAATTTTAGATGCCACCGCACCGCATACAGTTGAACCAAAGCTTCCCGGTGCCAAGGAGCAAATAATAAATTTAGGCGATTTTTGGAATAGCGAAAAGCTTTATCTCAAACGAAAAGAAATTGCCGCAGCCACAGCAAAAAACAGGCTTCTTCACAAAACCTGTTCAGGATATCTTTTAGGTTGCGGTCAATTATTAAACGGTATGCTTTCTGCAACACACGCAATCACAGATGAGCCCCGTGCCAAAGCAGCGGCACTAAAGCTTGCAAAAAAACACATACCAAAACGGCTTATTAACGGCAGTGAAACCACACGCTTTTTGCAGGGTATCACACCGCTTGGAATAGTAACCTATGCCGATACAATAAAAAACTTCTACCTTAACCGTATAATTATTTCCGACCCATACGGAAATGTTTCAAACATATTTATGAAAACCATAAGGGATTACGCCTTAAACAGCGGATTTGATATAATCACCGTAAGAAACGCATTTTTACCGGAAAAGCTTATCGACCACATCCTTATTCCCTCACTTTCGCTTGCCTTTATAACCGAAAATTCGGTATTTAGCCTTGAAAGTAACGAACGGCGCATACACGCCCGTCGATTTATGGATATAAAAGCGCTTAACGGTATGCGCCAGCGCCTTAATTTAAGGAAAAAAATTGCCCGTGAATTAATAGGTGCCGCTTGCGAAACGCTTTCTCTTGCAAAGTTGACTCACGATAAATTGGAAAAATATTATATTGATGCAATGGATTTTGAAGCCGTTTCCCTTTATGCGGCGGCTCTTTCAAAGGAACTTTTTAATTAAAAACAGCACGGCAATCGGTATTACCGCTTGCCGTGCTTTTACAATCAATAATATTAATTACTTCTGATTATTCTTATTCTGATTATTCTGATTATTCTGGTTATTCTTGTTCTGATTATTCTGCTGATTTTTATTCTGATTGTTTTTGTTCTGATTATTCTGGTTATTCTGCTGATTTTCGAACACAAAAATCACCCCGCTTTCCAAACTTAGTGTCTGTAAATGCGGGGCGAATATACTAAATACCAAATATTTTTTTTGCGTTTTCAAAGGAAATTTTTAAAATTTCATCACGAGAAGTATTGCGTATTTCGGCTATTTTCTCTGCCGTTAGAGTAATCATTCCCGAATGGCACAATTTCCCCCTAAACGGTTCAGGAGCAAGATACGGACAATCGGTTTCCAAAAGAAGCTTATCATCAGGTATAGCACGAACAACATCAGGTAATTTGCGTGCATTTTTAAAGGTTATAACACCGCCCACACCGATATACATTCCAAGCTTTATTATTTCCTCAGCCATTTCCACACTGCCCGAATAGCAATGCAAAATACCCTTTGGTTTATGCTTTTTAAGAATTTCAAGTGTATCGGCATGAGCTTCACGGTCATGCACTATTACAGGAAGCGCCAGCCTCTTTGCAAGTGAAAGCAATTCTTCAAATACCACCTTTTGCTGTTCGGCATTTTCCTTTTCCCAATAATAATCAAGACCTATTTCTCCTATAGCCACGCACTTTTTATTATGCGCCAGCTCCTCAATAACATCAAGCTTTACTTCCTCATCAACATCACAGGGGTGATAACCCACTGCCGCATAGATAAATTCGTGATTTTCGGCAATAGATAATGCTTTTTTTGAGGATTCAACATCGCAACCGCAGGTAACTATTCCGCCAACACCGTTTTGAAACATATTTTCAATCAGTTCTTCACGAAAATCGTCAAATCGTTTACTGTCAAGGTGTGCATGTGAATCAAATATCAGATTTTCCTTTAACCTTAAGATTTCGGGATAATCCATTAACGCACCTTACTTCCTGCGGGAATATCATCCGCAAAAATTAGCTTTACATCATCCTCACCGCAATCTGCAGCAAGAATCATTCCGTTAGATTCAACACCGCAAAGAACAGCAGGTTTAAGGTTTGCCACAACAATAACGGTATGACCCACAAGCTCATCGGGCTTATACCATTTGGCAATACCCGAAGCCACAATTCTTTCCTTGCCGCTGCCATCATCCAAAGTAAGCTTCAAAAGCTTTTTAGCCTTTGGTATCGGCTCACAAGCAATTACCTTTGCTGTGCGAAGCTCAACCTTTGCAAAATCCTCTATTGAAATTTGAGCAAGTGTTACGGCATTTTCTGATTTTTTCTCATTTGCCTTTTGTTCTGCGGCCTTTTGCGCTTCAATTTCTTCCAATGTCTTTTGAATATCTATACGGGCAAAAAGCGGAGTTGCCGTACCAACGGCATATTCCTTAACGACACCAAACGCAAGCTCCGAATTGCTTTCACCTATCTGCTGTGCAATAAGCTCACAAGAAGAAGGCATTACAGGCTTTAACATAACGCTGAGCATACGAATACACTCAAGCAAATTATAAAGCACACCGCAAAGCTTTTCACGCTGAGCCTCATCCTTAGCAAGTGCCCAAGGTGTTGTTTCGTCAATATACTTATTGCAACGCTTTGCAAGATTCATAACCACATCCACCGCATCGGCATTGCGGTACTGATCCATAAGCTCATAATATTTTTTAACCGTTTCATTTGCGGTATTTATAAGGTCAAGACCCAATTCATCATTTTCCACTGCATGAACCTTACCGTCAAAATACTTCTGTGTCATTGCAACAGAACGGTTTACCAAGTTGCCCAAGGTGTTTGCAAGGTCGGCATTATACTTGGTCATAAAGCTTTCATAGGTGATTGTACCATCCTGAGTGAACGGAATTTCCGAAAGCAGATAATAACGAACGGCATCTGTTCCAAAGCGTGCGGCAAGCTCATCGGCATAAATAACATTGCCCTTTGATTTAGACATCTTATCTTCACCAACAAGCACCCAGGGATGACCCAATACCTGTTTTGGAAGAGGCAGACCCAAAGCCATAAGAAGTATTGGCCAATAAATAGTATGGAAACGAACAATATCCTTACCTATAACATGCAAATCTGCAGGCCATAAATTTTCAAACTGCTCGGTACTGCCATCGGGATTGTAACCCACACCCGTTATATAGTTTGAAAGAGCATCTATCCAAACATATATAATATGCCTGCTGTCAAACTCCACCGGAACACCCCAAGTAAAGGTTGAACGGGAAACACAAAGATCGGAAAGACCCGGCTTCAAGAAGTTATTTATCATCTCATTTTTGCGGGATTCAGGCTTTATAAAATCAGGATTTTGCTCATAATATTCAAGCAGCTTATCCTGATATTTTGAAAGGCGAAGGAAGTATGCCTCCTCCTTAGCGTCAATAACCTCTCTGCCGCAATCGGGACATTTACCGTCTACAAGCTGAGAAGAGGTGAAAAACGATTCACAAGGAACGCAGTATTTTCCCTCATAGGTACCCTTATAAATATCGCCCTGCTCATAAAGTTTATTAAATATTTTCTGAACAGCCTTTTCGTGGTCATCATCGGTAGTACGGATAAACTTATCATAATCAGCACCCATGCTATCCCAAACGGCACGGATTTGTGAAGAAACATCATCAACATAAGCTTTGGGTGAAATACCTGCGGCTTTTGCATACTCTTCTATTTTCTGTCCGTGTTCATCAGAGCCGGTTTGCAAAAACACCTCATAACCCTGCATTTTCTTATAACGGGCAATCATATCTGCCAATACTATATCATAAGCATTGCCGATATGCGGCTTACGAGAGGTATAGGCTATTGCCGTAGTAATATAAAACTTCTTTTTATCACACATAATTAAAAAACCTCCAAAGTTTTAATTCAAATCATAGGCTTGCCCGTTATGGCTTCCACAACCAAAATATTAGGTATGAAACCACCATAGAAGCAAGCTGTGTAAGCAATACGCTTAATCCTGATACAGGTGCATTTTCTCCACCCAAGAAGGAAAGATAGGCAAACAACACCACACCGAAGCAGGCAGCAATCATATAAAAAATGCTTAAAAATTTAGTAGAACGCTTTATTCTTGAGGCACAGTTAAGCACCGAAATAAAATTAAGCGGATTTCCCCTATAAGCCGCAGGAGCCGAACAATGCTCACACGGAATAACGGCATTTTTATACATATGCACACCCGAATTGCTCATTATCTTAACCGAATCATCATAAAGACCTATATAATCACAAATCATTTCTTCGGTTATATTCGGATCGCAATTATTAACAAGCAGTGTAACACCCAAACCCGTAATGCGTTTTAGCTCATAAACCACCTGTGGGTCAACATTATACTGAACGATTATTAAGGCACAGGCCTTTCCCCCACTTGCAAGATAAACGGGGAAATAACCCCTTCTCAGTATTCTGCGGTCAACCTCAACATCAGGAACGGCAATTCCGTGAGCCTGCATAAGGGTGCGGTTTCCTATAAACAGCAGTTCATCATCAACCCATCCCGAAAGACCCAATTTATCCTCATACTTAACGGTATCGGAATCGGGAATTGTGTAATTGGAATTAGTGCCTGCAATCTTTTTAAATATTGCTTCAAGCGGACTGCCTACAGCCTGAGTGAGAGAAGCCGCACGCATAATTGTGCGATCAAAATCGTTATCGGAAAGCACCTTCATATCATGCAATGTAACTGTGCCATCAGGGAAAATTTCCTTTGATGAAAGCACTGCCGCATTTGCCATTTCAAGACGATTTGCCCCTGCAATTCCCGCAATGAATGCGCCTTTTTTATTAAGACGAGAAGCCGCACAGTAAAGCGGTAAAGAATCAAGCTCAAAAAGCACAGGCGCTGCCGCAACAGTCATTATCACTGCCGCCGAATAAAACGCCGCAACCACGCTTGAAAAAACAGCCCCTGCCGATAATGCCAATATAACACTTAAAGCACAGGCAGATATTGTAACCAAACGCATTCGGCCGTTAAGCACGGTAGCATAACCCGAATACTTCATAAAATCATCAACCGAATCGGTTGTGCGAGCCGCCGCAATTAAAGCATCTCCCTCTATTGCACTTTTAGACATTGCAAAGGTGGTAGCTTCATCGGTTATAAGGCTGACTGCTTTTTTAGGACGGTTATTTAAAGATTGCTTTAAATTACCGAGAAGGGCAGATCGCTTTCTAAAGGAAGACAATGCTCTTATAAAGAGTATAATCACGCCAAGCAATAAAATTTCATAAACATTTTCACGCTTTATACTTGCCGTAACACCCAAAGAAAGCATTACCACAGAACAAAGCATTGCAGGAGAATCGGTTGAAGAACGGCGGCTGAAAAGTGTTTTCACACAGCCGAACATATCAAAGTTTATAACTAAAGCCAAGAATAACAAAACGGTACAAATTGTCATCCCTTCCCCTGCGGAGGTGATAAGGAAATTTGAAAGCGAAGGCAATAAAAACAAAAGCATTACAGCCAAAATTATTGCGCTAAAAACCGTTTGTAAAAATGAACGGCGCATTAAAATTGCAAATTTTCTAAGCATTCGCTTACCGTCATTTGAATTGTTTATATTCTCCTTTGCCTCAAAGGATTCAAATTCAGATTCTTCAAGCTGGGTTTGCTCAACCTCAACCGGTTGTTCCAAGGAAAGCTCACCAAACTCACCCGTAAGGTCAATGGCACGGGTGGCTGTGCTTACACTGATATGCTCCGAATCGGCACCACCGTCACGCACAGGTGTGAAACGAATAGTTGCGGTATCGCCTTTTTTATCCTCCTTAACAATAGGTGCGGTTCGGTTATCAATATCCGAAATCTGAGGAAGCTCATCATCAAAAATAAGAATTTCATCATCCTCTAAAAATATATCCTCTATCGGCGGTAAATCATCCACACTTTTCGTTTCAGGCTCACTTTTGGTTTCAGGCGGTAAAACAACCTTTTCCTCAGCCTTAACAGCTTCTTTTACCGTTTCCTCTTCTTTTTTGGGCGGTATTTCCTGCTTTGGTTTGCGGCCCAAATCATCAAAGGTTACCTCATATTTACTTTTAAGCTCCTCTAAATCACGCTCACTGTTGGCACGCAGAATATCCGCAACACTTTGCAGCTGATAAATAGGCTCATTAGATACCGAAACATCACGCCCCTGCTCATCAACAATATACGGCATACAACGCTTTAAAAGCGATTCATCAGGTGAAATTTCCCCCTGCACCGTTTTGGTATCAGAAACCTCTTTTGGAGAAGCTTCCTCAAAAAGTGACATAAAATCAACCGAAGATGTATTTTCTTTTTTTGCAGTATCTTCTTTATAACTTTCCTGCTTTGGAGCAGACTCCGTTTTTACACCTTCTGCCCGTTTTGTACTTCCCTGCTTTTTTGCAGTCATATTTTCAAGCATACGCTGCCTGGTAGCCTCAAGCGGACTCACACCGTCACTGCTTGAATCCGACTTTTCTTCTGCCTTTGGAAATGATGAAAAATCAGATAAAATTTCATCCTTCGTCAACACATGTGCAGGAGAAACGGCATCATCACCCTTAGCAACCACTTCCGTATCCTGCGTTACTTGAAAAAAATCGTTCTTTTTCTTTCTTGAAAAAAGTCCCATTTTTTATTCCCCTTCAATTTTTGCGATAAAAATCACATATTGCGCTTACGCACAACCTCATACATCAGCACACCTGCCGCAACCGAAGCGTTAAGTGAATTTATCTGCCCGTTCATAGGCAAACTTATAATTCCATCACACTTTTTTGCAACCAATGCTCCTATTCCCTTTCCTTCGTTTCCAATAACTATAGCACACGGAGTATTAAAATCCGTCTTGGTGTAATCATCGCCATCCATATCAGCACCAAAAACCCAAACACCCTGTTCCTTTAATTGCTCTATAGTGTTTGCAATATTTGTAACACGGGCAACCTTCATATATTCCAGTGCACCGCTTGCAGATTTTGCAACGGTGGCATTAAGGGAGGCTGAACGGCGTTTTGGAATAATTATTCCATGAACACCACAAGCCTCAGCCGTTCTTATAATAGCACCCAAATTATGCGGGTCCTCAATCTCATCACAAATCACAATAAAGGGTTTTTCATCACGCTCATTTGCCGTTTGCATAATTTCCTCAACAGTGGAATATTCCTGAGAAGCAAAAAACACAGCCACACCCTGATGATTTGCACCCTCACAATAATAATCAAGTTTCTGCGGACTTACCTCTTTGATAAGTATACCGCGCTGGGAACACTTTGCAATTATTGCCGCAATGCTTCCTCCGCTAACACCGTGCGCCACCAAAAGACGGTCAATTTCCCTTCCTGAACGCACCGCTTCCAAAACGGAATTTCTTCCGCAAATTATATTTGTATTTCTTTTTTCGCCATTTTCCGACAAAAATATCACTCCACATATTTATTCATATTAATTATAACATACATAAAAGAATTTTTAAAGGGGAAAATAATAAAAACACCAATAAATTTAAGGTAGGTTTTTATTATGAAAATCATTCAAATTAACGGTTACGAATTACTCGATTCCCGTGGCAACCCAACAGTTGGAGCCTGCTGTTGCCTTTCAAACGGAAGCCGTGGCTTTGCGCTTTCCCCTTCCGGTGCTTCAACCGGTGCTTATGAGGCACATGAGCTTCGTGACGGTGACAGCTCCCGTTATGGCGGAAAGGGTGTTTTAAGAGCTGTTGAAAACATTAACAAGGATATAAACGAAGCGCTTTGCGGAATGGATGTTACAAACCAGCGTGCTATTGACAATGCGCTTATAACGCTTGATGGCACACCAAGCAAGAAAAAATTAGGCGCCAATGCAACCCTTGCGGTATCACTTGCCTGTGCACAAGCCGCAGCCGCCGCATTAAAACAACCGCTTTACCGTTATATAGGCGGAATTTTCGGAACAACATTGCCAAGACCTATGATGAACATTTTAAATGGCGGTGCACATGCCGCAAACAACATTGATATTCAGGAATTTATGATAATCCCCTATGCCGCAAAAAGCTTTAGTGAAGGACTGCGTTGGTGCAGTGAAGTATACCATAGCTTAGGAAAGCTGCTTCGTGAAAAAGGACACACAACAGGGGTTGGTGATGAGGGTGGCTTTGCACCAAATCTTTCCTCAGATGAAGAAGCACTTTCGATAATAGTATCTGCAATAGAAGGTGCGGGTTATACCACCGACCAGATTAAATTAGCATTAGATGTTGCTTCAAGTGAATGGTATCATGACGGCAAATATCACCAGCCGAAACGCAACCGTGACCTGACAGCTGACCAGCTTATCTCATATTACGAAGAGCTTTGCGGCAAATATCCCGTAATTTCTTTGGAGGATGGACTTTCTGAGGATGATTTTGACGGTTGGACAAAAATGACCGCCAAATTAGGTTCAAAGCTTCAGCTTGTGGGTGATGACCTTTTTGTGACCAATGCCGAACGGCTTAAAATGGGATTTGAAAGAAAAGCGGGAAATTCCATTTTAATTAAACCGAATCAGATAGGCACCCTAACCGAAACTCTTGACACAATATCCCTTGCAAAGAAAAACGGCTATTCCACCGTAATTTCCCACCGTTCGGGTGAAACTGAGGATACCTGCATTGCCGATATTGCGGTAGCATCAAACGCAGGTCAGATAAAAACAGGCGCTCCCTGCCGAACCGACCGCACCGCCAAATACAACCGCTTAAAGCTTATTGAACAAGCAATAAACGATTAGAATTATTTATCATAAAAAATAGGCTTTCTTACCGAAAAGGTAAGAAAGCCTATTTAATTATTTTATGTTTGATTTTTGATAAAAACGGTCTCAGTCTCTTTTTCCAAAACCAACGCAGCGGATAATTTAAACGATTATAAATAATATATGTATGATATGCACGGCTGGTTTCACAATCGTAATATTTACCTTCACGGTGAAAGCCCTTTAAGACGCCTACAATCATATCATCCGTAACAAATTCCTTTTCATAAAGATTGTCACCACGGATAACATAACCGTTTTCCTTAACCTTTAATATTCTGTGCAAAACAAGCTTACCGCTTTTAAGGCGGTAAAGCGGCACATCATGACGCTTTAACTTACGGTAAAGCTTTACGATAACAACCATATCACGGCGATTACGTAACATAGGGTACATACTTATACCCGCTGAGCTGGTCATAATCTCTCCGTGTTCCGCCAGGATCTGCTCAATACTGCAAGAATCATAACCCTTTTCAGGCATTATTCCAAGACACCCGATTCCCTAAGCTTTGCGGTGAATTCCTCAACAGTTTCACGAACCTCATCATCAGAAGCCTCAGTATACTTTTCCTTAAGCTTTGCCACAACCTCATCAATAGTGGTTTCTTCACTTAAAAGAGCAAAAATATCTGCACCAACATCATTCATCTTAACAAAACCGCTGAATTTTTCAATATCATCGCCGACAACAACAGCAACAAACTGACCTGCAACCTCATTCACAACAAAAGAATACTTTAATTTCATAATTATTCTCCTAAAACTCAAACTTTAAAGTATTATACCATTATTTCACTCACTATGTCAATAGCGCAAATGACCTTTAATCACGCTAAAAGCAATTATTTAATAACCCTTGCCTCAAGATAAAAACGCTTATCATCAGCATGTCCCATTGAGAATGTTTTTCTTGGGAGCGAACCATCATTTAAAACAGCCGGGAAAAGCTCACTCTTTTCCATACCGGGGAATAAAAATCCAACTGTATTTTCATTACGGCACAGTTTTTTAAGTGACTCCTCACCGTGAATATAATCAATTACAGCATCGGTTCCTTTAAGCAGGCGGTCAAGGCTTGCCTGCAATGTACCCACACAAAGCTTTGCACCCGGTTTTAGTGATATTTCACGCTGAGTATCCCCGTATATACAGGTGAATTTCTGAGCATCCTCACCATTATAAATTCCGCCGCAATCTGCCACTATTTTTTCAATCATTTCCTCAGGGTCAACACCGAAAACAACACGGTAAATAGGCTCAAACTCAAGTGCCTCATCGTGAATATTAACAACCTCAACCAAGGCATAACGGGACTTTTCATTAGGATTAAGCTCATAACAAGCCTTAGCTGTTGCAAGTGAATGATTACCGTCACCCACACAGAAAAGAAGCCCGTTACAACGCTCATAAAGAGCCTCTAAAGCACTATCAACAGTCTCCATTGCATTATCGCTTAAACGCCTGCCCTCAATTTCACCGCCGTTTTGCATAAGTGAAAATTTATAAAGCAGCTGCATTTCATCCTTATTTTTTGCCAATGGCTCTATAACAGTACCGTCAGGATCATCAATAAGCAACATAATATGCGGCATTTCAAGCACGGCATCACGGCGGATCCGAACACGGGGAGGTATTCTTTCAAGCACGGTTTCCTCAGTTGCACGAACCGATGCATCGGTACCCTTATGATAATCATAACAGGTAAGATCAATTTTTCCAAGCAATCCGTGGCGAACCTTTCCATCACTTTGAACACGCTCTATGTAAACCATAGAGTTTTCAAACTCTTGGAACACATTAGAGCTTAAATACTGCTTCATGGTGTTGTTGATTTTATCAATTTTTTGATCATCAGCCTTTTCAAGATATACCTCAGGAAGAATAATGTTTAATGCAGACGGTTCTTCGCCTACATTTTTTTCAACCTCTTCCCAATATTCAGGCTCAGAAGTATACTGATCGCAGGCAATTACCGACCATTTTTCCACATTTTTCTTAGGCAACAGTATATCTGCCGCCGAAAAACAGTTCTTTTTCATAAAAGCACCCCATTTATTTTTAATTATACTTAGCAATCTCCACGCCGTTTACACAGTCATTTTGCACATCAATAATAACCGTAATTCTATCACGGCGATCAGCCTTTGAAACAAAATAATGCAATCTATACTCATTTTCATAAAATGTTTCAAAATGAGACGGTGCGCCCAAAGTATATATAACATCGGTAATGGCAGAAAAATTTGAAATTCCGTTAATTGAAAACTGGTCATATACGCAACCTTTTTTAATTGAATTATTTTCCTTAACAGAATATTTCACAACCGCACATTCCGAAAGCTTTAATGATGATGATTCCTTATTAAAAAAGGTTAAAGCAAGCTGTTTGCCAAATTTATTGGCAAACTGTATTTCAATAGTTTCTCCCGCCTTTATAAGAGAATTTTCGTTATATTGGCTGTCATATACAGACCAGCCCTCACCCGAAATTTCATCAAAGCTTGAGGGTAACTTCATCTGATTGCCACCATAAGAAAAATCAAATTTAAAGCCCTTTCCCAAATAAATCTGAGCATAATCCTCTTCATCATAAAGGCTTATATCAAAATAAAGCGGCATAACCTGATCATCTGATTTTATAGTTGGTATTTCTATCTTTTTTTCTGCAACATCCTCCACAGAAACGGTGTCACTTGTAGTTTCTTCCATTTTACTGCAACCACTTATTAACATAAGACAAGCTAAGCTTAAACACAACAAAAGCTTTTTCATAAAATACCTCCAAACTATATTTATAATGTTATTTAATAACGATTTTATTCGTTTTTATGCCTATTTAATACTATTTATATCACGCATAACCGCCTTCACCAAATCCTCAACGCTTGAAAACTTTTTTTCTTCACGCAAAAATTCAAGTGGCTTTACGGTAATTATTTTGCCGTAAATATCGGCATCAAAATCCTTTATAAAGGTTTCACTCATAACGGTATCGGTACGAAAGGTGGGTCTTAATCCAATATTTGAAATACCCTTAAAGCTTTTACCGTTAACCGTTACCGCAACCTCATAAACTCCGGATTTCAGCTTAACCAAATTTTTGGGATAGCGCAAATTAGCGGTTGGAAAGCCCAGTGTGTGACCCCGTGAATCGCCATGCAAGACCTCACCTGTAAAGGAAAATCCGCCATAAATCAGGCGATTAGCCTCTTTAATTCTGCCGCTTGCTATAAGCTCCCTTATATAAGTGGAGCTAACCGCAACACCGTTTTCACTTATACATTCGGTTCGGCAAAACTCAATCCCATGCTTATTGCAAAAATCCTTAATAAGCGCAGTATCACCCAAAGCATTTTTACCAAAACGGTAATTAAAACCGCAGGCAATACGCACAGGGTGGTACTTTTGGTAAATTTCATTTAAAAATTCATCGGCAGAAAGGTTTTTCACCTGCTCAAAATCCCTTATATCCACCTCACAAATGCCATACTTTTTCAAAGCGGCGCATTTATCCTCAGGTGTCATTATAAGCTCATGCGAGCCGGTGAAATAAAATTTTGGCGGATAAGAAAATGTTACGGCTACGCTATGAAAGGGTAAAACCTTATCAAGCACGGCACGATGCCCCGTATGAACACCATCAAATGTACCGAGTGCTATTGCCGTTTTCATATTTACCCCTCCAAAACAGCCGCTTTAACGGCACTGTTTTCTGCAATTACACATTTAACTGCCAACTGCCCGGCACCCTCATCAATAAATCCTAAGCCCAAAAACAAGTTTTTGCACCTTACACGCAAAATTTGCCCGTTATAAAAACTTTTTTTATCTTTAAGCCTTGCAATATCAAGCTGACCGCCGTTACAAAAGCGGATTGCCTGTTTTGGTGTAACCTCAATAACATCAAAATGACCCACAGCGTAATCTGCGGGGAGAAGATATGCCGAAAAATCATTTTCAAGCTGTTCAAAATCCGCACAATCTTCTATTTTTATACCGCAGCTTTCTGTACGGCAAAGTGCTGTAAGGGTTGCTCCGCAACCAAGTGCTTCACCCATATCACGGGCAAGTGAACGAATATATGTACCCTTAGACACATAAACTTCTATTTCAAACTCATTTTCATCATCAATACCCTGCAAAAGCTTTATTTCAAAAACTTCAACATCCCTTTCGGGAATATCAACGGTTTTTCCCTGCCTTGCAAGGTCATAAAGCCGCACACCGTCCTTTTTTAAGGCGCTGAACATAGGCGGCCTTTGCTTGATTTTACCTGTAAAACTTTTAATTATTTCAATCAACCGTTCATCGGTAATATCAACCTTTTTAGTAGCTATAACCTCACCCGTAATATCGCAGGTATTGGTTTCAACACCAAGCTTCACACGGGCAATATAACGCTTATCTGCATCAAGCAAGTATGAAGAAAGTGCAGTTGCTCTGCCAAGCAATATTGGCAGAACACCTGTAGCCATAGGGTCAAGTGTACCTGTATGACCCACTCTTTTTTCACCGCTGATGCGTTTTATACGAGCCACCGCACCAAAAGAGGTTATTCCCTGCGGTTTATTCAGCAGTACAAGTCCCTGCATCTATTTCCTCCATACATTCCTTTATGGATTGTAATACCTGATTTTTAACCGATTCAAGATTTCCATGAACAGTAGCACCTGCGGCGGCATTATGACCGCCTCCGCCCAATGCCTTACAAATTTTTGCGGCATTAAGCGGTTCGTATGTTCTGAGAGAAATCTTAAACTCCTCATCATTCGTTTGCTTAATGGTAACGCCTGCAAGCACACCCTCAACACTGCGTGAGATAACGGCAATGCCCTCAAGGTCAGGTCCTGAACAGCCGGTTTTTTTCTGCATTTCGGCTGTAACGGCAAGAACTATACAACGATTATCAAAATGATATTCTGCGGTATCAAGCACCATTCTCTCAAGCTCAAGCAGTTTTCTTGACTTGGTATCAAACATAATACGGTTAATTTCATCCGCCTTAATATCAAACTCATAAAGAGCTGCGGCAATAATATGGGTTTTAGCCGTTACATTTGAATACTTAAAGCATCCCGTATCGGTAGCAATGCCTGTATAAAGAGCCTTTGCGGTTATTGTATTGATATTAACCTTCATTTCATCAAGCAACTCATAAATAGACTCAGCTGTTGCAGAAGCATTAGCATCAAGATAAAGATTTTTTGCAAAGCTTGTATTGGAAATATGGTGGTCAATACTAAGGTCAACCCTTTCACCAAAAAGCTCACAAAGGCTTCCAAGCAAACGCTTATCCGCAACATCCACCGTTACTATTGTTGCATTTTCATCATCCGGCACATGATCGGTCTCACGAGCAAAATAGCCGTATTTACCGGGAATTAAATCAGGGCAAATAACAGAAGCTATTTTTCCGATTTCTTTCAAGCCGTAATAAAGCGCATAAGCCGAACCCAGCGTATCACCATCAGGAGAAGCATGGGTGAGGATGATATAATTATCATGCTTTTTTAAAAAGCTTGCAGTTTGACGCAAATTAAGCTCACGGCAAACAAATTCATTGTTATTCATAAACTACTCCTTAGAAAAGGAATCTATAATTTGTGATATTTCGGCACTCTTTTCAATGGAATCATCAGCCACAAAACGCAACTGAGGCACCTTTCTGAGATGCAAAGAATTTCCAAGCTGTTTTCTGAGAAAGCCGGCGGCACTTTTATTAAGTGCCTTTACCGACTGCTCCGTAGCTTCTCTACCCTCAAGCGCACTTACATACACCGTAGCGTATGACATATCGCCCGAAACATCCAACTTAATAATACTTAACAGCTGACTAACCCTTGGGTCCTTTACCGAACGCAATAATTCAGAAAGGGCTGTTTTAATATCTGAAGTGACACGGTTTATTTTATATCCTGCCATCAGTCTCTATACTCCTCCATAATAAAGGCTTCAAAGATGTCGCCCTCCTTAATATCGGCAAACTTTTCAAGTCCGATACCACATTCGTAACCTTGGGCAACCTCCTTAACATCATCCTTAAAGCGGCGAAGTGAAGCAATTTCATCCTCACAGATAACGATACCGTCACGAACAAGGCGTATTTTGCTTTGTCTTGTAACCTTACCGTTTGTGATATAACAACCGGCAATTGTGCCGACATTGGAAATTTTGTATGTGTTACGAACCTCAGCTGTACCAAGCTGTGTTTCACGGAATTTGGGAGCCAACATACCCTTCATAGCCGATTCAATTTCTTCTATACAATCATAGATAATACGATACATACGCATATCTACACCGTCACGCTCAGCTGCAGCCTTTGCAACAGCATCAGGACGAACATTAAAGCCGACAATAATTGCACCCGAAGCCTGTGCAAGCATAACATCGGATTCATTAATAGCACCTACAGCACCATGAACAACGCTTACACGAACCTCTTCATTGGAAAGCTTAACAAGGCTTTCACGAACAGCCTCAACACTACCCTGAACATCGGCTTTAATAATAATATTAAGCTCTTTAAGGTCGCCGTCACTAAGCTGTGAGAAAAGGTTATCAAGAGTTACCTGCTGACGGGCATTAAACTCAGCATCCTTAATCTTCTGCTTACGCTGTTCAACCAATTCACGGGCAAGTCTTTCATCAGAAACAGCATCAAAATCATCACCCGCACTTGGAGTTTCTGCAAGACCTGTAATCTCAACCGGAACAGAAGGTCCTGCCTCCTTAACAGGCTTACCGTTTTCGTCACTCATAACACGAACACGGCCAACAGAAGTACCTGCAACTATAATATCACCCGAACGAAGTGTACCGTTTTGAACAAGAAGTGAAGCCACAGGACCTCTACCCTTATCAAGGCGTGCCTCAATAACAACACCCTTTGCACGGCGGTCAGGATTAGCTTTAAGCTCCATCATATCTGCAACAAGCAAAATATTTTCAAGCAGTTTATCAATACCTGTGCCTGCCTTTGCGGAAACGGGAACGCAGATAATATCACCGCCCCATTCCTCAGGAACAAGTGAATGCTCAGTGAGCTGCTGCATAATACGGTCAGGATTAGCCTCCGACTTATCCATTTTATTTATAGCAACGATTATCTGAACATTAGCAGCCTTTGCATGGTTGATAGCCTCAATAGTTTGGGGCATAATACCGTCATCTGCGGCAACAACCAATACTGCAATATCTGTAGCCATTGCTCCACGCTGACGCATTGCGGTAAACGCTGCGTGACCGGGAGTATCAAGGAATGTGATTTCCTGACCGTCAAGCGATACACGATAAGCACCGATATGCTGTGTGATACCACCTGCTTCGGTATTGGTAACGGATGTGTTTCTTATAGCATCAAGAAGTGAGGTTTTACCATGGTCAACGTGACCCATAACAACAACAACGGGGCTACGGGGTTTAAGGTTTTCCTCGGTATCCTCGGTAACATCCATAATCTGCTCTTCAATAGTCACTACTACGGCACGCTCAATCTTAGCGCCCATTTCGGTAACAACTATTTCTGCGGTATCGTAATCAATAACCTGATTAACGGTTGCCATCATACCAAGCTTGAACAATTCTTTAATAACCTCTGCAGCGGTCTTTTTCATTGCAGCGGCAAGCTCACCAACGGTAATTTCCTCACCAACAGTTACGGTGATAGGTGTCTTTTTAATGCGTTCAAGCTGCATTCTGCGAAGCTTATCAGCCTCTGTTTCACGCTTAGCGCCCTGCGGGCGGCGGTAATCCTGAGACTTCTGCTTTATCTTCTGTTTGCGTGAGAAATTATCACGCATGGTATTTGCCGGAGCAATATTTTCATACTTTTCGTTATACTTTTCAATATTTACATTTGAAGAACGGGTATCAATATGCCTAAAGTCCGCAGGTCCACGATTTGGAGCTGCACCCGGCTTCTTTTCCTTTTTGGGAGGTGCAACCAATGGGCCATCATAGGGCTTTTCTTCCTTAACCTCAGCCTTTTTAGGTTCAGCCTTCTTTTCCTGCTTCTTGGGCTTTTCAGCCTCAGCCTTTTCCTGTTTAGGTTCTGCCTTTTTGAGCTCTTCCTTTTTGGGCTCTTCCCTTTTGGGCTCTTCCTTCTTAGGCTCCTTAATTTTGGGCTCTTCCTTCTTAACTTCAGGCTTAACCTCAGGCTTTGTTTCAGCCTTTTTCTCCTGTTTTTTAGGTTCTGCCTTTTTAACCTCTTCCTTCTTGGGCTCAACCTTTTTCTTCTGCTTCGGAGCATTTTTAGCCTCTTCAGCAGCGGCAGCAGCCTTGAGTTGTTCTAATATTGCCATCTGCTCAGCAAACTTTTTATCCTTTTCACTTTGCCTTTTTTGTGCCTTTTCTTCACGCAAAGCGGCACCGGTTGCAAAATAATCATCAAAGCTTGCAACTGCGTTTTCCTTTGTAATGGCATCAAAAATCAAACCGATTTCATCCGCTTCAAGCACCGCACCCGATTTTTTATCCTTACCTGTAAGAGAAAGCAGTAATGCAGATATTGCCTTTGAAGTGGTACCTAAATCCTTTGCAAGTTCGCTTACTTTATATTTATTCATGTGTCATTCCTCCTGTTTCCTCTGCCTTAATAACAGCATCGGCAAATGAGCTGTCGTTCACCGAAATTATACCGCATTTTCGACCGACAGCCTTCGATACGGTTTGTATATCAAATTCCCGATAAACCTTTACGGGAATACCATTTTTATCAGCATAAAAGATTAATTCTTTTTGGCTTTTAGCGGAAATTTCACCGCTAACCACCACAAGCTTTGCTTTTGACGACCGAATTGCCGAAACTGCTGTATCCATTCCAAAGGAAAGCTTTCCGGCCTTTGCGGCAAACCCAAGCAGTGTGAGTATTTTATTATTCAAAGTTTTCCAGCTCCTTAGAAAGACGCTCATAAACCTCAGGTAAAACCTGCATTGAAAAAGCCTTTGCAAGTGCATTACTCTTTTTAGCCCTTTCAAAGCATTGCTTATCCTTGCAAATATAAGCACCCCTGCCGTTGAGCTTACCGGTAACATCCGGCTTTATCTCACCTTCCGGAGTTTTCACAATACGGATAAGCTGAGCCTTGGGCTTCATTTCCCTACAGGCAGTACACATCCGCATGGGAATTTTTTTAGTTGCCATTCGATCGCATCCTTTAATTTGAATGTTTTAACCTTATTCGCCGAAGAAACCGCTTTCGGGATGAATATCAATCTTCCAGCCTGTAAGCTTTGCGGCAAGGCGAACATTTTGTCCCTTATTACCTATTGCAAGGGAAAGCTGTGCCTCAGGAACGCTTACACGGCAAACCTTTGGATCTTCGCTTTCAATCTCAACCTTAACCACCTTTGCGGGAGAAAGAGCTTCACTTATAAAAGCAACGGGGTCATCGCTGTATTTTACAATATCAATCTTTTCGCCTGCAAGCTCTTCAACTATCTTGTTTACACGAGCTCCTCTTGGTCCTATACAAGCACCTATAGCATCAATTTCAGGGTCAGAAGACCACACAGCCATTTTTGTACGGCTTCCTGCCTGGCGAGAAACGGACTTTATTTCAATAGTGCCGTCAAAAATTTCAGGAACCTCTGTTTCAAACAATCTCTTTACAAGACCGGGATGTGTGCGTGAAAGCATAATGCGTGGTCCCTTTTCGGTATCCTTAACATCAACAACATATACCTTAATGTGGTCACCCTCATGTAAAACCTCATCCGGAACCTGCTCTAATTTTGGCAAAGTAGCCTCACTGTGGCCTATTGTAAGTATCGCATTACCGGTTTTGGGATCAATACGCTCAACCAAAGCGGTAACAAGCTCACGGTTATGACTCTGGAACTCAGCAAGTACCTGACCTTTTTCAGCCTCTCTAACACCCTGACGGAAGTTATTCTTTGAATTTTGTGCCACAACACGACCGAATTTTTTGGGATCGATTTTAATATCAATATAATCCTCTTTAATGGATTTTGGATCGTAAGCACTTGCATCGTCACGAGAAATCTGTGTGAACGGATCCTCAACCTCATCAACAATCTGCTTGCGTGCAACAACACTGAAAATCTCATTCTCAGGGTCAATAATGCAGGTAACTATATCACTTCCGCCGTAATCCTTGCGTGCTGCCACAACAATTGCATCAGCAATTTTTTCAGCAATAAACTCCTGCGGGATTCCACGTTCGTTTGCCATAAGGCGAAGTGCCTCAAAAAACTCCTTATTATCCTTTTTTTCTTTTGCTGTCATTTTAACTCGTGCCATTTTTTCTTTCTACCTCCAAAATATCGGCCTTTAAAATTTTTCGGCCAATGTTGCTTTACTTACTGATGTGCGGGGAATTTTAAGCTCGGTTTCGCCAACCGCCAAAGTAAGCTCACCGTTTTCAAAGGAATTAAGAACTCCCTCAAATTCCTTTTTACCGTCAAGAGCCTTAAAAAGGCGAAGCTTGATATTACAGCCAACCGCCATTTCAAAATGAAACTCACGTGATAGCTCACGCTCTATTCCGGGGGAGCAAACCTCAAGATAATAAGACTGTTCTATAGGGTCAGCCTCATCAAGCAATGGATCTATTGCATGGGAAACATTGGTGCAATCATCAATAGATATTCCCTCCTCCTTATCAATAAACACACGCAGGTAATAAGAAGCGCCTTCCTTTACAAAACGAACATCCCAAAGAAAAACACCCTGTTGCTCAACCGTTTCATTGATAAGTGTAAAGACCCGTTCGGCAATATTTGCCATAACCATTCCTCCATAATAAAAGTGAGTGGGTTACCCCACTCACCTTTCCTTTACTTCTTCTTGCTTAGTATACCACAATAAAACCCAAAAATCAAGTAATTTTTAAAAAATTAATTATCTTCGGTATAATTTTCGGAGGATGTGTCCTCCTTTTCACCTGTATAGGTGTTTACCCTGATTATAACAACATCATCAATCGTAATAGTATTGGGGTATTTTGGCTCTTGTTCAATTACCGCATTTGGTGTTTTATCTTCATCATACATATCCTCAACTTTGATATTATTATAAAGAACACCCTGCTTCAAAAGTGCAATCTTAGCCTCTTCCAAGGTCATACCGATTACATCGGGAGCCTTAAACTCCTTAGGTCCTAAGCTTATGGTAAGTTGTATTTCGGTATCACGCTCAACCTGCTGACCCGGATTTATCGATTGCTTAATAATTGTTCCCTTTTCCTTAGCGGAAAACTCATAATCCACGATTGTGAATTTGAAAAATTCCGAATTTTCAAACTTTTCGCTATCAAAAATTCCGGAATAAAGCTTGCCCATATAATTTTCCACTTCATACTTGGTAACGGTTTGGGCAACATCGCTGTCAATTTCTCCAACCTCATTTTTATCGGGTATTGAGCTTGTAATTGAGCTTACGCTTTCCACAGGCTCTTTCTCTTCGCCGATTCCCAATAATTTAATACCTAAAAACGCACCTACACCAATAACCAATACAGTACATAAGCCTGCTATCAGCGCAATTAATGCACCTGAGCCTTTTTTCTTTTTTGGAGCATTTTTATGAGCTTCTGCCAAAGAGGCATTGTTCTTTTGAACCGCAACACGCTCAGCCTCAGCAGTTTCGCCGTAAACCAACTCATTACGAAAAGCCTCAATGCTTGCGGTACGGTTTTCAGGTAAAACCTGCATACCGTTTGCAAGAGCAACCAAAACCTGACGGGGAAGCTCCTGAGCAAAGTGTGAGGGTATAGAAAGATTATCCTTTTCAAGTCTTGAAACGGCATCGGGCGGTACAGTGCCTATAAGCACACGGAAAAGTGTTGAGGAAAGACCGTAAACATCTGTAGCCTCGCTAAGATTAAGCCCCTTTTCCTTATACTGCTCCAAAGCAGAATATCCGGGATAAAGTAATGCTTCAAAATCCTGTGCAGCATCCCTTATTTTACTTATTGAAAGACTTCCAAGCCGCATTTTTCCGTCACGGCCAACAATAATCGTTTCAGGAGAAATGCCGTAATGATGAACCCCTGCCTCATGAAGACCTGCAAGGGTATCTATAAGAGGCAAAAACAAAGAGCGTGCCTGTTCCCATTTAAGGCTTCCGCCGTTTTTATCAAGAAAATCCTGCAAAGAAATACCCGAAACTGCCGCAAATACTGCATAAGCTGTTCCGTTTTCTTCAAAAACATCGGTAACGGGAACCAAAGCTGTAAGCTCACTTTTTGAAAGCAAACGGTTTAAGGAAAGAAAATCCATAAGCCCGCCGTTATAAGCAAACTTATTTTCATCAGGTATAAACACTGTGCGGTCAGGATTTCTTACCGCAACTGCACCCGGAAAATACTCCCTTATATGAACTACCGAATCACTGCCGTTATCCCAGCCTATATAGGTAACACCTTCGCTGTTAACATCCAAAACCTTACCAACAAGATACCTATCCTGAAGCCAGAAATCTGTTGGCAAACAATTTTCGGGGTTGTTTTGAGCAGAATCATATCCGCAAATATCACAAATACTTTCACCGCCGTTATCAGTCATACAACCACGGCACAATCTGTCAGTGTTCAGCATAAAAGCCTCCCAAATTAAAAAAGATTTATAATTTCCGTTATTTTTTATTAAAGGCGCAAACCGCCTTTTACTATATTATACCATATTTGTCAAGACTTTTAAAATTCATTTCCCCACAACAACAAAACCCTGCTGTGAAGCATTTTCCTCTTGTGTTTCTTTGGGTATCACCTTGTTTTCAAGCGGTATTACCTTTCTGAAAACGCAGGTATGCCTTTGTGTGATTACCCTATCCTCATGCAAAGAGCCGAAATACCAATGCGAATACTCACACGAACGGCCGATTTCCTCTAAATAACCGTTAAGCTTATTAACACGGTCGGCAGCACCTTTTCTCAGCAGCATTGCGCTTTTAACAAGTGAGGGAGGTTCGTGAGTAATTATATAATCTACCGAGCAGTTATATTCATCAAGTCTTTTTGCACCGTTTGCCATTTCAAGCGGAGTTGGCTCCTCCTCACGCCACCAAAGCCCCGCTTCCACACGCATATCCTTATCAACGCTTTCCCCGCCGCCAAAGGTGAAAATACGGTTCCCCTCAATTTCAAAAACCTGACCCCTCATCAAATGGAGCAGATTCCCCTTTATTCTGTGAACCATTCCGCCCTTCCACATAGTTGTACGGCAACGGTTAATGCGTGATAAATTATCATGAGTGCCGTCTACAAAAGCGGTTATAAATTTACGCTGAGCAAAAAAGTTTATGAAAGCCTTTTCTTTTTTAGAACCGTCAAATATGTAACCGAAATCTCCGCAGACTATTAAAACATCGCCCTTTTTAACCTTTCTAAACTCACGGTCATAAAGCCTTTCGGGCTCACCGTGCATATCACCGGTAATATAAATCAAATTTATTTCCCCTTATTTTAAAGAAATATATTTTTTATGCTTTTCTTTTTCAAACAATTAATGTATAATAATAATAAATATTAAACAGTATTATGTCAATACCAAAACCATTATACACTATTTACGGAGATTTTTCTATGATTAAAAAGATTGTTTCTGCTTTTTTTACAATATTGGTAATTTTTACCTGTTCACTGCCCGCTTTTGCCTATGAACCAAACAGCTTTACCGTATCGGCTGAAGCAGGTATATTGGTTTCTCTTGATACCGGTGAGGTTCTTTACGAAAAGAATATTGACCAAAAAATGTACCCTGCATCCCTTACCAAAATAATGACCGTTCTTACAATACTTGAAAGCGAAAGATATGACCCCACGGCAAAAATTGCAATGCGTGCCGATGTGGACAAGTATATAACCGGCACCGGAAGCGCCGTATCAAATTTGAAGGTAGGAGAAGAAATAACCCAGCTTGATTTGGTGTATTATGTTTTGATGTCATCTGCGGGTGACTGTGCGTATCTTGCAGCTTTACATTACGGTGATACGGTTGAGGGCTTTATGCAGATGATGAATGATAAGGCAAAAAGCTTAGGCCTTACAGGCACCCATTACGGAAACCCCGTAGGTCTTCACGATGAAGAAACCTATACAACAGTGCGTGATGTTCGCATCCTTACGGAATACGCACTTAAAAATGAAACCTTTGTTACGGTAAGCTCCAGCTCAAGATATACGGTTGAGCCCACCAATATGTCGGGCAAGCGTGTTCTTTCCACCACCAATTTTTTACAGGATACCACCACCGATTATTACTATTCATACGCAAAAGGTGTTAAAACCGGTTTTACAAATCAGGCAGGCCGTTGCCTCGTGAGTACAGCAAGCTATAACGGTTATAACTACCTTTGTATTCTTATGAAATGCCCAAATGATGGCGGTAAGCGTGAAGAATTTGTTGAATCTAAGGAGCTTTACCGTTGGGCTTTTAACACCTTTGAATTCAAACAGGTTGCCGATACCGAAAACCCCGTTGCAGAAGTAAAGGTTGAGCTTAATTGGGATATAGATCATATTCCGATATATATTAAAGATGGCTTTGTAACAATTCTCCCCAAGGATGCCGATACCTCCACAATAAAGATTGTTCCCAATATCAAGTTAGAGGAAACTTCAGTGGATGCCCCTGTTAAAAAGGGTGATAAAATCTGCGAAGCAGATATTATCTATGCCGAAAAGGTTATAGGAACGGTGGATTTGGTTGCAGGAAGCACGGTTGAAAAATCCACATTTTTAGGTGTTAACTTTGATGAGCTGTGGCGTTATGTAAAAGGCTTTTTGGGTTCAAGCGCAATGATTACGGTTTATTGTATTATCGGAGCAGTTATCATCATATTTATTGGTATGGTAATATATCTTAATATGGGACGAACCAAAAAACGCAAGGTAAAATATATTCCTTACAGTGACGAAAAAGGTAACAGAAACCACGAAAAATAGGAGGAAAAGCAATTATGAAATATCCATATATAGATGACCCTGAGCCAAAAGAACCACCCGAAACCGCAGAGGATAGGTTTATTAAAAGATTCGGCAAAGCCTTCAATATTATCATAACAATCGCAGCTATTACATTTGCTGTTCTTGCAATTTGCGGAATAGTTATAAGAAATATGTAAAAAAATGTTGCATAAATACGAAAATGATGATATAATGCATTGGTTGAATTGAATATGACCGTGTGATGTTTACAGGAAATGCTTTAGCAACCGAAGGAGTAACACTCTCAGGTATCTTTTAAAAGATAAGGACTGTAAATTGACGGTACTTTGGAGAAGCCTGCCGTAAGTCAGGTGCCGAAGGGGCAAAACGTAAAGCGTGAATCTCTCAGGCAAAAGGACAAAGTTTTCTACCTATATTTATATATAGGCATATTTTGTTTTCTTACGGGTTGCTTTTGCGGCAATCCGTTTTATTATTTTTGAAGGGATGATAATTATGAAAAGGAAAATGCTTGCATTGCTTATTTGCATAATGGCACTTTTAAGCCTGTGTGCATGCGGTGAAAGCAGTAACGGCGGCAGCGATAAGCTGACTGCAAGCGCATCTAAGGACGGTGACAACATAAGCTACAGCATCGGTTCTTATGAGCTTAAAGAGGGCGATGAAGTTATTCAAAAGTTTTATTTTGATGACAGCGTTGTAGTAAAGGGTTTTGACGATTCCTTTGGTTCTTCCTATACTGTTAATCTTTATGCCAACCTCAATGACCCTGATAGCTATAAGGCAGAAAACCAAACGGTTGAATATATTGACCTTGACGAAAACGGAAAACAGGTCAAGAAAACAGAAGAACGCTTCACCGTTACAGAGCTTACCGTAAAGGATGGTTCTATTGACTATATCGTTTCGGTAAACAACTACATAAATGACTTTGCTTGGGTTAAAATCGGTCTTTTAATGTTGCTTGGAACAGGTGTGCTTTTAACCCTCGTTACCAAGGTATTCCAGATTTCCCATTTGCCCACATGGTGGAAAAAGACTATAGGCGGTGTTTTCAAAAAGGACAGTGCCTCCACCAAAAAAACCGATAAAAAGAGTATTTCTCAGTTCCAGGCTCTTTGTACAGCCCTTGCCGCAACAATCGGTACAGGTAATATCGCAGGTGTTGCCGCAGCTATCGTAATCGGTGGTCCGGGTGCTGTTTTCTGGATGTGGATTGCCGCATTCTTTGGTATGATGACAAACTTCTCAGAAAATGTTTTGGGTATTTTCTTCCGCCGCCGTAATGCAAACGGTGAATGGTCGGGAGGAGCTATGTACTATCTGCGTGATGGACTCGGCGCTAAAAAGGGTTGCAAAAAAATCGGTAAAATACTTGCCGTTCTTTTCTCAATCTTTGCAATTCTTGCTTCCTTCGGTATAGGAAATATGGGTCAGGTAAACAAAATTACCATTAATATTCAATCGGCATTCTTTGGTGATAACACCTTGGGCACAGTTGCAGGAATCCCCACAACAAGTCTTCTTATCGGTATTGCACTCGTTATAATCGGCGGTCTTATCATTATCGGCGGTCTGCAGAGAATTGCATCGGTTGCCGAAAAGGTTGTACCCTTTATGGCGGTGCTTTACGTTATCGGTGCTCTTGCAATATTCTTTATAAACATTGATCAGGTAGGAGCAATCTTCAGTTCTATCTTTAAGTTTGCTTTCGGTGTTGAGGCAGCTGTCGGCGGCGTTGTTGGCGCAAGCCTTAAAACAGTTATCACACAGGGCTGTAAGCGTGGCGTTTTCTCCAATGAAGCAGGTCTTGGTTCATCGGTAATGGTTCACTCCTCCTCTAATGTTAAGGAGCCCGTAACACAGGGTATGTGGGGTATTTTTGAGGTGTTCTTTGATACTATGATTGTCTGCACAATGACAGCTGTAGTAGTTCTTTCAAGCGGTTATATTGACCTTGAAACAGGTCTTGCTATAAGCAACGAAGTAAACGATGCCACACTTGTAGCCTCCGCATTCGGTGCTAATTTCGGTGCAATCGGTGAAATGTTTATAGCCGTTGCAATGCTTTTGTTCGCATTTACAACCGTTCTCGGTTGGTCGCAGTACGGCTCAAAGGCAGTTGAGTATCTATTTGGTGAGAAATCGGTTAAATTCTACCGCATATTCTTCGTTCTTATGATAATCTCCGGCGCTATTATGACCTCCTCACTCGCTTGGGATATTTCCGATACCTTTAACGGACTTATGATGATTCCAAACCTTATCGGTGTTGTAGTTCTCTTCCCACTGGTTATGAAGATTACCAAAAACTATGTAAACCGCCGCATTAAAGGCAAAAATGAAAAGCCTATGCTTTCTGTAGACCCCGAAATTCAAGCAGAAGCAGAAGCTGCAGTCCTTGCCGGCGAGGATTAATCATAAAAATAAATCACTATATAAACACAAAACCGATGAGCACAAACGCTCATCGGTTTTTTGTTACATATTGTAGGCATTAATTGAATTTAAAATTTTCTCTATCCTGACCGTGGGTGAATTTTGCATACTCCGCACCGGCTTTTGCTATTATTTCCTGAATATTCTTATAGCAACAACCTTCTTTATGCTTGCAAGCATTACAATCCTCACATTCAATTAAAAACTCATCAAGTAAAGCATCTTTTTCCAAATTCTTTTTCAAATGCTCAACTGTATTTTTAAAATAGAATTTTTCTATTACAGTTATAGCGGTTTCCTTTTCAACTCCGCCAACAGCGAAATTCACCCACTGCTTAACTGCCATTAAATAATCCTTTTCATCGCTGTCATCCGGCGTAAACGCAATGGCAGAATCCATATAAGAATTAAAAAGATTGTAATTTTTAAGTTTTAATGCCGCATAAGCAAAATGTATAGACGGCATATTGTATGTGGCACAGGAAAGCGGAAGCCCCGTAAGATAATTAATGTTATTCTTCTTGCTTATAAAGTTTGCTATCATTTTATGATATGTCAGCAATTCGCTCAATGCAGGCATATCAGCCTTTTTAATATTACGTAATGTTTTAGAAGCACGATCAGCAAAATAATATGTCGGAATTGCCTCTCTAAGCCTCTCACCTCTTGATTCCGAATATCCGGGAACAATAAATTTATAGCAAGGGAAGCCCAGAAAAGAATTGTTGCGAACATAAACAGGTAAATTAAAACTTTTAAAAATATCCAACACATAATTCAACAGCTGAGTGTTATTCTTATCAACATTATCAGGAAATGACAGAATATCATTTTCGGCTGTGGCATCTGCAAAAAAATCAGCAGTATACATTCCGTTGCCCGTTTCCAGTTGGTTAATGATGTTATCGGCAATATTTATATCGGAAAGCTTATTAAGGATAGCCCCATTATGTCTGGAAGTAAAATCATATAGATTTCTTCCTTGGAAAATCTCTGTAAGAGTTCTTTCAACCGCAATTTCAAATACAGGGTCTGCACCAACATTAACAAGATAACCTTTGGTTTTTTTATTAATTATACGAGTAGCTATAACCGGAAACTTTTTACCACAGGAATAATCAAGTACCTCAACATCATAAATACCCTGTTCTTCTATTCTTTCAAGAATAGCATTTACCGCTTTGAATTTTTTAAGTTCTTCACGTGAGATAACAGGTACTGCCTTGCCGTTTTTTACAACCTCTATATTTGAGTGCCTTTCTAATATTTCAGAAAGAGCATGCACCCAGGCTTCCTCTCTTGTGTTACCTACACAGCATCCGTTAGCAGAATAGATATGCTCTGCAAATGCTGCAGGAAGGTAAACATATTCATCCTCAAAAATGCTGTAATAAGGCAATGTGAGAATTTTATCAGAGCAGGCATAAATCTGGCACTGCTCTGCAATATTTTCCTTTGTTATACCGTATCTCTTAACGATAGGCTCCATCCATTCACTGTTTTCCAACAGTTCCTCTTTAGACATATATCGCTTGTCCGGAGCAAATGAATGTAAATACACCGAATCATCGTTTTCAAAGGATTGATATTTATAGAAGAAAAGCCCGCTTTGAAGTCTTTCCATAAATTCGCCGTAAGCACTTGCTCTTGCAAATGCCTTAGTAATACCTTTACCGTTGGTGCTAGGGATTTTACCATCTACAGATATTATCGTACTCCAGCAATTTTCAATTTTAGAATCATTCCACTTTTCCTGAAGTTTAATTCCAATGATATCAAGCTTTTTTATTATATTTTCAACTGTTATTTCGGGTTTTTCATCTTTAAATTTCTCATCAATATATTTCATAAATGCTCCTACTTTAATTATTACTCCCAAATAGTATTGTAAGCAACTTCTGCGGCGTTCGGCTCCATATTACATCTTATCTTCCAAAGCTTGCAACAAGAAAGCAAACGGTCAATAAGCTGCATTGTACAAAGCGCTGCTTGCGGATCTGTAGGCATATAAACCTGATTGAACATAAGGTCTACAGCGTCCTTTTTGTCCATCGGTTCACAGGAATTTGTTTCGCTTCGTTCAATAAAACAAATATGCTTTAGCGGTGTACGCATATTGCATCCAAGCCTTTCTTTACCGTTCCATGGTGTACCGTAGGCGTAAGGACATTCAGGCTCATCCTCAAAGAAGCGAACAATAGGCTTGTCACCATTTACAACCGTCATACGCTTACCCAAAAGTTCCTGCCATAACCTCATATGCGTGGTCTTTCCCGTACCGCTATGCGCCGCAAACGCAACACCCGTGCCATCAACTTCAAATGTAGCTGAATGAAGCACAAATGCATTATGTAGCGGTAGCCAATCAGCAATTTTTCTCGAAATGCATACAAACTCTATATATTTATCAGAAGATTTAAATTCGCTTAAAGATATTTCATTGTGCAAATCGTTATGTGTAACTAATAACTCACAATCAATTTTTTTATCATTAGTAAAATACATATTAAAGCGTGTTTTAAAATTCAATAAATTATTAGATATTTTGAAATTGAAATCAGCAATTTTCATAATAAAATTCATCATATAATTATTCACCCATATTAGATTTATTAAAATTGTCATATGCATTTATCATTGATTTTTTTAATTTTTCGATTTTTCGTTCCATAATCTGTTCATCACAATCATATTTACCATTATCTGGGCAATTTTTAACGCTTAAACAATTAGGAAGCATAGGGCAACTATTGCAAAGAGTTAATGTTGATCTATATTCTTGCCATTTTTTGAAATTATCAACATTAACAGAATCAGAATATATATTACCCCAAAACTCATCCTTTAACATATGATCGCATTTACCTAAATTACCATCAGGCAATATGGTAGTAGAATTTTCCATATCAGCCATACACGCAAATAACCTCATTCTTTTGGGCGGATATGATTTACTAGATAATTTTTTATAATGTATATAATTCTCCAATTTAATTAACTGCTCATAACCATCTTTTCTCGTCTGAGCATCCGAAGTCATAGTCTTTATACCACGATCATCATATAACAAACAAACATATACATTTATATACTCTACATAATCTATAAACACGTCATTCAAAAAATCAACTAAAGAAAACAAATCTTCTTTATTATGCTTATCCAAATTTAAACGTATAGATACCTTTATTTTTTCTTTTAATAAAGCTTCAATATTTTTAACCACTTTTAAAAATGGATTAACACCACTTTCATATATATAATTTTTACATCGATTATATATTTTTTCCGTGCCATCAAGTGTTATTTGAACACGCTTCAAATTCCAAAGTCGAACATCTTTACTGATTGATAATGGATCTATTAAATAGCCATTCGTAATCATAATACTATTAAAATTTATATTATTGTTTTTGAGTCTATTACAAATTGTATCAATTGCCTCGCGGTTATATAGTGGTTCGCCGCCAAACCACTGTATTTGTACTTTTTGTCCCAAGGATTTTTTCATAATAAAATCTGCAACATCTACAGCAGTTTTTTTGCTCATAGAGTATTTTTTTACATCTTTTTCAAAGCAATAAAAACAACGAGCGTTACAATCTGTAGTAGTCATAATAATATAATTTGTTATCCCATTTTTTTTAACAAACAAACCAGCTGTAGCGAATACACTATTGTATAACTCTTGTTCATTGAAATCAATTGGCACTAAAAACCATTTTTTTATCAAAGTATTATAAATTTCATGTTTCGTTTCATCTACTACAGATTTGTATATAGATTCAGAAATAGCAATTTCTTCAGAAGTAAGTGTATTATATAACAAAATCATATCGTTATGTTTCACTACTACAGTAAAACAACTCCAGCGATATTTCGAATCAGTTATATTTTGCATTCCTAAAATTTTATTTATTAAAGAATCATTTTCAATTATCGTAATCAATCATTACACCTATTCTATATGGATTTTAATAAAACAAAAAGGCCGCCTTTTAAAGGCAGCCTTTTCGAATTGGTTTAGTCGAGGTCACCCTCAGTCGGGCAAGTATATTCGCCTTCGCTTGTAGTAATTACGTCCTTAACGTCAAACTTAACGATTTCAACATAAGCCTTCATTGTCTTAACACCTCACTTTAAAAATAATTAGCTGCTGAATAACCATAAGTCATCAACATAGTATACAATGTATTTTGTGTAGTACCTACAGCATATTTTTCAATTTGAGAAATACAATATGCCTCTATAGAATATGTACGAATCACAGATATTAAGGTATCTCCTTCATAAAGACCAATAATGATATCCTCGGAAAACTGTGTAGAAAGTAAACCACCATAATATGCACGATAATACGTGTCTGTAGAAAGATTAGTAAATACAGAGCTATCCATTTCATATGTGTTGCCACCATATGTAAGTTTAAACTTTAATGAATCAAAATCGTAAGCAGCAACATCTGCCTTTTTAACTGCACAAACTAATTCAACAACAGACTCACAGGTTACAGTATTACTAATATTTACACCTGTACCTTCTTTGCTTGAAGTGGCATCTAAAGTGGGAGCTGTTTTTGTTTCATACTGTTCTACATAATCGACAACAGAAGCTAATGTATTTACAGGTTCATTAACACGATAACTAAAGTTAGCTTGTGCAGCAGCACCATAGTTTAACAAATCAGCTAATACAACTTTGAAAGCTTCATTTGTTTTACCAAACTGACTTACACAGTAATCCAATACACTATAATCATCATCTACATCAGAGGTGAAAATCACATTACCTTTAGCATCAACACCGTATACTGTTGCAGTAAAACGAGAAGCTATTTCACGAGCATCAATACCAGTATAAACGAACTGATATCTATATGCCTTACTAAGGTATACAGGCTCCATTGAAGCAACATAAAGAGTTTCTGTAGTATATGTCAATTCACCAGTAGAATAATCCTCTGTTTCAATCTCCATATAAAGATTTGAACACGAAGCCCAATCATCTGTCTGTAAAAGATAAATATTTACAGCCAAGCCTGCGTTCAGTGAAATGGAATGATTATATGTAGCAGAAGTAACTTCTACTTCCGGTTCTTCCGGTTCTACAACAGGTTCAGCAACAGTAAAAGTAAAGGGAGCATCTGCATTAGGATAAGTTACAGCAACATCATTTTCGTCTACGTCGCAGAAAACAACATCAGCGATAG